>LUOO01000003.1 GCA_001626765.1 Maritimibacter sp. REDSEA-S28_B5
GCTTTGAAGCGTATCGCGATCCTGATTTCCGGGTCGGGGTCCAACATGGTGGCGCTGGCCCGACATCTGCTGGCCGGTGACGGCGCGCGGCCCGTGCTGGCGCTGTCGAACGTGCCCGGAGCCGGAGGGCTTGCCAAGGCCGAGGCTCTGGGGATCGAGACCGCTGTGGTGGATCATCGCGACTTTGCCAAGGATCGCGCGGCGTTCGAGACGCGGCTGATCGAGGTGATCGACGCGGCGCAACCGGACGTCATCTGTCTGGCCGGTTTCATGCGTATTCTCACGCCGACCTTCATCAATCACTACGCGGGCCGGATGCTCAACATCCACCCCTCGCTCCTCCCGAATTACAAGGGTCTTCACACTCATGCCCGCGCGATCGAGGCGGGCGATGCCGAGGCGGGCTGTTCGGTGCACGAGGTGACGGCGGAACTGGACGGGGGACGGGTGCTGGGGCAGGCGCGGGTGCCGATCCTGCCGGGGGATGATGAGGCGCGCCTCGCCGCGCGGGTGCTGCCGATGGAGCACCGGCTCTATCCCATGGTCCTCGACCGGTTTCTGGCGGGCGAGCGCGGCTTGCTCAACCTGTAGTCGTCTCTTTCAATCCCCTGCGTTTCCACGTAAACGAGACGGCAACGTGAGATAAAGATCATCCGGATGAAGACGATTACGACGACCGAGGCGCTTGCCGACTACTGCGCACGGGCAGCCACATTTCCCTATGTGACCGTGGACACGGAATTTCTGCGCGAGCGGACCTATTATTCCAAGCTCTGCCTCGTGCAGCTTGCCGTGCCGGGCGACGACGACAAGGAAGACGCGGTGCTCGTCGATCCGTTGGTCGAGGGCCTGTCGCTCGAACCGCTCTACGCGCTTTTCCGCGACGAGGGCGTGGTCAAGGTGTTCCACGCGGCACGTCAGGATCTCGAGATTTTCTGGGTCGATGCCGGTGTCTTTCCGTCGCCGCTTTTCGATACGCAGGTCGCGGCCATGGTCGCGGGCTTCGGCGATCAGGTCGGTTACGAGACGCTGGTGCGCAAGGTCTGCAAGGCCTCGCTCGACAAGTCGAGCCGCTTCACGGACTGGTCGCGCCGCCCGCTGACGGATGCGCAGAAGAAATACGCCATCGGCGACGTGACCTATCTGCGCGAGATCTACGAATTCCTGAAGGCGGAACTCGACAAGTCGGGCCGGGAGAAATGGGTCAAGGAAGAGCTGTCGGTGCTGACCGATCCGGCGACCTACGACATTTCCCCGCGCGAGGCCTGGCGGCGCGTGAAGACGCGGACCAACTCGGGCCGTTTCCTGGCCGTGGTGCGGGAGCTTGCGGCGTTTCGCGAGGAGTTCGCCCAGTCACGCAACATTCCCAGAAGCCGGGTCTACAAGGACGATGCGCTGATGGAGCTGGCCTCGACCAAACCCAAGGACATCGCGGAACTGGGCCGGTCGCGGCTGCTGCTGCGCGAGGCCCGCAAGGGCGAGATCGCGGACGGGATCCTTGCCGCGGTGGCGGCGGGGCTTGAGTGTCCGTCGTCCGATCTGCCGGAGGTCGAAAGCGACGGGCGCGAGAAGCTGCAGGTGAACCCGGCGCTGGCCGATCTGCTGCGCGTGCTCCTCAAGGCGCGCTGCGAAGAGGCGGGCGTTGCGCAGAAGCTTGTGGCTTCGGCGGCGGAACTCGACCTGCTTGCGGCCGGCAAAAAGGACGTGCCGGCGGTCAAGGGCTGGCGGGCCGAGGTCTTTGGCAAGGACGCGCTCAGGCTCTGCAAGGGCGAGCTGGCGCTCGGCGTCAAGGGCTCGAGCGTGCGGGTGATCGTGATCTGAGAGGACTGGGCCGGGGGTGCCTGGCGACGAGGTGCCTAGCGGCGGCCCGAGGTGAGGCTGTTCGTTGCGCCCACCACGCGGATCGTGCGCGTGTCGCCCAGCGTCCGGTCCGACACGTAGTGCGCGACCGTGATGGTGCGGGAATAGACCGTGCCCTGCGGTTCGTTCCACGGCGGCGGGGCCACGTTGAACGTATAGGTCATCACGCCGTCCACGGGGTTCTCGTCGTTCTCGGGGTCGAGATCGGCCTCCCAGTAGCCCAGCGACGGCGGAACGCCTTCGGCCCGGATGAGGACGCCGCCCGAGGCGCGTTCGACCACGAGACGGGTGACCTGCTGGATCGGGCCGCGATAGTCGCGGGCGCTGTAGTCCCAGCCTTCTTCGGGTTCCACGACCACGAGTTCCACGTCGGATTTCGGTCCGAACCAGTCGAGCGGGTTCAGCGAAACGCCGCCGCCGGAGCATCCGGAAAGCGCAACCAGTAGCGTGGTGGTGGCGATGGCACGGAAAATCATGTGTGTCCCCCTGATCCTGTCAAATTGACTAGCCGAAAGCGGGGCGTTTGAAAACCCGCATCTCGCGGCCAGATGCGTTTGACGGCCCGCCTTTCGCGGTTTGACCTTTCCGGGACGCGGGCATAGGTGAAAGCGCGAAGCAGGGACCTGACGGAGTTTGCGCGATGGCCACCGAGAGTTTTGAAGCGATTGTCGAGGATTTCGAGTTTCTGGACGATTGGGAAGACCGCTATGCGCTCGTCATAGACATGGGGCGTGCGATGCCGCCGCTCGAAGACGCGTTGAAGGTGCCCGCGACCAAGGTGGACGGCTGCGCTTCGCAGGTCTGGCTGTTTCCCGAGATCGAGGGCGGCGTGTTCAGGTTTCGGGGCGAGTCCGATGCTCTGATCGTGCGCGGGCTGATCGCGGTCTTGGGCGCGCTTTATAATGGGGTGCCCGTGGCAGACGTGCCGAAGATCGACGCGAAGGCGGAACTCGCCCGGCTGTCGCTCGAGGACAACCTGTCGTCACAGCGCTCGAACGGGCTCAAGGCGATGATCCAGCGGATCAACAAGCTGGCGGTCGAGGCGGCCTGATCGCGCGATTCCCCATGGGGTTTCGGCTTCCGGCTGCGCCGCATCCCGACCGTTGCGGGGGCCAGCCCCCCGCACCCCCCGTTTGAGAGGTCCTCGGACCCCTCCAAACCTCCCCGAGGATATTCATGAACCAGAGAAGCGGGGGACCTCGAGCGGGGTGAGGGCGGCTGCGAGGTCGCCGTAGCCCGTGAACCGGCGCTCATAGGCGAGGCCGAGTTTTTCGGCGGCGGCGCGGGCGGCGGCGTCGAGGGCGGGGTCCTCGGTCTGGGCGAGGTAGACAAGTTTCTCGTAGTTCCCGAAATAGGCGTCGCGCAATTGCGGGTGGCGGTCGAGGCCCAGGGGTTTGGTGACAAAGGCGTCGAACTGGCGGGCGAGGAAATCGGTGAGGTAGAAAGCGGTGACTTCGCCATGGGCGGCGAAGGTGTCGTTGCCTTCGAAGAAGCTGTAGCAGTGGGGACCGGCGATCATTTCCGCGTCGTGCTTTCGCGCAACGGCCTCGATCGCGCCGCCCGAACCGCAATCGGCATAAGCGATGAACACGCGGTCGTAGTGCGGTGCCTGTTCGGTGATAAGCGCGTCGAGCGCCGGGGCGATTCTGTCGGGGCGGTTGTGCAGGATCGCGGGCAGGCAGGTGAGGTCGAGGTGATCCATGCCATTGGCGTCGCGGATCGCGAGGATTTCGCGGGCGAGCGCGCCGCAGGCCACGACCAGGACGCGGCCCGCGCCGCTGGGGGCAAGGCCCTCGGTGGTCAGGGTGGTGTCGGAGAGCGTGGTCACTTGAGCCGGACGGCAGTGCCATAGGCGAGAATCTCGCTCGCGCCCTGCGCGATGGTCGAGGTCTCGAGCCGCGCGCCGACGACGGCATCGGCGCCCATCGTTCGCGCCTCGGCGATCATACGGTCGAGTGCCTGTTCGCGGGCACCGGCAAGGAGGGCTGCGTATTCGCGGACCTCACCGCCGACGAGGTTGCGCAGACTGGCAACGATGTCGGACCCGATGTGTTTGGCGCGCACGGTCGAGCCGCGCACGAGGCCGAGGGTCTGCGCGATCTCGCGCCCCGGCAGGCTGTCGGTGGTGACGACGATCATCTCGGGGGTCATTTCTCTATCCGGTCGTAGTGGTCGTCTTCGCGGTTGGACAGGCGGTCTGCGATGACGCGCCAGAGGATCGTCACGACGAGGACGACGGGGACGATCGCGAGCCAGCCGAGGGGCATCTGGGTCGACGCGGCGACGAGCGTGCCGATCCAGACGGTCGCCCCGGCGGCGGCGATGACGATCACGAGGATAAGGACGAATTTGTCGAGCGGCATGAAGGCTCCTTTCCCTCTCACGAAGATGGGGATCGTGGCCACGGAGGTCAATCGGGCGGGTCAATCGCGCGGTTTGCGCAGGGCGTTCACGGCAAGTGTGCAGAGGAGCACCAGCGGCAGGAGCGCGTAGACAACCTGTTGCGACAGGTGTTCGGTGACGATCGCCTCGACGAGAACATAGGCGGCAAGCGCGCCCGTGAGGAGGGCGAGGGCTGCGAGGAAGACTTTGCGGGGCATCGCGGGGGCCGATCGTGAGGGCGTGATCCGCAGCAGATGTGGGTGACACGGCCCCGGGTCAACCCCGGGGCGCGTTGTCTTCAGGTCGAGGTCAGGCCCCGGCGCGCTGGTTGTGCTTGCGCGCCATGAAGGTCTTGGCGGTTTCCACCGCAACGGCGGCGTCGCGGCAGTAGGCGTCGGCGCCGATCGCCTTGCCGAATTCCTCGTTAAGGGGCGCTCCGCCGACGAGCACGATATACTTGTCGCGCAGGCCTTCGGCCACGAGCTGGTCGATCACGATCTTCATGTAGGGCATGGTCGTGGTGAGCAGCGCGGACATGCCGAGGATGTCGGCGTCGAATTCGTCGCAGGCGGTGATGTAGTTTTCGACCGGGTTGTTGATCCCGATGTTCTTCACCTCGAACCCGGCACCTTCCATCATCATGGTGACAAGGTTCTGGCCGATGTCGTGGATGTCGCCCTTGACCGTGCCGATCACCATCTTGCCGATGGTCGGCGCGCCGGTTTCCGCGAGCAGCGGCTTCAGGATCGCCATGCCGGATTTCATCGCGTTCGCGGCCAGAAGCACTTCGGGCACGAAGAGAATCCCGTCGCGGAAGTCGTGGCCGACGATGGTCATGCCGGCGACCAGCGCCTCGGTCAGGACCCGGTAGGGGGCCCAGCCGCGTTCCAGAAGGATGTTCGTGCCCTCGACGATCTCGTCCGCGAGGCCATCGTAGAGGTCGTCCATCATCTGGGCGACGAGGTCGTCGTCTTCGAGTTCGGACAGGATGATGTCGTCTTCGTCGGCCATGTCGCTAATCCTCTGGCGTCGCGCTGTTATTCCTCGTCCTTACATGGGGTCAATTGTCGCGGCAATGCCCGCCAATTGCGACATTCGGGATATCTCGGGCGACCTTTACCACGCCGGGATTAATGTTCTACAAATGTTCTCATGATTGAGTCGCGCAACATCGAGAAAGAGCGTCGCAGGTCACGCGGGGCCGGGTCGAACGAGACCGGTCGCTTCGAGCGTTTGTCGAGGGTCGAGATCGACGACGGCTGGGAGCGCGAGGGCGAAGCGGCGTTCAAGACCGAGGTGCGGCTCGAAGTTTCACGGTCCGCGATCACGAAGAACACCTCGCCCGACGTGTCCTTTGACCGCTCGATCAACCCCTACCGGGGGTGCGAGCACGGCTGTGTCTACTGCTTCGCGCGGCCCTCGCATGCCTGGCTCGGCATGTCGCCGGGGCTGGATTTCGAGACGCGGCTGGTGGCGCGGCCCGGGATCGGTGCGGTGCTCGCGCGCGAGCTTGGGCGCAAGAGCTACCGGCCCGCGACCATCGCGATCGGGACGAACACCGACCCCTATCAGCCCATCGAGGGCAAGATGCGGGTCATGCGCGAGGTGCTTGAAGTGCTCTGGGCGCATCGGCATCCGGTGGGCATCGTGACCAAAGGCACGCTCATCGAGCGCGACCTCGACCTGCTGGCACCCATGGCTGCCGAAGGGCTGGTGCATGTGGGGGTGTCGGTCACGACGCTCGACCGCAACCTCGCGCGGCGAATGGAGCCGCGTTGTCCCACGCCCGCGCGGCGGCTCGAGACGATCCGCGCGCTGTCGGCGGCGGGGGTGCCGGTGCGGGTCATGGCCTCGCCCATGATCCCTGCGCTGACCGATGCGGAGCTCGAGAACATCCTGACCGCCGGGCGCGAGGCGGGGGCGCGGGCCGCGAGCTGGATCATGCTGCGCCTGCCGCTCGAGGTGTCGGCGCTGTTTCGCGACTGGCTGGGCGAGCATTACCCGGAACGGGCGGCACGGATCATGGGGCATCTGCGTGAAATGCACGGGGGCAAGGACTATGACCCGACCTTCGGCAAGCGGATGCGGGGCGAGGGGGCCTATGCTGAGCTTATCGCGCGACGTTTCGAAGTGGCGAAGGCGCGGCTCGGGTTCGAGGATCGGCTGCCGGCCTTGGCGCTGGACAAGTTCCGGGTGCCGCGCGAGCCGTCGGCGCAGCTTGAATTGTTTTGAGGGAGGGACAGGAGCATGGCGACAGAACACTACACGGGCGGCTGCCAATGTGGCGCGGTGAGCTATGAAGTCGAGGTGGATCTGGCGGGGGCGGTGACGTGCAACTGCTCGCGCTGCGAGCGGTTGGGGTTCACTTTGGTTTTCGCGCCGCGTTCTGCGTTCACCTTGCTCGCGGGCGAGGATGCGGTCACGGAGTTTCGCTTTGCGAGCCGGACGATCCGGCATCTTTTCTGCGCGACCTGCGGGGTCGAGAGCTTCGCTTATGGCATGATGCCGGACGGGACCGAGACGGTGGCGGTCAACGCCAATTGCCTCGACGGGGTCGATCCGCGCGCCCTGACGGCCCATCATTACGACGGGGCGTCGATGTAGCGGTCTGTCGCGGGGATCAGCTCCGGCGGCGGCCGCGCCTTTCGCGGGGCGCGGGGCCCTTGTCGTCGGTGCCGTCCGAGACCGAGGAAAAGCCGCCAAGTGCCGCCTCGTTCCAGTGCCTCGCGCATCGAGCGCAGGTGCTCGGTCGTCGTGCCGCAGCAACCGCCGATGATCGTCGCGCCGCAGTCGCGGGCGAGGACGGCGTAATCGGCCATGAGCTCGGGCGTGCCATCATAGTGGATGTGGCCGTGGACGTATTTCGGGATCCCCGCGTTGCCTTTGGCAATGGTCGGGATCGTGGCCCCCGCCGTGGTGAAGCCCAGCACGGTGCGCAGGAGGTCAGAGGCGCCGACGCCGCAGTTCGCGCCGAAGCCAAGCGGCGGGTTGGGCAGCGTTTCAACCAGTTTCGCCATGGCCGCCGACGTCACGCCCATCATGGTCCGGCCCGCCGTGTCGAAGCTCATCGTGCCGCACCAGGGCATGTCGGCAAGCTCGGCGGCGCGCGCGGCAGCCTTGTATTCCTCGGGCGCGGAAATGGTTTCGACCCAGAGCACGTCGGCGCCGCCTTCCTTGAGCGCCTCGGCCTGTTCGTGAAACATCTCGACCGCGCCCTCATAGGACAGCGGTCCCATGGGCTGCATGATTTCGCCGGTCGGGCCCATGGAACCTGCGACAACCACGGTGCGGCCCGCCTTGTCGGCGATTTCGCGTCCCAGTTCGGCGGCGATGCGATTGAGCTCGCCCACCCGGTCCTGTGCGTCGTGCAGCTTTAGCCGCGAGGCGGTGCCACCGAAGCTGTTGGTGAGAAAGATGTCCGACCCTGCGTCGACCGCACCCTTGTAGAGCGCACGAATGCGGTCGGGGTATTCGACGTTCCACATCTCGGGCGCGTCGCCGGAGGTGAGGCCCATGTTGAAGAGCGTGGTGCCGGTCGCTCCGTCGGCCATGAGCCAGTCGTTCTCGGAAAGGAGTTTGGCGAGCGCGTTCTGGGACATGGGGGCCTCGGTTCCGGGAAGTGCTGAAGGGATCGGTCGCGGTCCCTTTGCCACGAAAGGCGTTGAGGTTCAATCAGCCTAGGGTCGCTGGTGCCCAGGCGTGGGGCGTTTTTCCTGACGAGTGATTTCGCGGACGATGTCGACGGCACCGAGCACAAGCGACAGGCGGTTCGGCGCGGCGAGGTAAAGCGTTTCCCAGCGCGGGCCGAAGGCGGTCTTGAACTGGCGCAGGCCCTCGGCCCCGGTCGCGTTGTCGAGCTGTCGGCGCAGGTATCGAAAGAGCGACAGCTCGCCCGGTGCCACGCCGAAGGGGACGGAAGCGAGCGAAAAGCGCGCGAGTCCCGCGTCGCCCGCAGCGCGGATCGCTGCATCGACGAGGCGATAGGTCATCCCGTCCGGGGCACCGTCGTCCTGACGCATGAGGTCGAGCGTCGCCTCGTGCCGGTTCATGTGGCAGGTCACGAAGCCGCGTAGCCGACCGTGGGCATCATGGGCGAGGATAATCAGCGCGTGGCGCAGTGTTCCCGGGTCCCAGACCCCCATGGAGAAACCGCGCTCGCCGCCGCGTGCGGCGCGCCAGCGGTCGGCGAGATCTTCCATGTCGGACAGGGGAAGCGGCGCGGGGTCGCCCGGATAAATGGTGGTAAGGACCAGTCCGGCCCCCTCGGCCTTGCGCAGCTTGCGGCGCAGGTTGCGTCGGTCCGCGCCGGCATCGGAAAAAACGCGCGGATCAACCCAGCCCTCGCGCGCGATGGGCAGCACCTGCCATCCGGCGCGGCGGGCCCGTGTGGCGAACCGGGCGCCGCACTTGTAGACGACGGGCACGGCCAGGGTGAGTGCGGCGCGGTCGGTCAGGCCTGCAAGCACCTCCTCGCCGCTGTCGCGGGCAAGCGGGTCGCCCAGCAGGATGAGGCTTTGGCCGGATCGGGCGACAAGGGCGGCGGGCCAGTTGCGCAGATTCGACAGGAGATGGAAGCGTCCATGGCGCAGAAGTGCGGCCTCGGCGCGGGGGGCGGTGTCGAGCGCCGCCTCGATCTTGAGCGGGAGGTGGTTCGGATCGACGCGATTCAAATCGGCGCGCGCAACCTCGGGCAGGGGCGGGCGCGTCGGCGGGCGCGCGAGGAGGAGCGCGCCGATCACAGCGGGGGCGGCGTAGTAGACGGCGCGGTAGGCGAGGACGGCGGCCAGAAGCGGTTCGGCAGGCGCATCGGGCAGGAGCGCGAGGAGCGCGACCTCGAAAGGGCCGACGCCGCCGGGCGTCGTCAGGACCAGCCCCGCGCCCAATGCGAGGAGATAGGCGGTCAGCAGGGTCGGGAAGGGAATCGAAAGCCCCTCGGGCAGCATGGCCCAGAGCACGGCGCTGGCCGCGACGGTGTCGATGGTCGTGAAGATGAGTATGAGGGCCATTGCCTTGAGCGGCGGCAGAGTCAAGCGGGCAAGCGCCCCGGGCCGCCAGACCGAGAGGACCACGAGCATGAAGGCAACGGCTATCACAAGCGCGGCGGCAAGCCGGGCATGGGGCAAGGCAGCGCCCAACATGATCACGGCGGCGGCGGTGACCACTACCCAAGCGCTCAGAAACGAGAAGGACACGATGATCGAAATGCGGGTGGCGTCGATCAGCCCCAGTCCAGGCAGCATCCGCCAGCGCACGAAGGTGCCGGTGATTGCCCCAAGTCCCACGGTCTGACCGATTGCGATGGCGGTCATGCCGGTGCGCGCGGCCCGGCGCGGGTCGGTGTCGCGCCCCACAAGCCGGTGGACGACCACGTCGTAGCGCCCGAGGGACCAGAAGCTGATCGCGGTCAGGGCAGCGCCCGCGATCCATTGTCCGGGGCCAACGGTGACGAGGGCACTGCGGATATGGCCGAAATCGAGGTCGGCGACCCGGTCGCGCAGGAGGACCGCAAAGACGAGAATGACGCCGAGTGCCGGAAGTTGGCGAACGAGGAGCCGCGGGGCACTGACGGCGAGACCGGCCCGCGACGCGGTCGCACTTATGCCCGGCCCGTTCGCGCTTTCCCTGCGTGCGTCGCTGCCCGCAGGTCGCCCGCCAGCCGTCCGCGCGAGCAGTCCCGGTAGAGGGCCCGCACCCTGGTATTTCGTCTTCATGTTCCCCGAACCTTTTCCGCGCCACCCGTCGTCGCCGGTGCCAGCCTAGCGTTCCGCCTGCTAAGGCCGGGTTAACGGGTGAAGGCGGGGAAATTCGGGCCGCGGACCGGGTTTGGACCTAGGCGGTCAAGGCCGGTTCGTCCTCGAGAAACATCATGAAGTCGCAGATGAACGGCGAGATACGCTCGGGCTGTTCGTCATGCATCGCGTGGGTCGAATATGGGATGATGCCCAGATGGGCGTCGGGAATCGATCGGGCGAGGTCGATCGTCTCGTCCACGCTGACGAGGTGGTCGTGTTCGCCGCCAAGGATGAGCGAGGGGCATTTGATCCGCGAGGTTCGGTCGCCGGGGTAGGCGCCGGGCGTTTCATCGCACCACATGCAGACAAGTTCCTCGAGGAGCCGGTCCATGTCGGGCTCGGGATTGAGCGCCTCGTAGGTCCTGACGCCCTCGGGGGCCTGCGCGCGCCAGCTGGTGGGGGTCAGGGCGCAGAGCTCGTCGCGCACCTTTCTCGTCGGCACGTAGCGGTGTGCGCCGATGGTCACGATGCCTGCGATGTCTGTCTGGCGTCGTGCGGCCACTTCGAGCGCCGCGACGCCACCGTCCGAGTGACCGATCAACGCCGGGCGTCGCAGGTTCAACGCCTGGATCACCGCTTCGACATCGTCGGCGAGGCGTGCGTAGCTCTGGGCATGGCCGCCGCGCGTGGAGGCACCATGGGAGCGGGAATCGAGATGGACGCAATTGAAGTCCGAGAAATCCGACATGAGGGGTTCGAAGTCGGCGAGCGACCCGCCGCCGCCGTGCAGAAACAGCATGGTGCGGCCTTCGGGATTCCCCGAGGTCTGGACGTGCAGCTGCGCGCCCGCGATGGATATCTTGCGTCCTTTAGTGTGCATGGCATTACCTGTGTATGGTTGCCCGGCACTAACTCGGAAATCCGCGCTAAGGTTTCAATTTTCTCCAGGTCCCGACAGGAAAAGGGCGCGCGGTTTCCCGCACGCCCCTGAGATCAAACGATAAACATTTGATCAAATGGCGATGTCAGATTTCGCTCATGAGCTGCGCTTTGGCCTCGGCGAGAAAGGCGACGCGCTGCGCGCGCACTTCGTCGGCAGAACTCTTGTCGCCCAGATCGCCCGCGACCTTGCGGATCACGTCGTCGTCGCCGGGTTCCTCGAAGTCGGACTTGATCACCTCGGTGATATAGGCGGCGAGATCGTCGCCGGTCTTGCCCAGAAGCCCGGCGGCCCAGATCGCGAGAAGCTTGTTGCAGCGGGCTTCCGCCTTGAACTGCATGTCCGCGTCATGGGCGAATTTGTTTTCGAAGGCGTTCTCGCGGTCGTTGAAGGTGCTCATGGTCTCGTCCCTTTGGCCGGTGGTTGGCGGTCGGGTCCGATATGCCCCCTCGGCGACGCTGCCGCAAGTCCCCAGAGGTCGGTTGCGCGGCAGAATACGGACCCGTTGAAAGGCACTCGCCCCCGAAAAAAGCCGGGTGCCGGGTCCATATTTGGCTTGTTAACCGTTTTTTCCATCCTTTTGCCACATTTGGATCGTTGTGTCGCGGCATGGAGCGTAAAGAGGCGAAGAGGTGAGAGCGAATGGGTTTTCTTAGCAATTTCGGGCAGAATGACGTTCAGCAGGGTGGAGCGGGGCAGGCTGGCGCCAAGCCGGGCGAAAACAACATGGTCCGCACCGAAACCCTGAGGGCAATCCTGACCATGCCCGTTGCCATCGCTGCACCGGACGGCGCGCTGGACCAGGCCACGGGCGCGGTGCTGTCCAGAGTTCTGTTGTCCGTGCCGCTCTTGCGCGCCTTTGGCGCGGACGAGATGAAGGACCTGACCGACGAAATTCTGGCCGAGATCGCCGAGCGCGGCGCCGACAAGGTGATGCGCGCCGGTGTGTCCGTCATGACGATGGCGGAGCGGCGCCTTGCGCTGCGGCTCGCCATGGAAATGTCTCGGGACAACCCCGTGTTCCAGATTGGCGACGTGCTTTTCCTTGTCGAAATGCAGTGCGCCATGGGTATCCGGGAGGATGAATTCTCGCTGCTCGCCGATGCGCAGGGGCTTTTTGGCACCCAGTCGGCCGCCTGACAACCCCCAACACGGACTGCGCGTATCCTTGGCAGCGGCGCCGAGGCTGATATTCCCGGCCTTGCCCCGCTTGCCCCTCTGCCCACCTTGGTCTAAGAGGGCGCGGACAACCGTGCGGAGGGTTCGCGCGGCAAGGAGACTTTCCCATGGCGCGTCGCAAGAAGATCTACGAGGGCAAGGCGAAGATTCTGTATGAAGGCCCCGAGCCGGGCACGCTCGTGCAGTATTTCAAGGACGACGCCACGGCCTTCAACGCCGAGAAGAAAGCGACGATCGAGGGCAAGGGGGTTCTGAACAACCGCCTGTCCGAGTTCTTCATGACCGGCCTCGCCTCCATCGGCGTTCCGACCCACTTCATCAAGCGCCTCAACATGCGCGAGCAACTGATCCGGCAGGTCGAGATCATTCCGCTCGAGGTCATCGTGCGCAACTTTGCGGCCGGGTCCATGGCCAAGCGGCTGGGTCTGGAAGAGGGCACGCCGCTGCCCCGTCCCATCATCGAGTTTTCCTACAAGGACGACGCGCTCGGCGACCCGCTGGTGCCCGAGGAATACATCATCGCTTTCGGCTGGGCCTCGCAGCAGGACCTCGACGATATCGTGGCGCTTGCGCTGCGGGTCAATGACTTCATGTCGGGCGTGATGCACGGGGTCGGGATCAAGCTCGTCGACTTCAAGATCGAGATCGGGCGCATCTGGGAAGGCGATTACATGCGGCTCATCGTGGCCGACGAGATCAGCCCGGACAGCTGCCGTCTGTGGGATATCGAAACCGGCGCGCATCTGGACAAGGACGTGTTCCGCCGTGACCTTGGCTCGCTTACCGATGCCTATACAGAGGTGGCCAAGCGTCTGGGCGTGATGCCGACGAATGTGACCCATACCGGCGCGAAGCCGAAGCTGATCAATTAAGGAGCGGTCGATGAAGGTGCGTGTGGACGTGATGCTGAAGAACGGCGTGCTGGACCCGCAGGGCGAAGCGGTGCGCCATGCGCTGGGGTCGCTGGGCTTTGACGGCGTCTCGGGCGTGCGTCAGGGCAAGGTGATCGAGCTTGACGTGGCAGAGGGCACCGACGAGGCGACGATCAAGGACATGTGCGAAAAGCTGCTCGCCAACACCGTGATCGAGAGCTATCAGGTCCACATGTAAGGCCGGAGGCGGCGCGGTGTCACGGTTCCCCGAAGGACGGACGCTGGCGAGCGCGACCGGACCTGCGGTCATCCACGAGACGAAAGGCAGGGGCGGTGTCCCTGCTTTTTTGCTTCATGGGGGCGGGCTCGACCGCGCGGCGCTGTCGTGGCGCCATTTTCTACCGGAGCTCGCGCAATCGCATGACGTGATCGCGACGAACTGGCCGGGATATGGCGGCAGCGCCGGCTTCGGGCGCGCCTACACGATCCCCGATCTGGGCCGGTGGCTGGTCGACCTGATGGACCGGCTGGACGTCGCGCGGGCGGATTTGGTCGGCGTGTCGATGGGCGGCGGTGCGGCCCTGTGGATGGCGGTGCATCACCCGGAGCGTGTCAGACGGCTGGTGCCGGTGTCGGCCTATGGTCTGGCCGCCCGCGCGCAGTGGCATCTGACCTCCTGGGCGGCGGTGAACCTGCTGCTGACGAAGGTCACGTTCGCGATGCTGGCGCGCTATCCCGGGCTTCTGAAACCGTCGCTGCGGTCGATCTTTGCCGATCCCGCGCGGCTGACGGACGAGGTCGTCGCGGATGTGCGCGCGGCGCTGGACAGCCTGACCGATCAGAGCGCCTTCGTGGGGTTTCAACGGGGCGAGTTGACGCCACGCCGGTTGCGTACGGTCTTTGGGCCGGATGCGCTCGCCACGATCGGCGCGCCGACGCTGTTGGTGCACGGGCAGGCGGACGGGCTGGTGCCGGTGCAGGCGGCGCGCATGGCGCGGGGGCATATCCCGGGAGCGCGGCTCGAGGTGCTCGATACGGGGCATTGGCCGATGCGCGAGGCGCCGGAGACATTCAACCCTCTGGTCGCGGAGTTTCTGCGCGCGGGCTAACGGGTGAGCGGGATGTGAAGTCGGGCGGCGGTGCCGCGCGTGTCGAGGAGCGGCTCCCACGACCCGCCGAGCTGGGCGACCGAGGCCTCGATCACCGCAAGCCCGATGCCCGTGGTATGGGACACCGCGCCCATGCCGATGCCGTCGTCGCTCATTTCCAGCACCAGCTTCTCGTCGTCGCCGTCGCGCATGAGCTGACCGTCGAAACGGATCGCGCCACCGATGCCTTCGGGAAAGGCGTGCTTGATCGAGTTCGACGCAAATTCGTTCAGGATAACCCCGACGGCGCTGGCCTGTTCCGGCGTCACCATGACCCGGTCGCAGGTCGCGGTGATATCGACATTGCCGGGGCCGGCGCCTTCGAGGATCTTGCCGACTTTCTCGACAAAGGCACCGAGGTTCATCTCGCGGCTGGCCGAGGTCTTGTAGAGCTGTTCGTGCAGCGCCGCGACCATCTCGATGCGCGATTGCACCTGGGTCAGCGCCGCGCGGACCTCGTCGCTTTTCGTCTTGCGCGCCTGGATGCGGGTCAGGGCCGAGATCGACTGGAGCGAGTTCTTGACCCTGTGATCCACTTCGCGCTTGAGCATTTCTTCCTGCGCGAGGGCGTGTTTCAGCTCCATCTGTGCGACGACCTGCCGGGCCATCACGCGCAGGGTCTCGCGCTGCATCGCGGTGAGCTGGCGCGGGACCACATCGATGGCGCAGAGCGCACCCATGACTTCGCCGGTCGAGAGCGTCAGGGGCGCACCGGCGTAGAAGCGGATGCCGTCCTGTTTCGCCACCAGCGGATTGTGTTTCGTGCGCGGGTCCTGCGTCAGGTCCATGATTTCGATCAGGTCGCCTTCGAGCACCACATAGGCACAGACCGAGCGTTGCAGGTCGGTCTCGGGTTCGTCAAATCCGGTGCGAGCCTTGAACCACTGGCGGTCATTGTCCACGAGCGACACAAGGGACGTTGGCACTTCGCACATCCGTGCGACAAAATCGGTTATTTCGTCGAAGCCGGGTTCCGGTTCGGAATCGAGGATGCACAGAGATCTGAGGCGGTCGAGCCTGGAATCGTTCCCAGACGGGGTCGGCGGCAGCGGCGGGGTCGTCATGGGTGGTAGGGCATCAATCTGGTGAGTGGCGTATCGTTAACCGTTCGGTTCACCGGTGGAACAGTATAACTGATACCCTTGCTATGCAATAGGTCGGGGCGGCCGGGTTGTCGCGCGGAACGCTGCTTCGCTTGCTTGACCCGCCGGAAGCAGCGGACTATCAGCAGGCCATCTTCCGCCATGCCCTCATCCGAACGGAGTGCCCCATGAAAGCTGCCGTCATCGTCTTTCCCGGTTCCAACTGCGACCGCGACATGGCCGTCGCCTTTGAACGCGCGGGCGCCGATGTCACCATGGTCTGGCACAAGGACACGGCGCTACCCGAGGGGCTGGATATCGTGGGCGTTCCGGGCGGATTTTCTTTCGGCGACTACCTGCGCTGCGGGGCCATCGCGGCGAAATCGCCGATCTCGGCCTCGCTCGTGCGTCATGCTGAACGCGGCGGCTACGTGCTGGGGGTCTGCAACGGCTTTCAGGTGCTGACGGAAACCGGCCTTCTGCCCGGGGCGCTGATGCGCAACGCGAACCTGAAGTTCATCTGCCGGCCCGTGGATCTGAAGGTCGAAACCTCGGCTTCGGATTTCACCTCGGGCTACAATGCGGGCGACGTGATTTCCGTGCCGGTGGCGCACCACGACGGGAATTACACCATCGACGAGGACGGTCTGGCAAAGCTGCGTGGCGAGGACCGGGTGGCGTTCACCTATGCGGCGAACCCCAACGGCTCGGTCGGCGACATTGCCGGCGTTCTGTCCGAGAACCGCCGGGTGCTGGGCATGATGCCGCATCCCGAACGCGCGGTGGACGCGATGCATGGTGGCACCGACGGGGTGGCGATGTTCCGCTCGCTCGCTCAAGGCCTCGTCACGGCCTGACTTGAGCCAGCGCGCCGGGGCGCGTAAAACCTATCCATGACGGATCGGGACGACACCGAGAGCACGCAGGTGCGGCAACCGGCACCGATCGGGCTGATCGGGCGGATTGCCATTGTGGCGGCCCTTGCGGCGGCCATCGCGGTCGTCTGGATCTCGAACAAGCTGCTCACCGAACGCTATACCGAAAGCACGCGGACGCGGGCAGAGCTGCGGCTCGCGCTCTATTCCGGGAACCTGCTGTCGGAGCTTCAGCGAAATTCGGTCGTGCCTCTTCTGCTGTCGCGCGACCCGGCCTTCATCTCGGCGCTCTCGTCGGAGGATTACCTCAACTCCTCGCAGCGGCTGATTTCCTACCGCGACGAGATCGGGGCGGCCTCGCTCCTGCTCCTTGACCAGAGCGGGCGCGCGGTGGCGGCGTCGGACCGCGAACGGCTGGGATCGACCCATCGTCAGACCCCCTATTTCGTCGAGGCGCTGCGCGCGTCGGACACGGTGTTCACCACGGCCCGGACCGAGGCAGGGGGCTACCAGTTCGCCTATTCGCGCAAGATCACCAACGGCGGGGCGCTCATCGGCGTGATCGTGGTCGAGGTGGATCTCACCAAGTTCGAAAAAAGCTGGGCCGGAATTTCCGACGCGGTCTTCGTCACCGACAGCACCGGCACCGTGATCCTGACGACCGAACCCAAGTGGCGTGGCCTGCCCGAGAACGAGGCGCTCAACGTAATGCCCGCGCCCTCGGCCATCGAGACCGCGCTCAACAAGACCGCCGAATGGGCGGCGCTTCCGTCGGAGGCGTTTTTTACCGGCGACGACGTAATGCGGCAGGACGCGCGCATCCCGTTCCAAGGCTGGCGGATGACGTCTTTCACCACCTATGCCTCGGTGCGCGAGCGGGTGAACGGGGTTCTGGCGCTCGAGATCATGGCCTTTGCCATCCTCCTCGCGCTCGGGTTCTACGTGATGAGCCGTCGGGCCAATTCCGCCTCGCGGTTCTTTCAGCTCGAGAGCGAGGAACTGCGCAGCCTGAACGAGGCGCTCCAGCGTGAGATGAGCGAGCGCAAGAAGGCCGAGGAAAGCCTTCAAGTGGCCGAGCAGACGCTGCAACAGTCATCGAAACTCGCCGCTCTGGGCGAGATGTCGGCGGCGGTGAGCCATGAGCTCAATCAGCCGCTCGCCGCGATGAAGACCTATCTCGCCGGCGCCAAACTGCTCCTCCAACGCAAGCGGCCGGAAGAGGCGCTGTCGTCCTTCCAGCGCATCGACGACCTGATCGAACGCATGGGCGCGATCACCAAGCAGCTCAAGAGCTATGCCCGCAAGGGCGGCGATGCCTTTCAGCCCATGGACGTGCGCCAGTCGATTTCTTCGGCGCTCTCGATGATGGAGCCGCAGCTCAAACGCCGCCAAGTGCGCATCACGCGCAACGTGCCGCGCGAACCGGTAATGATCCTGGGCGACAACGTGCGGCTCGAGCAGGTGCTGATAAACCTGATGCGCAATGCCATCGACGCGACCAAGACCATCGACGACCCGCAGGTGGACATCCTTCTCACGGGCGGCGATCAGGTCCGGATCTCGGTCCGGGACAACGGTCCGGGGGTCGCGGATCTCGACCAGTTATTCGAACCTTTCTACACCACCAAGGCGCCGGGGGACGGCGTGGGGCTTGGCCTCGCCATCTCGTCGGGCATCGTGAACGACTTCGGCGGACGGCTCACGGCGCGTAACGGAACCGCCGGAGGGGCTGTATTCGAGGTAGAACTTCCTATCTTGAAGGACAGGAACAAGCGCTCGGACGCGGACGTTCAGGCTGCGGAATGAGCAGACACAAAGAAAAACAGACGATACCCGGGTGGGATGGACCCGGCAGAAGGCCCCATGTGGGCGCGGAGGGTACATAACCAACCATGGCACAGGCAATGAAAATAGCGATCGTCGACGACGAACAGGATATGCGCCAGTCGATCAGCCAATGGCTCGCGCTCTCGGGTTTCGACACCGAGACCTTTCCTTCGGCTGAAGAGGCACTGAAATCCGTGGGGAGCGATTATCCCGGCGTGGTCATCTCGGACATCCGGATGCCCGGCATGGACGGGATGCAGTTCCTAAAGAAACTCATGAGTGTGGATTCTGCGCTCCCGGTCATCATGATCACCGGTCACGGCGACGTGCCCATGGCGGTCGAGGCGATGCGGGTCGGGGCCTATGATTTCCTCGAGAAACCGTTCAACCCCGACCGGATGACGGAGTTGGCGAAAAAAGCCACCCAGAACCGCCGCATGACGCTTGACGGGCGCATCCTGCGCCGCGAGCTGGGTGACGGCGGCACCATCATGAAGAAACTGGTGGGGGCCAGCCCGCTCATGGAGCGGCTGCGCGAGGACATCCTCGACATCGGGCAGGCCGAAGGTCACGTGCTGATCGAAGGCGAGACGGGGACGGGCAAGACGCTTGTCGCCCATGCGCTTCACGCCGTGGGGGCCAAGACCGGCCGCAAGTTCGTCGTGGTGCGCTGCGCCGGTCAGGACGAGGACGAGCTGGGCAAGCGGCTTTTCGGTCCGATGGAGGACGGCGGCGCGATTCCCTACGTGGAAGAGGCGCGCGGCGGAACGCTCGTGCTCGAGGATATCGAGGCGCTGCCCATGGTGCTGCAGGCCAAGCTCCTGTCATGGATGAACGATCAGGGCACGCCGCCCGAGACCCGGGTGGTCGCGGTCTGCAACCTGCAGGAGGCGGGCAAGACCTGCGAGGATTGCCTGCGCCCCGATCTGTTCTATCGCCTCGCCACCATGACCATCACGATCCCGCCGCTACGACAGCGAGGCGAAGACATCCTGATGCTCTTCACTCGCTTTGCAGATGGCTTTGCCGAGGAATACGGCTGCCCCGCACCGGGCGTGTCGGCGCAGGAGGCCGCGCAGCTTCTGCAGGCGCCGTGGCCGGGCAACATTCGCCAGCTCATCAACATCGCGGAACGTGCGGTGCTGCAATCGCGCCGGGGCACCGGCACGATTTCGTCGCTTCTGATGAACGACCATGACGACGTTTCGCCGGTGGTGACCACCGAGGGCAAGCCGCTCAAGGAGTACGTCGAGGCCTTCGAGCGGATGCTCATCGACAACACGATGCGCCGCCACAAGGGGTCCATCGTGGGCGTGATGGAGGAGCTTTGCCTGCCGCGCCGGACACTGAACGAGAAGATGGCCAAATACGGCTTGCAGCGGTCGGATTACCTCTGACCCAGCAATTCCATGAAGCACAAAGGAAAACGGCGGACCGAAAGGCCCGCCGTTTCTGATTCCGGTGCTGCGTCTGGCTCAGGCCAGTTCGATGTTCCCGGCGGATTCGCGGCCGTCACGGCCAGCTTGCAGCTCGTAGGTCACTTTCTGACCATCGGGCAGCTCGCGCAGACCAGCGCGTTCCACGGCGGAGATGTGAACGAACACGTCCTTGCCGCCATCTTCCGGTTGAATGAAGCCGAAGCCTTTGGTTGCGTTGAACCACTTCACGGTGCCATTGGCCATCGCGTGTTTCCTTCTATATATGCTGCCCGCGAGATTGCGGCAGCCCGGCAGGTCAGAGCGATTAAGCAGACTGGGCCGGTGAAGGAGACAGTAGGCAGTCGGTAACGTAGCGGGTTCAATGTAGCGCATTTGTTCCGCTCCGCCAATGATTTTTCGCTGTCGGTCGCAGGGGCGGCGAGGTGCTGCCGGAGGCGGACCACTTCTCATCTTCCGGGAAACTGCTAGTCTTCGCCCGCTTGACCGGCTGAAGGAATGCGCCAGTGGACAGCTTCGTTTCTCACTATGGTCTTGCGGCGATCTTCATCGGATGCCTGCTCGAAGGCGAAACTGTCGCCATCGCCGGGGGACTACTGGCGCATCGTCACCTTCTCGTTCCGTGGCAGGTCGTCGCCACTGTGGCGGCGGCGGTCTTTGTCTCGGACATGGGGTATTTCCTGCTGGCCCGGCGCTACCGGAGCCACCGGCGCATGCGCGGGTTCGCCGAGCGCCCCGCTTTTGCCCGTGCGTTGCGGGTGATGGGGCGCAACCCGACGCTTCTGGCCGCGTCTTTCCGCTTTGTGCCCGGTATGCGCATCGTGGGGCCGGTCGCGCTTGGTCAATCCGGGTTCCCGCCGGTGCGCTTCGCGCTCATCGCGGGGTGTGCGGGCATCCTTTGGTCGACGTTCTACGTCACCGCGGGGCACGCGGTCGGGGTGGCGGTTCATGCTTTGCTCGGGGACCTGGCGCGGGATCGCTGGTTGATCTCGGTGCCGGTCGCGCTGGTGCTGGGTGTCGGAGCGGTGCTCCTTGCGCGGCGTATGCGCCGGGTGCGGCGCGGCCTGCGTCCGTCCTAGAGCAGGACCGCGAGCACCAGCGGGATCGACAGGGCGCAGACCAGCGTCTGCAAGGTCACGATCCCGGCCATGAGCGTCCCGTCACCGCCCATCTGGCGGGTGAGAACATAGGCCGATGTCGCCGTGGGGATGGCCGAGAAGAGGACGAGGACCTGCGCCTCGATTCCCGAGAGTCCCATGGCCCAGGCGACCGCAGTGGCGAGCGCCGGCATGGCGGCGAGGCGCAGCACGGTGTTGCCCGCGAGCGCGGGGATGTCACGCGTGAGCGTCGCCGGTTGCAGTGCCGCGCCCACGCAGAGAAGGCCCAGGGGCAGGCTCGCGCGGGCGAGGAGGTCGAGAAATCCGTCGCTGCCGAAGGGCAGGCCGATGCCGGAGACCGCGAGCGCCGCGCCGATCAGGCAGCCAAGGATGAGCGGGTTCGTAAGAAGCATCTTCGCGAGCGTGCCCGGGCGGCGCAGCGTGCCGCCGTCGGTGAGCGCGAGAATCGACAGGACATTCACCAGCGGCACGGCAACGGCGAGGTAGACGGCGGCGCGGGTCAACCCCTCGGTGCCCAGAAGGCTCCCGGTCACGGCGAGGCCCAGGTAGGTGTTGAAGCGGATCACGCCCTGGAGCGCAGGGCCGAAGCGGCTGGGCGGCGTGGGTTTCAGGCGGCGTGCGGCCACCATGACGACGCTCGCGATCAGGATCGTGACGACTGCGGCCCCGCCCAACCGCAGGATCGCGGGATCGCCCATCGGCGCCCGCACGAGCGAGACGATGAGCAGCGCCGGGAACAGCGTGTAGTAATTGAGCCGCTCGGCCGAAGCCCAGAACTCCCGGCTCGGAAACCCGGCACGGGCGAGGGCGTAGCCAAGGACGATGAGGGCGAAGAGGGGCCAGATGGTGGTGAAGAGCAAAGGGGACTCCGGGTCGTTGACACCGGGTTAGCAGGCTGCGCGGGGACGGGCCAGTCCGCCCAAACGAAAACGGCGCGCCGGGTGGGGCGCGCCGTTCGGGATGTCTCTGGCCTTACTTCGGCCCGATCATGTCCTCGGGCCGAACGACGCGGTCGAACGTCTCTTCGTCGACAAACCCCAGCCCGATCGCCTCTTCCTTCAGGGTCGTTCCGTTCTTGTGCGCGGTCTTGGCGACCTTGGTGGCGTTGTCGTAGCCGATGGTGGGGGCGAGGGCCGTGACCAGCATCAGGCTCTCCTTCATCAGCTTCTCGATACGCGCTTCGTTGGCCTCGATCCCGTTCAGCATCCGCTCGGTAAAGCTGTCGGCGGCGTCACCCAGAAGCTGCATCGACTGGAGCAGGTTGTAGGCCATCATCGGGTTGTAGACGTTAAGCTCGAAGTGGCCCTGCGAGCCTGCGAACTTGATCGCGGCGTCGTTGCCCATGATGTGGGCGGCGACCTGCGTCAGCGCCTCGGCCTGCGTCGGGTTCACCTTGCCGGGCATGATCGACGAGCCCGGTTCGTTTTCCGGCAGGATCAGCTCGCCCAGACCCGAGCGCGGGCCGGAGCCCAGGAAGCGGATGTCGTTGGCGATCTTGTAGGCGGCACCTGCGGTGGTCGCGATGGCGCCGGACATGAAGACCATGGCGTCATGGGCCGAGAGCGCTTCGAACTTGTTCGGGGCGGTGACGAAGGGCAGGCCGGTGATCTCGGCCATGTTGGCCGCGACATCCTCGCCCCAACCGGGACGGGTGTTGAGCCCGGTGCCGACGGCGGTGCCGCCCTGCGCAAGCTCATAGATCCCCGGCAGCGCGAGCTTGATCCGGGCGATGCCGTTCTCGATCATCTTGGCGTAGCCCGAGAACTCCTGCCCAAGGGTCAGGGGTGTCGCGTCCTGCGTGTGGGTGCGCCCGATCTTGATGATGTCCTTGAACTGCTCGGACTTGGCGACCAGTCCCTTGTGGAGTTTTTCAAGCCCCGGCAGCAGTACGTCGCGCGCGGTCATCGCGGCGGCGATGTGCATGGCGGTGGGGAATGTGTCGTTGGACGACTGGCCCATGTTGCAGTGATCGTTCGGGTGGACGGGCTTTTTCGAGCCGATCTCGCCACCGAGGATCTCGATCGCGCGGTTCGAGATGACTTCGTTGGCGTTCATGTTCGACTGTGTGCCCGATCCGGTCTGCCAGACGACCAGAGGGAAGTTGTCGTCGAACTTGCCCTCGATCACCTCGCCAGCCGCCTCGATGATCGCGTCGGCGATGGTCGCGTCCATGTCGCCCGAGGCCTTGTTCGCCTGCGCGCAGGCCTTCTTGATCACGCCAAGCGCGCGCACCACGGCGACGGGCTGCTTTTCCCAGCCGATGGGGAAGTTCAGGAGCGAACGCTGGGTCTGCGCGCCCCAGTATTTGTCGCTGGGCACTTCGAGCGGGCCGAAGCTGTCGGTTTCGGTGCGTGTCGCGGTCATAATGAGGCCTCCGGATCAGAATCTGCGGCCTTCATAGCACCTGTTTTCCAAGGTTCAACGTCAATGCTGTATACGATGGAATGCAAAGACATGGGCGGGCGGGAGGTTTGCCCAGACCATGCCCCGGTAGGTAGCGGTAACACCCAGTTCGGCCTGCATCGCCGTCGAAATCGGGGCGCGGGGCGAATAGGTGATCTGCGAAAACCAGCCGCCGGGGGCCATGATGTCCATGGCGCGCCCCACCACCTCGCGCTGGATCTGCGGGCGGGCGAGAACGGGCACGCCCGAGATGACCGCGCCCACGTCGGTGAGGCCGATCTTGCGGATGTCCTGCGCCGGACGATTGAGAACGCGCACGCCGGGGAATCGCTCGCGCAGCATCGCGCAGAAGGCCTCGTTCGTTTCGAGAAGCGTCAGACGCGATGGGGCGACGCCGCGAGCGAGAATGACCCGAGTGAAGCTGCCGGTGCCCGGCCCGATTTCGACGATGGGTCCGTCGACCTGTTCGAGGCCCCGCGTCATCTTCTTGGCCACGGCCTGCGACGAGGGCGCGATGGCGACGACCTCGCCGGGGCGGCGCAGGGTTTCCTTCAGGAACAGGCGGGCGGTGGACATGGGGTGCGCTCCTCTGGCGGTTTGACCAGCAGGAACACCCTGTGCGTATCGGCGGTGTGACGGGGGCGTGAAGTTTCGGTGACGCCTAGGGCTTGCGGAAGCTGTCGAGGCTCACGACCTCGGCGTCCTTCTTGGGCGCGTCGTCCCTGACCGGCTTGGGCGCGGGGCGCTTGTCGGCAGGGCGCTTGTCCGACAGGGTCTCGACTTCGTCTTCTTCCTCGTCGTCCTCGCCCTGGGTTTCGAACCGCAGGCCGAATTCGACCGAAGGATCGACGAAGGTGCGGATCGCGTCGAAGGGGATGAACATGCGTTCGGGATTGTCCCCGAAGTTGAGCGTCACCGCAAAGCCGTCCTCGCCCACCTGCAGATCGTCGAACCAATGCTGCATGACGATGGTCATGTCTTCGGGAAAGCGGTCCGACAGCCAGTCGGCCAGTTCCACGTCCGGGTGCATCGTGTCGAAGGTGATGAAGAAATGATGCGCACCGGGCAATCCGCCCTCGGCCACTTCGGTCAGAACCTGACGGATCAGGCCACGCATGGCGGCATGCATCAGGTTTCCGTAATCAATGGACCGCGACATCTGGTTCCTCAGGCGTTCTTTCCCCTCACCATACGGGATTCGGGGGCGATGAAAAGTGGCCCAGGGGGGATTTAGGAAAGGTTACCAATCCACCAGCCAGCCCCCGCCAGAAGCACGAGCGCCACGGGAAGCGGCAAGCGCAGGGGCAGAAGGAACAAGGCGGCGAGCACGGTGAGGCCAAGGGGCCTTGAGCGCGGCCGACAGCCGCGGGTGGCGGGTGAGCGCGTCGAGCGCGGGGGCCAGCGCAAAGACGAGGCCGAAGCAGGGAGCGAAGATCGCCCAGAGCGTGAGCGTGCCCGCTGCCAGCACGGTCGCGGTGCCGTGGTCCGCGACCGCGACCATGGCGGCGAATTGCGTGACGAGGATCAGGGGGCCGGGCGTCGTCTCGGCCAGTCCCAGTCCGTCCACCATCTGGGCGGGGGTGAGCCAGCCATGGCTTTCGACCATCGCTTGGCTCATCCAGGCGAGCGCGGCATAGGCTCCGCCAAAGGAAAAAGCAGCAAGTCGGGTGAAGAAACCGATGAGATCTGCCATGGGCTGCGTCTGCGTCTGCGTCTGCGTCTGCGTCGCATAGAGCAGGGCAACAGGGGAAAGCCAGAGCGCGAGCCAAAGGGTGGCGGTCCGCGCCGAACGCCTGAGAGGGAACGCGAGCGGAGCCGTGCCGGTCGCCCGCAGCCCGCCGTAGAGCGCCGCGCCGAGCACGACGAAGGGAAAGGGCAGGCCGAGGAGAAGGAGCGCGAAGGCCGCAGACGCCAGCAAGAGGGAGGGCAGTGTGGTCAGGGTCCTTAGACCGAGCCGGACGAGCGCCTGTGCCACGACGATGAGAACGGCGGCCTTGATGCCGAGAAAGGCGGGCGCGACGCCCGGAAGGTTGCCCCAGCGCAGATAAGCAAGCGTGATGGCTGCCATAAAGGCTGCACCGGGCAACACGAAGAGCGCACCCGCGACAAGCCCGCCAAGCGTGCCGCGCAACCGCCAACCCGCGTAGGTGCAGAGCTGCATCGCCTCGGGACCGGGCAGGAGCATCGAGAAGGACAGGCCGCGCGAGAACTGGTCGTCGGTCAGCCAGCCTCGATGCTCGACGAGTTCGCGGTGCATCACACCGATCTGAGCGACGGGCCCGCCGAAAGACAGAAGGCCGATCTTGGAAAAGGCGCGAAAGAGGTCTGATAGCGGAGTCATGGCCCCAGATTGCAGGGGTTTGTGACGGGGGCAAGACGGGTCATGCTGGGACACATGGAGCACCAGATCAGGTCCGGGACCCCGCTCTGTTTGGCAGAAAGCTGCAAGGGCGGTGCGCATGGATGCGCACCCTACGGTCTGGAATGGGGGGATTAGGTGCAGGTTTCTGTTGCCAGGTACCTGCGAACCCCGCCTTACGCTGCTAGGCGCAAGGGCTTAATTTTCGGTTTTTCTCACCGCTTACGCAGCGAGAGCGACCGGAGCACGATTGTCGTTGGCAATTATGCATTGTGAACCGATAACGGTGGTATCTCACCGGGACAAAGCTAACCCCTTTAGACGTTCGTCGATCCTGTTTCGGCCCCAGAACCCCCCAACGAAGGGATTTTGGTGGAGCCGCCGGGTACCGCCCCCGGGTCCGATCCGCGTATTACGAGCGCGTTTATGTCCATAGTCCCCGAAGGGACGAGACAGATATAGGCAGGGCGCTCGCGCTTGAAAAGGGGTCTTGCGAAAGCGTCTTCAGTCCGCCCGCGCCTCACGCAGTTCCGCGGCGATCCTGCGCGTGTAGTTTTCGATCTCGGCCAGATTGGCCAGCACCTCGGGCACGTCGCGGTTGGTGAGGCCAAGGTGGATGCGCTGGTGCTTGCGGCTGATCCGGGCGCGGGAGCGTGCGGTGAAGGTCACCATGTTCATGAGCGGCTGCATCGCCTCGACCGCGCCCGCGAGCTGGTAGGCGAGCACCGGGTTGCCCGTGGCATCGACGAGCGCGCGGTGAAAGGCCACGTCCGAGGCGCAAAAGGCTTCGTCCGAGAGGCTTTCGTCCTGCTGGCGCGTGATCTCGTCGCGCATCCGGGCGAGGTTGTCGTCTCTCCGGCGGGCGCAGGCGAGCGGCACACAGGCGGCCTCGAGCGCGAAGCGCGCCTCGACCGCCGTGTCGAAGTCCACGTCAGAGCCGTTTCAGCGCCTCGCGCACGGTGGGGCGGGACACGCCGAAACTGTCGGACAATTCCGCTTCGGACGGGAGCCGCTCATCCACGCGCAGGGTGCCCGCGACGATCGCCGCGCGGATCGCATCGGCGATCTGGGCAGAGAGGTCACGGGTGCCTTCAAGGTCGGTCCTGAGGGGGCCTGATGGGCTGCTCGACATCACGTCACACTCTGTCCGATGGGCTTCTCATTCGTGGTTTCCAAATGTATGACATTTGGGAATCGCGTTTGCAACAAGGGAGGCACCGATGTTCAACGCCCTGACGATGGTCCAGAACGATGACGGTCTGGCGACGGCCGAAATCCGGGAAATCGACGACAGCGCGCTGCCCGAGGGCGATGTGACGGTCGCGGTCGAGTATTCCACGGTGAACTACAAGGACGGCCTGTGTTTGTCGGCCAAAGGCGGCGGGCTCGTGCGCAAATATCCGCATGTGCCGGGGATCGACTTTTCGGGCACGGTCGAGGCCTCGGACGATGCGCGCTACAAGCCGGGCGACAAGGTGGTGCTGACCGGCTGGCGCGTTGGCGAAGTGCATTGGGGCGGCTATGCCCAGAAGGCGCGGGTCAAGGCGGACTGGCTGGTGCCGCTGCCCGATGCCCTGACCACGAAACAGGCGATGGCGGTGGGTACGGCGGGCTTTACCGCGATGCTTGCGGTCATGGCGCTCGAGGATCACGGGCTTGCCCCGGAGCAGGGCGAGGTTCTGGTCACGGGGGCCGCCGGCGGCGTGGGGAGCGTGGCGACCGCGATCCTGGCGAACCTCGGCTACGATGTCGCGGGCGTGACCGGTCGGCCCGAAACGGCGGACTACCTGCGCGACCTTGGCGCGACGCGGATCGTTGCGCGCGAGGAGCTGAACGAGACGGTCAAGCGCCCGCTCGAGAGCGAAACCTGGGCAGGCTGCGTCGATGCGGTGGGGGGCGATATGCTCGCCCGCGTGCTGGGTCAGATGAAATACGGCGCCTCGGTCGCGGCGGTGGGTCTGGCCGGTGGTGCTGCGCTTCCGGCGACCGTGGTTCCCTTTCTGCTTCGCGCGGTGAACCTGCTGGGCATCGACAGCGTGATGAAACCTTACGAGGGCCGCCTGCGCGCCTGGGAGCGGATCGCGACCGATCTGCCGATGGACAAGCTCGAATCGATGGTGCAGCCCGCGACGCTCGCGGACCTTCCGCGGTTTGGCGCCGACATCCTGAAAGGTCAGGTCAAGGGTCGCGTCGTGGTCGATGTGAACGCCTGAAGCCCTGCCTGACGACGCTTTGAGGTCCGTTTGCGACGCCCATGGTCGCGAACGGACTTTCTCGTTTCAAGACTGGCGATTTTCCGCTACCCTTTGTCGCAGGAGCCGCGTGACAGGGATCCGCGCGGTGCCCTGACAATAGCAACGATAAGGGGAGCGTGCGCGATGAGCGACACGGAAACGCAGGGTATTCCTGCGCCGGACGGGCATGCCGACGTGATCGAAACCGATTACGAAATCGGCCAGGACAACATCAACACTTCCATCGGGCCCTTCGGCCTCGACATCCACAACCCGGTTTTTGCCATCTCGGGTCTCGCGATCGTGCTCTTCGTGTTCTACACGCTGGCACTGCCCGAACAGGCCGGAACGGCGTTCACGGCGATGTTTAGCTTCGTGACCCAGAGTTTCGACTGGTTCTTCCTCGGGGCGGCGAACCTGTTCGTCCTGTTCTGCATCCTCCTCATCGTGACACCTATGGGCAAGGTCCGGCTGGGCGGCGTGGAGGCGCGACCGGACTACGGCTATGTTGGCTGGTTCGCGATGCTCTTTGCCGCGGGCATGGGCATCGGTCTCATGTTCTACGGCGTGTCCGAACCGCTGACCCATTTCTCGACCGCGCTTGGCGGCACGGCATCGGAAGGCGGCGTGCGCACCGACTGGGCACCATTGGGCGGTGCCGCGGGCGACGAGGCCGAGGCCGTCCGCCTGGGCATGGCCGCGACGATCTTTCACTGGGGCCTGCACCCCTGGGCGATCTACGCGGTCGTGGCGCTGGCACTGGCGCTTTTCAGCTACAACAAGGGCCTGCCGCTGACCATCCGGTCGGCCTTCTACCCGATCCTTGGCGAACGGGTCTGGGGCTGGTGGGGACATGTCATCGACATCCTCGCGGTCTTTGCGACGCTCTTCGGCCTCGCTACCTCGCTGGGCTTCGGCGCGGCGCAGGCGAACGCCGGTCTGCACGAACTGTTCGGGATACCGATCAACAACACGGTCGAGGTCATCCTGATTTCCTGCATCACCGCCGTCGCGCTGGTGTCGGTGCTGCGCGGTCTGGACGGTGGCGTGAAGCTCCTGTCCGAGATCAACATGGGCCTCGCGGCATTGCTTTTGCTCTTCACGCTGTTCGTGGGCAGTTTCGTGGCGGTTGCGACCGGGTTCTTCGACTACCTCTGGGCCTACCTGCAATACCTTCCGGCGCTGTCCAATCCGGTCGGGCGTGAGGACGTGAACTTCGTTCAGGGCTGGACCTCGTTCTACTGGGCCTGGTGGATTTCCTGGTCGCCCTTCGTGGGCATGTTCATCGCCCGCGTTTCGCGGGGTCGCACGGTGCGCGAATTCGTCATCGCCGTTCTGCTGGTCCCGTCGCTGGTCTGCGTGCTTTGGATGACCGTTTTCGGCGGCACCGCGATCCAGCAGGTCATTCAGGACGGCTACACCGCCGCCCAGGATGCGGAGCTTGCGCTCCAGCTCTTCAAGATGCTCGATGCGCTGCCGCTTGCGGGGCTGACTTCGATCATCGGGATCATCCTCGTGATCGTGTTCTTCGTGACCTCGTCGGACTCCGGTTCGCTGGTGATCGACACGATCACGGCGGGCGGCAAGGTCGATGCGCCCGTGCCGCAGCGGGTGTTCTGGGCCGTCTTCGAGGGGGCCGTGGCCATCGTTCTGCTTCTGTCGGCGGGGGGGCTTGCCTCGCTACAGTCCATGGTCATCTCGACGGGTCTGCCCTTTACGATCGTTCTGCTCATCATGTGCTACGCGATCTGGAAGGGGCTGGCGTCCGAGCGCCGGTCGGCCAAGATCGCCGCGGGCGTGACGGCGGAATAAGCCAGCCAACTGTCTAACCCACTGACCCCGGCGAGAAAACTCGCCGGGGTTTTCGTTTGTTTTTGTTGAGGCGCATTGAACCGGCTGGCGGTTTCGGACGTAGTCCGATCATGAAGCCACCAGTCATCCTCTGGCTGCGCCGCGACCTGCGGCTCACCGATCATCCCGCCCTCGTCGCTGCCGCCGCGTCTGGCCCGGTCATACCTCTCTTCATCCGGGATGCGAGCGTCGACCGGCTGGGCGCTGCCGCGCAATGGCGGCTGGGTGAGGGCCTGCGGGTCTTTGGCGATCGGCTGGCGGGCGAAGGGTCGCGCCTGATCCTGAGGCGCGGCAATGCACTCGACGTGCTGCGTGAGGTCATTGCCGAAACCGGCGCGCGCGAGGTGCATTGGTCACGGCTCTACGACCCCGAGGCGATCGAGCGGGACACCGACGTGAAGTCGGCGCTGAAGGACGAGGGCGTCACGGTCGAAAGCCATACCGGGCATCTGATCTTCGAACCCTGGACGGTCGAGACGCAGGCGGGCGATCCCTACAAGGTCTATTCGCCCTACTGGCGTGCGGTGGCGGACCGCGATCCGGGCGCAACGGTATCCGCGCCGAACTTGGCCGCGCCGTCCCAGTGGCCTGACAGCGACGACTTGGACGACTGGCGTCTGGGCGCGGCTATGAATCGGGGAGCGGAGGTGCTGGCCAAACATTCGGACCCCGGCGAAGCGGCGGCGCAGACGCGGCTGGGCGTCTTTGTCCGGGACAAGGTGGCGGATTACAAACAGGCTCGTGACAGGGTGGCCGAGGATGGCACCTCCGGCATGTCCGAATACCTGACCTATGGCGAGATTTCTCCGCGGTCGCTCTGGGCCGCGGGGCGGCGCGCGATGGAGGCGGGCAAGGCAGGGGCTGAGCATTTCGTGAAAGAGGTCGTCTGGCGCGAGTTCGCCTATCACCTCATGTACCACTTCCCGCGTATCGTGGACCGCAACTGGCGCGAGGAATGGAACGATTTTCCTTGGAAGGATGACGAGCGTCTGGCGGAGGTCAAGGCTTGGAAACAGGCGCGCACCGGGGTGCCTTTTGTCGATGCGGCGTTGCGCGAGATGTATGTGACCGGGCGGATGCACAACCGGGCGCGTATGATCGTGGCGAGTTACCTGACCAAGCACTGCATGGTCCACTGGCGCGTCGGACAGGCGTGGTTCGAGGATTGCCTGACCGACTGGGACCCGGCATCGAACGCGATGGGATGGCAATGGGTGGCGGGTTCCGGGCCAGACGCCGCACCCTATTTCCGGGTGTTCAATCCCGAAACGCAGGCCGAGAAATTCGACCCCGACGGCACCTACCGCGACCGCTGGATCGCCGAGGGACAGGACGACCCGCCCGAAACGGCACGCGATTATTTCGCGGCGATTCCGCGCGGATGGAAAATGGATATGCGGGGAAACTATCCAGATGCGCCAATCGTAGGTCTAAAAGAAGGGCGGGATCGGGCGCTCGAGGCTTACCAGAAACGGCCAAAGGCCGGGGAAGATTAAGAAATCCTTGGCAAGCGCAACAATTTCCGTTCACCATAACAAGAAGACAGGGGTGAAGCAGATGATCCACACGACGACGAAAGGCCAGCAGGGCCTGCCGCGATACTTTCCGCAGGTCTATGCGCTTGCCTCGAAAATCAAGCAGGGGCGGCTGGATTTCGTCCTGCCAGACGGACGCGTGTTCCGCGCCGAGGGTCCCGATGCGGGTTATGTCGCCGAGGTTCATGTCCACTCCGACGATGTCTTTGCCCGCCTCGTGCGCGAGGGCGACCTGGGGTTTTGCGACAGCTATATCGAAGGCGGCTGGTCCACGCCGGACCTGCAGGCGTTCCTTGATTTCATCCAGACCGAGAACGACGAGCTTTATGGCGGTTTCCGAGGTGCGAAACTCGTGCAACTTGCCGAGCGCCTGCGCCACTGGCTTCAGTCCAACACCAAGAAACAGGCGAAAAAGAACATCGCGGCGCATTACGACCTTGGCAACGATTTCTACGCGCTCTGGCTCGACGACACGATGACCTATTCCTCGGCCCTTTTCAAAACCGGGCAGGAGAGCCTCGAGAAGGCGCAGGAACAGAAATACGCCTCCATGGTGGACGAGATGGGCGCCAAACCCGGCGATCACGTGCTGGAAATCGGCTGCGGCTGGGGCGGGTTCGCGGAGTATGCCGCCAAGGAGCGTGGATTGTCGGTGACTTGTCTGACGATCTCGAAGGAACAGTTCGACTACGCCGTGGAGCGCATTGAAAAGGCCGGGCTTTCCGACAAGGTGACGATCAAGCTTCAGGACTACCGCGACGAGGCGGGGCAGTATGACGGCATCGCCAGCATCGAGATGTTCGAGGCGGTGGGCGAGAAATACTGGCCGGTCTATTTCGAGACCGTAAAAAAGAACCTTAAGCCGGGGGCCAAGGCCACGCTCCAGATCATCACGCTCACGGAACGGCGCTTTGAGAAATACCGTAGGAGCGTTGATTTCATTCAGAAATACATCTTTCCGGGCGGAATGTTGCCGTCGAAAACCGCGCTCAAGGGCGAGATCGAGAAAGCAGGGCTCGCGCTGCGCAACCAGATCGCCTTTGGTCAGAGCTATTCCGACACGCTGCGCCGCTGGATGGAGACCTTCAACGACCGCTGGGACGAGGTGACGAAGCTCGGCTTCGACGACCGTTTCCGCCGGATGTGGAATTTCTATCTTGCGGGTTGCGCTGCGGCCTTCCGTGCGGAAAATTGCGACGTGGTGCAGGTGACAATCGGAAAGCCTGCCTGACCGTTCTCGCAGGAGTTCCTAGAATGCCCACTTTCGCGCGCCTCGTGGCGGCGGTTCTGCTGGCGGCACTGGGCTGGGTCGTGGCTACGCTCGCCAAGCCTTATTTCGATGAGGGCACGCCGCTGGGGATGATCGAGATCGTTTCTGCCGGCTGGGGGCTGGTCACCGGCTGGGTGTTTACCGCGCCCAAGCTCGACCGGGGGATCGGCAGCGCCTTTGCCATCGGGCTGTCCTCGGCCATCGTTCAGGCGGTGCTGGCGATCTTTACCTTCTCAATCCGGCAGATGGTCATCCTGTCGTTCAAGATGCGCTACGACACGCCGATGGACGCGGTAGCGGGCGTCTTTGAGAACGCGCTCGACTACGCGATGACAGTGGCCAAGCCTGACGTGATCGCGGTGGCGGCCATCGGTGGAATCGCTATCGGCTTTGTTACGCGCTTCGTGGCGAGGCGGTTCCGGTGAGCGAGGCCAATCTATTCCTCTTCGGCACGCTTTGCCACACGCCGCTGCGCGACCTTGTCATGGGCGGGGAAACCCGGGTCGAGGTGAAGCCCGCGAAACTGCGCGAACACGCCGTCCATTGGGCCGGGCGTGCGGATCATCCGATGCTGGTGCCCGCGCCGGGGGATGCGGCGAGCGGCGTGGTCGTCAACGGCATGACCCGCGAGCAGCGCGCGCGGTTCGATTTCTTCGAGGGCGGGTTCGATTACGACCTCGTTCCTGCGATGGTCGAGGTGGACGGCGAACTGGTCACGGCTCTGCGCTACGACGCGCCCGCCGGGGCCCGACCCGGGAGCCGCTGGCAATTGGCCGACTGGGCCGAAACCTACGCACCCCTCTGGATGGCGGCGGCTGAAGAGGCGATGAGCTACTTCGGCACCATCAGCCCCGAGGAACTGGCCCGGCGGATGCCGATGATCCGCCTGCGGGCCTCGGCCCGGCTGCGCGCGGAAGAGCCGATGCCTGCCACCCTGCGCACCGACATGTCCTGTGCGGGTGATGTGGAGATCGATGATTTCCGCAGGCCCTATTCGAACTACTTCGTCGCTGCCGAGGCGGACCTGAAATTCCGCCGCTTCGACGGTTCGATGAGCCCCTCGGTCAACCGTGCCGGGTTCGTCATGGGGGATGCGGTCACCGTGCTGCCCTATGATCCCGAGCATGACCTCGTGCTTGTTGTCGAACAATTCCGCATGGGACCGCTCCTGAGGGGCGACCCGCGCCCCTGGATGCTCGAGCCCATCGCGGGCCGCGTGGATCCGGGCGAGGCACCCGAGACGACAGCGCGGCGCGAGGCGCTGGAGGAGGCGCGGCTGACCCTGGGCAAGCTGCATTTCGTCAACGCGCATTACCCATCACCGGGGGCCGTGACCGAATACATCTACGCCTATGTCGGCGAGGCGCGGCTAAAGGGGCGCGGCGGCGAGGTCGCGGGGCTCGCCACCGAGGACGAAAACATCCGCTCGCATGTCATCCCCTTCGATCATCTCATGGAGCTTGTGCGCACGGGCGAGGCAGGGACCGGGCCGCTGGTCGTGTCGGCCTACTGGCTTGCGCTGAATCGCGCACGTCTGCGTGGGTCGGCTTGAGTTAGGCGGCGCTCGCCATTACCAATTGGGCAAACTAACGATAACGGACGGCCTCAGATGGACACGCGCGCAGACCTCATCCACCTCATCGGCAACACGCCCCTCGTGCGGCTGAACAAGATCTCGGATGAGACCGGGTGCGAAATCCTTGGAAAATGTGAGTTCATGAACCCGGGCCAGTCGGTCAAGGACCGTGCCGCGCTCTTCATCATCCGCGACGCCATCGCACGCGGTGACCTCAAGCCCGGCGGCACGATTGTCGAGGGCACGGCGGGCAACACCGGCATCGGAATCGGGCTGGTCGCGGCCGCCATGGGCTTTCGCTCGATCATCGTGATCCCCGAGACGCAGAGCCAAGAAAAGAAGGATATGATCCGCATCGCAGGCGCGGAACTGGTCGAGGTGCCAGCGGTGCCCTACAAGAACCCCAACAACTATGTGCGTTATTCCGGGCGTCTGGCCGAAGCGATGGCCAAGACCGATCCCAACGGCGCGATCTGGGCCAACCAGTTTGACAACACCGCGAACCGTCAGGCGCATATCGAAACCACGGGGCCCGAGATCTGGGACCAGACGAGCGGCAAGGTCGACGGCGTGGTCTGCGCCGTCGGCTCCGGCGGCACCCTGGGCGGTCTGGCCATGGCGCTGCAGCCCAAGGGCGTGAAGGTCGCCATCGTCGATCCCGAGGGCGCGGCGCTCTACAGCTACTACAAGACCGGCGAGTTCAAATCCGAAGGCTCCTCGATCACCGAGGGCATCGGACAGGGGCGGATCACCGCGAACCTCGAAGGGATCACGCCCGACATGGCGTACCGTGCGACCGATGCCGAGGCGCTGCCCTATGCCTTTGACCTGCTCGAGGACGAGGGGCTCTGCGTCGGCGGGTCTTCCGCCATCAACATGGCGGGTGCCGTGCAGATGGCGCGCGAGATGGGGCAAGGCAAGACAATCGTGACGATCCTGTGCGATTACGGCACGCGCTATCAGGCCAAGCTCTACAATGCCGACTTCCTGCGGGAAAAAGGCCTCCCGGTGCCCGGTTTCCTCGACCGCGCCCCGCGCGAGGTGCCGAGCGTGTTCGAGGAGGCATAATGCGCGCGCTGTCGCGGATCGCGGCGCTTGCCGCGCTGATCGCTGCCCTTTGCGCGCCGCTCCGGGCGCAGGAGGCGGCGGACGAGGGGCAGGGTGCGGGCGGCGAAGTCGCCGCCCCCATGGTGGACGATGCGGCCCAGAGCCCGGCGGACGACGCTTCGCCTGCCGAACAGATCGCCGCCGAAACGTCGCTTCCTGCGGGCGCGCCGGACTATGAGGCATGGGCGCGGGTCGCGCTGCGCGCCGAACAATCGCTCGAGGCAGGGCGGGCGTCGGATCAGGCGCTCAGCCAGCTTCGCACCCAGATCGTCGAATGGCGCGACCGTTTCGCCGCGGCCCGGAACGAAAACCGGGTACCGCTGGCCACGCTGCGCAACCAGATCGCTGCCCTTGGCCCGGTGCCGGCGGACGGCGCGAGCGAAAGCGCCACGGTCAGCGCCGAGCGTGAACAGCTAAACGCACGGCTCGCCGAGCTCGAGCGCCCGGCGCTGGCGGCTGATCTTGCCTATGCGCGGGCCGACACGATCATCGCGGAGATCGACGATCTTCTGCGCACCCGGCAGGCGGAAGAACTGATGTCGCCCGGTTCGAGCCCGCTTGCACCGGGCAACTGGTCCGAAGCGGCGGGGGCGATCCGGGCGTCTGTCCTGGGCTGGCAGCGCGAGATCCGGCAGAACCTGACCTCGGCCGCGCAGATGTCCCCCTGACGATCTTCTTCCTGGTCTTCGGTCTGATCATGGTCTTCGGCGCGCGGCGGCTGCCCATCGCGCTCGGCAACCGGATCATGACGCGTGGCACGGGACCGAAACAGGGCGTCTGGTCCTTCCTCGTTTCGCTGGGCGAGGTGATCATCCCGATCCTCGGCATCCTCTCGGTGCTCATCGCTTTCGATACGCTGTCGATCTTTGGCACCAAGTCGCAAGCGGCCCTGAGCGGCTTTGTCTCGATCGGCGTGGACGTGGTGATCGCAGGCTGGATCGGGGCACGGGTCTTTGGCCGCAACGATGCCCAGTGGGAGGTTCTGAACCTGTCGCGCGGCGCGCGGACCGAAGGGCGGATCGAGGCGCTGCTGCTTGGCCTGGCCTACGGCATCCACGTCTATATCCGGTCACTGACCAGCGGCGAAGGCTATACCGACGCGGTTTCCGCCGTGCTCCAATTCCCGGTGATGATCTTTACCGCGCTCGTGCTCTGGCGCATCGGGCGGCTCTTCCGGTCTCATGCCCGCACGGCCGGCGAGGTGAGCGAGACCGGACCCAGCTTTCGCGATCGGCTTCTCAGCCTTGGCGGGCAGGCGGTCATGCTGGTCGCCATCGTGGGCCCCGTCATGAACATGCTGGGCTACAATGCGCTGGCGAATTTCGTGGTCTACGGCACCGCGCTGTCGCTCGCGATCGTCGGCGTGCTGCTCATCATCCATGTGCTTTTCGTCGATCTCTACGGTACCCTGTCCAAGGCCAGCCTCGAGGACGCACAGCAGGCGCTGATCCCGGTCTTGGGCACGCTCATCGTGTTCTTCCTGTCGCTGCCGTTCTTCGCGCTCGTCTGGGGCGCGCGCACGACCGAGCTGGGCGAAATCTGGTCGCGGGTGGGGCAGGGCATCCAGCTGGGCGAAAGCCGCATCACGCCCTCAAACGTGCTGATGATCCTCATCGTCTTTGCCGTCGGCTTTGGCGCCACGCGGCTCTTGCAGGGGATGCTCAAGACCTCGGTCCTGCCCAAGACGCGCATGGATATAGGCGGGCGCAACGCGATCACCTCGGGCGTGGGGTATGTCGGCTATTTCCTTGCCGCAATCATCGCGGTGACGACGGCGGGGATCAACCTGTCCTCGCTCGCCGTGGTGGCCGGTGCGCTGTCGGTCGGCATCGGTTTCGGCCTTCAGAACATCGTGTCGAACTTCGTCTCGGGGATCATCCTGCTGATCGAACGGCCTGTGTCGCAGGGCGACTGGATCCAGGCCGGCGGTCAGATGGGCATCGTAAAGGACATCTCGGTTCGCTCGACAACCATCGAGACCTTCGACAAGACCGACGTGGTGATCCCGAACTCGGATCTCATTTCGGGGGTGGTGACGAACTACACGCGCGGCAACCGGGTCGGTCGTCTCGTGATAGATGTCGGCGTCGGATATACCTCGGACACCCAGCGGGTGAGCGAGATTCTCATGGACGTCGCGCAGAACCACCCGATGGTGGCCGTGAACCCGGAACCGCAGGTGAGCTTCATGTCCTTCGGGGCGGATGCACTCATGTTCCAGATCCGGGCGATCCTGTCGGATGTGTTCTACATCAACGTGGTGCGCGACGAGTTCAACCACGAGATCATGCGGCGTTTCCGCGCCGAGGGCATCGAGATCCCCTTCGCCCAACGCGATATCTGGCTGCGCAACCCCGAGACGCTCGTCCCGCCGAAGAGCGCCCCGGCACCGGAACCGGACGCGCTGACCGATCGCGCCCCGGACCCGGGCGATCCCGACCCCGACGGCGAGTGACCCCGGCACGTTGGCGTCGGCGCGACTTTTTTCCCGATGCCCCTTGCACGTCTCGACACTTGTTGGATATATCGCCCGGCACGGACAGTTGGCCGAGTGGTCGAAGGCGCACGCCTGGAAAGTGTGTAGGCGGGGAACCGTCTCGAGGGTTCGAATCCCTCACTGTCCGCCATCATTTCTGGCAATAGAACGCGGTTGAGATATATCGTTCGATGTCTTTCCCGCCCTTGGTTGCGCTTGGCTATGCCGGTGGCCGGGACCTGTTTGACCGTGGGAAGGATTTGCTCGTGCCGCCGGAGGTTCACGAACATCTGTCGCGCGCATGGGAGGGCGATCGGGCACTGGCCGACGGCAAGGTGTCGGACGCAGCGCTCGAGGACGGTGGAATATCCTGCGCACGACCGTCGAAAGCGCTCCGGAACGCGCCTATGCCTTCGTGCAGGCGGTGTCGGAGCCCGAGCGCGAGGAATTCCTGACGAGTGTTCTGTCGCTCATGCTCGCCCAGCAAGATGGGCTGGCGTCGCATTGACCGCCTGAGTGGTGCGGCAATAGCATCGGTGCGAAAAGCCGTTTGATCCTCGGACACAGGTTTCTGCCTCACCCCAGAACGCCGTTGGCGGGAAAGTGTGGCAGACGACCGGAGTCTGGTCGGATGAAGTGCCCCGAATTCGGAGCTTCCGGGAGGGCGGGTCAAGCCGCCTTTCAACGCGTCCTCGAGCCAGAGCGCACTGTCGACCCATGCGGCCAGGCGCTCGACCGAACGCAAAAGCGGCGATGGTTGACTGGGTGGGGACCCATCGTCGTGGACATCGTGCGTCGCGGGCACAAGACACGACTTTACCGTCACATGGATGTCTGCGTCACCAATCCGCGCCCGACCTCCAGCATGATGTCGCGCAGGCGCATGGCGTCGGTGTCGTGCCGGTTTCGCCGATTGGAGACCAGGTGCTCGATCAACGGAGGGATCGGCACTGGCGGCTTGACGAAGACGAGGTTTGGGTTGCCCGCGAAATGGGGAACGAGCCGGTTGTGGATTGTAGCGACGTTCTCGGTCCCGGCGATGTAATGCGGGAGAACAACGAACGAGGGCAGTGAGGCCACGATCTTCACCGGGCGGTTTCGTTCCACAAGCCACCGTTCGAAATGGCTTCTCCCGTCATCGAGGAAGAACTCGGTGACAACCTGCGGCGCGGCGAAAAAATCCTCTTCCGTCATCCGTTCGGCCAGAGGGTTGTCACGCGACAGCACGCAGGCGAAGGTGTCGCGGAACAGGTCATGCGGCTCGAAGCTCTCTTCCATGGCAAAGGTCGGCCCGATCAAAAAGTCGATGGCGCCGCGATGGAACCGCTGCATCGCGTCTTCGGTGAATGGTACGACCGAGATCGACACGTCCGGCGCCACGCGGGCCAGATGCCGGCACAGCTCCGACACATAGACGGCCGCCACGTAATCGGATGCGATGATGGTAAAGCGCCGGTTCAGGAGGCTGATGTCCTCCTGTGCCCGGCGCCGACTGAGCATCCGCAGGGGCACGATCAACTCGCGGACCTCCGCTTCGAGCGCCGAGCCGAAGGCGGTAGGGACCATGTTCTGCCCGTTGTAGAACAAAATCTCGTCGCCGAAATGCGCCCGCGCCCGTTTCAGCGCGGAACTCAGCGCGGATTGCGAGATGCACATCTCGGCGGCGGCATCCGTCACCGAACGGTGGCGCATGAGGGCGTCGATGGCGACGATCAGGTTGAGGTCGAGATTCTCCAAGTGCATTCTTCTATTGATCACGTTGATAGTCATCAACGCAATTATCAATTTGCTTACTTTTCCATGCGCTTTCTAATGTGGGGCAGGGCCGGTGAAGGAGACTGGCCGATCTGGGAGGATACCATGAACAACACATTGCTTGGGGGCCTTGCCCTCGGGGTTGCCATTGCGGGCGCAGGCGCGGCGAGCGCCGAGGATTTCAACGTGACCATCGTCGCAGGTCACCCGCCGGTGTTTCGCTGGGTGAAGCAGTTCGACGAGGCCTTCGTGCCCACCGTCACCGCCGAGATGGAGAAGCTCGGGCATAGCTTCACCGCCACCGGCCAATATGGCGGTGCCATAGCGGGGGTGGGCGAGGAGCTCGAGACCGTCGAGGCGGGCCTCGCCGAGATCGGCGCCTGTTCGTCGCTCTTCGATCCCGCGAAAATGGCGCTCCAGAACGTGACCTACTACACGCCTTTCGTGTCCGACGACGGACGCAGTGTGGCCGAGGTGATGCACGAGCTGCACCTGACCGACGAGCGGATGACGCAGGCCTACACCGACAATGGCGTGGTCTATGTCGGCGGGCCCTCGGCCATCGACGACTACCTGCTGATGACCAACTTTCCGGTCAACTCTCTTGCCGACCTCGAGGGGCGCAAGATCGCGGCCCCCGGTCCGGCGATCAACTGGCTTTCGGGCACCGGAGCCGTCGGCGTGCAGGGCAACCTGACAACCTATTACAACGAAATCCAGACCGGCGTGTATGACGGCGTGATCGTTTTTGCCTCGGCGGCGTTCCCGGGCAAACTCCACGAAGTCGCGCCTTACGTGACCCGTTTCGGCCTCGGCGCGCAGTTCGCCGGGTCGATCTGCGCCAACAAGGATTGGTGGGACGGCCTTGACGCCGACGTGCAAGCGGCGCTGCGGGCAGGGGCCGATGCCTCGATGGAGTGGTATCTGGGCGACCTCGAAGCCTTTACCCAGATGGCCTTCGCCAAGATGGGTGAAGCGGGGGCCACGATCACCGACGCGTCGTCCGAGATGCGCGAAGAATGGGCAGCCGGCATGGACAACTCGGCCAAGGAATGGGCGGCAGCCAATGCCAACGGTCCGGAAATCCTTGCCGCCTATATGGAAGCGATGCGCGCCAAGGGGGCCGAGCCCCTGCGCAACTGGGACCAAGAGTAAGGGATGAGCCTATCCTCCCAGGCCCTGCGTCTGCTCGACCGGGCGACGCAGGGCGCCAATGTCATCGGCACGCTCCTGATCGCGGGGCTTGTGGTCCTGATCTGCGTGGACGTGGTCGGGCGCGAGGCCTTCGGCGCACCGCTCAAGGGCGTGCCCGAGATGATCGCGCTGTCCATCGTGGCCATCGTGTTCCTGCAGGTGCCCCAAGCCCTGCGAGCCGGTCGGCTGACCCGATCGGACGGCGTGATCAACGTGCTGCACCGGCGCAAACCCAGGCTCGCCGCCCTGCTTGAAACCGTGTTCGAGGTTCTGGGCTTCGCGGTGGTGGCAACGATCCTCTACGCCCACTGGCCGCTTCTGGTCAAAGCCTACACGCGGGGCGATTTCGTCGGATCGACGGGCAACCTGACGATCCCGACCTGGCCCGTGAAGGCGATGATCCTGGTGGGCTGTGTGCTCTTGGGCCTGCAATTCCTCGCCCGCATCGCGAGACGCTTCAAAGGAGAGCCTGTCGAATGACGGATTTTGCCATCGGTCTGGTCAGCCTCGTCGCGATGGGGGGGCTGGTGCTGGGCGGTCTTTACGTGCCCATCGCGCTGATCCTGTGTTCCTTCGTGGGCGTCTGGGCGATCAAGGGCAACGCGCTTCTGGCAGCCAAGATGCTCGGCCTCGCCGCGAACGACGCGATTTCCAGCTATTTCTTCGGCGTTGTGCCGGTGTTCGTCCTCATGGGCTATCTGGTAAGCGAGGCCGGGCTGGGCAAAGATGCCTTCGCCGTCGCAAACGCGATGTTCCGCAGGGTCAAGGGCGGGTTGGGCGTGGGCACCATCGCGGCCAATGCGATCTTTGCGGCGATCACCGGGATTTCCATCGCCTCTGCCGCTGTCTTTACGAAGATTGCAGTGCCGGAACTGCGCCGTCATGGCTATGGCACCCGGTTCTCGGTCGGCGTCGTGGCCGGATCGTCGGTGCTGGGGATGCTGATCCCGCCCAGCCTGCTACTGATCCTGTACGGGCTCCTGAGCGAGCAATCCATCGGTGACCTTTTCCTTGCAGGGCTTGGACCGGGGCTGGTTCTGGCCGTGATGTTCGCCATCGGGACCATAGGCCTTGCGATCTTTGCCCCCGGTTTCGTCGGACGAAACCTGTCGCGGGACACCGAGGCCATGAGCGCGGGCGAAGCCCTGTCCAAAGGCATGCCGATCGCCATCCTGATCGCGCTGGTTCTGGGCGGCATCTACGCCGGGTTCTTTACCCCGGTCGAGGCGGGCGGCATCGGTGCAGCGGGCGCGCTGATCATTGGCGTGGCCAAGCGTCGGCTGTCGTGGCGGGCGCTCTGGCGGGTGCTCGTCGAGACCGGGATGATCACCGCCGCCATTTCGTTCCTGATCATCGCCGCGCAGATGTATAGCCGGATGCTCGCCTTTTCCGGCTTGCCGGCGGGGTTCGGGGAACTGGTCGCGGGGGCGGACATCTCGCCCATGCATGTGATCCTGTTTTACTGCTTCGTCGTCATCCTGATGGGGATGATCCTCGACAGCGGATCGATCATGCTGATCCTCGTGCCGCTGATGCTGCCCGTGGTGATCTCGATGCAGATGGACCTCGTCTGGTTCGGCATCGTCACCGTTCTGGCGGTCGAGATCGGACTGCTGACGCCGCCCTTCGGCATCTCGGTCTATGTGATCAAGGCCACGCTCAACGATCCGGACATTTCGCTCAAGGACATTTTCCTGGGCGCTGCGCCCTTCGCTGCGATGATGCTGATCTGCCTGATGCTGGTCGTCTTCATCCCCGCTCTCTCAATCGGCCTTTTGAGCCCCTGACGTGACTGGAGCCGACATGAAACTCGTCGATCTTTCCCGCCCTCTCGAAAACACCGACTACGCCGATCCGCCGGGCGCTGCGCCCCGGATCGAGTATTTCGCCCACGATCAGACGGCAGGGCAAATGCTCGCATTCTTTCCCGGCGTGACGCGCGACCAGTTGCCGGGGGGCGAGGGCTGGGCCATCGAACAGGTGACTCTGTGGTATGTCGTAACGGCAGCGGATATCGAGGCCGAACTGGCACGGATCGGGCATGAGCTTGCCGAGAACGACATCGTGCTCGTCAACACCGCCGCCGGGGCGGCCTATGGCACGCCCGCCTATGTCGCGACCGGTTGCGGCATGGGGCGCGAGGCGACGAACTACCTGACCAGCCGGGGGGTCAAGATCACCGGGACGGACGCGTGGAGCTGGGATGCGCCCTTTGTCCACACCGCGAAAAAGGTGGCCGAAACCGGGGATGCCGGGCTGATCTGGGAAGGCCACCGCGCCGGCATGGACCGGGCCTATGGCCACATCGAAAAGCTCGCCAACCTCGAAACGCTTCCCCCGACGGGATTCGAGGTGATCTGCTTCCCGGTCAAGATCAAGGCGGCCTCGGCAGGCTGGTGCCGCGCGGTCGCCGTTCTGAAGGACTGAGCGCGCGAACCCTGCCGCCGCCGACGCGGGGCCACGCCGCAGCGCGCCCGTGGCTTTCGCGCCAGTGAAACGAACGGCTACGAGGCCAAGGAAAGGATACCCCATGAAGCTGGTCACGCTGGACAACGGCACCGCCGACGGTCGCCTGCATGTCGTGTCGAAGGACGGCAGCCGCGTCACCCCCGCCGCCCATGTCGAGACGATGCTCGACGCGATGGAGCATTGGGACAGGCATCTCGCCGACTGGACCGCGCAATACGATGCTCTGAACGCGGAGCCCGCGATGGGCGCGGCCTTTGACCCCGCCCAGGTTCCGCCTTTGCCACCCATTCCGAACTCATTCAGGAGGCGTGGGATCTGCCGCGCACCGGGCTTCCGGCGCGTCCCCTGATGTATCAGGGCCTGTCGAACGAGTTTCTTCCGCCCCATGGCGAGGCGCGGTTCCCCTCGGCGGAGGACGGCATCGACTTCGAAGGCGAATACGGCGTGATCCTCGGCCCGGTGCCGATGGGCACGCCTGCGGACAGGGCGGGCGCGCATATCCGGCTCATCGTGCAGATCAACGACTGGTCGCTGCGCGCGCTTGGGCCGGTGGAAATGGCTACGGGCTTTGGCTGGCTCCAGTGCAAACCCGCCTGCGCCGTCGCACCTTTTGCCGTGACGCCCGACGAACTTGGCGACGGCTGGCGCGATCACCGCGTCTGCCTGCCGCTCGAGATCGACTACAACGAGGTCCGATTCGGCGCGGCCAACGGCGGCGAAATGGCCTTTGGCTTCAACGATCTGATCACCCACGCGGCCTATTCGCGCAAACTGCCCGCAGGAACCATCCTCGGGTCGGGCACGGTGGCCAATGCGAACTACGCCGAGGTTGGATCAAGCTGTATCGCCGAGCGGATCGCAATCGAACAGATCGCGACGGGCAAGCCGAGCACCGCCTTCATGAAAGAAGGTGACCGCGTGCATATGTCCGTGAAAGCACCGGATGGGTCCGTCCTATTCGGGTCGATTTCGCAGACGGTTCGGATCGGCTGAAGAACCGTTTCTCGCCAGCGAGCCGGTTCGCAAACCAGTCCGGCTTCTGCGCTGCGCAATCGGGCAGAGACAGGCACATTGTTGGAGCTTGCGCGGGCGGGCACCTTTACGCCCGGTCTCGCGCGAGACCATACGCGGCGTGTGGCCAGCCCCTTTCGCAAGTGCTGACGCGGTGACGTGGACCCATGATCGCACGCCTTTTGGTGACGCGACATCCAGATCGTCCATGCTCTTCCCAGCAGTTGAAGATCGTTGCCGGGGGAGGCGGCAATTGTGGTTGCGGGCGCATGTCCCATGCCCTATATCCCGGCCTCAGGCACCCGTAGCTCAGCTGGATAGAGCGCTGCCCTCCGAAGGCAGAGGCCAGAGGTTCGAATCCTCTCGGGTGCGCCATTTACCTGGACAACTTGATTCGTAACGCGCGGGCGGAGGCCTCGGGTCCGTAGTGATGGAGGCGGATTGCGCCGCCGATGAGCCGGAAAAGGTGCGCCCCATCCTGCCCGTGCCGTTTGGGTTACTCATGAAGCGGTGAGCAGCTCGGTGACAAGGCCCGGCACATCGGCCCAGTCGGAAAAACGCGCGCAATGCGGGATGCTGGCAGTCGGCGACTTGCGGTAACCTTCGGTGAACAACATGAACGGCACGCCCAGGTCCTGCGCCGTCTGCGCGTCCACTTCGCTGTCTCCGACAAAGATGCCGCTCGGCCCCAAGGCGTCGAATGCGGCGGCGAGTGGTGCGGGGTCGGGCTTGCGCACCGCAAGGCTGTCGCCGCCGATGACCACCGCAAACGGGTCGGACAACGCGATCCGCGTCAGCAGGTCCCGCGTGGCACCCAGCGGCTTGTTCGTGCAGATACCGAGGGGGTGACCCTTTGCGGCGAGGGAGGCCAAGGCGGCACGGACCCCCGGATAGGGTCGGGTGAGCGCGCCGTTGAACGCGTCATAGGCTGCGGCGACCTCGAGATGCAGCGCCGGCACGTCAGTTACGCCACGGGCGTGGGCGACCCGTTCCACGAGCCTTGGCAATCCGTTCCCGATGAAGCGAATGATGTCCTCAAGGGCAAAGGGTGCGAGACCACGCGCTTCCATCGCGCTATTCACGCCTGCACGGATGTCGGGGGCGCTGTCGACCAGAGTGCCGTCGAGATCAAAGACGATGGGCGGGGTCATGTCGGGGCCAGTCACGGTTCCATTAGTCCCGCCGATACCGCGCGACGAAGTTGCGCAAGATGCGCCCGGGCCAGGCCACCTGCGCCTCATGGCCCGCCGCGATCAGCGCTTGGGCGGTCTCGGGCGGGAAATATCCCTTGTGACGGTAGATGTTGAGGCGCGTTTCGAACCCTTGTGCGTCGAGTTCGGGGTGAAACTGCGTGGCGTAGACATTGGTCCCGAAGCGGACCATCTGGTTGGGGCAGGGGTCCGAGGTGACGAGGCGCGTGACTCCTTCGGGCAGGCGGTCCAGTGCCTCCTTGTGGCCCACGAAAGCCTCGAAACACGCGGGCAGGCCGGCGAGAAGCGGGTCCGTCTCGCCTTCGGGCGTCACGCGACAGGCGCTCGTGCCCGCTGCCTCGCCATGATGCGCCTTGCTCACCGAACCGGGGTCGAGGTGCTGGCCCAGAACGCCGATCCCGTAGCAACACCCGAGAAAAGGCAAGTCGCCCCCGGTGATGCGGGGCATGAGCGACAGGATCTGCGCCTCGATCCGGGCCTCGACCGGGTCCTTCGTCTCGGGCGGGTCCGACACGCAGCCCGGTCCGCCGCCCACGATCACGCCGGCATAGCGCCCCGGGTCCAGGTCGCGTGGAATGTCCTGATGGTCGAGCTCGATCCGTTCGACCTCGCCCGTGCGGAGACCGCCCTTGGCCAGGAAGGCCGCGAATTCGTCGTCGCTCGCCGCGCGTTCAGGCCTGAGTTGCAGGACGAGGAAGCGATGACCGGCCATTGCTCAGGTGCGCCCCGACGCGGCAAGAGCATCCTGCAGCTCGGTCAGGTGGTCGGCGTAGCGTCGCCAGCCCTCGTTGCTGCCGCGATAGATTTTCTGGTTGGCCTGACCGGGCCTCGTCCCAGGGCAGGCCCGCCTTGGCCACGATGTTGCGGATGCCCGCCTCTGGGTCCTCGGTGAGCGCGTCGTAGGAGATCCGGTGAAAGCCCTCGGGAAAGCTCTGCGCAAAGTGGTCGCCCAGTCTTGCGTGCAGCGCGATGGCGCGGGCCATGTTTCGCTGGGTGTTGCCGAAATTGTATATTTGTCCGGTGAACTGCGCGTTCAGGTTCGACCAGCCGACCGCCATGGGATCGCGTTCGACCCAAAGCACCTGTGCGCCCGGAATGATCGACAGGATGTGACCGGCCCAGAGGAAGTTGATCGGCAGCTTGTCCACCACCACCGGGTCCGAGATGGCGAATTGCGCAAGACTTTCGCGGTAGTGCCCGGCGATGCGCTCGGCCATCGCGTCATCCAGCGGCGCACCGATGTCGCGGATGGTCCAGCCCTCCTTCGCCATGGCGATGCGGAAGCTCGAAATCTCGCCCGCGCCATGCACCATCGGATGGGCCGCGAGGATCTGTTCGACGAGCGAGGTGCCCGAGCGGGGCAGGCCCAGCACAAAGACGACGCGGGGCGTTGAGACGGGGCTGCGCGGCGCCGCGCGGCTGCCGTCGATCTGGGTCATGATCGCCGCCGCGACGCGCTCCATCGCGTCCATGTCGAATGGATGATCCGCTTCGCGCAGCGCGTTGGCCGCGCTCATGTGGCGAAAGGCCCGATCCGTGTCCCCGGTTGCATCGAAGTGACGAAACAACGCCGCATGAAGGAACTGCCGCGTCTCGCCCGTCGTGTCCGGCTCGTCGGCACCGGCCTCGATCCGGTCGCGCATGTCGGGGTCGATGTCGCGGGGCGCAAACCGCAGCCGTTCGGCGGCGAGGTTTTCGGTCAGACCGACCTCGGCGATGCGGTCGTCGAGCGTGGCAAGCGCGGCCTCCCGGTCTCCCAGTTCAAAGAGGCAGACAGCCTTTTGCGGCAGGAGAACTCGGTGAGAGGGATCCTTTGCGACCAGCCTGTCGATCAGAGTTATGGCGTCGTCATGGCGCTTTGCCGCGATCAGCGTAACGACAAGATTGCGGCTCATTGCAGGGTGGCCGGGGGCGGCAGCAAGCGCCGCCTCCATCGCGGTGGCGGCTTCAGCGAACCGTTCCTGCCTGGCCAGCACATTTGAAAGATTGTTGAGGATGTCCGGGTGGTTCGGCGCAAAGGTCAGGGCGGCTCGGAAATCCTCGGCTGCGTCTTCAAACCGAAGCGCCTTCATGTGAAGGTTGCCGCGCACGATCCAGAGGTTCAGCGCAGCGGGCGTCTGGGGTGGGGAGGCGACGAGCGCCAGCGCCTCGTCGTCGCGGTCGAGGTCCGACAGCGCCCTCGCCTTGGCGGCGATGGCCTGTGGATTGCCGGGCGAAAGCGTCAGACAGCGTTCGGCAGCCCGCAGCGCCTCGTCCGGGCGTCCGGCCCCGTTCTGGATGTCGGCCTCCATCAAGGCAAGACCGGCATCTCTTGGGGCAAGGGTGGCGGCGCGCCGCAGGGTTGCGAGAGCGGCATCATGCGCGCCGGTGGCGTTCTGGGCGAGGGCAAGCAGCCTGAGGACGAAGACCGACCTGGGAAAAAGCCTCGCGAGAGCGGCGGCCTCCTGCGCCAGCGGCGCCATCGCGCCGGATTGAGCAAGCTGGGTCAGGCGTTGGGCCTGCGGCGCGGGCGGGTCCACCTGCTGGGCGGCCACCTTCGGCGCGACACCCGTGGTAGCGGAGAGCAGCCCGCGTCGGGCGGCCGCATTGGCGGGAAACCGGTTCAGGATGTCGCGATACAGCGCCTCGGCCCCCGCGTGGTCGCCTGCCTTCAGAAGCCTGTCGGCCTTGCGCAGCTTGGCATCTGTCGACATGTCGCCCCCTTTGCTCGGTGTCTTGGGCGTATTCCTATGGGATGCGGCGGGCGGTGCCAAGTTTGGCAAGGGCGGGAACGGAGTGCGGGTCGGGCAGGGAACCGGGTCGGGCGCCTTAGGAAAGGGGGGACGGAAGGGCGCGCAAAGAAAAAGCCCCGGACCTGCCGGGGCTCATTCAAGCGAGGGTTTCGCGAAACCTGTGCGTCTCAACTGCCCCAGGTGCGGACCTGACCGCAGTCCATATGGACGAAGTTCGAGCCGGAATATTTGCCGACGCCGCCAGCATTACAGGCCGAAGCGGCCTTGTAGATCTGGTTGACCGAGCGCGATTGCAGCCGCAGGTCGGCGGCTTGGCCCACCATGTGAAGCGAGTTCTTCGCAACACCGCTCGAACGCGAGCGGAGCATGTTGTTCGTCGCGGGCGACCGATAGCCGGAGAGGAGCATGTAGGGCTCGGAGCTATCGAGCAGCGAATGGGCCGCGGCGGCGATATCCACCGTGCGGCTGTCCATCACCTTCTGCTCGTCAGTGCGCCAGTCGCGCATGAAGTAATTGATCTCGCCGAGCGCTTCTTTGATGTAGTCGCCCTCGATCCAGTAGATCGTGTTGATGCTTTCGCCGGTCCGACCCGAATACATTGCGATCCGCCGCACGTCGCCCGCGCCACGAAGAAATCCCGCTGCATTGGAATAGGTCGGTGCGGCCACTACCGCGGTTGCCGCGAAGGCACCCAGCAGTGCCCGGCGGCTCAAGCCGTTCTGACTCGACATCGTCATTGTCCCATCATCCCAGTTTCTTGCCTGCGCCCGCTCGGTTCAGCGGGCCGTGATTACGCCTATCCCCCAGGCGATGACGAAACTATGCCACGGCACGATTCGTGCGCCAACCCCCTTTGGCCCGCCAGAGTCTCGAATCAAGAGGTTTCGGCAAAATTTGGCTGAAAACCCCGAATCTTCCGTTAATGCGTGTCCATTGTGTCGCAGGGGCCGCGATGGACCTGAAACCCGCCAACCTCCCGGGTTTGTGATTTAATCCCGCGCCAAGACGTGGCAACAATTGGCCTATCGCAGAAAAACCTTTGGCCACACAGAATTAGGCCCAAAGCCTGAGGGGACAGAATGATCGAAAAGCTGCCGCGCCTTGGCGCAATGGTATTCGCCGCGACGCTTGCCGCGTCCACCGCAATCACGTCGCTGCCGGTCATGGCGCAGACCATTTCGACCTTTGCCCAGTCGGTCGCCGAAGCTTCGGTGGGGGACGAGGATATCGCGGCCTTCTACCGTGATAACGACTACCAGCCGATCTGGACCTCGGGCTCTGCCGAAGATCAGGCCCGGATCCTCGCGCTCTTTCAGGCGATCCAGCACGCCGACGATCATGGCCTGCCGCTCGCGGACTACGACACCGCCGCGCTCGAGGCCGAGATGCGCGCCATCGACAGCCCCCGCGACCTGGGCCGGGTCGAGGTCGAACTGTCCAAACTGCTCCTGACCTATGCCCGCCAGATCGAGACCGGCATTCTCACACCCGCCAAGGTGGACGAGGGCATCAAGCGTGAGGTGCCGCTGCGCGATCGCACCGAGATCCTCAAGAGCTTCACCAAAGCACAGCCCGCGCCTTTCCTCCGGTCGCTGCCACCAAAGTCCGAGGAATACGCGCGTCTCATGCGCGAAAAGCTGCGGCTCGAACATCTGCGCGCCACGGGTGGCTGGGGGCAGACGGTTTCGGCCGCCTCGCTCGGGCCGGGGGCGACCGGTCCGCAGGTGATCGAACTGCGAAACCGGCTGGTCAAGATGGGCTATCTCGACCGCTCCGCGACCCAGACCTACGACGACAACATCCAGCGGGCCGTGCAGCGGTTCCAGACTGACATGGGTCTCAATGCCGACGGCGTCGCCGGCAACGGCACGATGAACGAGATCAACACGGGCATCGACGAACGGCTCGAATCCATCATCGTTGCGATGGAGCGTGAACGCTGGATGAACATCGAGCGCGGCGATCGCTACATCTGGGTGAACCTGACCACCTTTGCCGCCCGGATCGTGGACGGGGGCAAGGTGACCTTCGAGACGCGCTCGGTCATCGGCAAAGACCTGTCGACCCATCGGACGCCCGAGTTCTCGGACGTGATGGAGGCGCGCAGCTTCCCCTTTGCTATGAGCCAGCCGCCGGGGCCGGGCAACGCGCTTGGCTACGTCAAGTTCATGTTCCCGAACCAGTATAACATCTACCTGCACGACACGCCGTCCAAGAGCCTCTTTTCCCACGACGTGCGCGCCTATTCCCACGGCTGCATCCGTCTCGCCGAACCCTTCGAGTTCGCCTATGCGATGCTCGCTCCGCAGTCGTCGGACCCCAAGGCCGAGTTCACGCGGGTTTTGAACACCGGGGCCGAGACCAAGATCGATCTCGTGAACCCGGTGCCGGTGCATCTGGTCTACCGCACCGCCTATACCGACACGCGCGGCGTGATGAACTACCGCGAGGATATCTACGGGCGCGACGCCAAGATCTGGTCGGCGCTGCAGTCGGCTGGTGTGACCCTGCGCGCGCTCGACAGCTGAAGATCGCAAGAGACAGGGAACGGCGCGGGGACTCTCCGCGCCGTTTCTCTTTGTCGCACCCGTCGCATCCTTGTTTCATTTCGGTGGCATAGCCCCCCGAAAACCCGCTAACATGAGGTGAGAGCGATGAAGGACATGATGGACAGCATCGAGCAGACGGTAATCGACATCCTCGCGCGGCAGGCGGTTCTCGATCCGTCCGACATAGCCACCGGGGACCGGCTTGACGCCCTCGGGATCGACAGCCTCGGCATGGTCGAAACCATTTTCGCGATCGAAGAGACCTTTGACATCTCAGTCCCCTTCAATGCCAACGAACAGAACGGCGGCGGCCTCGACCTCACCACCGTCGCATCGCTGATCGAGGCGGTTCACGCGCTTACCGGCGAAACGGTGGCCTGAGCCGGGCATGAGGCGGGTCGTCATCACCGGCGCGGGCACGATCAATTCGCTCGGACAGGATTATGCCTCTACGCTTGCGGCCCTCGCGGCAGGCACCGTCGCCATCGGCCCGCTCGACATTCCCGACGTGGACCGCCTGTCGGTCAGGATCGGCGCGCAGGTGCGGGGCTTTGTCCCCGAGGATCATTTCGACAAGGCGCAGCTTGGCCTGCTCGACCGCTTCGCGCAGTTCGCTCTCGTCGCGGGCCGCGAAGCAATGGGGCAGGCGGGCCTTGTCGTGACCGAGGCGCTTGCCCCCCGGTTCGGCGTGATCGTCGGCAATTCGGGCGGCGGGATGCGCACGCAGGACGATGCCTTTCGCGCGGTCTATGCCGAGGGCAAGAACCGGGTGCATCCCTTTACCGTGCCGCGCCTCATGTCCAACGCCCCCTCAGCGCATCTGACGATGGAGTTTGGCCTGCGTGGCCCGAGCTTTACCGTCTCCTCCGCCTGTGCCTCGTCCAATCACGCGATGGGCGAGGCGGCCGCAATGATCCGCGCAGGCCGCGCCGACGTGATGCTGACCGGTGGCACCGAGGCGATGCTGACCTTCGGAGGGATCAAGGCCTGGGAGGGGCTGCGCGTCATGTCATCGACCGGCTGTCGCCCGTTCTGCGCGACGCGCGACGGCATGGTGCAGGGCGAAGGTGCGGCGATCTACGTCTTCGAGGAGCGCGACCATGCGCTGGCGCGCGGCGCGACGATTCTGGCGGAAGTGGCGGGTTTCGCGATGACCTCGGATGCGGGCGATATCGTCATGCCGGACCCGCGCGGTGCGGCGGCCGCGATGCGGGGCGCACTGGCCGATGCCGGTCTCGCGCCGGAGGACGTGGGGTATATCAATGCCCATGGCACCGGAACGGCGGCCAACGACCGGGTCGAGGCTGCTGCGATAAACGAGGTCTTCGGCGCGGCGACGGCGGGTGTCGCGGTGTCCTCGACGAAGTCGCTCCATGGTCACCTGATCGGGGGCGCGGGGGCGGTCGAGCTTCTGTCCTGCCTGTCCGCGCTCGCCGGGGTCATTCCGCCGACCGGGGGGATCACCGACCCCGATCCCGACTGCGACCTCGACATCGTGGCGGGTGCGGCCCGGCGGAGCGAGACACAGGTGGTGCTGTCCAACGCCTTTGCCTTTGGCGGGATGAACGCGGTGATCGTGCTCACAGCGCCTGACCGTATCTGATCCCGGCTTCGCCGCCACGCACATATGAAAAAGGCCGCGCAGGTTTCCCCCGCGCGGCCCGTCATCCGGTCTGTCGCTTCGCTTACTGCGCGGGCGCCGCGGGTGCGGCTTCGCCTGTCGGCGGCAGTTCGAGCGAATTCCACGCGTCGGTGAAGCCCTTGAGCGACAGGGGCAGCGCGATCTGCTGATCCGGAGCCGCGGTCGGCACGACGGTCAGGGTCGCCTGGTTGCCCTTCATGAAGGCGTCGATCTCGGCGCCGGTGTAGCCGATCTGGGCCACGCAACCGTTCGGGTCGCAGAAGCGGTAGGGGTAGCGTTTCGGCGCGGCGCTGTCGACGCCCACGGTCATCTGCTGGGTGAGCAGCACGCCGAGCGGCACGATAACCATCGAGCCGGCGACTGCTTCGCCGCCTTCGGGCAGCTTGCCGAGCGACACTTTGCCCACCGGCTGGCCCTCGGGCTCTTCGCGCAGGAACTGGGTGATCTGGCAGGGGGCGGGGCCTTCCTCGCCGGGGATGCGCAGGCATTCGCGCTGCCAGTCGCCAAAGACCTCGTCCACATATGTTTCGATCTGGGGCTGACCGTTCGCTCCGTTGTCAACCTGGCCCATGTCGAGCTCGGGGGTGGCCTCGGCAGCGGGCGCCTCGGTCGTCGTGTCCTGCGCCAATGCCGGACCTGCGACGGCAAGAAGGGCTGCGACGCCGAGCGGGGCGGCGAGCGTCTTCAGGTCGAAGGAAGTAATAGTGAGTGCCATATTGGTTTCCCTGTCTGGTCGTCTTGAATTGTGCGGTCGATAGCATGGAGGCCGGGCGAGGTCAGCCCTAAATCGCCAAGGCGCGGCAATCCGCCGAGGGGGTCTTTGCCCGGTCACCTGGGGCGTATGCTCCATAAGAAAAAGGGGCCGCTGGTGCGAACCCCTTTCCGTTTTTTGTATCTCCCTGTCGGACTGGCCGACTTATGCGCTGGACGTTACGACAGGAAGCCCCACCCGTCAACAGCACATTGTTCAAGTTTGCTCAAACCGTCGAAACCGGCGGGAGCATGGGTCCGGGATCGTCTCAAAATGCAAATTTCATCCCATGGGCGAGCGGGTGTCTCCTGCCAAGATGCACCGCCATGCTGCAAAAAACCGCGCCCCTGGGGGCGCGGCAGTCTGACAGGGAGGAAGTTGTCCGGCGACAGAGCCGCGTCGGAACGACATGACGTCGGGAGGACACGTGCCGGACGAGATCACTCTGGCACACGAAGGTTAAGAATGTATTGTCACCTCAGAACGTTGCGTGAAATTTCGGAAGGGCGGTTCATGGAAGGTGCGGTTTTCATCGGGGGCGGGGGCGAGGATTACGCGGTCCAGCAGGGGCTCTTGCTCAAATACGCGAACCGCCATGGCCTTGTCGCGGGCGCAACCGGCACCGGGAAATCGGTCACGCTCCAGATCCTTGCCGAAGGCTTTTCCAAGGCGGGCGTCCCGGTGTTCCTGGCCGATGTGAAGGGCGATCTTTCGGGCCTTGCGGGGACCATGGCCGACACCCACAAGCTGCACGAAGCGTTCCAGAAGCGCGCCGCGACCATCGGCTTCAGCGACTACACCTACGAGTCCTTCCCGGTGACCTTCTGGGACCTCTACGGCGAACAGGGCCATCCGATCCGCACCACGGTGACCGAGATGGGGCCGCTGCTTCTCGCCCGGCTGCTAGAGCTTTCCGATGCGCAGGAGGGCGTGCTCAACATCGCCTTCCGGGTGGCCGACGAAGAGGGCATGGCGCTTCTTGATCTGAAGGACCTGCAGGCGCTCCTCGTTTGGGTCGGCCAGAACGCCGAGGACCTGTCCCTGCGTTACGGCAACGTCGCGACCTCGTCCGTGGGCGCGATCCAGCGGCAGCTTCTCGTTCTTGAAAACCAGGGCGGGCAGATGCTCTTCGGTGAACCAGCCTTGGAGCTGACCGACCTCATGCGGACCGAGGTGAACGGGCAGGGGCGCATCTCGATCCTCGCGGCCGACAAGCTCATGGGGTCGCCCAAGCTCTACGCCACATTCCTGCTCTGGCTGCTGTCGGAGCTTTTCGAGGAACTGCCCGAGGTGGGCGATCCCGAGAAACCTAAGCTCGTGTTCTTTTTCGACGAGGCGCATCTGCTCTTCGACGACGCACCCAAGGCGCTGGTGGACAAGGTCGAACAGGTCGCGCGGCTCATTCGGTCAAAAGGCGTCGGGGTCTACTTCATCACCCAGAACCCGGCGGATGTGCCCGAGGATATTCTGGGCCAGCTTGGCAACCGCATCCAGCACGCGCTGCGCGCCTTTACCGCCAAAGATCAGAAGGAATTGCGACAGGCCGCCGAGACCTACCGCGACAATCCGCGTTTCTCGACCGAGGAAGCGATCCGCGAAGTGGGCACCGGCGAGGCGGTGACCTCGATGCTCGAGGCCAAGGGCGCGCCGGGCGTTGTGGAACGCACGCTCATCCGCCCGCCGTCTTCGAACCTTGGCGCCATCGACGCGGGACTGAGGGCGCAGGTCATCGCGGCTTCGCCCATCGCCGGGAAATACGAAACGCTGGTAGACCGGGAAAGCGCCTTCGAGATTCTGACTTATGACGGAGGGCGCACGACGGGCACAAGCCGTCGCACGACGGGGTCGCGGTCAAGCAAACCGGCACCCACCTTTGGCGAGGAGGTCGCGAAAGTCGTGATCAAGGAACTGAAGGGCACCACGGGGAAACGCATCGTGCGCGGTATCCTTGGCGGTCTGTTCAAGGCGCGGTAGGCCACAGGCCGCAAACCGGCGCGCTGCGCGCTGACGTGCGCGCGTCGCGTTCTTTATTCCAGCGAATAGACCTGCGACCCGCGCCGCGTGGTGATTGTCGCCTTGCCGCCATTGATCTCAAGCCGCTGGCATTCCGTTCCTGCCATGCGCGCCGGTTCGGTGATCGTCCGGCAGAAACGACCATCGGAAATCGACCAGTCGCCGTCCAAAGCATCGTCTCCGACCGACCCGCTCATGCGACCACCTTCGCCAAGGCTGATGACCGTCGGACCGGCGGTCAGCGTGCGTCCAGCCAATGCGGCGGACATTTCGTCGTCATCTGCAATCGCGGTGAGTGGCGACAGGCAAAGCAATCCTAGCGCGAGTCCGCCAGTCGTGAACCTAAGGTATCCTGCCATTTTCCAATCTCCCCCATCCAATGCACCCAAGCCTCGCCGTTTCTTTGACGATAGGTCAATTGCACGATGGGCGGTATGTGAGCACTTATGTGTGAAACCAACGCCGTGAAAGGGGCGTTCGTTTCACCTTGGGTCAATTAAATGTAACAAGGCTTAATTTACAGGCGTCCCGTGAAGGGGCCGCGGGCAAGATCAGCCGTATTTGCGTTCGTGTCGCGCAAGTTTACGGTCTACGCGCGACAGGGCGTGACCCATCGCCTCTGACAGCCGACGTGCCCCAAGCGTCTCGGCCCTGAGGACACCGGCATGGGCGGCGCAGAGAACCTGCGCATCGGCCCAGTCCGTCACCAGCCGCTGGCCCCAGTCGCGAAAGTCCTGCGCCGCGCCCGCGCGTTCTTCCAGGGCGAAACCCAATGTGGGATGAACCGAGAGTTTGCCGGCCTTGCCCCTCTTTGCGCCCCTGAGGTTGAAGGTGTCGTCCACGTGGATCGTCTTGCTCGCCCGATGATAGGCCAGCACCGATCCGGCGTGGATATGCTCGCTCCCCGTCTCCAGCGCCACGCCGGCCGGCAGGGTGAAGTCGAGATCTCCGGCAAAGCGCGCCCACGTCGCCGGGTCCTCGGTCACCGTGTCGGCCCAGATGAGCGCGGGATACTTTTTCAGGTGGCGTGTCGTGCCGTAGTGCACCGCGCCCGGAAAGGCCGCGTGCATCGCTTCGGTGTGGAGCGTGTGGAAGGGGTGAAGATTGATTACGGCGGCGACGCCGTCGCGCCCGCCGGTGATCGCGTCGATCCGCTCCAGCGTCTCGGGCGCATAGCCGTAGCTGTCGAGCATCACGAACCGCCCGTCCGACAGGCGCACGAGCGAGGTCTGGGTGCCGAGGTCGATGAGGCCCGCCAGCTTGAAACTGCCCCGGATGTTCCAGAACCCGTTGCCGCAGTCGATGATCTTTTCGGACATGAACCTCTCCTTTGGCGTCAGGGTCGCAAGCGGGCGGGCCAATGACCAGCCCGCCGTGGCGTCAGGTGGCGCGGGTCTAGACTGTCAGCTTGCGAATGCGCAACCGCGCGATCCGGTTCTCGACCCGTTTGGTGACCTCGAAGCGGAACCCGTGGAAGGAAAAAACCTGCCCCTCGTTCGGGATCATCTGCGCCTCGTGGATGACGAGACCGGCGACGGTATTGGCCTCCTCGTCCGGCAGCGACCAATCGTTCGCGCGGTTCAAGTCGCGGATGGTCATGCCGCCATCGACCGAGAAACTCCCGTCCGCGAGCGCCCTGAGTTCGCCCGGGTCAGAGGCGTCGAATTCGTCGGTGATCTCGCCCACGATTTCTTCGAGGATGTCCTCGAGCGTGATGAGACCCTGAAGCGAGCCGTATTCGTCCACCACCAGCGCGAAATGGGTCTGACGCTTCAGGAATTCGCGCATCTGGTCGTCGAGCGTCGTGGTCTCGGGGATGAAATAGGGCTCCATCGCCACTTCGAGCACGTCGAAATTGTCGTAGGCCTCGCGCCGATTTCCGTCACCCGCGGCCTCGCCCGCCGCATACATCGCGCGCGACAGGTCCTTGGCGTGGATGACGCCCACGATGTTTTCCTGTTCGCCCTCATAGATCGGCAGGCGCGTGTGCGGCGAGGCGAGCGCCTGTTCCAGCACCTCGCGCGGGCCGAGAGAGGCGTCGATCATCTCGATCTGGCTGCGGTGAAGCATGATCTCTTCGACCGTCCGGTCGCCCAGATCGAGCGCGCCCAGCAGGCGGTCGCGGTCCTCTTTCTCCACCGCGCCCTCATGGTGTCCGAGCGTGATGGCCCCCACGATTTCCTCGCGCACCCCCAGAAGCTGCGCGTCCGGATCGGCCTGCACCCCGAAAAGCCGCAGGATGAGCCGGGTCAAAAGCCGTACGATCCCCACGATGGGCGAGAGCACGATGATGATGATCCGGATCGGGGCGGAAACGGCGCTCGCGGCCTCTTCGGGTCGCGTGATGGCATAGGTCTTGGGCAGCACCTCGGCGAAGATCAACACGAGGAGCGTCATGACCAGCGTCGCGATGGCGATGGCCCCGTCGCCCAGAAGCCGGGTGAAGAGCGTGGTCGCCAGCGCAGAGGCGAGGATGTTGACGAAGTTGTTCCCCAGAAGGACCGATCCGATCAGCCGCTCGGTGTCCTCGGTGATGTGCAGCGCGCGCTCGGCCCGTTTGTCGCCCTTGTCGGCCTTGGACCGAAGCTTGCCGCGCGAAGCAGCGGTCATCGCGGTTTCGGAGCCGGAGAAGAAGGCGGAGAAGACGAGCAGCAGCAGGATGGCGCCGGCCATGATCCAGAGCGTCGGGTCGAAAGTGCCGGTGTCGGCAGGTGTCATTGTGATTTCTTTCCAAGAGGTTTGCCGTGTTATGGTTGTCAGGCCGTTTCGTTTCAAGGCCCCGGTCCGGTTTCGGGATCTTGGGCTGACCGCGGGACGGTGGATTTGGGAGGATCCATGATAGCAATAGACCTCGGAGAGTTGTCCGGACCCGTCGTCCTCTGGGGCGGTGCGCTCGGTAACCTTTCAGCCCTCACTGCGCTTGAGGATGTCGTCGCGCGACTTGGGGTCCCCGCCGGGCGCGTCATCTGCACCGGCGACCTCGCGGGCTACGGCGCGGACGGTGTCGCCTGCATCGACCGGGTGCGTGCCTCGGGCTGGACGGTGGTCAAGGGGAACGTGGAAGATGGGCTTGCCATCGGCCGCGCCGACTGCGGCTGCGGCTTTGATGCGGGCAGCGCCTGTGACCGGCTGTCGGCTGCGTGGTGGGCCCATGCGGATGCGACCATCGGACCGGCGGCGCGCGACTGGATGCGGGGCTTGCCTGACCTCGCCGTCTTTGCCTTCGGCGGTCGGCGCTATGCGGTCATCCACGGGGGTGTGACCGATCGGTCCCGGTTCCTCTGGTCTCTCTCGCGCCAGCCAGCCTTTGCGCAGGAGATCGGGGCGATCGAGGCCATCGTCGGCCCGGTGCAGGGCGTCGTCGCGGGTCACTCGGGCATCGCCTTTTCGCGGGTGGCCGCCGGGCGGTGCTGGATCAACGCAGGCGTGATCGGGATGCCGCCCAACAACGGCGTGCCTGGCGGGCAATATGTGGTGCTGGACGGGCGGGGTGCCCATATCCGACGGCTCAACTATGACCCGGCCCCGGCCGTGGCCGCGATGAAAACGGCAGGGCTCACACAGGGTTACGAGCGAGCCTTGGTCACGGGCGTCTGGCCGTCGCAAGATGTCCTGCCGATGCGGATGCGGCGGTCCGGCGCAGGTGCGCCGGGGGCGAGGCTCGAGGAAGCGGGGTTCGCGCGCTAGGCGGGGAATGCCGTGTCGGTGCGGGGCGGTTCTACGCGTTAGCCTCCAGGGAGGCGCCAGCCGAGCTTGCTAAGGGCAGGCTGGATATGCGCGACTTTGAAGGCTCCGGGATTCCAGAATTCTAGAATCTTAGAACACCCCGCAAATGACTGACGCCGAATGGTTTTTCAAACCATCCGGCGCCGATCGGAATATAACTTTGCAGTCCCGGTTACGAGGCGGTGTCGTAGGCGCGTTCGCCATGGACCGCGAGATCGAGACCATTGACTTCGGTCTCTTCGTCGACCCGCAGCCGGGTCAGGATCGCGACGCCCTTGATCAGGATAAAGGTCACGACCAGCGTGTAGACCCCAACGATGGCAAGCGATCCAAGCTGCGCCGCCCATGATCCCGCCCCGAAGACCGCGATCATGATGGTGCCAAAGATGCCACCCACGCCGTGCACCGCGAAAACGTCGAGTGTGTCGTCGATCTTCAGCCTGTTGCGGATGAGGTTCACCGCCTCCTGGCAGAGGATACCCGCGACGCCCCCGATGATCAGCGCCGCCACCGGGCCGACAAAGCCCGAGGCGGGCGTGATCGAGGCCAGGCCCGCGATGGTGCCGGTCACGATACCGACGAGAGAGGCGCGGCCGAATTTCACCTTCTCCCACAGCGCCCATGTGAGAGAGGCTGCCGCGGCCGAAATATGCGTGACCGTGATCGCCATGGCGGCACCCCCATCGGCGGCCAGTTGCGAGCCGCCGTTGAAGCCGAACCAGCCGACCCAGAGCATCGAGGCCCCGATCATGACGAAGCCGGGGTTGTGCGGCGGGTGCTTCTGGTTCTTGCGCGGACCCAGAAAGACCGAAATCAGGATCGCGGCCAGACCGGCTGTCTCATGCACCACGATGCCGCCCGCGAAGTCACGCACGCCGGTCTCGCCAAAAATCCCGCCGTCCGACAGGAACCCGCCGCCCCAGATCCAGTGAACGACCGGCGCGTAGCACAGGAGCATCCATAGGCCGGAAAAGGCCAAGACGAAGCCGAAACCGATACGCTCCACATAGGCGCCCACGATGAGTGCGGGCGTGATGATCGCGAAGGTCATCTGGAAAGCAAAGAACAGGACCTCGGGCAGAGTGCCGGCGAGGCTGTCGGCATCCACGCCCGCAAGGAACATCTTGCCCAACCCGCCCCAGACGGCATTGCCGTCGCCGAAGGCGATGGAATAGCCGAACATGAGCCACAGGATGCTCATGAGCGCCGCGATGGCGTAGACATGCATGAAGACCGACAGCACGTTGCGCGCGCGCACCAGCCCCCCGTAAAACAGCGCCAGCCCCGGCAGCGACATGAAGAGCACAAGTGCCGTCGCCACGATGATCCAAGCGGTATCCGCTCCGTTCATAGGTCCCTCCTGACCATAGTCCTTTTGGATTTCGGCTGGGTGTAACGGGGGTCAGAAGGGGATCAAGGCCGCATCCTTGGGCGGAGCGACCAATTTCTCGGCAGTCTCGGAACTGCCCAAGAATGTGACGGTATTTCCAGAGCACGCACAGGAAATGGGCGAAATTGAATCGGCTTCAGGCCTCGTGGGTCCGGGAAACCCGCCCGGCGATGAGCGAGAGCGCATGATCGCGCGCCGCCTTGCGCACCCGCGACCGGCCAAGCGCCCCGAATTCGACGGTTTCGACATGTGTCGCGCCCCCACCTGCGAGGCCGAAGCAGACCCGTCCTTCGGGTTTGTGCTCGGACCCGCCCGGCCCGGCGATCCCGGTGATCGACACGGCGACGTCCGCTGCGGAATTTGCAAGCGCCCCCTCCGCCATTTCACGGGCGACGGCCTCGGAGACCGCGCCGTGGGCGGCGAGCGTCGCCTCGCGCACTCCGAGCATGGCGACCTTCGCCGCGTTGGAGTAGGTGATGAAACCCCGGTCGAACACGTCCGACGACCCAGCCACATCGGTGAGCGCCGCGCCGACCATGCCGCCGGTACAGCTTTCCGCCGTCGCGAGCCGGACCCCGCGCTTGCGGCAGGCTTCGAGCAGGGCGGGCAGGTCCACGCTCATGCCAGCAGCACGAGGTGGGACAGGGCGGCAAGCGCCAGGACGCCGACGCCCGCGAACACGCCCGCGATCACGTCATCGAGCATCACGCCCATCGCATCGCCGCGCCGGTCGGCCCAGCCCACGAGCCAGGGCTTCCAGATGTCGAAGAGCCGAAACAGCAGGAACCCCGCGATCCAGCCGGGCCAGAGCGCCGTGATGTCCATCCCGACACCCGCCGCCCCGATCGACACCGGTAGAAGCGCGATGCCCTGTCCGACGACTTCGTCGATCACGATTTCCGACGGGTCCTCGTTGTCCATGTCCGCCGTCATCTCGCGCGTGGCCCAGAAGCCCGCGACGAAGGCGACGACAATCCCGGCGGCGAGCAGCCAGGGCCCGCCAAGTTGATGCAGCGCCCAGATGAGCGGCAACGCTGCCGCGGATCCCCAAGTGCCCGAAGCGGGCTTGAGGTAACCCACGAACAGAAAGGTCGCGATGATCCGGCTCATGATGCCAACCCCTTCACGAGGGTCGCGATGGCCTGCGCCGCGATGCCTTCTTCCCGACCCGTGAAACCAAGTTGTTCCGAGGTCGTCGCCTTGACGCTCACCCGGTCCGGCGCGACCCCCATGATCTCGGCCAGCGCCGCCTGCATCGCGCCCGCATGGGGGCCGATCTTGGGCCGCTCGCAGATGAGCACCACGTCGCAGTTGGACAGCTCGTAGCCCTTGGCACGCGCGAGATCGACGGCGTGGCGCAGGAAGATGCGGCTCTCGGCCCCCTTCCACTGCATGTCCGACGGCGGAAAGTGCCGCCCGATGTCACCCTCGGCCAGCGCGCCGTAGATCGCATCGGTCAGCGCGTGCATCCCGACGTCCGCGTCGGAATGACCCTTGAGCTTTTTCGTATGCGGCACCGTGACGCCGCACAGGATGCAGGCCTCGCCGTCCTCGAAGGCATGCACGTCATAGCCAAGCCCCGTTCGTATATCCATGCGACCCCTCAGATACTGCTCGGCCCGGGCGAAATCCTCGGGTCCTGTTATTTTCACGTTCCTCTCGTCACCCGCGACGATGGTGACGTCAAGCCCTGCGCGGCGGGCGACTTCGACGTCGTCGGCGGCAGGTCCAACATGATCCTCGTGCGCCTGCCTGATCGCCGCGTAGTGAAATCCCTGCGGTGTCTGGGCGCGGAACAGACCGCTTCGGTCCTGCGTGCCGCTCACTTGCCCATCCGCCGCGGTCCAAAGCGCATCGGTGACCGCAAGGGCAGGGGCCGCGCCGGGGGCATCAGTAAGCGCGGCGATCACCCGGTCGATGGTGTCGCGCGTGACCAGCGGGCGCGCTACGTCGTGGATGAGCACGAGATCGGGGGGATCGGCGGCCAGCGCGGCAAGTCCACTCGCCACGCTCGCCTCCCGCGTCGCCCCGCCCGTGACGGTCAGGACGTCGTTCAGGCCGGTCAATTCGGCCCGGTCGTCGGGATGATGGACGAGCACGATCCGCCCGATGCCGGGATGGGCGCGAAAGGCGTCGAGCGTCCAATCCGCCACTCGTCGCCCCACCAGCGCCCGCCACTGCTTGGGCGCACCCGGACCCACGCGGGTGCCGCGCCCGGCCGCGACGATCACAGCGGCGATCCGGGGGGGATTCCCGGGTCCACTGTGGGGGGGCATCTGAGAGCTGTCGGCGGGTCGGTCTTGCATGGTCATCGTTTACCGATTGCGCATTGAGACGACAATCACCCTAGCAATTCCGGTTCAATCTGCTCAAATGTTGTGCGTTCGCGGAATAATTCGGCTGCTACCTGCCGTGAAATTGCGCTCAATTTTTCCCTGTCCTATATCGGGGGCACTTGCACAAGGATTAAGCAGTGGAGATGACGCCTTGGGCCTCTGCCTGTCCGACACCCTGACCCTCGACGCACCGGTGCTGCTCGCCCCCATGGCGGGAATCACCGATCTGCCGTTTCGCGATCTCGTGTCCTCTTTCGGCGCGGGTCTCGTCGTGTCCGAAATGGTCGCCTCGCAGGAGATGGTGCAGGCGAAACCCGGCACACGCGAACGCGCCGAACTGGGCTTCGGAGTCGAGAACACCGCCGTCCAGCTTGCCGCCCGCGATCCATACTGGATCGGCGAGGCGGCCCGCATGGTCGAGGATGCGGGCGCGCGGATCATTGACATCAACATGGGGTGTCCCGCGAAAAAGGTGGTGGGCGGGCTGTCGGGTTCGGCGCTCCTGCGCGACCTGCCGCTCGCGCTGCAACTCATTGAAGCGGTGGTAGAGGCCGTGTCGGTTCCGGTGACGCTCAAGACCCGGCTGGGTTGGGACGACGGCTGTCTCAACGCGCCCGACCTTGCCCGGCAGGCGGAAGTTGCGGGTATCCGCATGATCACCATCCATGGGCGCACTCGCTGCCAGTTCTACAAGGGCAGTGCCGACTGGGCCGCGATCCGCGCGGTGAAGGACGCCGTCACGATTCCGGTCATCGCCAATGGCGATATCGACGGGCCGGGCGCCGCGAGGCGCGCGCTGGCGCAATCCGGGGCAGATGGCGTGATGGTTGGGCGTGCCGCCGGAGGCAAGCCATGGCTTCTGGCCGAGATTTCCGCGGCGCTCTACGACACGCCGGCCCCCGACGTGCCGACCGGGGCGGCGCTCGCGGCCATGGTCACCGACCACTACCGTGCCTCGCTCGACTTCTATGGCCCCGAACTGGGCAAGCGGGTTATTCGCAAACACCTTGGATGGTACATGGATCACGCCAATACAGATGCCGACCTGCGCCGCAGGCTCTTGTCCGAACCAGATCCCGCCGCGGTGATCGACCTGATCCCCGAAGCGCTCGTGCCGCGGAAGGAGGCGGCCTGATGGAGAACGACAACCTCTGGAATTCCCTGCCGGTGCCGGGGCTGATCCTCGACCCGTCTGACAACATCTCCGAGATCAATTCGGCAGGCGAACAGTTCCTGAACGCCTCGTCGAAATCACTGATCGGCAAGGCGGTGCTGGACCAGCTTGCGATCAATACGAACATGGAGGGCGCTTTTGCCCGCGTGCGCCGTGACCAGGGGCCGATGTTCATCAACTCGGTCGATGTGGGCACCGGCTTTTCTCCGCCCGTAGAATGCAACATCCAGATCGCGCCGCTGTCGGGGGCCGAGGGGCACATCCTCATGCTCATGGAGCCGCGCAAGCTCGCGGACCGGATGGGCAAGGCCCATGGGGTCAAGACCGCCGCGCGGTCGGCCATCGGCATGGCCGAGATGCTGGCGCATGAGATCAAGAACCCGCTCGCGGGCATCACCGGCGCTGCGCAGCTTCTGTCAATGGGGTTGAGCCAGGAGGATATGGAGCTGACCGACCTGATCGTGGCCGAGAGCCGCCGGATCGTCGCGCTTCTCGAACAGGTCGAACAGTTCGGCAACCTGCGCCCGCCGGAAAAGCGGGAGGTGAACGTGCACGACCTTCTCGACCGGGCGCAGAAGTCGGCCGAGGTTGGTTTCGCCGCCAAGATGAAGATCATCGAGGATTACGACCCTTCGCTGCCGCCGACCTACGTGGACCCGGACCAGCTCATGCAGGTGTTCCTGAACCTTCTGAAGAACGCGGCGCAGGTGGCCGACGACACCGGCGGGCAGATCCGCATTCGCACCTTCTACGACCACTCGCTCAGGCTCAGACGCTCCGACGGATCGGGCAACCGGCTGCCGCTGCAGGTCGAGATCATCGACAACGGCCCCGGCATCCCGCCCGAGATGGTCGAGCAGATCTTCGAGCCTTTCGTCTCGGGCCGCGAAAATGGCACCGGGCTCGGCCTCGCGCTGGTGTCGAAAATCATATCGGACCACGACGGATGGATTTCCGTCGACTCGGTCCCCGGCAAGACGGTGTTCCGGATTTCCCTTCCGGTCGCCCCGAAAGTGAAGGAATAACAGATGGATGGCACGGTACTGGTCGCAGATGACGACCGCACGATCCGCACGGTTCTGACGCAGGCCCTGACCCGCGCGGGGTGCCGGGTCCATGCGACGTCCTCGCTCGTCACGCTCAAGCGCTGGGTGGAAGAGGGGCGTGGCGATCTGGTGATTTCCGACGTGATCATGCCCGATGGCAACGGGCTCGAAGCGCTGCCCGAGATTTCCAAGATGCGGCCCGACTTGCCGGTGATCGTCATCTCGGCGCAGAACACCATCATGACCGCCATCCAGGCGGCCGAGGCCGAGGCTTTCGACTACCTGCCCAAGCCCTTTGATCTGCCGGACCTGATGAAGCGCGCGGCGCGGGCGCTCGAACAGAAGCGCCGTCTGCCCAGCCAGCAGAAACCGGCCGGGACCGAGAGCAAGGAAGCGGGCGACGATCTGCCGCTCGTGGGCCGCACGCCAGCGATGCAGTCGCTCTACCGGCTTGTCGCACGCGTGATGAACACCGAGCTTCCGGTGCTCATCACCGGGGAAAGCGGCACGGGCAAGAGCCTCATTGCCCGCGCGATCCACGACTTTTCCGACCGGCGCAATCTGCCCTTCGTCGTCGTGACGCCCGATGACCTCGGTCCCATCGACGGGCCAGCGCGCATCCTGTCGCGGGCTGGGCAGGGGACGATCCTCTTCGACGAGATCGGCGACCTTGATTCGGATGCGCAGGCGCGGATCACCCGGATGCTCGACAGCCTGACGGATCCGGCCCCGCGCGTCATCGCAACGTCGCAGAACGACCTGTCACGGCGGATCAAGGACGGCGAGTTCCGGCAGGACCTGTTCTATCGGCTGGGCGGCGTCACGATTCCCGTGCCCGCCTTGCGCGAACGGCTCGAGGACATCCCCTCGCTCGCCGAACATTTCCTGGCCCGCGCGGAACGCGACGGGCTGACACCCCGTGCCCTGTCCAAGGAAGCGACCGAGCTTCTGCGCGCCTATCCCTGGCCGGGCAACGTGCGCCAGCTCGAAAACACGATCCAGCGACTCATGGTCACCGGATCGGAGGCCGAGATTTCCCGCGCCGAGGTCGAGGCGACCTTGGGCACGCCGTCGGGTGGGCCGGTGGCCTCGTCCGACGAAGGCGAGAAGCTGTCGACCTCGACCGCCCGGCACCTGAAACGATACTTCGACCTGCATGGCGGAACCTTGCCGCCGCCGGGGCTCTATCAGCGCATCCTGCGCGAAATCGAGATCCCGCTTATCGAAATCGCGCTCGACGCGACCGGCGGCAATCAGGCGAAATGTGCCGATCTTCTCGGGATCAACCGCAATACTTTGCGCAAGAAGATCACCGAGCTGGAAATCGAGGTGACACGCCGCCGCAAATTGATGTAAAAGTGCCACAGGCGTGGCAGGGGGACGTCAGCGAGAGAACCCCCCGCCACAAGTGGGCATCAGGCCGTCGCAAGGCGTGGGTGATGCCCCGGCACGGAGCATGAAAGACGCATGGCGGCGCAGGGCGTGAAACGCAAATGGACATGGGAACGGGTCGCCCGCCTGCGGCGCATACGGCGCGTCCAGTCGTTCGCGACTGTCGGCGTCGTTGTGATGGCCCCGGTGCTGGCGCTGGCAACCTACCTGATCCTCGGCCCCTTCGATCAGGGCACCTCGTCCGGGGCGCTCCGGATCATCCTGCTTACCGATTTCATCTACATCCTTGCCGTCGCCGCCATGGTCACGGCGGGCGTCACGCGCATGATCGTGGCACGGCGCGCGAAATCGGCGGGATCGCGGCTTCACCTGCGACTGACCGGCGTGTTCTCGGTCATCGCGCTCATCCCGACCGTTCTGGTCGCCGTCTTTGCCGTGCTCACGGTGAACGTGGGGCTCGAGGGCTGGTTCTCCGACAGGGTGAGCCGCGTGGTCGGCAATTCGCTCGAGGCCGCGCAGGCCTATGAGGACGAACACCGGCAGGGATTGATCGAGGACGCGCAGGCGCTTGGCGCCTATCTCGACCTGTCGAAACAGGCCAACGCGCTGATCAACGACGCGCAACTGCGACAGGCGCTTGCACAAGGCCAGACACAGATCCAGCGGGGGCTGCGCGAGGCCTATGTCATCTCGTCCGACGGCGATATCCGGGTGCGCGGCGACCGCTCCTATCTCTTCGACTATGAGGCGCCTTCGACCGAGGCGATGGAGGAGGCGATCGCGGGCGAGATCGTGGTGATCGAAGACTGGGACCTCAACGAGTTCCGCGCGCTCGTCCAACTCGAAGCGTTTCCCGATCATTTCCTCTACGTGACCCGCGAGGTCGATGGCGAAGTGCTGTCGCTTCTCGACGAGACGCAGGAAACCGTTCTGTTCTACCAGCAGCTCGAGAACCAGCGCGGTCGGGTGCTGTTCGAGTTCGGGCTGCTCTACCTTGGCTTTGCCGCCATCCTGATCCTTGCGGCCACATGGCTTGGCATGTGGTTTGCCGAACGGCTGTCCCAGCCCATCGGACGGCTCGCGGGCGCGACGCAGCGCGTGGGCGAGGGCGACCTCGACGTGCAAGTGATCGAAGAGGACGGCGACGACGAGATCGCCATCATGGGCCGCCAGTTCAACGCGATGACCCGCCAGCTCAAGGCGCAGCGCGCCGAGCTCATCGCCAACACCGAACAGATCGAGGCGCGGCGCCGGCTCTTCGACTCGGTGCTGTCCAGTGTGACCGCCGGCGTCGTGGGGCTGGACCCTGACGGCAAGATCACCTTTCTCAACCGGGCCGCCGCGCGGCTTCTCGACCTGCCGACGACCGAGCCCTCGAACGTGCCCCTGTCACTGCTCATCCCCGAGTTCGGGCCGCTCTTCGACCGGCTGCGCCATGAAAGCCGCTCGCAGGTGCAGGAGGAACTTGGCCTCACGCGCATGGCCAAGGCTGAACGTCTGCTCGTGCGGATTGCCCGGCGCTACGGAGTGGACGACACGCTCGAAGGCTACGTGATCGCCTTTGACGATGTGACCGACCTCGTCTCCGCCCAGCGGATGGCGGCCTGGGGCGACGTGGCGCGGCGCATCGCGCATGAGATCAAGAATCCGCTCACCCCGATCCGGCTGTCCGCCGAACGCATCGCGCGGAAATACGGGCGGATGGTCGAGGGCGAGGATGCCGAGAAGCTCGAGGAGCTGACCGGCGTCATCGTGCGCCAGACCGAGGATCTGCGCCGGATAGTCGACGAATTCTCGAAATTCGCCCGGATGCCCGAACCCGAACGGCGGCCCATGGACCTTGCAAAACTCCTGCGCGAATCCGTGACGCTGCAGGAGGTCGGGCAAGAGGGCGTGACCTTCCACTCCGACATCCCGCCCACGCCCATGCCCGCGGAACTGGACGAGACGATGATCGGGCAGGCGCTCACCAATCTTATCAAGAACGCGGGCGAAGCGATTGAAACGCTTTACGAAAAGGGTGCACCGGACGGCCATGTGCCTGAGATTCGCGTGACGCTGGGCCGCGACGGCGAAGGCGATGCGCGCATTACCATCGCGGACAACGGCATCGGTCTGCCCGAGGATCGGGCACGGCTCTTTGAACCCTACGTCACCACCCGCGCCAAGGGCACCGGCCTTGGCCTGCCCATCGTCAAGAAGATCATCGAAGAACACGGCGGCACCCTCACGCTGACCGACGCGGCGCCCTTTGCCGACGGCGCGCATCGGGGTGCGATGGCCGTCATCACCCTGCCTCTGCCACCCGCCGCGGGCGTGTCCCGCGCTGCCGAATAGAACCACTGGAGTTACCATGACCGACATCCTGATCGTCGATGACGAGCGCGATATCCGGGAACTGATCTCGGACATTCTGGAGGACGAGGGCTACAACACCCGGCTCGCGGGGACCTCGGACGAAGCGATGGCGCAGGTGAAATCCGAACCGCCCGCGCTGATGATCCTCGACATCTGGCTGAAAGACAGCGCGATGGACGGGATCGACATCCTGAAGGCGGTGAAGCGCGATTACCCCCAAGTGCCGGTGGTGATCATCTCGGGCCACGGGAACATCGAGATTGCCGTGGCCGCGATCAAGCAAGGCGCCTATGACTTCATCGAAAAGCCCTTCAACATCGACCAGTTGCTCGTGGTCATTTCGCGCGCGATGGAGACCTCGCGCCTGCGCCGCGAGAACGTGGAACTGAAACGCTCGGGCGGCGGGCCGGTCGAGATGATCGGCGCCTCGGCGGCGTTCAAGTCGCTGAAGTCGAACCTCGAGAAGGTCATGCGCTCGAATGGCCGCGTGCTGCTGACCGGCCCCGCCGGATCGGGCAAGGAACTGGCCGCGCGCACGATCCACGCGGGATCGGACCGGTCGAGCAAGCCCTTCGTCATCGTGAACTCGGCGGCGGTCGAACCGGAACGGATGGAAGAAGTGCTCTTTGGCAAGGAAACGCCGGACCGCGGCATCGAGCAGGGCCTTCTCGAAAAGGCGAACGGCGGCGTGATCTATTTCGACGAGGTGGCCGACATGCCGCCCGGCACCCAGTCCAAGATCCTGCGCGTCCTCGTCGAGCAGAGCTTCATGCGTGTGGGAGGCAACGACAAGGTCGATGTGGACGTCCGGGTGATCTCGTCCACCACCCGCGACCTTCAGGCGGAAATCGCCGCGAAACGGTTCCGCGAGGAACTTTACCACCGCCTGAACGTGGTGCCGATCGGGGTGCCGCCGCTGTCGGACCGGCGCGAGGATATTCCGGTGCTGGCCCAGCATTTCATCAAGGTCTTCAACGCAACCCAAGGCCTCCCGCTGCGCGAGGTGTCGGACGAGGCCCATGCGGTGCTCCAGTCGATGCCCTGGCCGGGCAACGTCCGGCAGCTGAAAAACATCGTGGAACGGGTGCTGATCCTTGGTGACGGCACTGGTCCCATCGACCCCGGGGAACTGCCGGGGGCAGAAGGCAGCGCGAACGGCGGCAGCGACTCCGGTATCGTCCTGCCCACCGCGCTCGCCACACTGCCCCTGCGTGAGGCGCGTGAAGCCTTTGAACGCGAATATCTGATGACCCAGATCAATCGCTTCGGCGGCAATATCTCCCGCACCGCGAATTTCGTGGGGATGGAACGCTCGGCGCTCCATCGCAAGCTCAAGTCGCTGGGGGTGGTCACGGGCACCAAGTCGGGCGCGCGGGTGGCCTATGTTGCCGAGGAGGACGAGGAAAACGACACGGCCGCGGAATAGGCCGCCGATTGACCCTTGCCTCAAAGACTGCCAAGGCTAGGCCGACCAAGACAGGATACATCGGATGAAGGTCATCATCTGCGGCGCGGGTCAGGTCGGCTGGCAAATCGCGCGCCATCTTTCCGGCGAACGCAACGACGTGACGGTGGTGGACAACAACCCCGATCTCGTCGCTCGCGCCACCGAAACCCTCGACGTGCAGGGCATCACGGGCTTTGCGAGCTATCCGGACGTGCTCGACCGGGCAGGGGCGCGTGATGCCGACATGGTCATCGCCGCGACCTATTCGGACGAGGTGAACATGATCACCTGTCAGGTGGCCCATTCCGTCTTCAACGTCCCGCGCAAGATTGCGCGGCTCAGGGCGCAGAGCTATCTCGACGTGATCTACCGCGACCTCTATCGGCAGGAACATCTGCCGATCGACGTGGTGATCAGCCCCGAGAAAGAGGTGGCCGAGGCTGCTCTGCGCCGCCTTCAGGCCCCGACCGCCTTTGACACCGAACGGTTCCTCGAAGGCCGCGCGACGCTTCTAGGCATTGCGCTGGAAGAGGATTGCCCCGTTCTGGAAACGCCGCTGCGCCAGCTCACCGACCTGTTTTCGACGCTCAATGCGACGGTCGTAGGCGTGCGCCGCGAGGGCACGCTTTTTGCGCCCGAGGCCAATGACCAGCTTTTTGCAGGCGACCAGATCTATGTCTTTTCCGAGACGCAGGACGTGAACCGCACGCTCGAGATTTTCGGCAAGCAGGTCAAACGGCAGGAGCGTGTGGTCATCATCGGCGGTGGCAATGTGGGCCGCGCGGTGGCGGCAGCCCTCGAAAGCCGCACCGACCGCGTCCGCGCCAAGATCATCGAGATGGACCGACCGACGGCGGAACGTGCCGCAGACAGCCTCGAGCGCACGGTCGTCCTGCATGGCAACGGCATGGATCAGGACCTCCTGCGCGAGGCGGGGATCAACCGGGCCGACGCGATCCTTGCGGTCACATCGGACGACAAGGTGAACATCCTTGCCTCGGTGCGCGCCCATGCGATGGGCTGCCCCATGTCGATCTGCCTCGTCAACGATCCGACGCTGGTGCCGCTCATGGAGCCTCTGGGCATCGACGCCTATATCAACCCGCGCCAGACCACCGTGTCCTCGATCCTGCGTCACATCCGGCATGGCCGGGTGCGCGGGGTCTATTCCATTGGCGACGCCGAGGCCGAGGTGATCGAGGCGCAGGTGCTTTCCACCTCGCCCATCGCGGGCCAGATGATCCGCGACATCGAGTTTCCCGAGGGCGTGCTTGTAGGCGGTGTCCTGAAATCCGGCAATTTCGTCAAACCCCATGGGGCGCTGCGCATCGAAGAGGACGACGTCGTCGTGCTTTTCGCCATGTCGGGCGACGTGAGCGAGGTCGAGCGGCTCCTGCAAGTCTCGATCGACTACTTCTAGGTCCCGCCGGTGCTCGACCAGATCGCAAAACTGCCGCTTCTGGTGATCGTGATCGGGTTCTCCGCCCTCATGATGCTGCTGCCTGCTGCGCACGCGAGCGTGACGGGCGACGACTGGGTGGCCGGGACGTTCTTTCTCTCCGCTGCGTTGACCTTCTGCCTCGCCTCCTTTCTCGCCATCGCGCTTCTGGACCGGCCCCGGTCCGATCGGCCGCGCCGTCACCTCCTGTCCCTCGTCGTGCTCTTCGTGTTCCTGCCCGCGCTTCTGGCCGTGCCGTTTCACCAAGGCGTGCGCAACACCACCTATCTCAATGCCTATGTCGAGATGATCTCCTGCCTGACCACCACCGGGGCGTCGCTGTTTCACGAGCCGGGTCGACTGTCGCCCTCGCTCCATCTCTGGCGCGCGACCGTGGGATGGATGGGCGGGCTCTTCGTCTGGATCACCGCCATCGCGGTGCTCGCGCCCATGGCGCTTGGCGGATTCGAGGTGCGCACCCGCCGCCACGTGATCACCGGTGGCCAATTCACCCAGATCGACCGGGTCGCGAACCTCTCGGCCCGAGTGCGCAAATACGCGACCCAGTTGCTCCCGGTCTTCGTGGGCCTGACGCTCGCGCTCTGGCTGGGTCTCATCATCGTGGGCGATGGGCCGCTTCTTGCGCTCATCAACGCCATGTCCACAATGTCGACCTCGGGCATAACCATGCCGATCTCGGCCACGCTCGACATTCCGCAGGCGGGCTATGGCGGCGAGGTGATGATCGCGATCTTCCTCGTGTTCGGCGTATCGCGGCTGGCCTTTACCCGCGATGGGACGGGGTCCGAGATCAACGCCTTTCGCAACGATCCCGAGGTTCGGCTCGCCGCCTTCATCATCGTGACGGTGCCGCTCTTTCTGTTCGCCCGCCATTTCCTCGGCGCCTACGAGGTGTCGTCGGAAATGACCATCTGGTCGGGGCTGGGGTCGCTCTGGGGGTCGGTCTTCACGACGCTGTCCTTCCTCACCACCACGGGTTTCATATCCGAGGCTTGGGACACCTCGACCGCCTGGTCGGGCTTGTCGACCCCGGGTCTCATCCTCATGGGGCTTGCGCTCGTGGGGGGCGGGGTGGCCACCACGGCGGGCGGGGCGAAGCTCCTGCGTGTCTGGGCGCTCTATACACATGGCAAGCGCGAACTGGACAAGCTTATCCACCCGAACTCGGTCGCGGGCATGGGCAGCGAGGCGCGGCATATCCGCCGGGGCGGGGCCTATTCGGCCTGGCTCTTCTTCATGTTGATGACACTCTCGGTCGCGCTCATCATGCTGGCGTTTTCGTTCACCGGCGAGAACTTCGAGCAGGCGGTCGTGCTGACCGTCGCCTCGCTCACCACCACCGGGCAACTGGCCGAGGTGGCCGCATCCGAGCCGATCCGTTACGCCGCGCTCACCACTTCGGGCAAGCTGGTGCTGTCGCTCGGCATGATCCTTGGACGTCTCGAGATGCTCGCCATCGTCGCGCTCTTGTCGCCCGATGTCTGGGCGCGGCGCTCCGGTTGACTGGGCCTGATCGCGCCCGAACAGGCCCGATTGCGCAGTCGCAGAAAATCGGGGCTTGGAAATCCCATATGAGCGATTACTATTGGAAGTATCAGGGATTTTCTGCCGGTGATGCGGCAGCACGAGAAAACAAGGGCAATAAGCGATGGCTGCCGATAAACAGAATTTGCAGGACGCATTCCTCAACCATGTCCGCAAGGCAAAGGTGCCGGTGACGATCTTTCTGATCAACGGTGTCAAACTGCAGGGCGTGATCTCATGGTTCGACAATTTCTGCGTGCTTCTGAAACGTGATGGCCAGAGCCAGCTCGTCTACAAGCACGCGATTTCGACGATCATGCCGGCGTCCCCCATCAACCTCTATGACGGCGACGACAACTGACCGATGATACCCCCCTTGGTCCGGGTATCACCCGGGCCTGGGTGATCCATCCGGAGTTGACCTCTGACCGCGACCGGCGTGATGCCGGGCCCGCGCTCGAAGAGGCAGTGTCGCTGGCCGCTGCCCTGCCGGGGCTCGAGGTTCAGGGGGCCGAGATCGTGCGCTTGGCCAAGCCGCATCCCGGCCACCTCTTCGGCACCGGCAAGACCGAGGAGCTTGCCGAGCGTCTGCACGAGCATGAGGTCGAGCTTGTGCTGATCGACGGGCCAGTGTCGCCGGTGCAGCAGCGCAACCTCGAGAAGGAATGGAAGGTCAAGATCCTCGACCGGACCGGCCTGATCCTCGAGATTTTCTCCGACCGCGCCGCGACACGCGAGGGCGTGCTGCAGGTGGAAATGGCCGCGCTGTCCTATCAGCGCACCCGGCTCGTGCGGGCCTGGACCCACCTCGAACGCCAGCGCGGCGGTCTGGGCTTTGTCGGCGGTCCGGGGGAAACCCAGATCGAGGCGGACCGCCGCGCCATCGACGAGCAGCTCGTCCGCCTGCGCCGCCAACTGGCCAAGGTCGTGAAGACCCGCGAGCTGCATCGTGCCGCCCGCGCCAAGGTGCCGTTCCCGGTCGTGGCATTGGTGGGCTATACCAACGCGGGCAAGTCCACGCTCTTCAACCGGATGACCGGGGCCGAGGTGCTGGCCAAGGACATGCTCTTTGCCACCCTCGATCCCACGATGCGCTCCATCGACCTGCCGGGCGGACGTCAGGTGATCCTGTCCGATACTGTGGGCTTCATCTCTGACCTGCCGACGCAGCTCGTAGCCGCCTTCCGCGCGACGCTGGAAGAGGTGCTGGGGGCGGACCTGATTCTCCACGTCCGTGACATCTCGCACCGCGAAACCGAGGAACAGGCCGAGGACGTCGCCGCCATCATGGCCTCGCTCGGGGTGGACGAGGACGTGGCGCAGGTCGAGGTCTGGAACAAGATCGACCGACTCGCCCCCGAGGACCATGACGCAAGGATGACCGAAGCCGCCCGGCGCGATGACGTAGTCGCCATCTCCGCGCTCACGGGCGAGGGGTTCGAACGGCTCTATCAGATCATCGACGCGCATCTGGCCGAGGATGCGGTCGAGGCACGTGTCACGCTGACCTTTGCTGAAGGCAAGGCGCGGGCCTGGCTCCATGACGCGGGCGTCGTGCAGGGCGAGGCGCAGGGCGAATCCGGCTGGACCCTCGATCTGCGCTGGACCGCCAAGCAGCGCGCGCAGTTCGCCAAGGACACCGGCGTTCCGGTCACCACCCAACGGACGTAGGCCGCCCATCGCAAGAGGGCACCCGCGACAAACGACCTACTACCGTGAGTGACGGCATGTTGCCCGCGCGTTTCCGTCGCGATCAACGAGCGGCTATATGGCGGCGGCTCTTGCGCATGGAAAGTCTCATTTCACCCTCGGTCGTGGTCGCTCTCCCTGCCTGTCCGGTGGCATTATCTGACCAAACGGTAAAAAACGAAACTTATCAAGGTTGTATGGATGACCCCTTTAAAACAAGGGGTCTTTCGTGACGTTGCGTTATTTATAACGATAAATATCACCCTATAGGTGTCACTCCGTCGCGCGGGGCAGCAGCACCGTAATTCCGACGTTCGCGGCCCGCGCAAGCTCGGGGTCGAGCGACATGGGAACATATTCGCCACGGCGCCACAGGTCGCCCAGATCGTCGTAATGACGGGACAGGAAATGACCCGATTGCCCGGTCGAAGAGATGAAGAGCGAGCTGTCCGGATCGGCAAAGTCGTAGACCCCGCGATAGCCCGCGCCGTGCACGTTCAGGAACGGCTCCGGATCGCGTCCGCTCGTTTTGCCGCGCATGAGCGTGTTGTCCCCGCCGCTGGTGGACTGGCGGATGTTCACGAACCACTTCAGCACCGGGACATTGCCCAGCACCTGATGGTCGTGGGTGGCCTGATGGACATCGCCCCAGCGCAAGGACTCAAGCGCGCCGCCGATGTTTTCCTCGATCCAGATGATCGCGTCGTCGAGCGAATCGCGGGCGATGTCGACGCAGGTTTCGGCCGGGGCGGATTGAACCACGTCGCACCAGATCGCGGCTCCGCCCACGTCGCGAAACACCCGCTCGATGAAGATGGGTTCCACGTGGTCGAAGCTCTGCGACAACGGGCCAAGCTCGTCCCGGATGAGCCGGTTCTGAAGCGCCCGCATCCAGGCCATGTAGATGACTGGCTCCGGCAGATGCTCGCTCATCTCGCCGTTCCAGTTGGCCAGAAGCGTGAGCGCGCGCTGCCGTTTGCGCTCGGACGTGCCCTCGGGGGCAGCGTCGCCGGTGAACCACAGGTCGGCACCCACGAGCGGCAGGAGGTTGCGCGCGGTGACCGACACAGTGTCGAGCTGCGCCTCCATGAAGCTCTCGCGCGTATGGACCTCGCGGCTTTGCATGAGCCGCTGCCAGCGTTGCACCCGCTGGCTATCGCCCCAGTCATAGCTGACATGAAGCGGGAACGGGCGCTCGATCAGCTTGTTGTTCGTGTTCCCCACGATACCGCCCGTGGGCGAAACGAACTCGGGGTTCGCCGCATAGGCCTCGCGCCCAAGCCAGCGGTTTTCGCTGCGCCATCCCGGTGCGGGCATCCGGCCATAGGTCATGTGGTCGGCATCGCGGCGCGGCGCGTAGCCGATCGTCTTCATCGCGATGGTCTCGTGGTCGATCATCGTGACGTTCTGGCTGGGGGCGACGAAATCCTCGCCAGCCGCGATCCCTTCGCGCACCGATTTCGCGTGCATCAGTTTGAACGCCGAAGTCATCGACCGGTCCTCGGGCACGAGAAGCGACCAGGCGAGCGCTGGGACATGGCCTGCGGGCGTTACGGCCGCGAGCCCGTACTGGTTGCCCGGCAGGATCGGGCCGTTCGGGGACCATTGGAGCGTGATGGTGCGCGGCGCTTCGTCCTTGATCCGTATGATCGTGTCGCGGGTCACGATCCGCGTAAATCCGTCGGGGGTCTGCACCTCGTTCGGGTTGTCGGGATTGAGCCGCTCGATCATCACGTCTTGATCGTCGAGGTAGCTCGAGGTGAGGCCCCAGGCGAAATCCGCGCTACGACCCAGAAGCACCACGGGCATCCCCGGGATCGTCCCGCCGATCACCGCGCCGTCCGACAGTTCGAGCCGGGCAAGATACCAGATCGTGGGGGCGGTGAAGCCCAGATGCGGGTCATTGGCCAGAAGCGTTCCCCCCGCAGCCGACCGGCTGGGGGCGGCCGCCCAGGCATTGGACGCCCCCGCCATGCCGCGCGCCGAGACGGGCGACAGGAACGGCGTGTCCTCTGGCGGCGCATAGGCCGCGAAGCGGTTGTCGCTCTCCTCGAACAGCGCGGCATATTCCGGCAGTGCCGCGACCCCGGTGCCCGGCATGTCGGGCAAAATATCGGCCACCCGGTCCTCGGAGATCGACAGGGACACGCGCGCGCGCAACACCTCGTCCTGCACATGCCCGGCAAGCTGCACGCCCATGAGCTTCATGATCGCGATGCTGTCGGCAGGCACCCAAGGGGAAATCGAGGCCGAGAACATGAAGAACTCCGGCGCCCCGCGGCCGAGCGCCTCGTCGTTGACCCGGTCGAGCCAGGCGTTCACGCCCCGCGCATAGGCCTCGAGTGCGGCGAGCACGTCGGGGTCCTGCACCGCGACCGCCTCCTGCGCGAGCCGGTAGAGGTCGAGCCGCCGCATCAGCTCGTCCGTGGCCAGCGTGCGGGTCCCGAACATCTCGGACAGGCGTCCCTGGACCGTGCGCCGCATGGTCACCATCTGCCACAGCCGGTCCTGCGCATGGGCATAGCCAAGCCCGAAATACACATCCTCGTCCGTAGCGCCAAAGACATGCGGCACATCCGCGTTGTTGCGCACGATCTCGACCTGATCGGTGATCCCGTTCACCCGCCGCGTGACGTCGTAATCCGGCAGCGACCGCGAGGCGAAGTAATAGGCAAAGGATCAGGGCGGCGCTCACGAGCCGCACCGTCCATCTGAAAAGGGTAACCATGACGACTTTCTGCTGGTTCGTTGACCTGTCCGATGGGGACGGTCATTAAAGGCTTCAAAGAGGTTCTGCAATCTGAGGGAGGTTCACCGTGGCGAAATGCGCGTTTTTGGGACTGGGGGTCATGGGCTATCCCATGGCCGGGCATCTCGTGGCCAAGGGGCATGAAGTCACGGTCTACAACCGCACCGGCGCCAAGGCCGAAAAATGGGCCGCAGAGCATGGTGGTAAGGCCGCAGCGACCCCGCGTGCGGCCGCAGAGGGCGCGGATTTCGTCATGGCCTGCGTCGGCAACGACGACGACCTGCGGGCGGTCTGCACGGGTGAGGACGGAGCTTTCGCCGGCATGAAACCGGGCGCCACCTTCGTCGATCACACGACCGTGTCCGCGATGGTCACCCGCGACATGGCGGCATCCGCCGCCGAGGCGGGTCTGGGCTATGTCGACGCGCCGGTGTCGGGCGGGCAGGCGGGCGCCGAGAACGGCGTCCTCGCGATCATGTGCGGCGGCGATCAGGCCACGTGGGAGGCTGCCGTTCCGGTGATGGAGGCCTATGGGCGCTCGATCAAGCGTCTGGGAGACGTGGGGGCAGGGCAGCTCACCAAGATGGTCAACCAGATCTGCATCGCGGGCCTCGTTCAGGGCCTGTCCGAGGCGCTGGCCTTTGCCGAAAAGGCGGGCCTCGACGGGCGCGCGGTGGTCGAGGCGATCTCGGGCGGCGCCGCGGGAAGCTGGCAGATGGTGAACCGCCATGCCACCATGGTTGACGACCATTTCGAGCACGGCTTCGCGGTCGACTGGATGCGCAAGGACCTGGCCATCTGCCTCGCCACCGCCGAGGAAACCGGCGCGTCTCTTCCCGTGACGGCGCTCGTCGATCAATTCTACAAGGACGTGCAGAACATGGGCGGCAACCGCTGGGATACCTCCTCGCTCATCAAGCGATTGCGATAAGAGTTGAAACCTACCGGGCCGCGTGGTCGTATCTTGTCGAAAGCAGGGGGACCCTTCATGAACAGATTTCTCGTGGCCGTGCCGATGGCACTGATCGCAACCGCCGCCATGGCGCATACCGACAGCGACGTCGGCGGCTTCGTCTCGGGCTTCACCCATCCGATCCTTGGTTGGGATCACGTCATCGCCATGGTCGCCGTCGGCCTGTGGGGGGCTTTCCTCGGCAAGCCCGCGATCTGGGTCCTGCCCGTGGTTTTCCCGCTCGTGATGGCCTTCGGAGGCGCGCTTGGCGTCATGGGGGTGCCGCTTCCGGCGGTCGAGGCGGGTATCGCGCTGTCGGGCGTGGTGCTTGGCCTGCTCATCGCCTTTGCCGTGCGTGCGCCGATCTGGGTCGCCGCGGTCATCGTGGGGATCTTCGCCATCTTTCACGGGCACGCCCATGGCACCGAGCTTCCCGACGCCGCGAATCCCTTCGCCTATGGCATCGGCTTCGTGATCGGCACCGGCCTTCTGCACCTTGCGGGCATCGCGCTGGGGCTGCTCGTGGGCTTTGCCGCGGGCCGGGTCGTGGTGCGCGTCGCGGGGGCGGGGATCGCTGCCTTGGGCGGCGCCTTCCTTTTAGGTCTCGTGTGATCCGCCACGGCCTGATCACGGCACTGGCCGCGCTCATCCCGGGCGCGGCTTTTGCCCATGCCTTCGACACCGGGCGCGACGCCTATGGGCTGTTTCTCGAGGGGGCCGAGGTCATCCTCACCACCCCGGCGCTGGTCCTGCCGCTGGTCGCGACGGGCGTGGCGCTTGGCCTCTGGCGCACCGAGGGCCTGCTCGCCGCCTGGCCCGGGTTTCTCATCGGCGCGCTCGCGGGCTTTGCGCTCGCCCCCTTTGCGCCGTCCTCCATCGCGCTGGTGCCGCTGGCCTTCGGCCTCGTGATTGGCGTGCTTGCGGCTCTCTTGCCGCTCGAACGGATCGCGGCGGCACTGCCGATCCTTGCGGGGCTCATGGGCCTCGCCGTCGTCACCGCCGCGCTCGAGGGGCATGGGTTCGCCGAGATCGGACTTCTCATCCGCACGGGGATCTTCTTTGCTGCGAATATGACGCTCGCCGTCGCCGCCGGGGTGATCCGCTGGGTGAGTGAACGCTGGCCGGGCGAGGTGACGCGGATCGGGGGGCGGATCGCCGCGTCCTGGGTTGCCGCGATCCTTGTGCTCTACCTCGCCTTTTCTCTTTCGGCCTGACCGGACCGACGGACAAGAAAAAGCCCGGCGAACCGCGAGGTTCGGCGCCGGGCCATAGGGAGATCGACGTGTCCGTCCTCTACGGGACGATGCGCGTATACTTGGAGCCTTCGACGGTCGCCCCGACGAGCAGGCCCGAGGCAGCAAAGACGATGGCGACGATGGGGTCGATCCCTTCGAGGGTGTCCGCCGTGAACCGGTCGCCTTCGTTCAGCACCGCGTATTTGATGTTGGCGCCCGCAACCCAGCCCGGCGAGTAGCGGAAGTTCCCCAACGCGTCCTGCGTCATGAAGAACAGCACATGGGCATATTGCTGAGCGCCGGCCTGAAGCCCGAAGCTCGCCTTGGCCTGGCTGTAGTAATCGACGGTCGCGCCGTTGATGAGCAGCGCGCCCCGGCCATAGGAGCCGCCGATGCCAAGCCCCGCCTCGGTGACGAGCGGCATGACGAGCATACCGGTCGCCTTGCCCGCAAGGCTCTGCGCCTCGGGGTAGGTGGCGTAGAGCTGGTTCAGCGTGGCGTTCACGCGCGCGTCGATCTTGGCCGCGCCGTTGGTGCCGATGGAATTGTCGCAGGCGGCGAGCGTCGCGACCCCGGCACCGCCGAGGACCGTCATGAATCCACGCCGCGAGTATCCGCGACCGGAGATGGGAATATCTGTCATTTGCCTGTGCCCCGTTCTGTTCGAACTGTTGTGCTCTTCACGCCGGGTCTGTGCCCGACCTATAGGTGAATCCTAGGCCAATCGGGTCAATCTGTCACCCGGCTTGTGCGGATGGGCGAAATTTCGCCCCTGCCATCCGATCCTGATCAAACCCGCGCGATCATCAGGACCGCGACCCAATGCAGCACGGCAGCGGTCAGCACATGGCCGTGCCAGATGGCTCGCGCATAGGGCAGGGCCTTGTGATAGAAGAACGTGCCCACGGTATAGATCAGCCCGCCGACCGCCAGAAGGATCAGCGCGGCGAGCGGCAAGGCGGCCATGATCGGCCCGGCGGCCGCGAGCGCGAGCCAGCCCATGCCGATGTAGAGGTAGAACCCGAGCTTCTCGAACCGGTCGAACCAGACGAGCTTGGCCAGCACGCCGACCGTGGCCATGGTCCAGCTGGCCGTGGCCAGCGCGATGCCCCAGCCGCCGCCCACGCCAATGAGCGCGATGGGCGTATAGGTGCCCGCGATCATCAGGTAGATCGCGGCGTGATCGAACCGGCGCAATACCGCCCGGATGCGCCCGTGCAGCGTCATGTTGTAGGCGGCAGAGAAGGCAAAGGTCGCGACCAGCCCGATGGCATAGGGCACAAGCGCCGCCACATGGGCGCCCGGCAGCGACAGGATCGCCATGGTCAAGAGCACCGAGGCGAGCGCGACGGCGGCGACGACGCCAAGCACATGCATGACACCATCCGCCACATGCTCGGCAAAGCTGTGGTCGAGGACGAACTGTTCGATTTTTTCCCGCGTGGTCATACCCCTAGTCTAGCGCGGGAAGACAGGAAGGCGAGGTTGACGTGGGTGCCGATTGCGTGAGGGCGGCGGTGCTTCGCCGACGCCTTGCCGTGACCGGCCCTTACCAGCGCCCCGATGCGCCCCCGCCCGAAGACGACCCGCCCCCGAACCCGCCCGAAGACCCCGAGGACGAGGACGTGATCCGCGGAATCGTGTAGGGCGTGACCGCGTGATAACCGCAGTGCGGGCAGTCCATGATCTTTTCCCCGCGGCCCGAAGAGGATCGTGTCGGTGCCACCAGCCGGTTACGGATCGTGTCCACGCCGCGCTCGCCGCAAGATGGGCAGCGCGAGAGGCGGTCGATGATCTTGCGCGAAAACACCGCGATCAGCCCCGCGACGATACCGACGGCGCCGATGATCCAGCCAACCAGCCCACCGCCCGATCCCTCGGGCGTCCAGCTTTCCTCCGGCACGTTGCCCGCGGCATGATCCCGCGCGATCCGGGTGATCACCGCGTCGGTGCCATCCTCGATCCCCTCCGAGAAGTTGCCGTTGCGAAACGCCGGCAGCATGATCCGGTCGATGATGTCCTGCGCCTGCCGGTTGAAACCCGCAGGATACCCCGCGCCCAGTTCGACCCTCATTTCTCGATCGTTCACGAGGACGAGGATCAGGATGCCGTCGTCGCGGTCGGCATTGCCAATGCCCCAGTGATTGAAAAGCCGGGTCGCGAAATCCTCCATCGTCGGTGCGGCGGTGAAGCCCTGCCGCGTGGGCAAGGTAAGCACCGTCGCCTCGACCCCGGTTTCCGTGCGCAGGAGTTCGAGCTGGCCCTTGATCCGCGTCTCGGCATCAAGGTCGATGACACCGGCGTAGTCGTTCACGTAGACGTTTTCGTAGACAGGCCAGCTTTCCGCATTGTCCTGCGCCTGACCTGCGAAGGGCGCGATGCACACGAGCGCCAGGAACCAGAGCAGGACGCCGGTCCGTCGCGTCAATTCCCTCGCCGCCATGTCACGCCCTCCCGACATCAAAGGCTAGAGCCGCGCGGCGATGTCGCGCAGCACTTCGGGCGCCATCATGACATCTTCGCGCGTGCAATCAAACTGCCCGACCTGCATCCGGATCACGAAACGACCCTCGGCCTGTGTCTGGGTAAGGTAGATTCGCCCGTCCCGGTTCACGGCCTCCAGCAGCGCGGCGGTCCGCGCGTCGTCCTGGAAGCAGAAGGTGAAAAGCGACAGGATCGGTTCGGTCACGATCTCGAAACCTGGTAGCGCGGCAATGGCATCGCGCGCCTCGCGCGCCCAGGTGACGTGGTTGCGGATGCGTGAACGCAGACCCGCAAGCCCCTCTGATCGCAAGAGAAACCACAGCTTCAACGCCCGGAACCGGCGCCCTAGAGGGACCGTCCATTCGTTGTAGTTGACGACCTCGTCCTGTCCCAGCGTCTCGAGGTAGGCCGGACGAAGGCCCATCGTGCGGATCTGTGGCGCGGGGTCGCGCAGGAACTGGATCGACAGGTCGAATTGGGCACCCAGCCACTTGTGCGGATTGAAGGCGATTGAATCCGCCTTCTCAATTCCTTGCCACAAGTCCCTGAATTCCGGGCAGATCATCGCGCTGCCGGCCCAGGCGGCGTCGACGTGGACGGGCAGACCGTGGCGATGCGCCACCGCGATGAGATCCTTGGGGTTGTCGGTGGCGCCGATGCCCGTGCCGCCAACCGCCAGCACGACACCCGCGGGCGTCATGCCCGCCGCCACGTCGTCGCGGATGAGGCGGTCCAGCGCATCTGGGTCCATCGACCAGCGCCTGTCTTGGCCAAAGGTTGGCACTTTCACGAGGTTGTTCTGACCGATCCCCGACAGCCTCAGGGCCTTGTCCACGCTGGAATGCGTATGGGACGAGGCATAGAGGCGTAGCCTGGGCGCGCCTGAAAGACCGTCCGTAGCACCCTGAAAATCAAGCGCTTTCTCACGCATGGTCAGGACTGCGGTGAGTGTCGCGGTGGTGGCGCTGTCGTGGATCGTGCCGGTGAACGATCCCGGCAGTCCCAGCGCATTGCGCATCCAGTCGACGACCAGTGCCTCCATTTCGTTGGCCGCGGGCGCGGTCTGCCAAAGCATCGCTTGCCCGGCCATGGCATTGGCCAGTTGCTCGGCCAGCATCGACACGGGGGCGGCATTGGCCGGGAAATAGGCGAAGAACCTTGGGTGTTGCCAGTGGGTCATGGCATCGGGCACGAGCCGGGTGAAGTCGTCGAAGATCGTCTCGATCGATTCCGGCTCTTCCGGCACCGGACCGTCGATCAGCTTGCGAAACGCACCGGGTTCAAGGTCGGGACGCACGGGGCGGTCGCGCAGACCGGCGTGATAGTCCCGCGTCCAGTCCGCGGCGCGTTTGGACCAATGGGCCAGGTCGTCGTGATCCATCAGGCAGCCTCGAGCGCGGCGATGATGGGCGAGAAATCTTCGGCGGTCAGGCTCGCGCCGCCGACGAGCGCTCCGTCCACGTTGGAGACTGCGAATATCTCGGCCGCATTGCCGGGTTTCACCGAACCACCATAGAGAAGCCGCATGGCGTCTCCGGGAGGACCAAAGCGATCCACCAGTGTTTTCCGGATGAAATCATGCACGTCGCCGATCTGTTCAAGTGTCGGAATCTTGCCCGTGCCGATGGCCCAGATCGGTTCATAGGCCACGACGAGGCTGCCATCGACATCGTCCGGGATCGATCCGGCCAGTTGCGCGCCGATGACATCGAGCGTCTCGCCGCCCTCACGCTGTGACAGGCTTTCGCCGCAGCAGATGAGAGGGGCCAGCCCCGCCGCCATCGCCGCCCGCGCCTTGGCCGCCACATCCTCGTCGCGCTCGCCATGGTCTTCGCGCCGCTCGGAGTGTCCGAGGATGACGTAGCGCGCGCCCGCATCCGCGAGCATTGCGGCCGAAATGTCGCCGGTATGCGCGCCTTTCTCGGCGGCATGGCAGTCTTGCCCGCCAATCGCGACGATCTCGGATGTCGCGGCGAGCGAGGCGATGAGCGTGGCGGGCGGACAGATGAGAATATCGACCGAAGCGGCCGCATGGCTCACCTCCAGCGCCCGCACCACGGCGGAATCCGCCGCCAGTCCGTTCATCTTCCAGTTACCCGCTGCCAGTTTGCGCCGCATCGCCTGCTCCCTATGTGTCTTTCGGTTGTCAGGGCGACAGTAACGGGCAGGGCGTCCGCTGACCATAGGACGCGGCGATCAGGTGGCGGAGGTTTTCGGCTCAGAGCGCGGCGAGCGCCTGTCTCGCCCAGTCGGCGGCGGCGTCCGGGTCGTCCAGCGCCGCGTCAGGCAGGGTCCAGTAGTTCATGCCCCGCCCGTCGGCCATAGAGAATTTCTCCGACCCGGCGTCTGCGAGCCGGTCCGCGAAATCCCCGGAGGCCTTGAGGTAGATGCGTCCCTCAGCGGAAAGGATCGCAAAGATCTGACCCTCGCAATAGAGCGACAGACCTCCCATCATCTTGCGGTGAGATAATCCGCCGACGCCCTCGAACAGCTCGTAGATCCGTTCGATGTCGGCGTCCGAGACCGCCACTTACTTCGCCGTCAGGCTTTCGTCGAACTTGATCGACTCGCCGCAACCGCAGGCATCGACCACGTTCGGATTGCGGAACTTGAAGCCGCTCTCGAGCAGCGAGACCTCGTAGTCGATTTCCGTCCCGAAGAGAAACATCTGCGCCATGGGGGCGATCATCACCCGCGCGCCGTCCTGTTCGACGACTTCATCCATGGGATCGACCTCGGACACGTAATCCATTGTGTATTCCATGCCCGCGCAGCCGCCCTTCTTGACGCCGATCCGCAGGCCCTGCGTGCCGTCCCGCGACATGAGCTTGGCAATCTGGGTGGCCGCCCGATCCGTGATCGTGACTGCCTGTTTGCCGGGAATGCTGAACATGGATGTCTCCTTTGCCTGCAATGTAGGAACCGCGCCGCGCCGTCTCAAGGACGGGGTGACGGATCACATGAAGCCCAGCTCCAGCCGCGCCTCGTCCGACATCATGTCCATGCCCCACGGCGGGTCCCACGTGAGTTCGACCTGAACGTCCTTGACCCCGGCCACGGGGCTGATCGCGTCGATGATCCAGCCGGGCATGTCGCCTGCCACCGGGCAGCCGGGCGCGGTCAGGGTCATTGCGATGAAGACCTCGTTCTCGTCGTTGATGTCGATGGTGTAGACCAGCCCGAGGTCGTAGATATTCACCGGGATCTCCGGGTCATAGACGGTGCGGCAGGCCTCGACCACGCTGTCGTAGAGCGCGTGATCCGTCGAGGACGGCTTGATCAGCGGCGTGCCTTCGAGCTTCGGGGTTTCGCTATTCATCGCGTTTCTCTTGTTCCGGGCCCTCTTGGAGAGGGCGAATTCCTGACCAAACACATAAGGATTTATCCGCACGGCGTCCACCCCGGCCGGTTGTGCCCGAGCGCGGAACAGCTGTGCCCGTGGCCCTGCCGAGCCGGACGGGCACGTTCATCAAATCGTGACCCGGGCGCGCTCGCGGCTTTCCCTCGGGGTGACCGGCGTCTAGACTCGGGCCACACTGGAGGACGACATGACCGCACTGGCTGACAAACATTGCAAGGCCCTGCCCAAGGGCACGCCCGCCCTGACCGAAGCCGAGGCGGCGGATCTGCTCGGCAGGCTCGCCGAAGGCTGGTGGATCGAGGGGGACACGCTATCCTGCCGGTTCAAGACGCGGAATTTCGCGCGCGCACTGGAGATCGCGAACCGTATCGGGGAACTGGCCGAGACCGAAGATCACCATCCCGACATCAAGCTGGGGTGGGGCTATTGCGAGGCAGGCTTCACCACGCATTCGGTGGGCGGATTGTCCGAGAACGATTTCATCTGCGCCGCCCGGATCGACGCGCTCGGGCTGGGCGCCGGGACCGAGACCGGGAGCTGAGGCCGCCGTCATGCGCCTTGTCCACCTGATCGCGGTCGGGCTCCTCGGTCTGGCGGGGTGCGGCGGGGGCGAGACGCTGACCACCCGCACCTCCGGCAAGGATGTGCTGGCACCCTACGAGGCGGCCGACTGGCCCGGTTTCATGGCCGGAACAGAGTTGGATCCGGCGCGCGACTACATGCTTCTGGCCTATGTGCCGCCCGCCAATCCCATTGACCTCTCCACACCGAATGCGGCCCGTCGCACGCTGGCGCTCATGGTCTTCGACCAGTTGGGTGCGATGGAAGCGGGCACCACCCTCGGTCATCTGATTGTCGGATGGCAATGCGGCGGTCGGCGCGGTCTGGTGTCGATGACCGGCGAGCAGGACAGGCAGGGCCAGCGGATGTTGCTCGAAGGATGGGGCGTGACCCCGGTCCTGTCCACCTTTCTGGACGGCGCCCTCGTAGGGCAGGCCGATATACCCGAGGCGCAGGCGCGCACCTTGGCCGGGGGGCGCGGGGTCGTCATGGCCGCCGAGACCACGCGCGCCGGATGCGAGGCGGCGCGGACCGAAGTGGCGGCCTTTGCCAGGCACCCGAATGCGCCGCACCGGCGCTACAGTTTGCTGGAAAGCCCGGCGGCCTACGAGGGCGGCGGTTGCCTGTCTTTCGCGCTTCATATTGCGCGGGCCGCCGGGGTCATGCCGCGCCTGCCAGAGATCGCCCGGCGCGAGCTGGACCTGCGCGCGGTTCAGCTTGGCGCGCGCCCCATCGAGCCTGACCATGTCGAGGTCTACCGCGCCCCGGACGGGCAGCACCCGGATCGGCGAGCATCCTGGCTGGGCCTGCTGGTGGCGGATTGGGAAGACGGACCTGTGATCGACCGGGTGACCGTGCCCGATGGCGAGGCGATCCTTGCTGCCATGACCTATGCCCGCGTCGGTGTCGCGCCAGCCACCGACTGGCGATACTCGCGCATGATGGATGTCCAGGACCCGGTGATCGGGGCTGCCGCACGCTATGGCTATGGCTGGGCAGGGGCCTTTGCCACGCGGCGGATCACGGCGCTCGACGGAGCGTCGGTGCTTGTGCTGGAGCGAGGTCCCGGCGCCTAGAGCCAGTCGAAGGCGCGGTGGATGAGGGCACGGCCCTCGCTGCGCACAGGGGTGCCATGGGCCATGAGCACCCGCTCTACGGGCCAGCCAAGGATTGTTTCGACCGCCGCTTTCGTCGCGGGCCTGTCCGGGAAATTGATCCGGAACTTGCGCGGCACGGTCGGCTCGGTCTCGGTCATCCGGTCGAGCCGCGCCACTACGCGACGCCAGCCTCGATACCAGTCGGGGGGCATGTTCTGGAGGAGATCGGTGAAGATCGCGGTGCCGCTTGGCCGGTGGAAGAACACCACCTCGGTCATCAGACGGTTGTGCAGAACCACCGCCTCGAAACTGTCGCACCAGTCCGCGGGCAGGCTGTCGAGGCCAAGGTCGATGTCGAAGTCGACGGGTTTACCCGATTGACCGGGACGGGCGAAACCGGGCGCGGCAGCGATCCCGGCGTCGGGGAAACGTGCTTTCCATGCGGCCACATGGACGTGGTGAAGGGTGTTGGGGGCGATGATCCACGCGGGGGTGCCCAGAGCCTCGACCTCGGCAAAAAGCGCCTTGGACGGGGCCACGGGCGACCAGAGCCACAGACCGCCGTCCGCCAATCGCGCGACCGCCATGCGGGTGGGGTAGGCAAACCCCAAGGCTGCCGTGATCGGCGGGCCGGGGCTGATCCAGAGGTGCTTGCCGAATGACTCCATGGCCCGAGGCTAGGACCGGCACGAGGGAACCACAAGCGCGTCGCGACAGGGTTAGGGCGTTGCGAAAGCGCGGGCTTGGGTCTATCGGAAGGCGCATGACACAGCGCTTCTCCTTCGCCCTTCACGCCACCGACGGCAAGGCCCGCACCGGGCTGATTTCGACCCCGCGCGGCGACATCCGAACGCCTGCCTTCATGCCCGTGGGCACGGCGGCGACGGTCAAGGCAATGCTGCCCGAAAGCGTGCGCGCCACCGGGGCCGATATTCTTCTCGGCAACACCTATCACCTGATGCTCCGGCCAGGCGCGGATCGGGTCGAGCGGCTGGGCGGCCTCCACCGGTTCATGAACTGGGAGCGGCCGATCCTGACCGACTCGGGCGGGTTTCAGGTCATGTCGCTGGCCGAATTGCGCAAGCTGACGGAGGAGGGCGTCACCTTCCGGTCGCATGTGGATGGCTCGAAACACATGCTCTCGCCGGAAACCAGTATGGAGATCCAGCGCAAACTCGGGTCGGACATCGTCATGTGTTTTGACGAATGTCCCGCGCTCCCCGCCGACGAGGCGATGGTCGAACGTTCCATGCGGCTGTCGATGCGGTGGGCGCAGCGGTCGCGCGATGCCTTTGGCGACCGGCCAGGACATGCGCTCTTCGGTATCCAGCAGGGCGGCGTGACCGAGCACCTGCGCGGCGAGAGCGCCGAGGCACTGAAGGCCATCGGGTTTGATGGCTACGCCATCGGCGGGCTTGCCGTGGGCGAGGGGCAGGAGGCGATGTTCGGAGTTCTGGACTATGCCCCCGACATGCTGCCCGAGGACAAGCCGCGCTATCTCATGGGCGTGGGCAAGCCGGACGATATCGTGGGTGCGGTGAAGCGCGGCGTGGACATGATGGACTGCGTGCTGCCGTCACGCTCGGGCCGGACCGGGCAAGCCTGGACCCGGCGCGGACAGGTCAACATCAAGAACGCGCGGCACGCCGACGACCCGAGGCCGCTGGAAGAGGGATGTTCCTGCCCCGCCTGCACCGGCTATTCCCGCGCCTATCTGCACCACGTCTACCGGACGGGCGAGATCATCGCCTCGATGCTCCTTACCTGGCACAACCTGCACTACTATCAGGTGCTCATGGACGAAATGCGGACGGCGATCGCGGCGGGCGACTTTGCGGGATTCGAGGCACGGTTTCATGCAGAGCGGGCCAAGGGCGATATCGTGCCGCTCTGATCGGGGCTCATGTGGTGACGCCGGACCATCTGGCATTCTCCGTCGGTTCGGCGCCTGTCGCGCGCGCGACATCGCGAGGAATTGTCCAGATTAACCCGGTTCCGCGCCGCTCTTGCGCGTGGCAATACGGATCCTGTCCGTTTTGCGGCGCAGTTCATGGCGGTCGGCCGCAACGGGGACAGGCTCGGCAGAGCAGAAGCAATCAAGAAAGTCCTGGGTTTCCGGATCGTCGCGACGGACGCGGCCTTTTGGTTGGCGCCCGGTCTGGCGGGCGGTGGAGAGCTGTGCCTCGATCCGTGCGAGCCGGGCATCGAGCATCCGCCCCAGGGTGTCGTCGAGCCAGCCCCGCACGAGGTGGCGCAGCGCAACCTGTTCGCTGTCTTGCGCAAGGATCACGAGGCGGTGCGGGCCCTTGTCGAAGACCCTGAGGCTCGTGGAGCCGCGCGAGGCTTGCGCCACGTCTTCGCTACGGGACTCGATGCGCAAGCGAACGTGGTCATGAAGCGCGGCCTCCTCGATGTGGAGGAGGGTTTCCCAACGACGGTGCGGCGGCATCCAGTGGATCATCCGCACGGTGCGGCGGTTGGCGTCGAGATAGTCGATGGCGACGACCGAGGGGTCCGGGTTATCCTCGAGGTGCCCCGGCGTTGGCACCAGCCCGAACCAGAGCGCGCGCCGCCCGACCGGGGTCGTGGCCCGCGCGGTGAGGCGGACCGGCGTGCGCGGGCCGAAGCGGTCGGACCAGCGCCCCCGCACAACGCCCTGCACGACGGCGACGGTCAGGCCGTAGAGCACGGCGGAGGACAGAAAATCCACCTGCTCGGACGCGAGGTTGAAGTTCGACAGGGGAAAGACCCTGCCCATAAGGACGAAGAGCAGGTTGGAGACGGCGCCGAGCTCGATCAGGTAGCGGTGGTCGGGAACCAAGGCCGAAACGAGCGGCATCGCGAGGATGAGCGCGCCGGCGGCGAGGCTTTCGCTCGGCACATGGGGCACCGGGTCGGGCAAGTAGTCAAAGCCGATCGCAGAGGCGAGGAGAACGAGCGCCACGCTGAAGGCGAGCCGCCGCCGGTCTCGGTAGAAAAGCCGTTTCAGTCTGTCCCACATGCCAAGTCCCCATCCATAGCTCGATCCATGCCCCTTGGGAGGCCGGTCAGGGTTGACGGGGCAATGAGGCAAAATCTCGGCAGAGGCGCGCGCGCGCGTCGGTTTCGCGGTCTTTTCGCGAGGCAGGGTTAACACGGGGCTAATGCAGACCCCGGGGTGGACCGAAGCGGGGGGACGGCTGCGCGCGCTGCGCCGCCCAGTCTTGCCAGTCTTGGATGTGCCGGGCTACTCACCCGCCGCGAGAAGGTCGCGGGCCGCGTAGAGGGATGACTTGGCCCGCTCGGCCCGCCTGTGGGCGGCGAGCGAAATCGGCGCTGCCGAGGTCACACTGGGCAAGCCGCGACCGCGGGGCCGGAGCACCCCGCCAATGACATTCGACTCGCGCTTGCCATGCCGGGATTTCGACGCCGAGACGGCATGTTCGAGCTGCTGCATCCGCTCGTCCTCGATCCGGCCAAGTTTGTCGTCGAGCCAGTCAAACAGCACGCGGCGGAGCGACTGGTCCTGACGGAACTCGGTGACATAGACCACGCGGCGGTCCACGAGGTCGATGAGCTTCACGGCGCGCAGGCCTTTGATCAGGGTCTCGGGCTTGGCCCCCGCGCGGACGTAACGATAGATGACATAGGCGCCGGGCAGCATGTCCTCGATCAGGTAATGTTCCTCGACCTTGGGTTCGGGTGGCGCCCAGCGGATGATGCGCACCCGTTTGTGGTCACGGTCGAGCCAGTCGACAGAAACGACATCGGGATCGTGCAGCGCCTCGCGTCGGCCCGGTGTCGGGACGAGACCATGCCAGACCGTGTCGGCCTCGAGCCGCGTGACGACACGGGTTGTGGTGCGCGACCTGCGGGCCTTGAGCAGCCGGTCCGACCAGCGCCCGTAGAAGAAGAAGTGGACGAAAAGCCCGGTCGTGATCAGACCGGCAAGCGACCGTCCGCCGCCCTCGGTCACGGTGAGCAGCGAGAACGCCGAACCCGGCAGAAGCCGCCCGAGAACGGCAGCGGCGAAGAGCGTGAGCCCGATGGGCGCGTAGGCATGGCGAAAGCTGGGCCAGGCGAGGCCGAAGCCGATCAGCATGGTCCCAAGAAAAGCGACGAGGAAACCGCCCGCGATGATCTCGAGCACGAAGGGCGGCAGCAGGTCGGACTTGCCCCACATTTCGACCACGCCTGCGAGGAACATGAAGGTAAAGGTCACGGCGATGCGCCGCCGGTCCCGATGCAGTCGTCTGAGAAGTCGCGTAATCATGCAATACACCCGTTAACGTCACCTCACTTGTGCGCGACGATGGCGGCGGGAGTGCGGCGAATGAAGCCGAAACTGTGGAAATCGCGTGGATATTCCGTGCCGGACCGGCGCCGTCCAAGGAGGCATTCAATGCCAATTCACCCTGGGTCGCGATTGGACGCGCGTCTTTTTTCCATCGGTGTAGGATCCGTGTGAAGGATTTGTGACGGGCTGGCCATACTAGGACTTGTCCATGAATGGGTGCGCGCGCACAATGACTGCCAAACGAGGGGGCGCGAAGCGGTCCCTTTCACGGTTGAAAGCGGGGGCGGATGCCCCCATTTTCGGAAGGCGAACAGGAGACGTGCCGAGTTGCCGATGGTCGGGACCGGCGCGCCTTGCCTGAGACAAGGAACGATAATGACCGAGCAAATCACCAAATCCCATCCGGTCCTGCCTTTGCGCGACATCGTGGTCTTCCCCCACATGATCGTGCCGCTTTTCGTCGGGCGCGAGAAAAGCGTGAAGGCGTTGGAAGAGGTCATGGCGGACGACAAGCAGATCCTGCTCTCGTCGCAGATCGACCCCTCGGTGGACGACCCGGACGCCGACGGCATTTACCGCGTCGGTGTGCTGGCAAATGTGCTGCAACTGCTCAAGCTGCCCGATGGCACCGTGAAGGTGCTGGTCGAGGGCCAGAGCCGCGTGCGCATCACGGATTTCTACGACAACCCCGATTTCTTTGAGGCCGACGCCGAGATGCTGATCGAAACCATCGGTGACGACGATGTCGTGACCGCGCTCATCCGCTCGGTGGGCGAGGAGTTCGAACGCTACGCAAAGGTCAAGAAGAACATCCCAGAAGAAGCGCTGTCGGCAGTGGCCGAGACGACCGAGCCGGCGAAGCTCGCCGACCTCGTGGCCGGGCATCTGGGCGTGGAAGTGGCGCAGAAGCAGGAGCTTCTCGAAACGCTGCCGATCGACGAGCGTCTGGAAAAGGTCTACGGCCTGATGCAGGGCGAAATGTCCGTGCTGCAAGTCGAGAAAAAGATCAAGACCCGCGTCAAGTCGCAGATGGAGCGCACCCAGCGTGAATACTATCTGAACGAGCAGATGAAGGCCATTCAGAAGGAACTGGGCGAGGACGGCGACGGCCAGAATGAGGTGGCCGAGCTCGAGGCCCGGATCGCCGCCACGAAGCTCTCGAAAGAGGCGCGTGAAAAGGCCGACGCCGAGATCAAAAAGCTCAAGTCCATGTCGCCCATGAGCGCCGAGGCGACCGTGGTGCGCAATTACCTCGACTGGATGCTATCGATCCCGTGGGGCGTGAAGTCGCGTGTGAAAAAGGACCTGGGGTTCGCGCAGGACGTGCTCGACCGCGATCACTACGGCCTCGACAAGGTCAAGGAACGCATCGTCGAGTATCTCGCCGTGCAGCAGCGGTCGAAAAAGCTCAAGGGCCCGATCCTCTGCCTCGTCGGTCCTCCCGGCGTGGGCAAGACCTCGCTCGGCAAATCGGTCGCCAAGGCGACCGGGCGCGAGTTCATCCGCATCTCGCTGGGTGGCGTGCGTGACGAGTCCGAGATCCGCGGTCACCGCCGGACTTACATCGGCTCCATGCCCGGAAAGATCATCCAGGCGCTGAAAAAGGCGAAGACCACGAACCCGCTCATCCTGCTCGATGAGATTGACAAGATGGGGCAGGATTTCCGCGGCGACCCGGCGTCGGCCATGCTCGAAGTGCTCGATCCGGAACAGAACGGCACCTTCGTGGACCACTATCTCGAAGTGGAATACGACCTGTCGAACGTCATGTTCCTGACGACCGCCAACAGCTACAACATGCCCGGGCCGCTCCTTGACCGGATGGAGATCATCTCGCTCGCCGGTTACACGGAGGACGAGAAGCGCGAGATCGCGAAGCAGCACCTCGTGTCCAAGCAGGTCAAGAACCACGGTCTGCGCAAGGGCGAGTTCTCGGTCACGGATGAGGCGATCACCGACGTGATCCGCTACTACACGCGGGAGGCCGGGGTGCGGAACCTTGAGCGCGATCTGGCGAAACTGGCGCGCAAGGCCGTGACCAAGATCGTCCGCAAGGATGTGGATAAGGTCGAAGTCACGCCGGAAACGCTCGAGGATTATCTGGGCGTGCGGAAGTTCCGCTATGGGCTCGCCGAGAAGGAAGACCAGATCGGCGTCGTCACCGGGCTTGCCTGGACCTCTGTCGGCGGCGATCTGCTTCAGATCGAGGCGCTGCGCCTGCCCGGCAAGGGTCGGATGAAGACGACGGGCAAGCTCGGCGATGTGATGAAGGAGTCCATCGACGCGGCAAGCTCTTATGTCCGCTCCATCGCGCCCGAGATCGGGGTGAAACCGCCGCAGTTTGAACGCTGGGATATCCACGTTCACGTGCCGGACGGGGCGACGCCCAAGGACGGCCCGTCGGCCGGTCTGGCCATGGTGACCTCGATCGTTTCGGTCCTCACCCGCATCCCGGTGCGCAAGGACGTGGCGATGACGGGCGAGGTGAGCCTGCGCGGTAACGCCATGCCCATTGGTGGCCTCAAGGAGAAACTGCTTGCGGCGCTGCGCGGCGGGATCAAGACGGTGTTCATCCCCGAGGAGAACGCCAAGGATCTGGCCGACATCCCGGACAACGTGAAGAACGGGCTGGAGATCATCCCGGTGACCCACGTTCGCGACGTGCTCAAGGCCGCGCTGGTGCGCGAACCCGAGCCGGTCGAATGGGACGAAGCGGCCGAAGAGGCCGCTGCGGCGGCGCTCAAGGAAGAGCAGGGCAACGCGGCGCAGGTCGCACACTAACCGTGTTCCGTTGCCCCCGGTCGTTGATCCGGGGGGACGATCAGACAACGCGCACGCCCGGCGGGACAGACCCGCCGGGCGTGTGGCTTTTTGAACTCTCCCGTCCATTACCCTAGATTTATTAACGCGAGAGTAGTATCAAAGGTATATCAAGAACCGGAGGCTTGGACCTCTGGCCAGTTATTTTGGGCAGCACCGGCCGCAAGAGCCGGGCATGGATGAACAGGCGATCTTATGACGACCAGAAAGACAGCCGCGCGCAGCGCGTCGGCGAAAACCACAGCGAGCCGCAAGCCATCGACGCGCAAGGCCGCTGCAACACCGGACACTTTGGCGGCCAAGTCACCGGCCAAGGCGGCGACCAAGTCGGCCAAGACGAAAACCCCTGTTGCGAAGTCAGCGGCGGTCGAAGCTGCCGGATCGAAGAGTGTCGGCCCGGATTCCCTCAAGGACGCGCTGCTCGCGTCCGAGATTGCGCAGGAAGCCCGTGATCTCGTGGACCATGAAGACATCGACGCGACCCTGAGCGGCGCGCGCCTTGGGGTCATGGGCGTGACCCGCCCGATGACCGTGCCGGTCGCGGACGAAAAGGATGAGAGTGCATGCGGTGCCACCGACACCCCGGCCAGCGCGGGCAGCGACAGTGACGGCAAACTCGTCAAGAAGGACCTGATCGACCGGGTGATTGCCCGCTCGGGCGTCAAACCGCGCTACGTGCGGCAGGTCGTTGAAGCCATGCTTCTGGAGATGGGGGTCATGATTGAAGAGGCGGAAATGCTGCAAGTTCAGCCGCTTGGTACGCTCAAGGTGCAGCGTCGCAAGGACGTGGACGATGGCGAGGTCATCATTTGCAAGCTGAAACGAAAAAAGTCGGAGCCGGAGGGCAATGACCCTCTTGCGACCGCCGCGGAGTGAGGCTAAAAGCCGCCGCACCGGGTGATTAGCTCAGTGGTAGAGCGCTTCGTTCACATCGAAGATGTCAGGAGTTCGAATCTCTTATCACCCACCATTTCCCCTTGCGGGGCATGACGCTCGGCTCAGGCCGCGCTTTTCATTTTGGACAAGGCCCATCGCGGCCCGGCGTAATTTATCCATGAAAGCGGCTTGCCAGAGACGGCAGCGCCCGTTAAATCCCGCCTCCACGGGTGGTTAGCTCAGTTGGTAGAGCGTCTCGTTTACACCGAGAATGTCGGGGGTTCGAGTCCCTCACCACCCACCAGTCTCCTGCCTCAGTAAGACGACTGCACCGCCGTATCCGGCAGGGGCGCACCCGGCGCGCGCCGGGGCAGTCTCGCCCAGTCGCGATGGCCCAGCAGCCGGGACATGGGCATGACGGCGAGGCCGCGGTCGCGGATCAGGTCAAGCGTGTCCGGCATGGCCGCGACGGTGCCGGGGCGGATGTCGTGGGACAGCACGATGGCGCCGGGCCGCGCGCCTGGGAGGATTCGCGCAGTGATCGCATCGGAGCCGGGGTCGGCCCAATCCTCGGGATCGGCGGACCACGGGACCGTCAGCAGACCGCGCGCCTCGTGCACCATGTCGCGTTGCCGGGGCGTGAGCGCCCCATAGGGCGGCCGCAGAAGCGCGGGAGCGCGGGCCTGTGAGGGTTTTCGACCAGCGCGGCCGTGCGGTCGATCTCGTCGAGAATCGCCTCGTCATCGTGGGACTTGAGAAAGGCATGGGACCAGGTGCGGTTGCCGGTTTCGTGGCCTTCGTCAGCCATGCGCCGGATCACGTCGGGATAGCGTGCGGCCATGGAGCCAATCACGAAGAAGGTGGCGCGGATGTCGCGGGCCTTGAGGGTGTCCAGAAGCGCCGGCGTAAGGCTCGGATGCGGGCCGTCGTCGAAGGTCATCGCAAGATAGCGCGTCGAAGGGGCCTTGGCGTACGGTCACCATGTCTGTGAGGGAAGTTCGGGGCAGGGTGAGCGCGAGGGGGGCGGTGAGGGCAGGGGCGGTGATCCCGGCAAGGGCAGCACTGGCAGAGGAAAGGAAGAGACGGCGAGAAGACACGATATGCTGTGGAACTTGGATTGCGTCGCACTAAATACACTGTCGCGCTCCGCGCCGCCGCAAAGGCGAAAGCGACGAAAACCTGTTGTCCACAAGCGACTTGGCCCCGATCTGTTGCGATTTTGTCATGGCTTGGGAAACGGGCGTGAATTTGCCGGATTTTCCGGCAATGAGCCGCTTGACGAGGGCAGGCGGTCCGCATAGAAGCACCGAACGCAGCGGGCGGTTGTAGCTCAGTTGGTTAGAGTACCGGCCTGTCACGCCGGGGGTCGCGGGTTCGAGCCCCGTCAACCGCGCCACCTTAACATATGTAGAAAGTGGAATATGTGTCTCCCGAACCGGGAGACACGTTATGAAGCACCTCGACAAGCTGACTTGGGGCATGGCCCTGATCCTCTGTGCAACCATCGGACTGGCGCCTTTCACGCCGCCGCATGTCTAGGAAAAGCTGCAGATGCTCTTTGCCGGACCGCTGGTGAAACCCATCGACATATTCGATCTGGTGCTTCACGGCACGCCTTGGGCGCTCTTGGTTCTGAAGGGTCTGCGGGCGGTTCAGGCGGGCAGGGCGTAACCCAGCGCGGCCTCGAGCCGGGGATCGAGGGCCTGTGCGAACCACGTGCGATCCTCGGGTGTCATCACCCTTGGCGTGGCGGGGCGATCCTCGACATTGGGCAGGAAGCGCGACCCAAGGCGCCGGTTGATCGGGCGAAAGCTCTCGACCGGGCGCAGGTCGAAAGCCTCGGACACCGCGACGACAAAGGCCTCGGGATTCGCCTGCACATGATCAAGGCGTGCGAGCACGAGGTTCACGCCGCGATTGCGCCAGCCCAGAAGTGCGGCCGCCTTGACCCGGCGCAGCTCTGCGAGATTGGCGAATGGCGCGCCGGTGATCGGGTGGCGGTCCTGTTGCAGGGGCGTTCCGATCCTGCCCGCGGCCCGGTCCCCGCCGAAATAGCGGGGCCGGTCGATCACGGTGGTCCAGGGACTGCGCAGGAACGCGGGAAAGTCGAGCGCCTGCAATGCGGGCGGGCAATGCCAGGGCTTGGCGTGCATCGACAGCGCCCAGCCCACCGGGTCGCGCACCACCGCCACGATGATCGCGGAGCGTGCGACGCCTGTCATCTGGGCAAACCCGTGTTTCCAGCCGTAGTCCGAAGTTGAGCGCAGGACCGTGTTGCGGGCAAGCAATCGGTCCACGTAATTCGTGCCGGACGAGCGTTCGCCGAAGACCTGAAAATGGTCGGGGACGCCGCGCTGGCGGCGATGGATCTCATACCCCTTCTCGGCCAGCGTCATCTCGGTCCTTTCGGGTGGTCGCCTGCGCTTAGATGTAGAACATTCGGTCCCGGCGATATAGTGTTTTGCAAACACTATCAGTGAGATGAGGCAGGGAAGCGACATGCAGACGACGGCGGCCGCGGTCACCATGGTGCGTGACGACGCGTTCTTCCTCGAACGATGGGTGTCTTATTACGGCGGCATGTTCGGGCGCGAGAACTGCTATGTGGTGAGCCATGGCGGCGGCGACATCGTCGCGCGGGTTGCACAGGGCTGCAACATCTTGGCGATCCCCGGCAAGACCGAGAAGTTCGACATGCTGCGCTGGCGGCTTCTGAACAACCTCGTCGGCGGGCTGCGGCAGTATTTCAAATATGTGGTCGTGGGGGATGTGGACGAATATGTCGTCATCGACCCGGAGGCGGGGATGGACCTGCTCGGGTTTCTCGGGCGGGCGCCGGGCCGCAAGGTTCTCACCCCGCTTGGGCTCGAGGTCATGCACCGGGTGAACGAGGAGGTCGACCCCATTGCCGGACCGATCCTCGGCCCCCGTCGGTTCGCGCGGGTGACCTACCATTACTCCAAGCCCTGCGTGATCGGCGCGCCCGCGAAAATCTCGCGCGGCGGGCATTTCTCGAGTTTCGATGAATTGTACACGCCTGACGCCATGTATCTGTTTCACATGAAGTATTGCGATCTCGGGCAATATGGTGGGGGGATGGACCGTCGTAACGAGGCGGTCGCGGTCTCGGGGGCGAAAAAGGGCGAAACAGGGATCGGCGGTCACTGGTTTCCCGAGGAGCGCGGCGATGACGAGGCGCTGTTTAGGGGCATCGCGTCGAAGCCCGTGGTGCGCGGGTTCGAGATGAGCCAATATCGCAAGAAGATGCACGACGGTTGGTCGCGGCGCGGCGAAGAGCTCTGGCAGTTCCCGCGCGGCGAGTTCGAGCATCTACACGAGGTGCCGGAGCGGTTCTTCGGAGTCGTTTGAAGTGGCGATGGATCGACGCTGGTAGCTGGGGGAGGCTTTGCCTCCCCCAGACCCCCTCCAAGGTATTTATGAAGCAGTGAAGGGGGCGCGTTTTTTTGGCGTTTATCCGGTCGGCGTGAGGGCGGAGAGAATGCGTGCCCAGCTTCGGATACCCTTGTGGAAGCTCTCGAGGTCGTATTTCTCGTTGGGAGCATGGCGTCCATGCCGAGGATGGTCTTGAAGTGACCCGCGACCGGGATCGAGCCACCCGCACCGATGAAGGCGGCTTCCATGCCCCATTCTTCGGTGAGCGCGTTGCGCGCTTTCTCGAACGCCGGGTCATCGGTGGACATGACCGAGGCGGGCGCGCCGTGGCCGTTCGAGAAGACGCAGGTCACGTCCTCGGGCAAGCGGGCATTCACGAAGTCGACGAAGGCTGCGTGGATCTTGTCCGGGTCCTGTTGGCCCACGAGGCGGAAGCTGATCTTGGCCGAGGCTTCGGCGGGCAGCACCGTCTTGAAGCCGTCGCCGGTATAGCCGCCGGTGATGCCGTTTACCTCGGCTGTCGGGCGCGACCACATGCGTTCGAGCGAGGTGCGATCCTTTTCCCCCGCAGGCACAGAAAGTCCCACGTCGGTCAGGAAATGGTCGGGGTCGAAGTCGAGCGCCTCCCACTGGGTCTTGAGCTCGGGCGCAAGCTCCGGCACGTCGTCGTAGAAGCCGGGCAGGGTGACGCCGCCGTTTTCATCATGCAGGTCGGCGCAGATGCGCGAGAGCACGTGGATCGGGTTCGCGGCCATACCGCCGTAAAAGCCCGAGTGCAGATCGCGGGTCGCGGCCTTGATCGTGATTTCCTCAGCCAAGAGCCCGCGCAACTGGGTCACGATGGCCGGGGTCTTGCCGTCAAAAAGTCCGGTGTCGCAGATCATCGCGATGTCGGCCTTCAGCTCCTCGGCGTTCTCTTGCAGGAAGGGGATGAGAGAGGGCGAGCCCGATTCCTCCTCCCCCTCGAGGAAGATCGTGATCCGGCAGGGCAGCGCGCCGGGGGTCGCGACCCAGGCGCGCATCGCCTCGATGAAGGTCATGAGCTGGCCCTTGTCGTCCGACGCGCCCCGCGCGCGGATGACCCGGCCCTTGTCGGTGTCTTCGAGGCGCGGCTCGAAGGGCGGCGTGTCCCAAAGGGATAGCGGATCGACCGGCTGCACGTCGTAGTGGCCGTAGAAAAGCAGATGCGGGATGCCTTCGACGGGGGCGGGGCCGCCATGGGCCACGACCATAGGATGACCGGGGGTGTCGCGCTTCGACGCCTCGAACCCGATCGAGGTCAGATCGCGCACCAGCCAGTCGGCGGCGGCGTCGCAATCGGCCTTGTAGGCCTTGTCGGTCGAGATCGAGGGAATCGCGAGCAGCGTCATCAGGCGGTCGAGGGCCGCGTCGAGGTCGCCGTCGATGCGGGTCAGGACGGTGTTATGGGGCATTCTTGGTCTCCTGTTCGTCGGCGGAAACCGTAGCATTGTCGTGAGCGTAGTCCAGCCGGGGTGGCGCGAGGTTAGCTTTGACCCTATGTTTCCTGCCAGCCGGGCGCACGACCCGGGAACCTTTTTGGGACTTCGAGGAGACGAACATGCGGAAAGCCATTGCGGCGCTTGCCCTTGGTGCAATGTGCGCGGGCCTGACAGGCGGAGCGGCCGTGGCTCAGGTGATGAGCGGCGATGCGGCCAAGAAGCAGCTGTTCAATGCGCGCAACATGATCCTTCTGCCGCAGGACCTGTCGGTGTTTCAGGGTGCCATGCGTGAGACGGTGAACTTGACCCTCGACCAGATGCGCGGCAACAGCCAGATGTCGAAGTTCGTCGAAGGTGGCTATGGCTACTACGGCGCGGTGGCCTTTCCGGTTGCAGGGTCCGAAGCGGTGCCGCCCGTGATCGTGGCGCAGCTCAACACGCCGCAGGCGGCGGCGAGCGCTGCGGTGACGACCTGTCAGCAGCAGAACGGCGGGCAATGCGCCGTGGCGGCGCTGCTCCTGCCCAAGGGCTACAAATCACGGGATCTTACCCTGTCCCAGGCGGCGACGGCGCGCGTGATGGAGGGTTGGGACGATGGCGTCACCCCGAAATACTTGGCCTATTCGCCTTCCACCAGCGGCTGGGGCATTGCCAAGGGTGCGGCGGCGACGCCGGAGGCCGCGATTGCCTCGTGCAAGCAGAGCGACTGCGTGATCGTCATTCAGGATCAGTGACGCAGGGTAAAGCGACGAAGCGTCGCAATACATTGGACGAATGAAGGATTTATTCTGTCGGAAAATAGGGTTAGACCACCGGCGAAACTTGACCCATGTCAATGCGTTGGACCTCCAATGTAGTGTATACAAGTTTTTGCATATGTTTACCGTCGCTAAATTTGTATGCTGCTACGGTGGACAGGAGAATCGGATCCCTGGGGAGGGACGCGCGTGAACTATGAGAACCAACTCGATGCAGCCCTGAAACAGCTGCATGACGAAGGCCGCTACCGTGTCTTCATCGACGTCGAACGCGAAAAGGGGAACTTCCCCCACGCGACCTGGCGCAAAGAGGATGGCACGGAAAAGCCCGTCACGATTTGGTGCGGTAACGACTACCTCGGCATGGGCCAGCACCCGGTGGTGCTCGCAGCCATGCACGAGGCGATCGACGCGACCGGCGCCGGGTCCGGCGGCACGCGGAATATCTCGGGCACCACGGTCTATCACAAGCGGCTCGAGGCTGAGCTTGCCGACCTGCATCACAAGGACGCGGCGCTGCTCTTCACCTCGGCCTATATCGCCAATGACGCTACGCTGTCGACGCTGCCCAAGCTGTTCCCCGGTCTCATCATCTATTCGGATGCGCTCAATCACGCCTCGATGATCGAGGGGGTGCGCCGTAACGGGGGCGCAAAGCGGATCTTCCGGCACAACGACGTGGCACATCTGCGCGAATTGCTTGCCGCCGACGATCTGGCGGCGCCGAAGCTGATCGCATTCGAAAGCGTTTACTCGATGGATGGCGACTTTGGTCCGATCCGCGAAATCTGCGACCTCGCGGATGAATTCAACGCGCTCACTTATATCGACGAGGTGCACGCGGTCGGCATGTATGGCCCGCGCGGCGCCGGTGTAGCAGAACGCGACGGCCTGATGGGCCGCATCGACATCATCAACGCGACGCTGGCCAAGGCTTATGGCGTCATGGGTGGCTATATCGCCGCTTCCGCCAAGATGGTCGACGCGATCCGGTCCTATGCGCCGGGTTTCATCTTCACCACCTCGCTCGCGCCCGCGATTGCGGCGGGAGCAGCGGCCTCGGTCGCGTTTCTCAAGGGTGAAGAGGGCGCCAGGCTGCGTGCCCAGCACCAGACGCAGGCAAAGATCCTGAAACTGCGGCTCAAGGGACTGGGGCTGCCGATCATCGACCACGGCTCGCACATCGTGCCGGTCATCGTCGGCGACCCCAAGCACACCAAGATTCTGTCGGACATGCTGCTCGATGGTTTCGGGATCTACGTGCAGCCGATCAACTATCCCACCGTCCCGCGCGGGACCGAGCGACTTCGATTCACCCCCTCTCCGGTCCACGGGCCGAAAGAGATGGACGCGCTCATCAGGTCGCTCGACGAGCTCTGGGCGCATTGTGCGCTGAATCGTGCCGAGCTTTCCGCCTAACCCCTTCTGCACTCGCGAGAATCGTTGCGGCGTGGTAAGAAAGCCGTAATAGGGGCGTAACGGGCAGGAATCGTCGCCCGAACGGGGAAAAAGCCGTAATAACGGCTAGACTGCTAGGGACAGGCTGTATGATCAGGCGCTGGATTTCGCCTCGGGTCACCGAAGAACATCAACCCACAGGGTTCGACAGTTTCGAGTTGCGACTCGGCGATGTCATGCGCGGTGAGCGCGCGACGCTCGGGAAGTCCCTTCTCGACGTGCAGCGTGAGCTGAAGATCAAGGCGACCTATATCGCGGCGATCGAGAACTGCGACATGACCGCTTTCGAGACACCCAGCTTCATCGCCGGCTACGTCCGGTCCTATTCCCGCTATCTTGGGATCGACCCCGACCGCGCCTTCCGCGCCTTCTGCGCGGAGAGCGGTTTCGAACCTGCGCACGGTCTGTCGGCCGCGGCCTCGGTCGTGAAGCCGCCGCGCGCCGAAACCCGGACGGATACCGATCCGCTGGCAAATCCCAACGCAACCTTCGTACCGCGCTCTGCCTCGATCTTCGACGGGATCGAGCCGGGTGCCGTGGGGTCGGTCGCCGTTCTCGCCGCCATCGTCGGCGTCCTGGGGTTTGGCGGCTATTCGCTGCTCAAGGAAATCCAGAAAGTCGATTTCGCGCCGGTGGAACAAAGCGTCGCCGTGCTCGACGAACTGCCGGAGCTTGACGTGACGGTCGGACAGGCTGAGGCCGTCGAAGGGCAGACGACGCAGGCCGCCGGCCTCAATTCGCCGCCCTCTGCCGATGCGCTCGACCGGCTCTATCGACCCGAGGCGCTGGATGTTCCCGTGCTCATCGCGCGCGACGGTCCGATTTCGACCCTCGATCCGCGCGAAGTCGGCGTGATGCCGGGTGCAGGATCTCAGGTAGCGCGCACGACGCCGGGTCTGGGTCAGCCTGAAGCGATCGACAATGCGGTGAATACTGCGGTGGCGGATGCGGGGCCAGCCGCAGGTGGTGTCCGGGTCTTTGGCCCCGATGCGCCTGAGGTTGCGATTTTTGCCGTGCGTCCATCCTGGGTGCGGGTGCAGGCCGCCGATGGCTCGATCCTGTTTGAAAAGATCCTCGACGCGGGTGAGCAGTATGTCCTACCCGCCACCGAAGCCGCGCCGCTTCTGCGTACGGGCAATGCCGGGTCGGTTTACTTTGCGGTGAACGGCACGGCCTATGGTCCCGCGGGCGAGGGTGCGAGCGTCGTGTCCAAGGTCGCGCTGGCCCCCGAGGCGATTTCGACCTCCTACGCGGTTGCGAACCTCGAGGCCGATCAGGACCTCGCGAATTTCGTCGCCGTCGCGGACGCGAGCCAGTAAGCCCCGGTCGCGGGGCCAACTGTCACAGTCTCTTGCCTTGTTCCCCGTGCGCCTGCGCGTTAGCTAGAGCGTGACGAACACCCGCGAGGCATCATGTCCCACAATCCGATCCGTCCGTGGCGCAATATCGAGCGCCGGAAATCCCGTCAGATCATGGTCGGCAACGTCCCCGTCGGGGGCGACGCGCCCATCGCCGTGCAGACCATGACCAACACGCTCACCACCGACGTGACGGGCACGCTCGCGCAGGTGATCGCCGCCGCCGAAGCCGGTGCGGACATTGTGCGTGTGTCGGTGCCGGACGAGGCGTCGGCCAAGGCGCTGAAGGAAATCACCCGCGAAAGCCCGGTGCCCATCGTCGCCGACATCCATTTCCACTACAAACGCGGGATCGAGGCGGCCGAGAACGGCGCGGCCTGTCTGCGGATCAACCCCGGCAACATCGGCTCGCAGGAGCGGGTGCGCGAGGTTATCAAGGCGGCGCGCGACAACAATTGCTCCATGCGGATCGGGGTGAACGCGGGGTCTCTGGAAAAGCACCTGCTCGAGAAATACGGCGAGCCCTGCCCAGAGGCGATGCTCGAGTCCGGCCTCGACCATATCAAGATCCTGCAGGACAACGATTTCCACGAGTTCAAGATTTCGGTGAAGGCGTCGGACGTGTTCCTGTCAGCGGCGGCCTATTACGCGCTGGCCGATGCCACCGACGCGCCCCTGCACCTCGGGATCACCGAAGCTGGCGGTCTGGTGTCGGGCACGATCAAGTCGTCGATTGGTCTGGGCAACCTTCTCTGGGCCGGGATCGGCGACACGATCCGGGTGAGCCTGTCGGCGGATCCGGTGGAAGAGGTCAAGGTCGGGTTCGAGATCCTGAAATCACTCAACCTGCGCCATCGCGGGGTCAACATCATCTCCTGCCCGTCCTGCGCGCGGCAGGGGTTCAACGTGATCGAGACGGTGGCGGAGCTGGAGAAGCGGCTCGCGCATATCCATACCTCGATTTCGCTGTCGATCATCGGCTGCGTGGTGAACGGGCCGGGCGAGGCGCTCATGACCGATGTCGGCTTCACCGGTGGCGGCGCCGGGCACGGCATGATCTACATGGCCGGTAAGCAGGACCACAAGATTGGCAACGACGGCATGGTCGACCACATCGTCGAACTGGTCGAGAAGAAGGCCGCCGAGATCGAGGCCGAGAATGAGGCGGCAGAGACCGCGGCGGAGTAGCGAGCGAGCCACGCGTCGGCGGGCCGTCCGGGCGGCCCAGCGATGCGCGGCGGCCATCGGCATTGATTCCGTGCTTGGGCACACATGAAAAAGGGCGCCGCATCGGGCGCCCTTTCATCATACCGGCCCGAGAGCGATCAACCCTCGCGTTCTTCCGCGACGATCTGCTTCATGCCCTCAAGCGGCACATAGCCGCGCACCATCTGGCCGCCCACGATAAAGGTCGGCGTGCCGGAAATGGCCAGTGCCTGACCGAGCGCGTGGTTCTCGGCGATCTGGCGTTCGACCTCGGGGTCGTCCATGGCGGCGAGGATCGCGGCGCTGTCGAGGCCCATGTCGTCGGCCAGCCGCGCGAGCACCTCTTCCGACGCATTGGCGCGCAGGTTCATCAGCTCGTCATGCATCTTGGCATAGGCTTCTTCGCCCGCCACCAGATTGGTCGCGATGGCGAATTTCGACGAGATCAGGCTTTCCGGCCCAAGGATCGGAAATTCCTTGTAGATCAGTCGGATGTTGCGGTCCTCTTCAACCAGCGCATTCACTTCCGGAAACGCCTTGCGGCAGTAGCCGCAGCGGTAATCGACAAATTCGACGATCGTCACGTCGCCGTCCGGGTTGCCGATTTCCAGCGAATAGCCGTCGTCGATGAGGGCGTTGATATTGTTTTCCACCATGGCCGCGTCGTCGGCGACCTGCTGGTCGGCCTGCCGCGCTTCGAGCACGCCAATGGCCTCCATCAGCACTTCGGGGTTTTCGAGCAGGTAGTCGCGGATTTCCTCGCGGAAGGTCGCGCGTTCGTCGTCGGTCATCGCCTCGATCTCGAAGGCGAGCGCGGGGGCGGTGGCGAGGCCCAGAAGGATCGCGATGGCCGAGATGGGGGTGGATACGAGGCGGGTCATGGTGTCTCCAAAATTCTGTGGCGCGACGCTAAGGCGGGGACGGGGGTTTCACAACCCCGCGCGCATCCCGGTCGCGCCCGTTGACCTTTCTTTGCCGAAAAGGCAGGTCAGATGGGTCGAGTTAGCGGGGCAAACATGCGCAGATCAAGTCGGAGCGACGTCGATCCCTTTATCGTGATGGACGTGATGGAAGCGGCAAGGGCCGCCGAAGAGGCCGGGCGCCACATCATCCATATGGAGGTTGGCCAGCCTTCGACCCCGGCGCCCGAGGCCGCGCGGCAGGCGGTCGAGGCGGCGATGGGGGCGGATGCGCTTGGCTATACGGTCGCCCTCGGCCTGCCGGCGCTCCGTCGCCGGATCGCGGGGCTTTACGGGGAATGGTATGACGTGGACCTCGATCCGGGTCGGGTCGTGGTGACGGCGGGGTCGTCGGCGGCCTTTCTTCTGTCCTTCACGACGCTGTTCGACTCGGGCGACCGGGTCGGGATCGCCGCGCCCGGCTATCCGTCCTATCGCCAGATTTTGAAGGCGCTTGGGATGGAGCCGGTGGTGTTCCCGGCCTCCGAGACCAATCGCTATCAGCCGGTGCCGGAGGACTTGCCGCAGGGTATCAGTGGGCTGATGGTCGCCTCGCCCGCGAACCCCTCGGGCACGATGCTGGGCCACGACGACCTGCGGGCGCTGGCCGATACCTGCGCCGAGCGCGACATCTCGTTCATTTCGGACGAGATCTACCACGGCCTCCACTACGACCAGCGCGGGGTCACGGCGCTCGAGATCACGGACGAGGTCCATGTGATCAACTCCTTCTCCAAGTATTTCTCGATGACCGGCTGGCGCGTGGGCTGGATGGTGGTGCCCGAGGATCATGTGCGCACGGTCGAACGCATCGCGCAGAACATGTTCATCTGCCCACCCCATGTGAGCCAGGTCGCGGCGCTCGTCGCCCTCGACGCGGGCGAGGAGCTGGAGGCGAACCGGGCGGTCTATGTGAGAAACCGAGCGCTGATGCTCGACGGGCTGGCCAAGGCCGGTTTCACCCGGATCGCGCCGCCCGACGGGGCATTCTACATCTACGCCGATGTCTCGGCCTTCACCGACGACAGCCGCGCCTTCGCGGCCGAGGTGCTGGAGAAGGCCGGGGTCGCGATCACGCCGGGAATGGATTTCGACCCGGACCGGGGTCGAACCACCGTGCGCTTTTCCTATGCCCGATCCACAGCGGACATCGAAGAAGGCCTCGCGCGGTTGCAAGCCTTCATGGCGGCGCGGTAGACTGCCCGCAAAAAGAACAAACGCACAGCAGGGCGGGTCATGGTCGCGCGGTTCCTATTCCTTGTTTCACTGATTCTGGGCGGCCTCTTCCCGACCGCCTCGATAGCGCAGGACGCGCTGACGGCGCTGTCGCGACTGACGGGCGAGGGGCTGACGATAGAGACCGGGCCGCAGGGCGTCGAGATCGGGATCGAGATGAACCGTTCGGTGCCATGGCGGGTCTTCACTCTCGACGCGCCGATGCGGCTGGTCGTGGATTTCTCGGAACTGGACTGGGACGCAGTCGATCCTGAGGCGGGCGCGGGACTGGCCGAGGTGGGCGCGGTCTCCACAGGGATTTTTCGTCCCGGCTGGTCGCGGATGGTCGTCGAACTGACCGAGCCGCTGGCGATCAAGGGTGCGGCGATGCGGGCAGAGGGCGAGGGGGCACGGGTTGCGATCTCGCTGGTTCCGACCGACGCCGACGCCTTTGCCGCGCGGGCCGGGGCGCCGCCGAGCGCGCGGTTCGACGTGGCCGAGTTGCCCACGCCGGGGCAAGTCGAGGATGACACCTTCGTCGTGGTGATCGACCCGGGGCACGGGGGCATCGACCCGGGGGCCGAGCGCGAGGGCGTGATGGAGAAGGACCTCGTCCTGACCTTTGCCCGGGCGTTGGAAGAAGCCTTCTTGCGGGACACGGACGTCCAGGTGGTGCTTACCCGGTCGGATGACAGTTTCGTTCCGCTCGAGGAGCGGGTGAGCCTCGCCCGGATCGCAAAGGCGGATGTGTTCCTTTCGCTTCACGCAGATGCCCTGGCCGAGGGGCGGGCCAATGGCGCGACGGTCTACACGTTGTCCGAGGATGCCTCGGACGTGGCGAGCCAGAAACTCGCCGAGCGACACGACCGCGCCGATCTGCTGGCCGGTGTGGACCTCACCGAGACCGACGACGCAGTCGCGTTGGTGCTGATGGACCTCGCGCGGACGGACACGCAGCCGCGGTCGGACGCGCTGGCGGATGCCATCGTCGAAGGGATACGGACGGCAACCGGTTCGACCTACAAGACGCCGCGGATGCAGGCCTCGTTCTCGGTGCTGAAGGCGCCAGACATCCCCTCGGTGCTCATCGAGCTGGGGTTCCTGTCCTCAAAGCGCGATTTCGAGAAGCTGACGGATCCTGAATGGCGCGCCTCGATGGCGGTCGGTATCAGGGATGCGGTGATGACCTGGGCCGAAGCGGACGAGGCTGGAGCGGAGCGCAGACGTCAGTAACGGCGCCTGCCGCCGTCAGCCCCGATAGCGCGCGAGCCAGACGGAATGGCCGTTGCAGGTCGGGTCTTCCGGCACGAAGGCCAGCTCCTCGTATCCGTGTTCGGCGAGCAGCCCCCGATATTCCGACGGATCGAGCGAGGCGTGATAGACGGTTTCCCCGCCCACCTTGCCGATGGCTTCGCCGGCCGCGGGGCCGGTCGTGAACAAGAGCACTGTGCGGTCGTGGCTGTGGGTCCAGAAGGTCGAGAACATGGCGCGCTGGTCATCAACCGAGAGGTGGAAAAAACTGTCCCAGGCCACGATGATGTCGAAACTCTCGCGCAGGTCGAGACCGCGCATGTCGGCATGGAACACGCGCTGACCCGGCAGGTTCTTCTGAAACAGATGCACCATGGCCCCGGCACCGTCGACGCCCGTCACCTCGCAGCGTCGGTCCGCGAGATAGGCCGAGATCGGCACGCCCGGCCCGCAGCCCAGGTCGAGCACCTTGCGCCCCGGCGCGCAGTTGATCGTCCGGTCGAGCCACCGGCGCTCGAACAGCGTCTTGTCGCGGGTCCGCGCGAATTCGGCCGCGACGCGGTCATATGTGGGGAGAATGTCTTCAGGGCGCATGATCATCCCGGTTAGGGGTCAATTGCGTCCCGGTCCAGTGAATTTTCAAAGCCTTAGGCCGATCCGCGCGAAAACTCGCCCACCTGTCCGCACAACTTGGTGAAACTTGCCGATTGCTTTGACCCCTAAAGCCTTTGTCAGTAAGACGGGGCGAACTGACTTTGGGGGCAGGTGTGATCCGATTCATCCTTGGCATCTTCGGTGCGATCTTTTCGGCGATCACGCTCGGCCTCGTGATGGCTGCGCTCGGGATCGGCGCGATCTTCTGGATGTATTCCCAAGGGCTTCCAAGCCACGAGCAGCTCGAAAACTATCAGCCCGCCACGATCTCGCGGATCTATTCCGGCGAGGGGCAGCTCATGGACGAGTTTGCCCGCGAGCGCCGCCTCTACACGCCGCCCGAGCAGATCCCGTCGCTGGTCAAAGAGGCGTTTATCTCGGCGGAGGACAAGAACTTCTATCACCACCGGGGGTATGACCCGCGCGGGATGCTCATCGCGGCCATCGACGCGGCGCGGGGCGGGCAGTTGCGCGGCGCCTCGACGATCACCCAGCAGGTGATGAAGAACTTCCTTCTGTCCTCGGATCGGTCAGCCGAGCGCAAGATCAAGGAACTGATCCTCGCGTCCCGGCTCGAAAAGTCGCTCGACAAGGAATCGATCCTCGCGCTCTACCTCAACGAGATCTTCCTCGGGCAGAACTCCTATGGCGTCACCGCCGCCGCCCAGACCTATTTCAACAAGACGCTGGACGAGCTCAATCCGCACGAGGCGGCGATGCTGGCCGCGATGCCGAAGGCGCCGTCGGATTACCACCCGGTGCGCAACCACGACCGCCTGCTTAACCGCCGGAACTTCATCCTGAAAGAGATGTATGAGAACGGCTATATCGACGAGCAGACCTATTTGCGCGAGCGCGAGCAGCCCATCGAATCCGTGCAGGGCGGGGATTTCGAGAGCTTCCGTTCGGCCATGCCGCCACGCGACTACTTCACCGACGAAATCCGGCGGCAACTGTCGCGCGACTTCGGTGAAGAGGAGTTCTTCGGCGGCGGTCTGACGATTCGTGCCACGGTCGATCCCGAGATGCAGGAACTTGCCGCCTGGTCGCTGCGCAAGGCGCTCGAGGACTGGGACCGTGCGCGGGGCACATGGCGCGGCACCGGCAAGTCGATTGACCCGGCGACGCTGGATGACGGCACATGGGAGGCGGCGCTGAATGACACCCGTGTCGCGCGGGACATCTTCCTCGATAACAAGTGGCACGTCGCTGCCGTGGACCAGATCGGCGACAGCGAGATGACGCTCAAGATCGAGGGTCAGCCGGAGCCCCAGAATTGGGTGGTGCCGCGCGAGGATATCCGCTGGCTGCGTGGGTCCTTCCGCGACAACTTCGAACGTGGCGACGTGGTTCATGTGCGCGCCATGACGACGGGTGACGACGGCACCGGGGACTTCATGCGCTGGTCCTTGCGGCAGGTGCCCCTCATTCAGGGCGGCTTCATGGCCATGGACGTGAACACCGGTCGGGTGATCGCGATGCAGGGCGGGTTCTCCTACGAGAACTCGGTCTTCAACCGCGCCACGCAGGCCACCCGCCAGCCCGGCTCGAGCTTCAAGCCCTTTGTCTATGCAGCCGCACTGTCGTCCGGCTTTTCGCCCGCCTCAATCATCATCGACGCACCCATCGAAGTGCAGACAGGCGCGGGAGTCTGGCGGCCGAAGAACGCCTCGAACCAGTTCTACGGGCCGACGCCGCTGCGCACGGGGATCGAGCGGTCCCGCAACCTCATGACCGTGCGGATCGCGCAGGAAATCGGGATGGAGACGGTCGCGCGCTATGCCGAACGCTTCGGCGTCTACGACAAGATGAACCCCTTCCTCGCGAACTCTCTGGGGGCCGAAGAGACGACGCTTTTCAAGATGGTCTCGGCCTACGCGATGTTCGCCAATGGCGGCGAGCGGGTGGAGCCGACGCTCGTGGACCGCGTGCAGGATCGTTGGGGCAACACGATCTACCGCCACGATCAGCGCGACTGCACCGATTGCAAGGCCGCGCGTCTGCCGGCGGGCGAGGCGCCTGAAATCACCTCGAACCGCGAACGGGTCATGGATGCGATCACCGCCTATCAGCTCACCTCGATGATGCAGGGCGTGGTGCAGCGCGGCACGGCCTCGGGTGCGGTCAACCTGCCGGTGCCGACCGCTGGCAAGACCGGCACCACGAACGATGCCAAGGATGTGTGGTTCATCGGCTTTACCTCGAACATCGTGGCGGGTTGCTACATCGGCTATGATCAGCCGCGGAGCCTCGGCGGCGCGTCGGGTGGCGGCACATGCGGCCCGGTGTTCCAGCGGTTCATGGTCGAGGCGGTCAAGAAATACGGCGGCGGCAAGTTCAAGGTCCCGCCGGGCGGGCATTTCGTCAAGATCGACCGCTATTCCGGCGCGCGTCTGCCCGACAGCGCCTCGGGTGCGAACGTGGTGGCGGAATACTTCCGTGACGGCGAGGAGCCGATCTTCGGCATCGTCTTTGACGGCGGTTTCGCGATGGGGTCGAACCTGCCGCTCTTCGGCACGCAAGGCCAGCAGGTCGAGCAGGTGCAGACCTCGACCGGGCGGGTGGTGAACGTGCCGGTGCAAAACGCGCCGTCCTCGTCACTTTCTGCCGGCGGTCTTTACTAGGAAATACAGGCGCTTCCCGACCGGGGTGGGGGATAATTCCCCTAAACGACCGGGTCTTAACCATTTTCGCCATTGTCAGGCGTATGGTCGCGCCACTATGTTGGTCCGGTGGAAGATCGGGAAAAAGCGACGTGCTTGCCCGTCTGCCCGAAGGTTTCGCTGCATCGAACGGCACCCCGCGCTCGCGAGAGGACGTTCTGAGGCAGATCGAATTGGCCGAAAGGCCAGAGCCGAGGGGAAACCCGAAGCGCAAGGATTGTCCGGACCGCCGCGTTCACGCAGGTCCGGGCCTTAACGGGTCCAGCGCCGCGCAAGCGACGAATGGGCCGGAGAAGAAACGCGATGAGGCGCGGTGAGACACTGATGGAAACGGGTAGAGGGCTAACGCCCCCTGTTTTCGTGTCGGCCACTGCGCCCAGCCTCGCCCAGACAAGTCACCCCCACCGCTCTAACTCTCTGACCAGAGGGGCGGACCCGTGCGCGGGTGCAATGAGAACTCATGGCAAAGAAAATGCTCATCGACGCCACCCATGCGGAAGAAACCCGCGTGGTCGTGGTGGACGGCAACAAGGTCGAGGAATTCGACTTTGAATCGGAAAACAAGCGCCAGCTAGCTGGCAACATCTATCTCGCAAAGGTCACGCGCGTGGAGCCGTCGCTTCAGGCGGCCTTCGTGGACTACGGCGGGAACCGTCACGGCTTTCTCGCCTTTTCGGAAATCCACCCGGACTACTACCAGATCCCCGTCGCCGACCGTGAAGCGCTGCTCGAGGAAGAGCGTGCGTATGCCGAGGCGATGGAAGCCCGCGAAGAAGAACGTTCGCGGTCGCGGTCATCGCGCAAGCCCAAGGCCGAGGACAGCCTGCCCGACGACGAGGTCGCGCACCGCGATGTCGAGATCGGCGGCATGGATGTGATCGACCTCGACGAGGGCAGCGAGGATCCGCAGGAGGGTCTGTCGCCTATGGAGACCGTCGAGGAAGCCCCGGTCGAGGAACCGACCGATGACACCTCCGAGGACGATTCGCAGGATGACGACGGAGACGAGGACGGTGACGAGTCCTCTGATGACGAAGCGTCGGACGAAGAGGGCGGGTCCCGCTCGCGCCGGTCGCGGTCGCGCCGGTCCCGGTCGCGTCGGTCGCGGTCGCGCAAGTCCGATGACGATCACGAGCACCACAACGACGACGATGTTACCCCGGCCCATGAAAAGGACTCGGACATCGAATCCGTGGCCGACGAGGACGTGCACGAGGAAATCCGCTCGCCGCGCAAGCCGCGTCCGCGCAAATACAAGATCCAGGAGGTCATCAAGGTCCGCCAGATCCTGCTCGTGCAGGTGGTGAAAGAGGAACGCGGCAACAAGGGCGCCGCGCTCACGACCTATCTCTCGCTCGCGGGCCGCTACTGCGTCCTCATGCCCAACACCGCGCGCGGTGGTGGCATCAGCCGCAAGATCACCAATGCCGCCGACCGCAAGAAGCTCAAGGAAATCGCGCAGGAAATCGACGTGCCGCGCGGTGCCGGCCTCATCGTGCGCACCGCAGGCGCGCAGCGCACCAAGACCGAGATCAAGCGCGACTACGAATATCTCCAGCGCATGTGGGAGCAGATCCGCGAACTGACGCTGAAATCCATCGCGCCTGCGAAGATCTATGAAGAGGGCGACCTGATCAAACGGTCGATCCGCGATCTCTACAACAAGGACATCGACGAGGTTCTGGTCGAGGGCGACGCGGGCTACCGCACCGCCAAGGACTTCATGAAGATGATCATGCCGTCCCACGCCAAGAACGTGAAGCAATACGGCGAGCAACTGCCGCTTTTCGCGCGCTATCAGGTGGAAAGCTACCTTGCCTCGATGTTCAACCCGGTGGTGCAGCTGAAATCCGGCGGCTACATCGTGATAGGCGTGACCGAGGCGCTCGTCGCCATCGACGTGAACTCGGGTCGGGCCACGAAAGAGGGTTCGATCGAGGAAACCGCCCTCAAGACCAACCTCGAGGCCGCCGAAGAGGTGGCGCGCCAGCTGCGTCTGCGCGACCTCGCGGGTCTGATCGTCATCGACTTCATCGACATGGAAGAGCGCAAGAACAACGCCGCCGTCGAGAAGCGCATGAAGGACAAGCTCAAGACCGACCGCGCCCGCATCCAGGTGGGCCGCATCTCGGGCTTTGGCCTCATGGAGATGTCGCGTCAGCGGCTGCGTCCAGGGATGCTCGAGGCGACGACCCAGCCCTGCCATCATTGCCACGGCACCGGCCTCGTGCGCTCGGACGACAACCTCGCGTTGACCATCCTGCGCCAGCTCGAGGAAGAGGGCACGCGCAAGCGGTCGAAAGAGGTTCTGCTGAAGGCCCCGGTGGGGATCGTGAACTTCCTGCTCAACAACAAGCGCGAGCACATCTTCCAGATCGAGGCGCGTTACGGCATGTCGGTCCGGATCGAAGCCGACGCCCTGCTTATCTCGCCCGATTTCTCGATCGAGAAGTTCAAGACGGCAACGAGGGTCGTGGCCGAGGTGCTGACGCCCGTTGTGACGGGGAATGCCTCGCTCATGGACGACCTTGACGAGGAGGACGAGGATCTCGTCACCGAGGATCAGGCTGATGACGACTCCGCCGCTGACGGGTCCGGGGATCAGGACGATCAGGACAGCGCCGCCAATGGCGAGGTGGACGACGAGGACGGCGAGCCCAAGAAAAAGCGCCGGCGTCGCCGGCGCCGGGGTGGACGCGGCCGCAGCAAGTCGCGTTCGGACGAAAACGGCTCGGATGAGGACGGCTCCGATGAGGAGGGGTCTGACGAGGGTGCTTCGGACGATGTCGAGAGCACGCCGGAGGCTGCCGAGGTGGTAGCTGACGTGACCGCCCCGGAGGTCGTGGCGGAAACCGTGGCCGACGTGGTCGCTGACGCCGAGGCAGCGCAGCCCGAGGCGGCAGAGAAGCCCAAGAAACGCACGACCCGGTCGCGCAAGAAAAAGACCGACGAGACGCCCGAAACGGCGCCTGCGGCCGAGGCGGAGACCAAGACCGAGACCGAAGCCGAGGCGGAGGCTGCCACCGAGGACGCGCCCAAGAAGCGGGTCACCCGGTCCCGGAAGAAGAAGGTCGAAGAGGCCGAGGCGACGACCCCAGCCGCTGCCGAAGAATCGGAAAAGCCCAAACGCACCACGCGGTCGCGAACCAAGAAGAAGGTCGAGGAACCCGCAGTGACGGAAGAGGTTGCTCAGGCGGAAACGGCCGCCGAACCGGAGGCCGAGATCGGTGTGTCGGCGACCGTGGACGAAGTGATTGCCGCCGATGTGCCGGATGCAGCACCGGCCGCGCCCGAGGCGGTTGTCGAAACGGCCGCCGCGGCAGAAACGGCGACCGAGGCCGAGCGCGAGCCCGCCATGGCCGAAGCCGAAGAGGCCGAAGAGGACGACAAGCCAAAGCGCAAGGGCTGGTGGAGCCTCGGGCGCTGAGGCGAGCCTGACCGATAACGCGAAGAGGCGGGCCCGAGGGTCCGCCTTTTTCATGCCGGGGCGGCTGCAAAGGAACGCGTGTCGTCTGCGCCGGGATCAGGCCTTCTGGATATAGTAGCGGACCGAAGAGCCGTCTTCCTCGACCTCGAGAAGGCTGTGGCCTTCCTGCTCGCAAAAATGCGGCACGTCGATGAAGGCGACCGGGTCGGTGGCCATGAGGCAGAGAACCTCGCCCGAGGCCATCTCGCGCAGCGCCTTCTGCGCCTTGAGCACGGGCCAGGGGCACAAAAGCCCGATTGCGTCGATATCCTGGGTCACGTCCATGGCCCTTGGGTAGATGGCCGCAGGGTCGCTGTCCAGAGCGCTGGTTTCACCGCGCCACGCAGATGTGACGATTTGCATCGTGACGGGGCGGGCGGGGCAGGCTAGGGGAAAGCATGTTCGGAATAGACCTTATCGACGCGAGCCTTCTGCCCGCACTCTTCATCGCGCTGGTGGCGGGGCTTCTGTCGTTCCTGAGCCCCTGTGTGCTGCCCATCGTGCCGCCCTATCTGGCCTATATGTCGGGCGTGTCGGTCACCGATCTGGGCGAGGGGGCGCGGTCGTCGCGCAAGGCCACGGTGGCGGCGCTGTTCTTCGTGATGGGGCTGTCGACGGTGTTTCTGTTCCTTGGCTTCGCGGCCTCGGCTTTCGGTGCGTTCTTTCTGCAGAACCAGACGATCTTCAACACGCTTGCGGGCGTGGTCGTTATGATCTTCGGGGCGCATTTTCTGGGTATCTTCACGATCCCCTTTCTCAACCGCGAGGCGCGGCTCGACGCGGGTGATCAGGGCGGATCGGCCTTTGGCGCCTATCTGCTGGGGCTGGCCTTTGCCTTTGGCTGGACGCCCTGCATCGGGCCGCAACTGGGCGCGATCCTGTCGCTCGCGGCGTCTGAGGCCAATGTGGCACGGGGCACGCTGCTGCTCGCCGTCTATGCCATCGGGCTCGGGGTGCCGTTTCTGCTGGTGGCGGCGTTCTTCCCGCGCATGCGCGGCGTCATGGGCTGGATGAAGCGGCACATGGAACGCATCGAGCGGATCATGGGGCTCTTGCTCTGGACCATCGGGCTCTTGATGCTGACCGGCGGGTTCTCGTCCTTTTCCTACTGGCTGCTCGAGACATTCCCGGCGCTTGCGACGCTCGGGTGAGTTCTTGATTCTGGCTGCGCCGCCCCCCCTCCAAGGTATCGATGAAGCAGTGAAGGGCACGTAAGGGGCTTATTCACGCCCGATTTCTTGGGTAGCCTTGGCGCAGGGCAAGGTTTGGTTTGGGCATGGACGGTGTGAGCGAGACGCAAGTGAGGCGCGATGTGCGTCGGCGCCGGGTGTTCTATATCCCCGGCTATGATCCGATCCATCCGCGGCGCTATCGCGAGTTGTATCGGACCGAGGGCGCCGCGCAGGCGGGGATTTCCGGCTATGAGTTGCGGCTTGTCGGACGGCAGGGTGGCGGCACCTATGGCTGGACGGTGAACGGAGAGATCGAGGGATATGCGACCGAGGCAGAAATCGACGTGCTCGTGTGGTCCGACATCGTGCGGGACTCGATGGACCTGAACATCGCGCAGACCTATCTGCTCATGGCAAGGACCGCGTGGACCTATATCGCGAGCGGGGCGCTCTGGCGGCTTATGCGGCTTCGCAAGGGGCCGGTGATGGCCGCGCTTTATCCGGTCGGGATGCTTATCCTGCAAGCTGTCGTCGCCGGGCTGATCGGCTGGCTTCTGGGTGCGCTTTGGGCGTGGCCCGCGCGGGCGCTGATCGCGCCTTGGGCGGGCGTCGTAATGTTCTGGGGGCTGTTCGCCTTTGCCGTCGTCTATCTCCTGCGGCTTTTCAAACGCTATGACAACAAGCTCTTCGTCTACTACCTCATGCACGACTACGCCTATTCAGCGCGGTCCAAGGGGGCCAATCCGCCGGAGCTCGAGGCGCGGATGGCGGTCTTTGCCGACCGGATCGCCGAGGCGCTCGAGAGCGATGTGGACGAGGTGCTGGTGGTGGGCCATTCTTCGGGCGCGCATCTGGGGGTGTCGATCCTCGCCAATTTGATGCGGGCCGGGCGGCTGCCAGAGATGGGGCCAGCAATTGGGTTCCTCACGCTCGGTCAGGTGGTGCCGATGGTGAGCTTCCTGCCCGAGGCGACGCGGCTCAGGCGCGACCTGCACGACCTGTCCACCTGCGACCGGATCTTCTGGCTGGACGTGACGGCGCCGGGGGATGGCTGCGCCTTTGCGCTGTGTGACCCCGTGGCGGTGTCCGGGGTCGCGCCCGAGGGGCAGCTCTGGCCGCGGGTCATCTCGGCCGCCTTCACCCAGACGCTGTCGCCCGAACGCTGGCGCGAGTTGCGCTGGCGGTTCTTCCGGCTGCATTTCCAGTATCTCTGCGCCTTCGACCGGCCCGGAGACTATGACTATTTCCGGATCACGGCGGGACCCAAGAGCCTAGCCGCGCGATACGAGGATCGCGCGCCGTCCAAGAGCCTGATCGCCATGCCCGTCAACAGGTTCACGAGTAGGGCGCCATGACCGCGCAACCGCCCAAACCGCTCGCGCGCCCTGGCAAGGTGTCCCTACGCGAATACGCGCGACTCTTTCGCGCCGATATCCTGTCGGCGCAGCCCGGTCACCTCTACCGCGCGTGGATGGCGGAGTTTCGCACGCCGTTCTTTCGTTCGTATCTGTGTAACGATCCGAAACTCGTCGATCTGGTGCTCAAGGAGAGACCCGACGATTTCCCGAAATCCGCTCGGATTCGCGAGGGGCTCGCGCCGCTTCTGGGCAATTCCGTCTTCGTCACCAATGGCGAGACCTGGAAGCGGCAGCGGCGGATCATCAACCCGGCGTTCGAGGGCGGGCGGCTGCGCGATACCTTCGCGGCCATGTGGGCGGCGGGCGAGGCGGCGGTGGCGCGGCTAGGACGGGTCGCGGACGGAACGCCGGTGGAGGTGGAGTTCCACACCTCCCACGCCGCTGCCGACGTGATCTTTCGCACGCTTTTTTCTATCCCGATCGAGGACGAGGTGGCGTCGCAGGTCTTCGACAAGTTCCGGGCGCATCAGCGGGCGCAACCGGTGCTGAACCTCGGCGCCGTGCTGCCCTTGCCACGCTGGTTTCCCCGGTTTCATTCCCGCGAGACCAAGCGCACGGCGCGCGAGATCCGGGCGCTGATCACGCGGCTCACGGCGGACCGGATGGCCGAGATCCGGGCCGGGACCGCGCCCGACGACCTCGCTACCAAGATCATGACGACGGTGGACCCGGTGACGGGAGCGGGGTTCGACACCGAGGAAATGGTGGATCAGGTCGCGATCTTTTTCCTCGCGGGGCATGAGACCTCGGCCTCGGCGCTGGCCTGGACGCTCTACCTGCTCGCCATGTTCCCCGACTGGCAGGACCGTGTGGCGGAGGAGGCTGCGGGGCTGACCAATGACTTCGGCGAAGTGGGCAGGATGCGCGTGACGCGCGATGTGTTTCGCGAATCCCTTCGGCTTTACCCGCCGGTGCCGATGATGGTGCGCGAAACGACCTGTCCCGAGCGGTTTCGCGACCGTGACGTGCCCAAGGGCGCGCAGGTGGTGTTGTCGCCCTGGCATCTCCAGCGGCATGAACGGCTGTGGGAGCGGCCCGACGACTTTGACCCCGGCCGTTTTGCGACCGAGAACGGCAAGCAATGCCTGCGCGACGCCTACATGCCATTCTCGGCGGGCCAGCGGGTCTGCACCGGGGCGGGATTCGCGATGATCGAGGGCCCATTGCTCCTCGCGATGCTGGTCAGGGCCTATCGGTTCGAGCTGGTGCCAGAGCGGCCCGCGGTGCCGGTCGCGCATCTGACGGTGCGGGGCAAGGACGGGATCTGGCTGAAGGTCACGCCCCGGGACTGACTTTGCCACAAAAAGCCCGACGCATGCGCCGGGCGTTTCTGTCGCTTGTTCAGTGTCTTAGCTGTCGAAGTCGACTTCCTGCATGAGGCGCAGCGCGGCGGGGCGGGCGGCTGCCAGTTCCGGCAGGCTCAGATCGTCCGGCGTAAAGCTGCCCCAGGATTGCACAAGGTCCGAGGCGGGCACGTTGGCATCCACCGGGTATTCGCTCACCGCCTCGGCATAGATCGCCTGAGCTTCGTCGGAGGCGAGGAATTCCATGAAGGCGAGTGCGTCGTCACGGTTCGGCGCAGCCTTGGTCATCGCGACGCCCGAGACGTTCACATGGGTGCCGCCGTCCTCGAAGGTCGGGAAGACGATGCGCACGGAATTGGCCCATTCGGTCTGCTCGGCGTCGGCCAGCATCTCGCCCATGTAATAGGTGTTGCCGAGCGAGATGTCGCATTCGCCCGCCCAGATGGATTTCACCTGCGCGCGGTCGTTGCCCTGCGGTTTCATGGCGAGGTTGGCCTTGAGCCCCTCGAGCCATTCCTTTGTGTATTCCTCGCCGTGGTGCACGACCATCGCGGCGGCGAGCGCCACGTTGTAGGGGTGGGTGCCCGAACGGGTGCAGATGCGGCCCTGCCATTTCGGGTCGGTCAGGTCCTCATAGGTAGTAATTTCGCCGTCGGCCACGCGGTCCTTCGAGGCATAGACGATCCGCGCGCGGGTGGTCAGGGCGAACCACTGGTCATCGGTCGCGCGCAGGTTCTCAGGGATCTGTTCCTTGAGCACGGCGCTGTCCACGGGCTGAGTCACGCCCGCATCCACCAGTTCGACAAGCCGCGAAATGTCGGTGGTCAGAACCACGTCCGCCGGCGAACGATCGCCTTCAGCCTGGAGGCGCTCGACCATCCCTGTGTTGAGAAAGGCCACGTTCACAGCGGTCCCGGTCTTTTCCGTGAAAGCGTCGACCAGCGGCTGGATCAGCTCGGGCTGGCGATAGGAATAGACGTTCACATCGGCGAAAGCGGGAAGTGCCGTGGCGACGAGAGCAGTCGCGGCGACGGTGGTGCGAAGCATTGTGGTCCTCCGAATTGCGTTCGGGAGGGTTTAAATCCGACAAATTTGGTCAGGTCAATACCTGGCCGGGTTACTCGGATTTGGTCGAGGCGGCTTTGGCAGCTTTCTCGTCCGCTTTGACCGCGTCCCAAAGCGCGTCCATTTCGGCGAGGTCGCTGTCCTCGGGCGCTTTGCCCATCGCCGCAAGTCGTGCCTCTATTCCTTTGAACCGTCGCGTGAATTTCGCATTCGCGCCGCGAAGCGCCGCCTCTGGGTCGATGTCCAGATGGCGGGCAACATTGGCCATGACGAAAAGGAGATCGCCGAATTCCTCGGTCAAATCCTCGTGGGTCAGATGGTCGCGGGCCTCGACCACTTCGCGGGTCTCCTCGGCCACCTTGTCGAGCACCGGGCCAAGGTCGGGCCAATCGAACCCGACACGCGCCGCGCGTTTCTGGAGCTTCACTGCCCGAAGGAGCGCGGGGAGGCCCAGAGCCACATCGTCAAGCACACCGGTCGCGGCCTTGGCTGCGCGCTCGGCCGCCTTTATCGTTTCCCAATCCTTCGTCTGTTGCTCGGCGGACTTGTCCCGACTTTCCTCGCCAAAGACATGCGGATGGCGCGCCACCATCTTGTCCGACATCTGGTTGGCCACGTCGTGAAAGGAAAACAGCCCCCGTTCCTCGGCCATCTGGGCGTGAAAGACCGACTGGAACAGCAAATCGCCCAACTCGCCTTTCAGCTCGCCCCATGCCTCGCGCTCGATCGCGTCGGCAACCTCATAGGCCTCTTCGATTGTGTAGGGCGCGATGGTGGCGAAGTCCTGTTCGATGTCCCAGGGGCAGCCGGTCTCGGGATCGCGCAGGCGGCGCATGATCTCGAGCAGCCGGGGCAGCCCGCCATCGGGGTCGAAAACAATGTCGTTGGAACGGTCGCGCATGGGGGCCTCCTGTCGCGGTCAGAGGTAGCAGCCAAGCCGACGCTGCGCCACCGCTTGCGGGCCTTCGGGCGCGCTGGCAGGGTGAAGCTGCGTGAGACTGCCCATAAGGAGACGGAAATGGCGCTCGAGGATGCCAAGAATGAAATCGACGCGGCCTTTACCAAGGAAAGCCTGAAGGGGCCGGGGTTCGAGAATACCTTTTCGGGCGCCACGAGTTTCCTGCGGCGGCGCTACCGCAAGGATCTGAGCGCGGCGGATGTGGCGGTGACGGGCATCCCCTTTGATCAGGCGGTGACGAACCGGCCCGGCACCCGGCTTGGTCCCCGCGCGATCCGCGAGGCATCGGCGCTCCAGTCCCCCGATGCGCCCTATGGCTGGGGCTTCGACGTGATGAGCGCATTTGCCATCGTCGATCACGGCGACATGCCCTTTGACTACGCCCAGCCGTCGGAGGTGCCGAAACGGATCGAAAAGCACATCGCCAATATCCTCGCGCAGGATTGCGCAGCGGTTACGCTGGGCGGCGATCACTCGATCACGCTCCCGATCCTCAGGGCGCATGTGGCGAAACATGGCCGCCTCGCGCTCATCCAGTTCGACGCCCATACGGACAGCTGGGTGGACGATGACCCGAACCGCGTGGATCACGGCACCTTCGTCTACAAGGCGGTGAAGGAGGGGCTGATCGACGTCAAACACTCCGTCCAGATCGGGATTCGCACGACCAACGACGACCCGCTCGGCATCACGATCATCGACGCGCCCGAGGTGCACCGGATCGGGGTCGAGGCGACCGTGGCCCGTATCCGCGAGGTGGTGGGGGATGCGCAGGCATACCTGACCTTCGACATCGACGCGCTCGACCCGGCCTATGCGCCGGGCACGGGGACGCCGGTCTGGGGTGGTCTCACCTCGGCGCAGGCGGCGGCGATCCTGCGCGGGATGGCCGGGATCGACGTGGTCGGCGGCGACGTGGTCGAGGTCTCGCCGCCCTTCGACACGACGGGCGCGACGGCAGTTGCTGCGGCTCATGTGGCGACCGAGATTCTCTGTCTCTGGGGTTTTACCCGGCGCTAGCCGCGCGGTCTTCCGCAACCCTCACGTCCAATACAAGGAGCCTGTCATGGCACTTCGCATCATACTGGGCCTCGTCCTGCTTCTGGTCATCGCGGGGGTCTGGGTGCGGCTCGCGCCCTTGCCGCAGGGGCGCCTGACCGCGAAGCCGGGGCCGGCCTACAAGCTGACCGGCGGGATCAAGCTGGTCGTGCCGCTCGCCGATCTGCCCGAGGACGCGTTGGACAAACTCATCGCCATCGCCGCCGCCACGCCGCGGACGGAACGGCTGGGCGAGGGGACGGACCCGGCGGCCTTTGTCACCCGGTCAAAGCTCTGGGCCTTTCCAGACATCGCGACCCTCTGGGTGGCGGACGGCAACCTGCACGTCTATTCACACCTTGTTTTCGGCAAGGGAGATATGGGCGTGAACGCCGCCAAGGTCTCCCGTTGGATGGAGACGCTCGAGGCGGGCGCGTGAGGACAGCGTGCAGGTCTCGCCGGTCGGTCGCCACATGGGGACGTTCTGGCTCATCTCGCAGCGTGCCATGTAGCTGCGATTGTCGACGGTGAGGCAGACCGACATTCCCATCTCGACCCGCGCGCCAGTGCGGTCGGTGCAGTAGCAGTCGGGATCGGCACGGGCAGGGCCCGACAATACGGGCAGGACCGCTGCCAGTGCCAAGCCGACGAAAGGGGCGGCTTGCACGGTCATGTCAGGATGCTAGCACGGCCTCGCCCATTCCCCTAATCCAACTTGACCCGCCCCGATTATAGGGTAACGAAGCCCCCATGGTGCCCTTGGACAAACTCGACGCGATCACGCAACGCTTTCAATATCTGGAGGCGAAAATGTCGGCTGGCCTCTCTGGCGAAGAGATCGCCAAAGTGGGTCGCGAATACGCAAATCTGAAACCCGTGGTCGAGGAAATCGCGGCATTTCGCCAGCTGCTGTCGGACATCGACGAGGCCGAAGCGATGCTCGCGGATCCCGAGATGCGGGCGCTGGCGGAAGAGGAATTGCCGGCCCTGCGCGACCGGTTGCCCGAGATGGAACAGGCGATGCGCGTCGCGCTTCTACCGCGTGACGAGGCCGACGCGCGTCCGGCGATGATCGAGATCCGGCCCGGCACCGGCGGCGACGAGGCGTCGCTCTTCGCGGGCGACCTTCTGCGCATGTATCAGCGCTATGCCGAGGTGAAAGGCTGGTCCTTCGACGTACTCGAACAAAGCCTGACCGAGCTTGGCGGGATCAAGGAAGTGGTCGGTCGGATCACCGGCGAGAACGTCTTTGCCCGGCTCAAGTTCGAAAGCGGCGTCCACCGGGTGCAGCGGGTGCCGGAGACCGAGAGCGGCGGGCGCATACATACCTCGGCGGCGACGGTGGCGGTGCTGCCGGAAGCCGAAGACGTGGACATCCACATCGACCCGAACGACATCCGCATCGACACGATGCGCTCGTCCGGTGCGGGCGGGCAGCATGTGAACACGACGGACTCCGCCGTGCGGATCACCCATATTCCGTCCGGGATCGTGGTCACGAGTTCCGAGAAATCCCAGCACCGCAACCGCGAGATCGCGATGCAGGTGCTCAAGACCCGGCTCTTCGATGCCGAACGCCAGAGGGTGCATGACGCGCGGGCGGCGGATCGCAAGTCGCAGGTCGGCAGCGGCGACCGGTCCGAGCGCATCCGCACCTATAACTTCCCGCAAGGGCGGATGACGGACCACCGCATCGGCCTCACGCTCTACAAGCTGGGCGAGATCCTCGGTGGCGATCTGGACGAGACCGTGGATGCGCTGATCGAGGCTGATCAGGCCGCGAAGCTCGCCGAGATGGACGGATGACGCTGATCGAGGCGCTGCGCGCGGGCGCGGCCCGGCTCGCGGCTGCGGGGATCGAGGGGGCGCAGCGCGATGCCGACCGGCTGTTGTCCCATGTGCTGGAGGTCGAGGCGCCCATGGTGCGGCTCGGGGCGCAACACCGGATGAGCGTGGACGAGGCGCGAGCCTACGATGCGGCACTGGAACGGCGCGCGGCCTGCGAGCCTGTGTCGCGGATCATCGGCCGGCGTTTGTTTTGGGGGCGGTGGTTCGAGGTGACGCCGGATGTGCTCGATCCACGGCCAGAAACGGAACTGATCGTGGCGCTGGCGGGTGAAGGTCCGCCTCCCGTGCGGATCCTCGATCTTGGCACGGGGTCGGGAATCCTGGCCGTGACGCTGCTTGCGGAACACGCCAGGGCGACGGGGGTCGCCACGGATATCTCGGAAGGAGCGCTGGCGACGGCGGCCCGGAACGCGGCTTCGAACGGGGTCGGCTCGCGGCTCAGGTTCCATCCTTCGGACTGGTTCGCCGGGGTCGAGGGCCGTTTCGACCTGATCGTGTCGAACCCGCCCTATATCTCGGAGGAGGAGATGACCGGTTTGGCGCCCGAGGTCCTTGGCTTCGATCCCCGCCAAGCTCTGACGCCGGGGGGCGACGGGCTGGGTTCCTATCGCGAGATCGCGGCGGGATTGTCCGCGCATCTGACGCCGGGGGGCCGGGTTCTGGTCGAGATCGGGCCTCTCCAGGGGCCGGCGGTGCGCGACATCTTCGCGCAGGCGGGGCTTGAAGGCCTGCGTATCCATGCCGACATGGATGGAAGGGACCGGGTGGTCAGCGCCCGGCTGGCCGGATAGAACCATGGCCGTAAGGGAAAATCAGCGTTTTGATGCCAAAAAGGCGCAAAATCGCCGCTCATACCGCAAGGATAGCCAGAATCCCCTTGTCACGCGCCTATCTGCGTGTTTACTCAAGACCAGCGCCTGACGAGGGAAGTGACCTCTCGGCGCGGCAAGCCGAAAAGCCGGACCAATAGGGCGCTGCGAAGGAGCAGCGGGGTGCGGTAGCCAGATAACAGGCTGGATACAGGAACTTATGAGATCTTCTAAATCACGTTCGCGCGGGAAGAATAACCGTAACCGCTCGCCCTCCAACAACATCAACCGGGTCTTTGACAGCTCCGGTCCCGAGGGCAAGGTGCGCGGAACCCCGCAGCAGATTATCGACAAATACACCCAGCTCGCGCGCGATGCCTTTCTGGGCAACGACCGCGTGGCGGGCGAAAACTTTCAGCAGCACGCCGAACACTATGTGCGGCTCTTGGCCGAGGCACAGAAGGACGCGGAGTCCAAGCGGCAGCCGCATCAGGGACAGGGCCAGAACCAGTCGGACGAATCTGGCGACGATCAGGGTCAGAACGCGGGTCAAAGCGGCCAAAACAGCGGCCAGAACCAGTCGCGTCGGGATGGCGACAATGGTGGCCACAACGGCGGAAACAACGGGCAGGGCGATGCCAACAGCCGCCAGAACCGTGACGAGCAGCGCCGCCGCGAAAAGCAGGCCCGCCGAGAGCAGCAGGAGCTGTTCAACGATCCCGGTGCCGCACCTCAGCCCGACGTGATTGACGCGACTTCGGCCGAAGATCAGGACAGCGGGTTGGTGGAGACGCCGGAGGAAAAGCCGAAAAAGCCGCGCACGCGCAAACCGCGGGCCAAGAAGCCCGAGGCGGAGAGCCAGTCCGACGCCAAGGCTGAGGCGTCCGGGGGCAAGGAGACCCCTGAGGCGGCCGAGTGAGCCATCCGAGACAATTCGACATCGCGCCCCGGACCTGGTCCGGGGTCTTTGTTTTCCGGGGCCGGAAACCGTCGTCTTGCCCGTTGTCGTCGCGGGGGGGCCGCGATAAAGGCTAGGCAACGAAACGACCGAGCCCGAGGACCCCATGACCCAGAAAACCCGCATTGTTCTGTCCAGCGACCACGCGGCCATCGACCTCAGGCAGACCATCGCCGCCCATGTGAGCGAACAGGGCTACGAGGTCATCGACATTGGTCCCACGACGACGGAAAGCACGCATTACCCGAAGCATGGCCAGGCGGCGGCGCAAAAGATCGTGGCGGGCGAGGCCGATCTCGGGATCATCCTTTGCGGCACCGGTCAGGGCATCATGATGGCTGCGAACAAGGTGCCCGGCATCCGCTGCGGCGTCTGCAGCGACACTTTTTCCGCCAGGATGATCCGCGAGCACAACGACGCCAACATGATCTCCATCGGCGCGCGCGTGGTGGGCGAGGGCCTCGCGCTCGACATCGTGGACGCTTACCTTTCGGCGGAATTCGAGGGCGGTCGACACGCGACGCGAGTCGAGATGATCGAGGGGTAAGCCCAAGCGAAGGTGCTAAAGAAAAAGGCCGCTCGATTGAGCGGCCTTTCGCGTGTCTGACCGTCGCCTCAGGCGGTCGCGGTCGCGTTTTCCTTGAGCCATGCGAGCACGGTTTCGGGCGACGATTCACCGTAGGGGTCTTCACCGTGGTTGTCGCACATGCCGGGTTCGACAAAGAGCGCCTCGATCCGGCCGTCGTTCACGATGGCGGCATAGCGCCACGAGCGGGCGCCGAAGCCGAGGTTGTCCTTGGCCACGAGCATCCCCATGCCCTTGGTGAATTCGCCGGAGCCATCGGGGATGACCTTGACGTTCTCGAGGCCCTGGTCGATCGCCCATTTGTTCATCACGAAGCTGTCGTTCACCGACATGCAATAGATGTCGTCGATGCCCTGCGCGGCAAAATCGGCAAAGCCCTTTTCGAAGCCCGGCAACTGGTAGCTCGAACAGGTGGGCGTGAAGGCACCGGGGAGCGAAAACAGCACGACACGCTTGCCGGCGAAGTAATCGTCGGTCGTCATGTCCTGCCAGCGGAAGGGGTTCGGGCCGCCGACGCTTTCGTCACGGACGCGGGTCTTGAAGGTCACGGAGGGAACGCGATCGCCAACTTGCATGGGTGTCTCCATCATCTGGGTCTGTCAGGTTATCACCGGAATCACACCGGAGATTTATAACGGTTCTAGAACATACTGCGCCTGCATCCTCAATGCTGCATATGCATAACGACCGAAGGGCCCGCGAACTATTGCACGGACCCTTCTGTATTTGCTTGATTTTCAGGCGACCGGCGAGAGTTGCGCCCTGCGCAATCCCGCCTTGCGACGCCGGGCCGGTCAGGCCAGATCGAAGCGGTCGGCCTCCATCACCTTGACCCAGGCCGACACGAAGTCGCAGACGAATTTGCCCTTGGCGTCGTCCTGCGCATAGACCTCGACCAGCGCGCGAAGCTGGCTGTTCGAGCCAAAGACGAGGTCAGAACGGGTGGCTTTCCAGCCCTTGTTCCCGGTCTTGCGGTCCACGGCCTGAAAGAGCTGATCATCCTCGATCGCTTCCCACTTGGTCTCCATATCCAAGAGGTTCACGAAGACGTCGTTGGTGAGATGGCCGGGGTTCTCGGTCATCACGCCATAGCCCGTATCGCCATGGGTCACGCCCATGGCGCGCAGGCCACCGACGAGCACGGTCATCTCGGGCGCGGACAGCCCCAGAAGCTGCGCCTTGTCGACGAGCAGTTCCTCCTGCGACATCGAATATTTCCGCGCCTGGTAGTTGCGGAAACCTTCGGAGTGGGGCTCCAGCGGCTCAAAGCTCTCGGCATCCGTCATCTCCTGCGTCGCATCGGTGCGGCCGGGGGTGAAACGCACTTCGGTCGGCATCCCTCCATCCTTGGCCGCTTTTTCGACCGCCGCGACACCGGCGAGCACGATGAGGTCGGCAAGCGAGATCTTCTTCGCCCCTTTCGCGTCGAAGTCCGACTTGATGCCTTCGAGCACTGGCAGGACCTTGGCCAGCATCTCGGGCTCATTGGCCGCCCAGTCCTTTTGCGGCGCGAGCCGGATGCGGGCACCGTTGGCACCGCCACGCTTGTCCGAGCCCCGGAAGGTCGATGCGGAATACCACGCCACCTTTGCCAGTTCCGCGATCGACAGGCCGCTGTCCAGAAGCTGCGCCTTCAGCGCCTTGACGTCGGCTTCGTCCACCAGTGGGTGATCGACCGCGGGCACCGGATCCTGCCAGATCAGGTCCTCGGACGGCACCTCTTTGCCCAGATACCGCACCTTCGGCCCCATGTCGCGGTGGGTCAGTTTGAACCACGCGCGGGCAAAGGCATCGGCGAATTTCTCGGGATTGGCGTGGAAGTCGCGGCTGATCTTGTCATAGGCCGGGTCCATGCGCATCGCCATGTCGGCGGTGGTCATCATGGTCTTGACCTTCTTGCCCTTTGTATGGGCGGCGGGGGCCATGTGGTCCTCGTCCACGTCCTTGGGCGTCCATTGCTGGGCACCGGCGGGCGACTTGGTCAGTTCCCATTCGTAGCCGTAGAGCATGTCGAAATAGCCCATGTCCCACTGAATCGGGTTCGGCGTCCACGCGCCCTCGATCCCCGAGGAAATGGTGTCGTCGCCCATACCGGACCCGTGGGTCGAGGCCCAGCCAAAGCCAAGCGCGGTGATGTCGCCGCCTTCGGGTTCGGCCCCGACGAGCGCCGCATCGCCCGCGCCATGCGCCTTGCCAAAGGTGTGGCCACCGGCGGTCAGCGCCACGGTTTCCTCGTCGTTCATCGCCATGCGGGCAAAGGTGTCGCGGATGTCACGGGCCGAGGCGAGCGGATCGGGGTTGCCGTCCGGACCTTCGGGGTTCACGTAGATGAGGCCCATCTGCACGGCGGCAAGCGGGTTTTCCAGATCACGCTCGCCCGAGTAGCGGCTGTTTTCGCCGCCCGACACCTCGAGCCATTCCTTCTCGGACCCCCAGTAGACGTCCTGTTCGGGTTCATAAATGTCCTCGCGACCGCCGCCGAAGCCGAACGTCTTGAAGCCCATCGATTCGAGCGCGACGTTCCCGGTGAGGATGAAGAGGTCGGCCCAGGACAGGCTGTTGCCGTATTTCTGCTTGATCGGCCAGAGCAGACGCCGCGCCTTGTCGAGGTTCACGTTGTCGGGCCAGGAATTGAGCGGCGCGAAGCGTTGAGAGCCGTTCGAAGCCCCGCCGCGACCGTCCGCCGTGCGGTATGTGCCCGCCGCGTGCCATGCCATGCGGATGAAGAAGGGACCGTAGTGACCGTAGTCGGCAGGCCACCAATCCTTCGAATCCGTCATGAGCGCGGTGAGGTCGGCTTTGACCGCGTCGAGGTCCAGTTTCTTGAAGGCCTCCGCATAGTCAAACTCAGGGTCCATCGGGTTCGAGGCAGGCGCGAATTGGTGCAGGACCTTGAGGTTCAGCGCATTGGGCCACCAGTCGGTGTTCTGGGTGCCGCGCGCGCTGGGTTTACCGGTGAAAGGGCATGCGCCCGGTGCTTGTCCGTCCATGAGGATCCTCCGCTAATGTGCCGTTGTTCGGCCGTTTTGGCATTGTGGACGGCGCGGGGCGGGCAGGGGGTGTCCCCGCCCGATGCGCGCCGTTTATGGAACCAATCTGGCGACGGGACCGGATAAATGGAAATTGCAAGTTCGGATGGGTTTGATAATCTCCGGTTATGAATATCACGCTTCGCCAGTTGGCTTACTTGATCGCCCTTGCCGAAGAGCGGCATTTCGGCCGCGCCGCCGCACGGGTCCATGTGTCCCAGCCCGCGCTGTCGACCCAGATCAAGGAACTGGAGGAACGTCTCGGTGCCCCGCTCATCGACCGAACCGACCGCGAGTTGCGCCTGACGCCCGCGGGACGCGAGGTGCTGGAGGCTGCGCGTCGGATCATGGCCGAGGTCGAACGGATCGAAACACAGACGCGCTGGGGCGAGGGGCTGTCGGGGCGGCTGAAGCTGGGTATCATTCCCACGGTCGCCCCCTACCTTCTGCCGGTCGCGCTGCCAATGCTCAGGATGCGGGACGTGACGCTCGACCTCCGGCTGACCGAAGCCAAGACGGAGAGGGTTCTGGCCGCGCTGGCCGATGGGCAGCTCGACGCTGCCGTGGTGGCGATCCCGGCAGGAGTGCCGGGGCTGGTGGAGCGGCCGCTCTTTCGGGACCGGTTCCTGCTCGCGGCGTCACATGCCTCGGTCGCCGCGCTGACGGCGAAGGGGCCGGTGCTGCCTGGCGCGTTGAACCCGAATGCGCTCTTGCTGCTCGACGAGGGACATTGCCTCGCCGATCAGGCGCTCGAGGTCTGCGGAACCTCGCGCGGGCAGACGCGGGTGGACCTGCGGGCATCGAGCCTGCCCACGCTCTGCGGGATGGTCGCAGCGGGCTTCGGCCAGACGCTCTTGCCCGAGATCAGTCTGGCCAAGGAATGTGCCGCCGCGCCCGATATGGACGTGCTCGCCTTTGCCGAACCGCAGCCTGCGCGCACCATCGGGCTTGTCCGCCGCGACCTTGGCGGACCCGAGGGCTGGTTTTCGGAACTTGGCGATATCCTGGAAACCGCCGGTCGCCAGCTTCTGGGCCATGACGCGCAAGCATAGCCGTTTGCCGGTGACATTCCACCGCGCAGGCGTTAGGTATCTGACGAATTGGAGGACATTCCATGCGTGATCTGAAACTCCCCGCGAGCCGCCATCCCGAAAAGGCGCATCGCCCGGACAACGCCCAGCCCAAGAAACCGGACTGGATCCGCGTGCGCGCGCCGGGGGGCGAGGGCTATGCTTCGACTGCAAAGATCATGCGGGAACATCGTCTGTCGACGGTCTGCGAAGAGGCAGGTTGCCCCAACGTGGGCGAGTGCTGGAACCAGGGTCACGCCACGATGATGATCATGGGCGAGATCTGCACGCGTGGCTGCACCTTCTGCAACGTGGCGACGGGCCGGCCCGATGCGCTCGACGTGTTCGAGCCGGGGCGCGTGGCCGATGCGGTCAAGAAACTGGGGCTGAACCACGTCGTGATCACCTCGGTGGACCGCGACGATCTGGATGACGGCGGCGCCGAGCATTTCGCGATGACGATCCGCGCGATCCGCAAGCAGGCACCCGACACGACCATCGAAATCCTGACGCCCGACTTCCTGAAATGCGGGCCGGACGCGCTGGAAAAGGTCGTCGAGGCGCGGCCTGACGTGTTCAACCACAACCTCGAAACCGTGCCGGGCCTGTATCCCGAAGTCCGTCCCGGCGCGCGGTATTTCCATTCTCTGCGGCTCCTCCAACGGGTCAAGGAACTGGACCCGATGATGTTCACCAAGTCGGGCATCATGGTTGGTCTGGGCGAGGATCGGCAGGCGGTGCATCAGGTCATGGACGACATGCGCGCCGCCGACATCGACTTTCTGACCATTGGCCAATACCTGCAACCGACGCCGAAACACCACGCGGTGGCGAGTTTCGTGACCCCGGACGAGTTCAAGGGCTACGAGAAGGCCGCCTATGGCAAGGGCTTTCTCATGGTCTCGGCCACGCCGCTCACCCGCTCGTCCTACCATGCGGGCGACGATTTCGCGCGGATGCGGGCGGCCCGCCAGGCCAAGGCGAACCGGGCGTGAGCCTCGACGAGAACACGCCTGACACCGACCTTGAAGCTCATGCGCGCGAGATCCTGAGCGGGCAGGCTTTCAGCCAGATGCTCGGGGTCGAACTCGTGACCATTGCCCACGGTCGGTCCGAGTTGCGGATGCCGATCACCGACAGTCACAAGCAGCACCTTGGCTTCACGCACGGTGGGGCCATCGCGAGCCTGGCCGACATGGCCTTGGCCTTTGCCGGCGGGCCGATGATGGGCGGGGGCGCGGTGACGCAGGAGTTCAAGATCAACTACCTGCGTCCTGGTATCGGCGAGGCGATGATCGCGCGGGGGCAGGTCGTCGGATCGGGCCGTAGTCAGGCGGTGGTGCGCGCGGACGTCATGGTTCTGGCCGATGGTGTCGAGAAACTCTGTGCCACGGCTCAGGGCACGATCATGAAGCCGGGGGCCTGAACCGGTCGCTCGGCCTGCTTGACGGCTATGCACCGTCCCGTCCATTCTGACCCGGCGAACAGGGAAACCTTTCGTCTGGGAGGACAGTGTGAGCGAAATGGACGCCGGGCAGCCGCCCGTGGCCGCGCCGATGCCGAAGATCGGTCCCGTAACCTATTCCGACATTCCTGAAATCCTGTCCCTCGGTGCGCGGGATTTTCTGCGCGCGCCGGGGCTGGGGCTGGCCTTTGGCGCGTTTTATGCCATGGGCGGGCTGATCCTGCTCTGGCAGTTCGAAGCGATGGACCAGAGTTATCTCGTCATCCCGGTCGCCTTCGGCTTTCCGCTGCTTGGACCCTTCGTCGCCACGGGGCTCTACGAGATGTCACGACGGCTGGAATACGATCTGCCATTCCGTCCGGGCGATATCCTTGGCGTGATCTTTCGGCAGAAGGACCGCCAGATTCCGTCCATGGCCGTTGTGGTGATCATGATCTTTCTCTTCTGGGTGTTTCTCGCCCATATGATCTTTGCGCTCTTCCTGGGCCTCATGCCGATGACCAATATCCTGACCGACTGGCAGGCGACGATCCTCGCGCCCGAGGGATTGCGGATGCTGGGTTTCGGGACGCTTGTCGGGGCGGGCTTTGCCTTTGTCCTCTACGCGCTCACGGTGGTGAGCCTGCCGTTGCTCCTGGACAAGGAGATCGACTTCATCACCGCTATGATCGTGAGCTTTCAGCTCGTCATGGTGAACACGGGGCCGATGTTGGTCTGGGGCGCGGTCATTGCCGTGTTGCTGTTCCTCGCCATGCTGCCCTTTTTCGTCGGCCTCGTCCTGGTACTGCCGATCCTGGGCCACGCGTCGTGGCACCTCTATCGACGCGCGCTGATCCACCCGGACGCGTGATCTGTGGACCTTGCGTGTCAGATCGCGCATAGCTTGCGGGGTCTTGGGAACGGAGGTGCCAACATGAAGATTTCGGACATCGGGACAGAGCGTCTCGCCGCGTTGGAGGCCGTTGCCGCGGAGCGCGGTATGAGCGTCGAGGCGCTGGTTCTCTCGTTCGTGGACGAGGGGCTTGCACGTGAACGGGCGGCACGTGACCGCAAAGGGCGCGTGGATGCGGCGGGACCCGAGGTCGAGGGGCAGTATTCCCACGGCACCTCGCTGGATCGGTTCACCAAGGACTAGGGACCGCCGGAAGGGGGCCGTCAGCCGCCACGAAAAAGGCCGCCTCGAGGGGCGGCCTTTCGTTGTGCGAGATGTCGTGAACTTCAGCCCTGCGCGGGCTTCGGGGCGGCCTGCGGCTGCGGTTGCGGCGCTGCTTTCTTGGCGCCGCCTTCCAGCGGGTTGTCCTGACGCTGGACGGAACCCTCGAAATGGGCGCCGCTCTCGATCGCGATGGTCTTGTGAATGATGTCGCCCTCGACGCGGGCGGTCGAGGTGAGCCGCACCTTGAGGCCACGCAGGCGACCCACGATGCGCCCGTTCACGACCACGTCGTCGGCGACCACTTCGCCCTTCACGGTCGCGCTTTCGCCGACGGTCAACTGGTGGGCGCGAATGTCACCCTCGATGGTGCCTTCGACGAGGATGTCGCCGGTCGAGCGCAGGTTACCCACGACATGAAGGTCCGACGACAGAGTCGAGGCCGGCGGTTTGGCCTTGGGGGCCGAGGCCGGCGCGGGCGCGCCACCGGGCAGGGGCATGGAGGGCTTGGTCATGGTCGACTCGGGGGCCTTGGATTCGGGTTCGCCCGCCTTGGGGCCGGGTTCGTTGATACGGCTCTTAGAAAACATTTCGTCCTGCCTGGATGTAAGTCATCGGGTTGATCGCGTTACCACCAACGCGGATTTCGTAGTGTAGATGCGGTCCCGTGGACCGGCCAGAGTTCCCCATATCACCGATAAGGTCGCCGCGCGATACCCTTTGGCCCTTGGTGACGCGAATGCGTGACATATGGCCGTAGCGGGTTTCGATGCCGAACTCGTGCTGTATCTTGACCAGACGGCCATAGCCGGACTGCCAGTCAGCATGAGTCACGACACCGTCGGCGGTGGCGTAGATCGGGGTGCCCACGGGGCCGGCCATGTCGGTGCCGGCATGGAGCCGACCCCAGCGCGTACCGAAGCCCGAGGTATAACGGAACGATCCGGGACGCACGGGCATGTAGAAAGGCAGCTTTTCGGCGGCGATGCGGTAGAGGTTCATCCGGTCGAGCTCGGACAGGATGCCATTGGCGCGCGCCGCGTCGCTGTCACCCGCGCTGCCCTTGGTCGACAGGATCATGGGGGTGAGCGGGCCACCCTGACCGGAATAGCCCCGGCGCACGGTGGCGAGGATGTTGTCGGTCGACATCCCGGCGGCGGAGAACATCTTGTCGAGCGGCTCGAGGCTCACGGTCACCGCGTCTTCGAGCTGGGCGAAGATCTGGTTGTTGCGCTCGTCGCGCAGGCGCGCCTCGTAGATCAGTTCCTCGGTCGTGTCGCGGGCCTCGCGCGCCTCGGCGAGGGCGGCGTCGCGTTCGGCAGACGTCATGTCGAGCGCCTCGGTCAGCGCGGTCACGGTCTGCGTCATGTCGGTGGCGGAGGCCAGCTGGAAGGTGCCGGCGCCGGCGGGTGTTCCGCCGTTCTCGGCCAGCATCGCCTCGACCGAAGACCGGGCCGCGTCGCGCTCCCCCATGGTGCGGCGCAGGGTGGACTGGATCACGTTGATCCCGGTCTCGAGCTCGCGGCGGCGTTCCTCGGACGTCAGAAGCTCGGACTGCATGTCCGAGATCTGCGCTAGTGCCAGATTGAAGCGTTCCTGCGCGGCAGCCGCTTCGGCGGCGCGGGCGTCGCGTTCGGAGGCCAGCGATTGCAGCCGTTCCTCGTAAAGCCGCTGTTCGCGCTGGGTCTGCTCGCGCACGTTGCCTGAACCGATCGAATCCATGATCAGCACGGCAGTGGCGATGATCGCCCAAGCGACGAAGGCTGCGGAAACGGTCCAGGCGACAAGCTGGGTCAGCGGCGACAGGATGACGAAACGGGTGCCTTGTTCGGAGCGCAGGAAAAGCCGTTGTTCCGGAAAGCTCGTCTCGAGCTTTCGGTTCATGTCGTGTCCGAGCCTGTTCAGCACTGGTCTACCGTTCGTTGCCCCATGTCCCGTAAACACGCGGACCTACGGGGCCGCATGCTTGGCGTTGTCTAACCCGTCAGGTTGGAATGGTGCAAGGAATTTGGCCCGGACAGGGCGGGACAGGGGGTCGCATCCGGCAGAACCCCGCCGATCTCGCCTCCCGGCCGGTGGGTTCAGGACACCGCAAGCGGCCAGTAAAAATCAGGCGGCAAGCCTGCTTCGGCCCGCTTTTCCTCATTGAAGGGCGGCTTCAGCGCGCCGTGGAAATACCGCTGCACAAGATCGTGGAAGGCGTCCTTCGGGTCGAGGTTCTCGCGCCCGCAGAGGAAATGAAACCACTTCGAGCCGTAGGCGACATGGGCAACTTCCTCGGCATAGATCGTGCGCAGCGCCTTGAGTGCCAGTTCGTCCTTCGCCTGCTCGAAGATCTTGATCATACCGGGCGTCACGTCCAGACCACGCGCCTCGAGCACCATGGGCACGACGGCAAGGCGGCCCATGAAGTCGGTATGTGTGTCCGAGGCCGCGCGCCACATGAAGGCATGGGCCGGCAGGGCGCCATAAAAGCTGCCCAGGTTTTCGAGCGCGTCGCAGACAAGGCCGAAATGCTTGGCCTCTTCATCCGCGGCCTTTACCCAGTCGTCGTAGAATCCCATCGGCATCGATGTGTCCGTGAAGCGCGGGATGATATCCCAGTGCAAGTCGACAGCGTTAAGCTCGATATGCGCGATAGCATGAAGCAGCGCGATGCGCCCCTCGGGGCTGCCTGTGCGACGGCGCGGCACGTCGCGCGGATCGAGCAACTCGGGCTTGTCAGGCCGCGCCGGGTTGTCGGGCGGAGAGGCCGTGCCAACCGGCAGCGGCGTGCCCGCTGCCCGCGCGGCGAACCAGGTCGCCGCATGCTGGCGCGAGCGCGCCGCCTTTTCCCGACCGTCGGCGGTGGTCAGCACATCGACGGCCATTTCGGCAAGGCTCTGGGGCGGGGCAGCGTCGCTCACAGGGTCTTGACCGCCGCCAGCACCTCGTCAGCGTGGCCCTCGACCTTGACCTTGCCCCAGACCGCCGAAATCGTGCCATCGGGGCCGATCAGGTAAGTTGTGCGGGCGATGCCCATGAAGGTCTTGCCATACATCTTTTTCTCGCCCCAGACGCCGTAGTCCTCGCAGGTCGTGCCGTCCTCGTCGGACAGAAGTGCGGTGGCGAGCTCTTCTTTCTTTGCGAAGTTCGACTGTTTCTTCACGCTGTCCTTGGACACCCCCAGAACCACGGCACCGGCGGCTTCGAACTCGGCCAGTTTTGCGGTGAAATCGCGGGCTTCGAGCGTGCAGCCGGGGGTCGAGGCCTTGGGGTAGAAGAACAACACCACGGGTTTCCCCGCGAATTGTTCGAGCGACACCACGTTGCCGGATTGATCGGGCAGCGTGAATTCCGGCGCTTTCGCGCCGACCTCAAGAAGGGTATCCGTCATTTTCTTCACAAGCTCCTTTGCTTCCCGTAAGCACCTGACCTAGACATTCCGGGCGCCGTTTTGAAGACGGTTTGCCGCGATCTCCAGCGACATTCGAGGCCGATGACAGAGAGCGACAGCATGGCAGAGCCGCCCGAGGGGGCCGAAGGCCAGGCGGGCCGGGAAGCGCCGGACCCGCCGCGCGCGACCGAGGGGCGGCGACCCCGGTGGCGCCCACGCAGGTTGCACGTGCATCTGGGGGTCTGGTCGCTTCTCACAATCGGCATCGCGGCGCTTTTCCTTACGCTTGTGTCCATGTCCGCCACGGGCCGCGCAGTGCCCCTGCCAGCCTGGGTCGCGGCGAATGTCGAAACTCGGGTCAATACGCTTATTCCGGAAGGCTCGATCACTTTGCGCCGGATCGAGATCGGCGTGACCCCCAAGGGGCGGCCTAGTCTCAGGCTTGTGGACGTTGGCATTCGTGACGCCTCGGGCCTTGACGTCGCGCAGCTCAATGCGATCGAGGGCGGCGTGCGGCTCGCGCCGCTTTTCAAGGGGCAACTGGTGCCGCGGACGGCGATCCTGTCGGGGGCGCAGGTCACGTTCCGGCGGATGGCCGACGGGACTTTCGCGCTTCAGTTCGGGCAGGGGGGCACGACGACCGGCAACCTGGCCGAGGTTTTCGACACCATAGACGCGGCCTTTGCCAAGGGCATTCTGGCCGAGGTGGACAGGGTCGAGGCGAAGGGTCTGACCATCACGCTCGAGGACGGGCGCACGGGGCGGCTGTGGCAGGTCACCAACGGCCAGATGGAAATGATTCCCTCCGAAAAGATCATCGAGACCAACATCGGTTTCGAGGTCTTCAACCAGACCGAGGAACTCGCGCAGGTCGAGGTGGCGCTGCGGTCGGACCGAAAAACATCGGCGGCCTCGCTGTCGGTGTCCTTCCAGAACGCCGCCGCAGCCGACATCGGGGCACAATCGCCGGTCCTGTCCTTCCTGTCCCTCGTGGATGCGCCGATTTCCGGCGCGCTGCGCACGACACTTGGCCCTGATGGCGAGATCACCGATCTTGCCGGGGCGATGGAGATCGACGAGGGCGGCATCAAGCCCAACGAAGGCGCGCGCACGGTGCGTTTTGGCGGCGCGAAGGGATACGTGGATTACGACCCGATCGAACAGGCGGTCAACGTGCGGGGTCTGGGCCTGTCCTCGGAACTGGGAGAAGCGGAACTCGAGGGCAAGCTCTATCTCACCGATTACGTAAAGGGATGGCCGCAAGGCGTCGTGGCGCAGCTCAGGCTGGGTCGGGCGGTGGTGCGCGACCCCCGCGTGTTCGATGCGCCGGTCGAGATCGAACGCGGTTACATCGACGCGCGGGTCAAACTGTCGCCCTTCAAGCTCGACATCGGTCAGGCGGTGTTCTTCCACGGCGACACCCGGATCGAGGTCGAAGGCGACATCGGGGCTACGCGCGACGCATGGGACCTGTCGCTCGAGGCCGCGGTCCCGTCGCTCGATGTGGCGGAGTTGAAGCGGCTCTGGCCCAAGAACGTGTCGCCCAAGCCGCGGCTGTGGGTGTTCGAAAACCTTACGAGCGGCGAAATCCGGGATGTCAGGTTTGCGGTCCGGGGGCCGGACCTGAAACAGGGCGAGATGCTTCTGGGCGGGCGGCTCACTGACGCGGTGGTCAAGCCCATGCGGCTCCTGCCTGAAGTGCGCGGGGCCAGCGGCTACATGATGCTGGCCGACCGGCAGTTGACCATTCGGGCCAACGCGGGGCGGATGACCGCGCCCAACGGCGAACAGGTGGATGTATCGGGGTCAACCTTCACGGTCAGCGACGTCCGCCAGAAGCCTGGGGCGGGCGTTGCCGATCTGAGCCTCGCCGGCCCCCTGCAGGCCGGGCTGTCTCTCTTGGCCATGGAGCCCTTCAACGTGTTTCGCGATACCGACCTCGGTCCCGATCTGGCCCAGGGGCGGTTCGAGGCGCAGGGTCGCGTCACCTTCCCGATGGTCAAGAACCTGCCTTTCGAACAGGTGGCCTTCGACGTGCGGGGCAAGGCCTTCGACCTGCGGTCGGAAAAACTCGTGGCAGGCAAGATCCTCACGAGCGAGGAAATGACGTTTCAAGCGACGCCGGAGAGCGTCGAGGTGACGGGGCCGGGCAAGCTGGGCGATGTGGCCGCCACCGCCATCTGGCGCCAGTCGCTGCGCCCTGAGGACAAGGGGCAGGGGGCGACGGTCACGGGGACGGTGACCCTGAGCCAGACGGCGGTGAAGGAGTTCAACCTCGGCCTTTCACCCGACATGCTGGGCGGGTCGGGAACGGGCGACTTTGCGCTGACACTGAAGCCCGGGCAGGCGCCGCGCGTGACCTTGGCCTCGGATCTCGCGGGTCTTACGCTCGCCATACCGGGCACTGGCTGGTCCAAGGGCAGCGGTACGCGCGGCACGCTCGATGTGGCGGCGGTGCTGGGCGCGCAGCCGAAGGTCGAACGCCTGTCGATCTCTGCCCCCGGACTGGATGCGACGGGCACGCTGACCACCAGCGCGGGCGGCGGGCTTGCCGAGGCCCGGTTTACCCGCGTGCAACTGGGCGGCTGGCTCGACGCGCCGGTGACGATCGCCGGTCAAGGACGCGGCGTCGCCATTTCGGTCGAGGGCGGCAGCGCCGACCTGCGCCGGGCGAACTTCGGCAGCGGCGGGTCCGGCGGGGGCGGCAACGGCGCACAGCCCCTGGCCATCCGGCTAGGACAACTCACGGTGGCCGAGGGCATCGTGCTGTCGGATTTCCGGGGGAATTTCGACCTGGGCGGCGGGCTCTCGGGGACGTTCCTTGCCAATGTGGCGGGTGGCGCCCCCATCGAGGGCACGGTCGCGCAGACCGCCAATGGTGCGGCCTACCGGATCAAGTCGGGGCAGGGCGGCGAGGTGCTGAACGGCATGGGCGTGTTCAACAAGGCGCGTCGCGGCAACCTCGAGGTCGTGCTGGTGCCCACGGGTGCGCCGGGGACTTTTGACGGAAGCATATCGCTGACGGACACCTACCTGGTCGATGCGCCCGCCATGGCCGAGCTTCTGTCCGCGATCTCCATCGTCGGGCTGCTCGAACAGATGGACGGGCAGGGGCTTCCCTTCTCCGAGGTGAAGGGCAAATTCCGGCTTTCACCGACCACGCTCACGCTTTATTCGTCGTCTGCCGTCAGCACATCCATAGGCTTGTCGATGGACGGTTATTACAACCTCGATCAGAGGACGCTCGACATGCAGGGGGTTCTTTCGCCCTTTTACCTGATCAATTCGATAGGCCGCATCGTCTCGGCTCGTGACGGCGAGGGGTTGGTGGGCTTTTCCTTTACCCTCAAGGGCCCCGCGAGCGACATGAAGGTGGGCGTGAACCCCCTGTCGGTGCTGACACCCGGCTTCCTGCGGGAAATCTTCCGCAGGCAGGCGCCGCAGGCCGACGGGGCGGCAACGGCCCCCGCACAGGCTGCGAACCCCCAACCGGCGAACGCCCGAACGCAATAGAGAACACGGTAGACCGACCGATGATGGACCACGAAGACGGCACGCGGCTGTCCGATTACGATTTCGACCTGCCCGAAGTGTTGATCGCGACCCGGCCCGCCAAGCCGCGCTCGTCGGCCCGGCTGCTCGTGGCCACGCGGGGTCAGATCCACGACCGGGTGGTCACGGATCTGGTCGACTGGCTGCGCCCCGGCGACCGGCTGGTGCTCAACGACACGCGGGTGATTCCTGCGCGCCTCGAAGGGCACCGCGAGAGGGGCGAGGCCATTGCGCGGATCGAGGTCACGCTTCTGGAGCCTGACGCGGAACCGGGCGCGTGGCGCGCGCTCGTGAAACCCCTGCGCAAGGTGGCCGACGGGGAAGAGATCGTCTTCGCCGCCGGTCTGTCGGCCAAGGTCCTGCGCCGGGACGAGGGGCAGGCGGTGCTCGCGTTCAACCGGCTGGGACCAGAGTTCGACGCGGCGCTAGAGGTGGCGGGGCGGATGCCCCTGCCGCCCTATATCGAGGCAAAGCGCAAGGCCGACGCGCAGGACCTGACCGATTACCAGACCGTCTGGGCCAAGAACACCGGCGCGGTGGCGGCCCCGACCGCGTCGCTCCATTTCGACGAACCGCTGCTCGCGGCTCTGAGCGCGATGGGGGTCGAGCGGACCCATGTGACGCTGCACGTGGGCGCGGGCACCTTCCTTCCGGTCAAGGTCGATGACGTGACCCACCACAAGATGCATTCCGAATGGGGCGAAGTGACGACCGAGGCCGCCGCCGAGATCAACGCGACCAAGGCGGCAGGCGGGCGCGTCATCCCGGTGGGCACCACGGCGCTCCGGCTGATCGAAAGCGCCGCGCGCGAGGGGCGGATTGCGGCCTGGCGCGGACCCACGGATATCTTCATCCGGCCGGGATACCGCTTCCAGATGGCCGACGGGCTGATGACCAATTTCCACCTGCCCAAGTCCACGCTGATGATGCTGGTCTCAGCGCTCATGGGGATCGAAAGGATGCGCGCGGTCTACGACCACGCGATCCGCGAGCGTTACCGGTTCTTCAGCTACGGCGATTCCTCGCTCCTGCTGCCGGGCGAGGACTGAGGCGGGCGCTAGCGCTTCGTGGCCAGCGGGTGATGGGTAAGGACGAGGTCCTTCAGCCGTTCGTCGAGCACATGGGTGTAGATCTCGGTCGTCGAGATGTCGGCATGGCCCAGAAGCGTCTGGATCGCGCGCAGATCCGCGCCATTGGCCAGAAGATGCGTCGCGAAAGCATGGCGCAGGCGGTGCGGCGTGACCTTGGCAGGCGAAACGCCGGCGGCGGCGGCGATTTCCTTGATCAGCCCGTGGAACCGCTGGCGGGTCAGGTGGCCCTCGGCCCCCGGCGAGGGAAAGAGGAACCTGGACGGCTTCGCGCCCTTGGCCCGCGCCGCTTCTTCCGCTTCGTCCCGGCAGGCCAGCCAGTCCGCAAGCGCAGCTCGCGCCGGGGCCGACAGCGGCACCATGCGTTCCTTGCCACCCTTGCCCAGCACGAGAAGCATCCGCGTATCGCCCCGCGCGGCGTTGGCGGGCAGGCTGACGAGCTCGCTCACTCGCATGCCCGTCGCGTAGAGCACCTCCATCAGGCAGGCATTGCGCAACCGGTCCTCGGGCGTGCGGCCATGGGTGGCGGCAGCGGTCAGGAGCGCCTCGACCTCGGTTTCCGACAGGGTCTTGGGCAGGGATTTCGTCTTGGACGGCCCCTTGATGCGCAGGGCGGGATTGTCCCGGCGCCAGCCCTCTTCAAAGGCGAACCGAAAGAGCTGTTTGACCGCCGACAGCCTGCGCGCCCGGGTCGAGGCGGCAAGCCCCAGCGCGTCGAGACTGACCATGTAGCCCTCGATCAAATCCCGGTCGACGCTCTCGAAATCACGCTTGGCCGTCGCCACGAAATCCGCGAAGTCCTTGAGGTCGCGGCCATAGGCCAAAAGCGTGTTGCGGGCCGCGTCCAGTTCTGCCGATTGTGCCTCGAGAAAGGCAGAGATCCAGCGGTCGGAGGCGGCGGTCATCCCAGACGCTCCAGAATGAGCACGTCGAGGGCCGCGCGACGGGCCTGTTCCTCGAGCCCCACGGCGCGGAAGAAGGCGATCGCCTCGGCAAGGTCGGAGTAATCGCCCTTGGTCCCCCGGTCGAACATCGCGATGGCCTCGAGGATCGCCTCGCCCAGCTTGTCCTCGCTTACGAGACGGGCAAGTCCGGCGGGCGGTGGGGTGGTGGTGAAACCATCGGCCACGGCCCGCGCGGCGTCACTGGACGGCGTCAGCCCCGCAACGTCGCCGCGCGCCACGCCCACAAGAAAGCGGCTTTCATCGTCGGCAGGGTCGGCGGCCTGCGCAACGGCCTCGTAGTCGTCCGACAGAAGCCCCATCTTGAGCGCAAGCACACCGGCTTCGCCCTCGAGGTCGAAGGCCGCGAGCCTCGGGCCGAAGAGCCGGGCCATCGGGGCGTCGGTTTCCACGACCGAAAGCTGGTCCCAGACCACGGGCAGGGCGAGGCTCAGTGCCTCCCGGTCCGCATCAGAGACTGCGGTGTCAAGCGCCTGAACCGCGTCAACCCGGTCCCAGACGCTGCCAGAGGCCGAAGCGCGGCGTTCGGTATATAGGCCCAGAAGCTGGTTGTCGGTGACGGCGCGGGTGCGCGCCAGACGTTCTGCCGCCTCGATCCGTGCCTTCCAGCCGATGTTCGCGCGCAGGTCCGACTGGGCGAAAGCCACCGGCAGTCCAAGGGTTGGGACCGGCTCGCCCACGGCCTCGAGCATCCGGAAGGTGAGCGGGGTGAGCGGGCGCGGCACGGTGAGCGGCGGCTCGCCCTCGAAAAGCTCCGGGTCGAGGAACCGCGCGATCAGCATGTCCTCCTCTTCGGTGATCAGCCCCAGCGCCCGGGCGGTGCCCATGAGCAGCACCGCGCCGTCCCAATCGCCTGCGCGGGCGAGGCAGAAGACACGGGCCGGATAGGTGGGCGACAGGTCGCGCCGTTCCTCCATCGCGCGGCAGACGGTGTCCTCCTGCCCGATGAGAAGGGCTGCGTCGAACCAGCGCCGGGTGATCTCGGGCGTGGCCGCCCCGGCGCGCGACAGAAGCTCGTAGGCCGGGTCGATCGCGCCCATCTGGAGGAGCTTGTCGACGCGGGCCAGAAACAGCGTCTCGCCGTCGCTGGCGGCGGGCGGGTCGAGCTCGGCCACGAGGAGGTCTTGCAGAAAGGCGGTCAGGGTTGGGGACAGGTAGGGGCCTTCTGCCGTTATGAGCCGCGCAAGCGTCGCCGCATCCGACGCGCCCCAAAGGCCCGCGGGCAAACCGGTGACCGAGGGCGGGGTAAGACCGATGGCGTCGGCCCTGGGGCCCTGGGCGGAATCGAGCGCGGTGACCGTCACATCGGGCGTAACCGCGCCGCCATCCACAGGCGGCTCGCCCGCAATCACGGTGCCGGGGGCAGTGCCGGGCTGGCTCAGCGAATCCGAGAGCCAGTTGATCGCCGACATCGGCTCGTCCGACTGCGCCAATACCGGCGCAGCGGTCAGAACCGGCGATAAAAACATCCCGATCAGGGGCAAGATCAGCGGAGAAAGAGCCTTGCGCGCCCTAGTTGCCATCCAGCGTCACCGTCAACGAGTTCTGGCTCGCGGGTGGCGTGAGGTCACCGACGAGCGCATATCCGGCTATCCCGATGGCGCCCACCACCACCACGAACACCACGAATTTGATAAGCCGCGCCAGCATTGTCCCTCGCTTTCCTCTTTGATCGCCCTGCGATCGTTCAGAGCCGCGAATGCGGGCCTCTCCTGTGCCCTCGTCCATCCCGGCCCGGTCGCAAGACCTGATCACGGGTTTTGCCCCGCGCGCACTTCATATATGGCATGTCCGGCAAGGTCACGCCAAGACGGGGTGACAATTTCGGGATCGGCAAGGCGCTGCCACTTTGGGATACAGACTTCATAAACCCGTGACCGTCGTGGGCATGATGGGGGCGGGCAAGACCGCGGTGGGCAAATCGCTCGCCACGCGGCTGGGCGTGCCCTTCATGGATTCGGATGCCGAGATCGAAAAAGCCGCCGCGATGTCGATCCCCGAGGTCTTTGAACGCGACGGCGAGGTGTTCTTCCGGCAGCGGGAATCGGAGGTCATCGAGCGGCTGCTCGCGACGGGGCCGATGATCCTGTCCACAGGCGGCGGTGCCTTTCTGGCCGAGCGGAACCGGCAGGCCATTTCCGAGGCCGGTGTCTCGGTCTGGCTGCGCGCCGATGTCGAGCTTCTGTGGCAGCGGGTCCGGCACAAGTCTACCCGACCTCTCCTGCGCACCGCGGATCCGAAACAGACGCTCACCGATCTTTACGAGGCGCGGCGCGATACCTACGCGCTCGCGGACCTCGTGGTGGACAGCCACAAGAGCTATTCCATCCCCGCGATGACCGAGCATGTGATCCGGGTCCTGATGACCCGGCCCGATGTTTTGGAGATGACCTGATGGAAACGGTTCACGTTAATCTGGGTGACCGGTCCTATGACGTGCGGATCGGGCCGGGGCTGCTGGCGGAGGCAGGGGCGCAGATCGCGCCGATCCTCAACCGAAAGCGCGTCTGGATCGTGACCGAAGCGCGGGTGGCAGAGTTGCACCTGACCGCGCTTCAGGCCGCGCTGTCGGCAGAGGGGATCGAGAGCGAGGCTCTGATCCTTCCGCCGGGGGAATCGACGAAAAGCTGGAAACACCTCACCGAAACCGTGGAATGGCTGCTCGCAGAGCGGGTTGAGCGCAAGGATGTGGTCATCGCCTTTGGCGGTGGCGTGATCGGCGACCTCGTGGGGTTTGCCGCCGCGATCCTGCGCCGGGGCGTGCGCTTTGTGCAGATGCCGACTTCGCTTCTCGCTCAGGTGGACAGTTCGGTGGGCGGCAAGACCGGGATCAATTCGCCCCATGGCAAGAACCTGATCGGGGCGTTTCACCAGCCCTCGCTCGTGCTTGCGGACATCGACGTGCTGGGCACCCTCGCGCCGCGCGATTTCCGCGCGGGCTACGGCGAGGTCGTGAAATACGGTGGTCTCGGCTCGCTCGACTTCTTCGAATGGCTCGAGGTCAAAGGTCCTGCCATGGCAGCAGGCGACGTGGCGCTGCGGACCGAAGCCGTGCGTCGGTCGGTCCAGATGAAGGCTGATATCGTCGAACGGGACGAGACCGAGCAGGGTGACCGCGCGCTTCTGAACCTTGGTCATACCTTCGGCCATGCGCTCGAGGCGGCGACGGGTTATTCCGACCGGCTCCTCCATGGCGAGGGCGTCGCGATCGGCTGTGCGCTGGCCTACGAGGTGTCGGCGCGCATGGGCCTCATGTCGCAGGAGGCGCCGTCGCGGTTTCGCGAACATCTCGCGGCGATGGGAATGAAGCGGGATCTGTCCGACATTGCCGGCGATCTGCCCGATGCTGATGGCCTCATCACCCTTATGGGGCAGGACAAGAAGGTCGAGGCGGGCAAGATCAAGTTCATCCTCGCGCGCGGGATCGGCGAGGCCTTTGTCTGCGGCACGACCGACATGGACATCGTGCGCGCCGTTCTGGCGGAGGGTCTGGCGGCCCGCTAACGCTTGAGATGATCAAGCACGGTCTGATGGGTTACATATCCCACGGTTTCGCCTGACGGCGCCAGCACCCCCACGCCCGCCGCTCGTTGCAGGACGCGCAGGACATTGGCCAGCGGCTGCCCCATGTTCACCTGCGCCACATTGCGCGACATGACGGCGCCGACCGTCTCGGCCTCGCCCAGCTTCGGGAGCGCGTCGTAAAGCTGCTTGCGCGACAGGAATCCCACGATGCGCGCGCTTGCGCCGTCGACCACAGGGAACTCGGGCTGATCGTTGCGGTCAAACGCGTTGCGCGCTTGCCCGAGCGTCACATGCGGTGAGAGCGCGGTAAAGCCGGTGGCCATCACGTCGTCCACCCTTGCGGTCCGCGCCAGTGCCCGAAGCTGCACATCCTGCGCTTCGGCCCGCGCGGCCATGAAGATGAACACCGCGATGAGCGGGTAGATGAAGCTCCCGACATAAAGGCCATAGAGCGCAAAGACCACGGCGAGGCCCTGACCGATGAAGGCCGCGATGCGCGTGGCCCGGACCCGGTTGGTCATCAGCGAAAGCACCGCGCGCAGGACCCGTCCGCCGTCCATGGGAAAGGCAGGGATCATGTTGAAGGCGGCGAGGATCAGGTTCAGAAGCGCAATCTCGGCGGGAAGCTGGGCGAGCGTCATGTTGCCCGTCATCGCTGCCCCGCTGAAATTGGCGAAACCGGACATAAAGAGGAGCCCGAAGATCACCACGTTCACCGCGGGACCGGCGAGGGCCACGAGGATTTCCTGCACCGGCTTTTCCGGGATCCGCGCCAGCCGCGCGAGGCCCCCGATGGGCAGGAGCGTGATGTCCGGTGTCGGAATGCCAAAGGCGCGGGCGGTCAGGGCGTGACCGTATTCATGGGCGATAACGCAGGCGAAGAGCGCGAGGACATAGACGGTGTTGATCAACGCCGCCTCGGGGCCCGCGTTCATCCAGGCGCTGCCTCCGATGAAGGCGACGAGCAGCAGAAAGGTGTAGTGAACGCGAAGCTCGGAGCCGAGCAGGCGACCTATGGGGAATGACCAACGCATGACAGCTCAGATATGGGCGGGACGGGAGAAAGAGAAGGGGCGGACCAGCGGCCCGCCCCTGTTGTCACGTCCGAGCGTTGCTCAGAACGGAATTTCGTCGTCGAAGCCGCCGCCCGCTGGGGCACGGTCGTTGCCGCCGCCGCTGCCGCCACGGTCGTCGTAACCGCCGCGATCGTCATAGCCACCCCGATCGTCGTAACCGCCGCCCGAGGACGATCCGCCGCCGTAGCCGCCAGCACAACCTCGGTCGAATAGCGGTCCTGACCGGACTGGTCCTGCCATTTGCGGGTCTCGAGCTGGCCCTCGATATAGACCTTGGACCCCTTGCGCAGATATTGCTCGGCGATCCGGCCCAGTGGTTCAGAGAAGATCGCGACCGAATGCCATTCGGTGCGTTCCTTGCGCTCGCCGGTGTTGCGGTCCTTCCAGTTTTCCGAGGTCGCGATCCGCAGGTTCACCACCTTGCCGCCGTTCTGGAAATTCCGCACCTCGGGATCGCGCCCGAGATTCCCCACGATGATGACCTTGTTGACGGAACCAGCCATGGTGCCCCCCGAATCTGAAATTTCGATTTCCACGGTTACATCACCCGAACGTGGTGAAGGAAAGGTTAAAGTGGTTGGGTGCGCAGCGCAGCAGGCGCCGGACTGACGACAGGCGAAATGGCGCGCGCTTCTGCCTCGTTTCGTCCCGCCAGGCGTTCCCAGGCGTCGCGGCGGGTGGCGAAGCCCGATGCTTTCCTGTACCCTCCCGCCATATCTTCTGCGGGTCGATATGCACTTGGCGACCGCGAAAGACGGGAGAACGGACGGTGAAGGACATCCTGGGGGGCGCTCTCGCGCTGACGTTGCTTGTGGGCACGCCTGTGTCGGCGCAGACCTTTTCGTCGTCGAGCAGCCGGGCGAATTTCGACAATGCCCTGAAAGTCCTCGATAATCGCGCGGCTTCGCAATATGCCGGGTCGGTGCGCTACCAGCCAAATCCGCCCAAGGCCGACGCGCCGATTCCGCGCTATTCGGGCAACAAGGGGCTCTATCTTGCTGCCGCCAAGGAGGTCGCGCGCAAACACGGGATTCCCGAGGACCTGTTCCTCAGGCTCGTCCAGCAGGAATCGGGCTGGAATCCGAGCGCCAAGAGCCATGCGGGGGCCTTTGGCCTTGCCCAGCTCATGCCAGACACGGCGGCGCTTCTAGGGGTCGATGCCGCCGATCCGCACCAGAACCTCGAAGGTGGGGCGCGGTATCTCAAGCAGCAATATCAGCGGTTCAAGAGCTGGAAACTGGCGCTGGCGGCCTATAACGCCGGGCCGGAAGCGGTCGAGAAATATGACGGCGTGCCGCCCTATGACGAAACCCAGGGCTATGTGAAGGCCATCCTCGGAAGCTGACCTTTCGAACCCGGCAGGGTCACAGCACGCGTTTGACGAAGGTGATGGGAAAGCGTCTGAACCCCTGCAGCGCGGCGGTGCGCAGGAGGCTGGCAAAGATCCTGGGCGAATAGCGCGGCAGGTTCCGGCAATCGTCGGGCAGACGCGCCTTGCCGACCCGATCCCGCAGCATCACGCGCATCTCTATCCGGGGCCGGTTCACGGGCGCGAGCCGGTCACGGTAGAGCGTGACCCATGACCCCTTGGTGTAGTCCAGAAACATCGGCGTGCCGCAGCAAGTCGCAACCACGCGTCGGGTGTGGGTGTGTGCGTTGAGCCGGTATTCCGCCAGTTCCTCGGCCCCCGACAGGCAGGACAGGGCCTTCTTCGGCCAGAGCACATGATCGGTGCCGCCGTCCTCGGTCATCAGGGCACGTCCGAAGCGTTTCTCGAAGTGAATCGCCGCGCACTGGCAATCCGCGCAATAACAGGTTGTCGTCAGGACCGGGTTGCCCACGAGGTCGAGAACGACCTTCCCACATGCACAGGTGGCTTCCACCGGTTTCTCCCTCGTCTCACGGCACAGGCATCGCGCGAATTCACGAAAGCGTCAAGTGAAAGGGGGGCGGCGGTCTCGTTTCAGAGGCCGCCATGCGTGGCGTTGGTCAAGCGCCGCGCCGGAATTGAGACGGTGTGCGCCCGGTGTGCTGCTGGAAAGCGCGGGTGAAATAGGCGGCCGAGGCAAAGCCCAGTGACGAGGCGATGTCCTTGATCGGCATATGTGTCTCCGTCAGCAGGCGGCGCGCTTCGTAATGCACCCGGTCGGCGAGAATGGAAGACGCCGGACGACCGCAGGCCTTGTTACAGACGCGGGACAGATGCGTGGGCGTGACGCCCAGATCCTTGGCGTAATCCCGCACGGTCTTGGCCGAGTGGAAATCCTGCTCGACGAGCGCCGTATAGGCGGCGGCGAGGCGAGAGGACGCATCCGCATCCGGCTCGTCGATCTGAAGCGACCGCATCTGGCGTTCGATCCACACCGACAAAAGCCCAGCGTGGCACAGCATAGCCCGGTCAGAGGCGAGGTTGCCGCCGTCCAACTCGGTCTGCAGGTTGTCGATCAGGCGATTGAGTTCAATGTGCTGCTCGCTGTCGGGCAGGCGCATGTGAACTACGTCCTCGGGCAGTTCGAGCTGTCTTTCCACGCCAACGGGGAAGACGACGATCATGCCCTGCACGGTCGAGTTCATCTCGAAGCCATGCATGGTGCCGGCGGGAACGAAAATGGCGTTGTGGGCGGTGTAACCTGCGGTCTTGCCGTTCATCGTGATTCGGCCTTGGCCGCGGGTGAACCAAAGCAGGACCGGCGCGCCATAGCTGCGCATCGCTTCCGTTCGCCAGCGTCCGCCGCTTGCCAACCTGGCGAGGGGAATCACGCGAAACGGCGAAGAAAGCGCGTTGTGCTGGTCCATATTGGTCGTCACTCCCGTCCCTCGGAGGTCTCGGCCCGCGTTGCCCAGAGCGCCGGGTCAAGGCCTCGGCAGGGGTCAGGTCGGGGGACCTCTCATTCGTGTGAGTCTAGCGCTAGCCGATTCCCGCGAACCTGTCGCCCCCAGCTATCCACAGGGGGGCGGATTGCCTGTGGATAAGTTGGAGGCAATTCCGGGATGTTTCCGGGAGGCCACACAAAGACGTGAAATGAGGCGCTAGGGGTCGTTTGCGGGAAGCCCGAAATTGCACCATTTCGACATTCTGGCTCGAAACCATGTCATCTGGCGCTTTGCGTATTGTCGGGTTGCGATGACGGCGTTGTCGCGGGCCGCGTCGAGCGTGATCTCCCCCTTGAGGTGAGCGACAAGCTCGCGCGCCCCGATCGCTTTGGCCGAAGGGTCCTTGGGCGACCATGTGGGCAGGTTTGCCCGCGCCTCGTCCAGCGCGCCTTGCGCCAGCATCGCGTCGAAGCGCCGTTCGATCCGCGAGAGAAGCCAGTCGCGCTCGGGCAGGAGGCAGATCGCGGTCGTTTGGTCGAGTGGCAGGAGCGGCGGCGGGGTGTCGTCCTGCCAGTCCGCGATGCCCCGGCCCGTGGTGCGCTGCACCTCCCAGGCCCGCGCGACCCGCGCCGGGTTCTGCTGGTCGATGCGCGCCAGGGTCTCGGGGTCGAGCGCGGCAAGCAGCGCGGGCAGGCCCGCCTCGGCCAAAAGCGACTCACCCTCGGACCGGAACTCGGGCGGGGTGGGCGGAATTTCGGCCAGTCCCTCGGTCAGTGCGGTCAGGTAAAGGCCCGTGCCCCCCACGATGATAGGACGCGCGGGGCCGGTCAGGAGCGGGGCCACCTCGCGCAGCCAGTGCCCCACGGAATAGTCGGCATCGCCCGGCACATGGCCATAAAGCCGATGCGGCGCGACCTCTTCTTCGGCAAGGGACGGTCGTGCGGTCAGGATGCGCCAGTTGGCAAAGACCTGCAGCGCGTCGGCATTGATCACGACGCCGCCGCCATCCTGCGCGAGCGCGAGGGCGAGCGCCGATTTGCCGCTGGCCGTGGGTCCCGCGATCAGCACGGGGCGCTCCGGCGGTACATTCCTGAGAAGAGCGTCGAGTTCGCGTGACACGCGGGCTCCATCCTTGCGCCGGTTTCGCGGATTGCGCGCCCGGTCATTTTCCGACATTACAGGCGCGATCCATACATGAGCCCCGAGGACGACGCAAAGACATGACCGAGGCCACGCCGACCCCCCCCGCCACCACCGCTCTCGCAAGTGCCGTCGCCAAGACGAAATACAGCCGTGTGATGCTCAAGATCAGCGGCGAGGCCCTGATGGGCGATCAGGGCTACGGGCTCAACCCGCCCACCGTCGCGCGCATCGCGCAGGAGGTGAAATCGGTGCACGATCTGGGCGTCGAGATCTGCATGGTGATCGGTGGCGGCAACATCTTTCGCGGGCTCGCGGGGTCGGCTCAGGGGATGGAGCGGACCACGGCGGATTACATGGGGATGCTCGCGACCGTGATGAACGCGCTCGCGATGCAGTCGGCGCTCGAGGGGCTGGGCGTCTTTACCCGCGTGATCAGCGCGATCCCGATGGATCAGGTCTGCGAGCCCTACATCCGCCGCCGCGCCGTGCGCCACCTCGAGAAAAAGCGCGTGGTGATCTTCGCGGCGGGCACGGGCAACCCCTATTTCACCACCGACACGGCGGCGACCCTGCGCGCCAACGAAATGGCCTGCGAGGCGATCTTCAAGGGCACCAAGGTCGACGGGGTCTATGACAAGGACCCCAAGAAATTCGACGATGCCAAACGCTACGACACGGTGAGCTACGACGAGGCGCTGGCCAAGCGTCTGGGCGTCATGGATGCCTCGGCCATCGCGCTTGCCCGCGACAACAACATGCCGATCATCGTCTTCAGCCTCGACGAGCCGGGCGGGTTCCGCACGATCCTGGCGGGAGAGGGGACCTATACCCTGGTCCACGGCGGCAAGTCGGCGGCCTGAGGGCGCATCCGGAAGTCTATACAATCGCGGGCGGTTAGGGATATACCGACGCAAATGCGCGGGCGGGGCAGACATGCCCCGATGGCCCGCATCGACCAGGAGATTTGAGCCATGAGCGACGAAATCGAGATTGACACCGACGACCTCGAACGGCGGATGGATGGGGCGATCGCGTCGCTCCGCACGGAATTCGGGTCCCTGCGCACGGGCCGCGCCTCGGGCTCTATCCTCGAGCCGGTCATGGTCGAGGCCTATGGCCAGCGCACGCCGATCAACCAGGTTGGCACGGTGAACGTGCCCGAGCCGCGCATGGTCACGATCAACGTCTGGGACCGGGGCATGGTCGGCGCCGTGGAAAAGGCGATCCGCGAAAGCGGGCTGGGCATCAACCCGCAGACGAACGGCACGATCATCATGCTGCCGATTCCCGAACTCAACGAAGAGCGCCGCCGCGAATTGACCAAGGTGGCCGCTCAATATGCCGAAAGCGCCCGCGTCGCGATTCGCAACGTGCGCCGCGACGGGATGGAGCAGCTCAAGAAGGCCAAGGCCGACGGCATGAGCGAGGACGATCACAAGGTCTGGTCGCAGGAGGTTCAGGACCTCACCGACAAATACATCAAGCTCGTGGATAAACAGCTCGAGACCAAGCAGGAAGAGATCATGCAGGTCTGAGACCTGTGGGCACCGGCCCGATCGGGTGGGCGCATGGCCGGGGGACGTGACGTGAACCAGCAGAGCCAGATCGGCCCAGGCAGGGACCTGCACGTGGCCTTCATCATGGATGGCAATGGCCGCTGGGCCAAGGCGCGCCGCCGCCCGCGCCCCTTCGGCCATCAGGCCGGTGCGAAGCGGGCGCGCGAGGTGGTCGAGGCCTGTCCCGACCTGGGCGTGAAATACGTCACCCTCTATGCGTTCTCGACCGAGAACTGGAAGCGGTCGAAGCCCGAGATCATCGCGCTCATGGCCCTTTTCCGGCACTATATCCGCAAGACCATGCACGAGCTTCATGCCGAGGGCGCGCGGGTGCGGTTCATCGGGGATCGGGCACCGCTCGACCGCAAGCTCGTCGCGCTCATCCAGGAGCTCGAGGCGCTGACGGCTAGAAACGACCGGGTGCATGTGACCGTGGCCCTGAACTACGGCGGGCGGGACGAAATCCTGCGCGCGACCCGCAAGATGGCGCAGGCGGTCATCGCGGGCCAGTTGCGACCCGAGGACATCGGGGAGGATACGATGACCCATTATCTCGACACCGCCGGGCTTCCCGACCCCGACCTCGTCGTGCGCACCTCGGGCGAGGCGCGAACCTCGAACTTCCTTACATGGCAGTCGGCCTATGCGGAATACGAGTTCACCGACACGCTCTGGCCCGACTTCGGGCGCGCCGAATTTGCTGCCGTGCTCGACAAGTTCGGGCTGCGCGAACGGCGCTTCGGCGGGGTGACCGGATGAGCGATACGGTTTCCAGCAAATGGTCGGATCTTGGCACCCGCGTCCTGTCGGCGGGGGTGATCATTGGGCTGGCACTCGCCGCGCTCTATGGAGGGGCATTGGTGTGGTCGATCTTTGTTCTGGTCATCTATGTTCTCATGCTGCGCGAACTCGCCAAGCTCTGTGAGCCGGAGATTTCGACGGCGCGGCGATGGGGCATCGCGCTTCTTCCCGTGGTCGTGTTGATTCTCGCACTTCTGATGCAAAAGGCCGGACCGTCGCGGGCCGAGGAGATCTGGGACATTTACCGGCTGGGCATCCTGCGCGCGGCCCTCGTCGTGCTCGTCCCCATCGCGGTGGGACTGTTCGTTCTGCGCGACGGGCATCGGACGTGGCTTGCCTATGGCACGATGCTCGCGGTCGCGGCGCTGTCGCTTGACTTCGGTCACGCGGTGATCGGCCCCCGGTCGATCCTGATCCTCGTGGGGATCGTGGTGATCTCGGACGTGCTGGGGTATTTCGCCGGGCGGATGCTGGGCGGGCCCAAGTTCTGGCCGCGCGTCTCGCCCAAGAAGACCTGGTCGGGCACGGTTGCGGGCTGGATCGGGGCCGGGATTTTCGGCGCCTTCTTCGGTCCCCTGGTCTGGCCGATGAGCGCGGGGCTGGCGGCAGGCGCGGCGGTCGTGCTGGCCTTTGCGGGCCAGATGGGGGACATCACCGAAAGCTGGATGAAGCGGCGGGCCGGGGTCAAGGACAGCTCGACGCTGATCCCCGGCCATGGTGGCGTTCTCGACCGGCTCGACGCGTTGGTGGCGGTGGCGGCGCTGGCGGGCGTGGCCGGGTTCATCGCGGGTATCTTCTGACATGACGCGCCGCATTTCGATCTTCGGGTCGACCGGCTCCATCGGCCTGTCGACTATCGACCTGATCCGGCGCGATCCCGAGGCTTACGAGGTGGTCGCGCTGACCGGGGGCCATAACATAGCGGTCGCCATTGAGGAGGCCGCGCGCCGCCCTGCCGATTGGGTCATGTCGGCCATCGTGGGGGCGGCAGGTCTGCCGCCGGGACTGGCCGCGCTCGAAACCGGGGCGACGCTGGCACTCGCCAACAAGGAAAGCCTCGTCACCGCCGGACCACTGATCATGGAGACCGCGAGAAAGCACGGCGCGCACCTCCTGCCGGTGGACAGCGAACATTCCGCCGTGTTTCAGGCGCTCGTCGGCGAGGACCTGAGTGCCGTCGAGCGCGTCATCATCACCGCCTCTGGCGGGGCCTTTCGCGACTGGCCCATCGAAGACCTGCCGAGCGCCACGCTCGCACAGGCATCCTCGCACCCGAACTGGGACATGGGGCAGCGGATCACCATCGACTCGGCCTCCATGTTCAACAAGGCGCTGGAACTGATCGAGACGCGGCCGGACATGCGCCATGCCATCGGCTATGCGCTGCATTGGCCGGAACGCCGACGCCTGCCGGTCGAGCGGCTCGACCTTGCCCGGATCGGCAGCCTCGAGTTCCGGGCGCCGTCCGATGAGCGTTATCCGGCGCTGCGCCTTGCCCGCGCCGTGATGGAGACACGCGGCATGTCGGGCGCGATCTTCAACGCGGCAAAGGAGACGGCGCTTGACGGCTTCATCGCTGGACGGATCGGCTTCACCCGCATGGCGGGCGTGGTGGAGGAGGTGCTCACGCAGTTGTCGGGTGACGCGGGCCTCATCAATGACGCATTCACACTTGATAACGTGCGCGCCGCAGACCAGATGGCACGCGAAAGAGCAGCAGAGATCATAAGCGGGGCTTAACCGCTGGATAGGAGTGACACGTGGACGTAACCGGGCTTATCCCCGACTTCGGCAATCTGGCCTTCACCATCGTGGCGTTCGTGGTCGCCCTGTCGATCATCGTTTTCATCCATGAATACGGCCATTACATCGTCGGCCGCTGGACGGGCATCAAGGCGGATGTGTTTTCCATCGGGATCGGCCCCGTGCTGCTCAAGCGGATGGATAAACACGGCACCCAGTGGCAGATCGCGGCTTTTCCCGTGGGCGGCTACGTCAAGTTCCGAGGGGACGCGAATGCGGCCTCGGCCGGCGTCGACGAAGGCGCCATCGCTGGGCTCACACCCGAGGAACGCCGCGCTACGATGCCCGGGGCCCCGGTCTGGGCGCGCGCGCTGACGGTGGCGGCTGGTCCCGTGTTCAATTTCGTGCTGTCGGTGATCATCTTCTTCGGCATGGCCTATTATCAGGGGATCGCGACCGATCCCCTGACCGTGAAACAGATGGCCCCGATCTCGGGCGTCGAGAACACGCTGGAGCCGGGGGACGAGATCCTGTCCATCGCTGGGCTGCCGACACCGGAGCTGGCCGAGTTCGGCGCCTATGTCGAGACGCTGCCGGACGAGAGCCCGCTCGACTACACCGTCCTGCGTGACGGCGCCGAAGTCACCGTCACGACTCTTCATCCCTATCCGGCCTTCGTCGGATCGGTCACGCCACAGACGGCGGCGGCGGATGCCGGACGTGGAGCTCACGCCCCGTCGCATGGACCTGCCGCTGCCCGACGGCGGGTTCGAGACCCGTTGGCTCATCGGGATCGGCGGCGGGCTGATCTTTGAACCCGCGACACGCGCACCCAGCGTGGGCGAGGCCTTTACCGGCGGGGTCGAACATGTGCGCTACATCATCACCTCGAGCCTGTCGGGCCTGTGGCACATGATCACGGGCGCCATTTCGTCGTGCAACCTGCGCGGCCCCATCGGAATCGCGGAAACCTCGGGCGCGGCGGCATCGCAGGGCGTGCCGGATTTCATCTGGTTCATCGCCGTGCTGTCGACGGCGGTGGGGCTCTTGAACCTCTTTCCGATCCCCGTGCTCGACGGCGGCCACTTGGTGTTTCACGCCTATGAGGCCGTGGTTGGGCGCCCGCCGAGCGACCGGGCCATGCGGGTGCTTCTGGCCGCGGGGCTCGCCGTCGTGCTGGCGATCATGGTTCTGGGCATCACCAACGACCTCTTCTGTCCGTAGAGCAATGCGCTGTTGCACAGGGGCAGGCGACGCGTCCGCTTGCCCCAACAATGCCCCGGTTTCGCGCTGGTTCTGCCATGCCGCGTGGTCAGACTGGACCGGCAACCTGTCAGGGCACCTACCATGCAAACGATTCAGCACGGCTACCGGGGGCTTTCCCTTCTGGTCAATTTGAACTGGGACCGGCTTCTCTACCTCGGCACTCTGGCTGCGGCTCTTGGCTGCGGCGCGCTGATTGGTGGCATGGTCCACTAGCGCCCACCGCGCGCTGAAAGAAATTCCCCGAGCGTGGCTTGGGGGCCACGCTGCAAGCCCCTCATTTCCCGTCATAAATCGCCCTGCGTTCACGAAGCCGTGCCGGGCCGCTTTCCAGCGGCCCCTTTGTCGTTCACATGCTTTGACAAGCCCTCTCACCTTCGTTACTCACACTAGGGACTGGGATGTCTGAGCGGATGACAACAAGATGACGTATAACGAGCAGCGCAGGGCCAGTGCGGCAATCATGCGTAAATCCGTACTCGCGCCGGCTGCCACGGCGCTTTTCCTCGGGGTAACAGGGGCTTCGGTGCTTCCACCGACGGCTGCTTACGCACAATCCTACAATTTCCAATCGGTTCAGATCGTGGGTGCCGAGAACATCGAGGCGGCGACGGTTCTGTCCTACCTCGGATTCGGCAAGGGCCAGACGGTCAGCGCCGGGCAGCTCAACGATGCCTACCAGCGGCTTGCCGGGTCGGGCCTGTTCAACACGGTGGAACTGCAACCGCGCGGTTCGACGCTGATCGTGCGGGTGCAGGAATACTCGATGATCAGCCGCATCAACATCGAGGGCAACCGCCGTAAGGACGACGAGGACCTGCTGCCGCTCCTGCAATCGCAGCCGCGCCGGGTGTTCTCGCCCTCGACCGCCGAACGCGACGCCCAGACGATCGCCGAGGCCTACGCCGCCGATGGTCGGATCGCCGCCGAAGTCACGCCGCGCATCATCCGCCGCAGCAACGGTCGTGTGGACCTCGTGTTCGAGGTGGTTGAAGGCCGCAATTCCGAAATCGAGAGCCTGAGCTTCAACGGCAACCGCAGCTTCGCGGATTCGCGTCTGCGCCGGGTGCTGACCTCGAAACAGGCGGGACTCCTGCGCGCCTTCGTGCAGTCAGACACTTACGATCCCGAGCGGCTCGAGTTAGGCGCCGCAGTCGCGCGACGGTTACCGCGTGACCTACCAGATCGTCGAGGGGCAGCAGTTCTCGCTGGGTCGGATCAACACGATTTCCGAAGTCGACGGCGTCAATCCCGAAGAGTTCGAGCGCGTGGCGCGGCTGCGTCAGGGCGCGGTCTACAACCCGACGGACATCGAGAACGCCGTGGCGCGGATGGAGCGTCTCGCGATCCAGAAGGGGATGAACTTCATCGCCGTCGAGCCGCGGATCATCCGCAACGAACGCGAAGGCACGCTGGACATCGATCTCGCAATCACGCGCGGTCCCCGCGTCATCGTCGAACGCATCGACATCGAGGGCAACCAGACAACGCTCGACCGCGTGGTGCGCTCGCAGTTCACCACGGTTGAAGGCGACCCCTTCAACCCGCGCGCGATTCGGGCCTCAGCAGAACGTATCCGGGCGCTTGGCTATTTCGCGGATGTTCAGGTCGAAGCGCGCGAAGGCTCGGCCTCTGACCGCGTGGTCGTGGATGTGGACGTGGAAGAGCAGGGGACCGGGTCGTTGTCCTTCGGCGCGACCTATTCGACGGCGACGGGCATTGGGCTTAACGCGAGCTTCCGCGAGACCAACTTCCTCGGTCGTGGCCAGTATATCGCTGCTGAATTCTCGGGCGGTGCGACGACACGCAACTATGCCTTCAGCTTTGCGGAGCCGAACCTGCTCGGGCGCGACCTGACTCTCGGGATCGACGCCTTCTATTTCACGACGACCCCTTCGAACACGGCCTTCTACGAGACGGCCAAGTTCCAGGTCGTGCCCTACGTGGAGTTCCCGATCTCTGCGGCCAGCCGTGTCGCGCTGCGCGCCGGTGCGGCCGGGTCTGACATCTCGAATGTCGATGTCCAGTCCTCGGCCGTGCTCCAGGCCGAAGCGGCCCGCGGTTGGCAGTATGGCGCGCAGGTGGGTCTGACCTATACCTTCGACACCGCGCTGACCGCGATCGACCCGACCTCTCGTGCCTTCATCAGCATCGACGGCGACATCGGAGGGCTGGGGTCCGACAACACATGGCTGCGTGCCACGGCGCTCGCTCGTCTCCAGACCAAGGTCTTCAATGACGAGGTCACGCTGCGGGCCGAGGCCGAGGGCGGTGCGCTTTATTCCATCGCGGGCGCGGGCAGCCGGGTCACGGACCGCTTCCAGCTTGGCACCGACAAGGTGCGTGGCTTCGCGCCCTATGGCGTGGGTCCGCGTGACCTGACCGCCGGGAACCAGGACGCGCTTGGTGGCAACTACTTCGTCGCGGCGCGGGTTGAGGCCCAGTTCCCGCTGGGTCTGCCCGAGGAATACGGGATCTCCGGTGGTGTCTTTGCCGACGTGGGCAGCCTCTGGGGGCTCGACAACACGGGCGGCGGCGTGGTGGACGACAAGTTCTACCTGCGTTCATCGGTCGGCGCATCGCTGTTCTGGGACACGCCGATCGGTCCGCTCCGGTTCAACTATTCCGTCCCGGTGATCAAGCAGGGCTATGACCGCGAGAACCGGTTCGAAGTCACGATCTCCACGTCGTTCTGATATGGACGCTGGCCGCCCGACGCGCGCGCGGTTCTTGCGCGGTTTCGTGGTCGGTATCGCGCTCGCCCTTGCGGGCGGGCCTTCTGGCGTCGCTGCACAGTCGCTTGGACAGTTGGTGAGCGATGTCGTGGTGATCGACCGCGACGCGCTTTTCACCGGCACCGCCTTTGGCCAGCGCGTGACGCAGGAGCTCGATAGCGAACGCGCCGCGCTCGCCGAGGAAACGCGCAAGATCGAGACCGCGCTCGAGGCCGAGGAACGCGCCTTGACCGAGGAACGCGAGACGCTCACAGCCGAAGAGTTCCGCGCCAAGGCCAATGAATTCGACGAGAGGGTGCAGGCCCTGCGCACTGATCGCGACCGGGCACAGGCCGCATACGTCCAGAAGTTCGAAGGCGCGCAGCGGGATTTCTACACGCGTGTCGGCCCGGTGATCGGCAGCCTGATGACGGAACGCGGTGCGGTGGTTGTGCTCGACAAGCGTATGGTGCTTTTGTCCAGTGCCGCCGTCGACGTGACGGAAGAGGCCATTGCGCGGATCGACGAGGTTCTGGGCGACGGCTCGTCCGGCACGGTGCCCGAGGCTCCGCCCGAGGTGACCGATCCGGTGATCAACCTGCCCCTCGACATGGGCACAGAGGCCACAGAACCCGCGCAATAGGCCAAGGCCCCTTGCGGGCCCGCGCGTTTTTTCTCAATCAAGCGGAAAGCGGCAGGCCCGGACGGCCCGCCAGATAGGGGGCCCCGACATGACAGACGACAGCACGAAACCGGCAAACGCCGATATTCACCTGATCCAGCGCTGCATCCCGCACCGTTACCCGTTTCTCCTGATCGACAAGGTCGTGGACATCGTGCCCGGCGAAAGCGCGGTTGGGATCAAGAACGTGACCTTCAACGAGCCGCATTTCCAGGGCCATTTCCCGGCCGCGCCGATCATGCCCGGCGTCACGATCATCGAGGCGATGGCCCAGACCAGCGCGGTCATGGTAGCGATCACCCTCGACCTCGTGGACAAGGAGCCGCTCGTTTACTTCATGGGGATCGACAAGGTGAAGTTCCGGCGCAAGGTCGTTCCCGGCGACGTGCTGAAGATGGACATCAAGACCCTGCGCGGCGGGTCGAAGATCTGGAAGTTCGAAGGTGTCGCGACCGTTGACGGCGAGGTCGCCTGTTCCGCCGAGTTCTCGGCGATGATCGACCTGTCCAAGGCGGGCTGAAGCAGCGCGCGCCGGCAATCCCGCAAGCGGTCGCCACAGATGACAAAGGCCGGGGCTTCACGTCCCGGCCTCTTCCGTTTCATCCCACCCGGCGCCCCGGATCAGCGCCGTCCCGACCAGATCCAGCCGCCGCCGAAGACCCGGCTGCCTTCACTCGCGTAGAAGACGCAGGCCTGTCCGGGGCTGACGCCTTCCTCGGGCGTGAGCAATTCGACTTCGGCTTCCGTCTCCGAGATCGGACGCATGATCGCCTCGCGCGGCGGGCGGGTCGAGCGGACCTTGACCGACAGGTGCCATTCCTCTTGCGAGGTGAAGGGTGCATCGCCCAGCCAGTTGATCTCGCGCACCGGAACCACGCGGGTCGCCAGCATCTCTTTCGGGCCCACGACGACCTGCCGCGCGTCCACATCGAGCCGCACGACATAGAGCGGATCGGCAAGCCCGCCGATACCCAAGCCCCGCCGCTGTCCGATCGTGTAATGGATCACACCCTCATGCATGCCCAGAACGCGACCGTCCGCATGGACGATCTCGCCCGGCTCCGCCGCACCGGGGCGCAGCTTTTCGATGACGCCGGCGTAGTTTCCGTCGGGCACGAAGCAGATGTCCTGACTGTCGGGCTTGTCCGCGACCATGAGATCAAAGCGCCGCGCCAGCGCACGGGTTTCGTCCTTGGTCGCCAGATGACCCAGCGGGAAGCGCAAGTAATCGAGCTGCTCCGGCGTGGTCGAGAACAGGAAATAGCTCTGGTCACGGTTGTGATCGGCGGCGCGGTGCAATTCCGGCCCGGTCGCGCCCTCGAACCGCTGTATGTAATGCCCCGTCGCCATGCAGTCGGCGTCGAGGTCGCGCGCCGTGGCCAGCAGGTCCTTGAACTTGACGCGTTCGTTGCAGCGAATGCAGGGCACGGGGGTCGCGCCGCCCAGATAGCTGTCGGCAAACTCCTCGATCACCGCTTCGCGGAAGATGTTCTCGTAGTCGAGGACGTAGTGGGGAAAGCCCATCTCTTCGGCCACGCGGCGGGCATCGTGGATGTCGATTCCCGCGCAGCAGGCCCCTTTCTTGGCAAGCGCCGCACCGTGGTCGTAGAGCTGCAGCGTGACGCCGATCACATCGTAACCCTCGGCTTTCAGCATGGCCGCGACGACTGACGAATCGACCCCGCCCGACATCGCGACGACGACGCGCGTGTCCTCGGGCCGCTTGGCAAAACCCAGCGAATTAACGGTGATCTCGGTGTCCAGTGCCATGCGTGCGTCCTCTGACCGGGCCCAAAGAGTGAGGGAATATAGGAAAATTGCACATATCTGCAAGGTCGGGCTTCACCCATCCTTAAATCCCCTGGTCCAGAAAAGACGAACCTTTGACCGAGGGAAGCATGATGTATCTGAAAAAAATCGACGGTCCCCGGGCGGTTCGGCTGCCGGACGGGACCCATATGACCCGGGCGGACCTGCCGCCGCCAAACACCAAGCGATGGGTCGCATCGCGCAAGGCGGCGGTCGTGCGCGCCGTGAAACACGGTTTGATTCCCTTGGCCGAGGCGCTTGGAACTTACGGGCTGTCAGAAGAGGAGTTTTCCGAGTGGTCTCACGCCGTCGAGGAACACGGGGAAGCGGCGTTGAAGGCCACGGCGCTGCAAAAATATAGACAACCATAGGTAGAGTTCCCTAATAGTTCGGAGAAGTAACCGTGCGTTAACTATTTACTTTGATTGTGTTGACGAACAGAACGGGAACTTATCTGGAGATTGATTGATGCGTATCCTGCTTGTCGAAGATGACCCCACGACCTCACGCTCGATCGAGCTGATGCTCACCCATGCGAACCTGAACGTCTATTCCACCGACCTTGGAGAAGAGGGGATAGACCTCGCCAAGCTCTATGATTACGACCTCATCCTTCTCGACCTGAACCTTCCGGACATGAACGGTCACGAGGTGCTACGGCAGCTGCGGCTGGCCCGGGTCGAAACGCCGATCCTGATCCTCTCGGGCGCCGACGACACCGAGAACAAGCTCAAGGGCTTCGGCTTCGGCGCGGACGACTACATGACCAAACCCTTCCACCGCGACGAACTGGTGGCGCGAATCCATGCGATCATCCGGCGTTCGAAGGGTCATTCTCAATCCGTCATCCACACCGGTCGCGTCGCCGTGAACCTCGACGCCAAGTCGGTCGAGGCGGATGGCAAGCCCGTGCATCTCACCGGCAAGGAATACCAGATCCTCGAACTGCTCTCCCTGCGCAAGGGAACGACCCTGACAAAGGAGATGTTTCTCAACCATCTCTACGGCGGGATGGACGAGCCGGAACTCAAGATCATCGACGTTTTCATCTGCAAGCTGCGCAAGAAGCTCGCCGAGGCGACCGATGGCGAAAATTACATCGAAACCGTCTGGGGCCGCGGCTACGTCCTGCGCGACCCGGCGCCGTCGGAGATGGGCAGCCAGCTCGCCCTCGGCGCCTGATACGATGTCGGGATCATTCCCGGCGCGGTCCTCTGCGCAAGGGACCTGGACCTCAAGGAGCCGAGTGCGACCCCGCCAAGAGCATTGTGCTGGTGTTTGCGCGGGTCAGGCAGCGCCCGCAGCGGCGCACTGTCTAAAGAGTGTCGAGTCGCGACCCCGATAGTCGCGCGGCACTTGCGACGGTGCCCCGCCCGGACGTTCGAGCCGGGACACGCCGAAGCGGGTCTCTTGAAGGGCGGAAGTCCCAAGGGGTCCGGCCAGCGCCAGGTAAAGCGAAACCATGCGCGGTCAAAGCACTGGACCCTCCCGCACTGGCCCCCTAGATTTCGGCGGAAACGGCGGAGTTGAGAGGACCGGAATGAGCGATAAACCCGTCGATTCCCTGACAAAGGACGAGGCGCGCGCGGAACTGGGGCGGCTGTCCGATTTGCTGACCAAGGCCAACACTGCCTATCACGGGGAGGACGCGCCGTTCATCAGCGACGCGGATTATGACGCAGCCAAACGCCGCAATGCTGCAATCGAGACCCGCTTTCCCGACCTCAAGCGCGACGATAGCCCGACGGATCAGGTCGGTGCCGCGCCGTCGGAAGCCTTTTCCAAGGTCCGCCACCGGGTGCGGATGATGTCGCTCGCCAATGCCTTTAGCGAAGAGGACATTTCCGATTTCGACAGGCAGGTGCGGAGCTTCCTCGGCGTCGCGCCCGACACGCCGCTGGCCTTCACCGCCGAACCCAAGATCGACGGCCTGTCGCTGTCCCTTCGCTACGAAAAGGGCAAGCTCATCGAGGCGGCCACGCGCGGCGACGGGGCGGAGGGCGAGAATGTCACCGCCAACGCCCGCACCATCGACGACATTCCCGTCACGCTGACGGGTGCGCCCGACGTGCTCGAGGTCCGCGGCGAGGTCTACATGAGCCGCGCCGATTTCGCGACGCTGAACGACCGGCAACAGGCGCGCGGCGGCAAGACCTTTGCCAACCCGCGCAACGCCGCCGCCGGGTCGCTGCGCCAGCTCGACCCCAGGATCACCGCCGACCGGCCGCTGAAGTTCTTCGCCTATGCCTGGGGCGAAGTGTCGGAACCGCTCGCGCCCACGCAATCGGCCGCCATCGAGCGGCTGCGCGACCTCGGGTTCCAGACCAATCCGCTCACCCGTCGCGTCACCACGCCCGATGAGATGATGGCCCATTACCACGCGATCGAGGCGCAGCGCGCGACGCTCGACTACGATATCGACGGCGTCGTCTACAAGGTCGACGATCTCGCCCTGCAACAGCGTCTCGGGTTCCGCTCGACCACGCCCCGCTGGGCCATCGCACACAAGTTTCCCGCCGAATTGGCCTGGACCCAGCTCGAAGCCATCGACATTCAGGTCGGGCGCACCGGCGCGCTGTCGCCCGTTGCCCGGCTCGCCCCCGTGACCGTGGGCGGTGTCGTCGTCTCGAACGCGACGCTCCACAACGAGGACTACATCGCCGGACGCGACAGCAAGGGCGGTGAGATTCGGGGGGGCAAGGACATCAGGATCGGCGACTGGGTGCAGGTCTATCGCGCCGGGGACGTGATTCCTAAGGTGGCCGATGTGGACCTTGCCAAGCGGCCCGAGGGCACCGAACCCTACGCATTTCCAACCCACTGTCCCGAATGCGGCTCCAAAGCGATCCGGGAAGAGGGCGACGCGGTCCGACGCTGCACTGGCGGCATGATCTGTCCCGCGCAGGCCGTTGAAAAGCTGAAACATTTCGTCTCGCGTGGCGCCTTCGACATCGAGGGGCTTGGCGCGCGCCAGATCGAGATGTTCTATCACGACGACCAGCTTCCGATCCGGGAGCCCGCCGATATCTTTACCCTCGCCACCCGCGACGCGGAGAACCTGACCAAGCTCAGGAATCGCGACGGCTACGGCGAGAAATCCGCCGCGAACCTCTTTGCCGGGATTGAGGAGCGGCGGCAGATCCCCTTGAACCGGGTGATCTTTGCGCTCGGCATCCGCCATGTGGGCGAGAGCGCTGCCAATCTTCTTGCGCGCCACTACGGCGACTGGTCCAGCTTCGAGACCGCGATGACCGGGGCCACGCCGGAAGGTGGCTCCGCCTGGGACGAGCTTCTGTCGATCGACGGCATTGGCGCGGTGATGGCAACGTCTCTCGTCACCACGTTCCAACAGGAGAACGAGCGCGCCTCCATCGACAGGCTCGCGGCCCAGCTCGACATCCAGCCGGTCGAGGCGCCCAGGACCGAAGGCTCGCCGGTCGCGGGCAAGACGGTGGTGTTCACTGGCACGCTGGAAAAGATGACGCGGGCCGAGGCCAAGGCACGGGCTGAAGCGCTCGGCGCCAAGGTTGCAGGCTCGGTCAGCGCCAAGACGGACCTGCTCGTGGCCGGTCCCGGTGCCGGGTCCAAGGCAAAGAAGGCGGCGGACCTTGGGATCGAAATGGTGGATGAGGACGGCTGGCTCGACCTGATCAAGGACCTGTGAGCACCCGATGAGCACCCGTCCCGAAATCCTGTACCCGCTCTTTGCCGAGCTTGAAACCTTGGGCGGTGTGGGGCCGAAGACCGCGAAGCTTTTCGACAATCTCGGAATTACCAAGCCCCGTGATCTGCTGTTCTTTCTGCCGCATTCCGGCGTGGACCGCCAGTTTCGCGCCAGTGTCTCCGAGGTCACGCCGCCCGCGACTGCCACGGTCGAGGTGACCGTGGGGCGGCACCTGCCGCCGTCATCGAAGAGCCGCCCGTATCGGGTCGAATTGACCGATGCGCTGACCACCTTTCACGCGGTGTTCTTTCACGGCAACCCGGACTGGATCGGCAAGCAGCTTCCTACGGGACAGAAGAGAATCGTGTCGGGCAAGGTCGAGCATTTCGACGGGATCGCCCAGATGGTTCACCCCGACCACATCCTCAAACCCGGCGAGGCCGACCAGATCCCCGAGTTCGAACCGGTCTATGGCCTGACGCAGGGGATCACGCAGAAAACCGTGGCCAAGGCTGTGGCCGACGTGCTGACCCGGCTGCAACCGCTCGCCGAATGGATCGACCCTGCGCTCAAGGCGCAGGAGCACTGGCCGGACTGGCACGAGGCGGTGATGCGCGCCCATCTGCCCCATGGCATGGATGACCTGTCGCCCCATGCGCCCGCGCGGCGGCGGCTGGCTTATGACGAGTTCTTTGCCCACCAGATGACCCTCGCGCTCGCCCGCGCGCGGATGCGGCGTGGCAAGGGGATCGCGACGGTGGGGACCGGCGCGCTTCAGGCGCGGGTGCGGGCGGCGCTTCCGTATCAGCCGACCGGGGCGCAGGAACGGGCGGTCGCGGACATTGCCGCCGATATGGCGAGCGGCAAGCGGATGAATCGGCTCCTTCAGGGCGACGTTGGCGCGGGCAAGACGCTGGTCGCGACGCTCGCGCTGCTGACCGCGGTCGAGGCGGGCGGGCAGGGCGTGATGATGGCCCCGACCGAGATCCTGGCCCGGCAGCATTACGAAAGCGTGCGCCCCATGGCCGAGGAGGCGCAGGTCGTGGTCGAACTGCTCACGGGCCGCGACAAGGGGGCCGAAAGGCGGGCGAAACTGGCCGCGCTTAGGGAGGGCAAGATCCATATCCTCGTCGGCACCCATGCGGTGTTTCAGGACGATGTGGATTATCACGACCTGCGCCTTGCCGTTGTGGACGAACAGCACCGTTTCGGAGTGCAGGAGCGGATGCGGCTGGGAAAGAAAGGGCAGGCTGCAGATGTGCTGGTGATGACGGCGACGCCTATCCCGCGGTCGCTGTCGCTGGCGCAATACGGCGATATGGACGTCTCGGTTCTCGATGAAAAGCCGCCGGGGCGCAAACCCATCACCACCTCGGCGCTGCCCACGGGGCGGATCGGCGATGTGGTGGATCGGCTGCGCTCCGTCACGGCGAGCGGGCGGCAGGCCTATTGGGTCTGCCCCTTGGTGGGCGAGAGCGAGGTCAGCGAACTCACCGCCGCTGAGGAACGGTTCAAGCACCTGCGCGCGGCCTTGGGCGAGGGCGTCGTGGGGCTGGTGCATGGCCAGATGCCGCCTGCCGAGAAAGATGCGGCGATGGCGGCCTTCCAGCGGGGCGAGACCAAGGTTCTGGTCGCGACCACGGTGATCGAGGTCGGGGTCGACGTGCCCAATGCGACCATCATGGTGATCGAGCGGGCCGAGCATTTCGGTCTGGCGCAGCTCCATCAGTTGCGGGGGCGCGTGGGCCGGGGGTCAGAGGCCTCGACCTGCGTGCTGCTCTACCAGCCACCGCTGAACGAAAGCGGAGAGAAACGACTGGGCATCATGCGCGAGACGGAGGACGGGTTTCGCATGGGGGCGGGTGACCTGATCGGCACCGCGCAATCCGGGCTGCCGCGCTTCATGGTCGGGGACCTCGAACATCAGGCGGGCCTGATGGCCGTGGCGCAGAAAGATGCGCGCAAATTGCTTGTGGACGACCCCGAGCTGACCAGCCCGCGCGGCGAGGCGGCGCGCGTTCTGCTCTGGCTCATGCGGCAGGACGAAGCGATCCGTTTGATTTCAGTCGGTTAGCGGAACGTTCCTGCGGAACTCGCAAAAAGTTCCGTTTTGTTCTCAAAAAGTTCTTTACACATCGCGCGGCAATGTGAGAACAAAGCGTTAACAGAGAACAAAAACAGCACATTGAGAACAGGAGCGACAAGATGATGCAGGATATTCAAACCGTTTTCGCCCGGTCCCGCGCGACGATCTGGCAGGACCTTGCCGGTGGTGCCGCTCTCATGGTCGGTCTCATGGCTGCGCTGCATCTTCCGGGGGTCCTCTGACACGCCGGTTATCATTTTCCCAAGTTTCTGCCTGCGGATAAGGGTCCGGCATCTGTCCCCAACGTGATGCCGACGTTTCCCCGAACGTCACCTGTCCTGCCCGGAGGTCTGCCTCTTTCCCCGGGTCCGACCCAACCGCATACCTTCCGCCGCCTCCCATCGGAGTGCGGCGGTTTTTTTGACCTGCCTTTGGTTGGATCAGGCGGCCGCCTGCGCCTCGTCCATGGCGGCGAGGGTCGCCTCCCAGGCCAGAAGGATGGAAGGGTGCCGATTCTTGAAATCGCGCGCCGGGCGGAGAACCTCGAGGTCCTCGAAGGGTGCGGGCGGGGTCGGCCCGTCCTCGCGCAGCATCCTGATGAGCGCGTCGCGCGCGGCCTCGATGGTGGCGCGGTCCTGCCCGATCACATGGGCACCCAAGATCGAGGACGAAGCCTGACCCAGTGCGCAGGCCTTCACGTTCTGGGCGAAATCCGCGATCTTGCCGTCGCGCACGACGACCTGTGCGGTCACGGTCGACCCGCAGAGCGGCGAGCGTTGCTTGGACATACCCTCCGCAGCCTCGAGACTGCCCAGATGCGGGATATCGGCGGCAAGCGCGAGGATGCGTTTGGAGTAGAGCTTGATCAGGTCGCTGTCGCTCATGGTCGTGTCTCCGGGCTTTCCCTGGATTGGTCTTGTCCCTAGATAGGACGGAAACCGCACTTTGGGAAGGAACCGCCATGTCATTCGATGTCACGACCTTGGTCTATGACGAAAAGGGGCTTATCCCCTGTATCGCACAGGCAGCGGGCACCGGAGAGGTTCTCATGTTGGCCTGGATGAACGCAGACGCCGTGGCGCGGACGCTCGAGACGAAGCGCGTGACCTATTGGAGCCGGTCGCGGCAGGCGTTCTGGGTGAAGGGCGAGACCTCGGGGCATACGCAGGCGCTGGTGGAGCTTCGCGTGGATTGCGACCGGGATTGTCTGCTCGCAATCGTGGAGCAGGAAGGCCCGGCGTGCCACACGAACCGGCGGTCGTGTTTCTATACGGGGGTCGAGACGGGCGAAGAGGTTGAACTGGCCGCGCCGATGGTGTGAGCTTTCGCGCCGGGCTGCGCCCGCCACGGCCCGCTGGGGGCTCTGCCCTCACACCCCCGAGGTATTTATGAAGCAGTGAAGGGCGCGGTCGGTCGGACGCCGACGAGGCGCCAAATGTCCTGGGGCGTAAGGCCCTCGGCCCGGTAGCTCGCGAGCGCGCGGCTTCGGTCGATCTTGGCGAGGCGCTGACCGCTTTCGTCGCGGACGAGGCCGTGGTGGTGGTAGGTCGGCGTGGGCCAGCCCATCACCGCCTGGATTACCACATGCAGGAAGGTCGCGCGCCAGAGGTCCGCACCGCGCGTCACATGGGTGATGCCCTGCGCAGCGTCGTCGTGTGGGCAGGCGAGATGGTAGGCGGGGTCGTCGGTCTTGCGCCAGAGCACTGGGTCGCCGATCTGCGTGAGAAGGTCATTCGGATCGGGCTGATGGGTTCCGGCATGAAGCAGGCCGGTCTCGGTGAAGGCGGGGGGCGTTCCAATCACATCGAGAGCGGATGCGAGGTTCAGGCGAATGGCGTCGCCCGGACGCCGGTCGGTCATCGCGCGCGCGCGGCAGGTGCCGGGATGGACGTAGCCATCCCATCCCAACACGGGATCATGTGCAGCGATCTGGCCGCGCGTGCAGGAGCAGGGGTAGACAAGGCCGTGGGCGGCGAGGGCCTGCAGGCTCGCGTCATAGTCCGCGACGTGGTCGGATTGCCTTCGCACGGGCCGGGGCCGGTCGAACCCAAGCCAGTGGAGATCGTCATAGATTGCGTGTTCAAACTGCGGCTTGCAGCGCTCGCGATCCACGTCCTCGATCCGGAGCAGCACCTGCGCGCCCACCTCGCGCCCGATGCGCCAGACCTCGTGCGCGGAGCAGGCATGGCCCAGGTGCAGGTAGCCGGTGGGGGACGGGGCGAAGCGGGTGATCATCCGCTACCTATGACGGGTGTATACCGTCGGGTCCAGCGCTCAGCCTTCGCCACCATATCGGCGCATCCGGCGATCCTCGCGGGACTGGAAGATCAGGATCCATGCGAGGATGATGAACATCGGATGGGTGAGCCCGCCAGAAAAGATCAGGGCCGGAATCCAGATCAGGAACACGATGATGGCGAGGATCGGCCGACCCGTGAGCAGGATCGACAGCGGCGGGAGCAGGATGGCGAGTATGTAGTTCATGCCGGCACAACGCTCGATGCGGCCAGCCAGTTCCGCCAATCTTCCTTGGCCCGGTCGGTGTAGGCCTGGTAGCGGTCCTTGCGTCCGCGACGCCCGCCCTTGAGCCCCTCGACGGGCGGAAATAGCCCGAAATTCACGTTCATCGGCTGGAACGTCTTGGCCTCGGCCCCGCCGGTAATGTGGGTGACTAGTGCGCCCATGGCGGTGGTCTGCGGTGCGGGCGGCAGGGTTTCGCCGGTCAGTTCCGCAATGGCGAAACGCGCGGCCAAGAGGCCCATCGCGGCGCTTTCCACGTAGCCCTCGACGCCCGTGACCTGCCCGGCAAAGCGGATGTTGGGCCGCTGGCGCAGGCGCATCTCGTGGTCCAGAAGCGTGGGCGAGTTCATGAAGGTGTTGCGGTGGATGCCGCCCAGCCGGGCAAAGCTCGCGTTCTCGAGACCGGGGATCATCTTGAACACCTCGGTCTGGGCGCCGTATTTCATCTTGGTCTGGAAGCCCACGATGTTGAAGAGCGTGCCGAGCGCGTTGTCGCGGCGCAGTTGCACGACCGCGTATGGCTTGTTTTCCGGGTCATGGGCGTTGGTGAGCCCGATGGGTTTCATCGGACCAAAGCGCAGCGTTTCGCGCCCGCGTTCGGCCATGACCTCGATCGGCAGGCAGCCGTCGAAATAGCCCGCGGTTTCGCCCTCGTGAAACTCGGTCTTGTCGGCGGCGAGGAGCGCGTCGATGAAGGCCTCGTATTGGTCCTTGGTCATTGGGCAGTTGAGATAGGCTTTTTGCTCCGCCTCCGTCTCGCCCTTGTCATAGCGCGACTGCGCCCAGACCACGTCCATGTCGATCGACACCGTGACCGACACGCTGCGTGCGCTGCCCAACGTGACGGTTGTGGACGAGGAGGTGACGACGCTGCCCACCGAGGGTCACTGGCTTTTCGCCACCGGCGGGCAGGCGGTGTTTGTCCGCCGTCGCCATGATGATCGAACCCGCCGCGCGCATTTCCCAATGGAGCAGGCCCACAGCGTTCTGTTCGTCGTCGTCCGAGCGGAAGGAATTCGAACAGACCATTTCGGCAAGTTTGCCGGTCTGGTGGGCAAAGGTTTCGACCGTGGGCCGCATTTCGTGAATGACCACGTCGAGGCCCGCGTTCGCGGCCTGCCACGCGGCCTCTGATCCGGCCATTCCGCCGCCGACGATGTGAAGTGTCTTGTCCATGGCCGGGAGATAGGCGGTCGCGGGTCAAAAGAAAAGCCCGCGGCGATGAGCTGGGTCGCGCAAAGAAAAGGGCCCGCTCCGAAGAGCGGGCCAAGTGCACCTTGAGGAAGGCATTCCAGTCAGGCGGAATTGGAGAAGGCGGGCAAAGGGGGTCAGAGCCGGGCGAGTTCGGCGGCTTGCGGCGTGTCTGGCGCGGTGCCGTGGCCGATACGGTCGAGGATCATCGAAAAGTGCCCGGTGGGGCGGTTCACCCTGTCGGCGCGGTCGAAATAGGTGAGCGCGACCGGCGTGCGGCGGGTGGTGGAGATGCGGCGGTCGTAGATCTGCATCGGTGTATCCTCGTTTCGTTAAGGATTGTGTGCCGGTCAAATCGGGCGCGATTGCGGAACGGGCGGGATGATTGTTGGGAAAGAAAAAGAAATCCCGGCGCGAGGCCGGGATTGTCTGGTTATTCGAAACGGAGCCTCAGGCTACTCTTCCGTGGCCTCGGCGGCCTCTTCCGCCGCCTCCACGATGTCCTCCGCCTCTTCGCTCGCCTCGGCGATCCAGGCGACCGACACGACGCTTTCGCCCTTGCCGGTGTTGAACACCTTGACCCCGCCGGCCCCGCGCGAGCGGAAGGAGATGCCGTTCACCGGGCAGCGAATCGACTGGCCCTTGGAGGTGGCGAGCATGACCTGATCGTCCATCCCGACCGGGAAACAGGCGACGAGGTCACCGCCCGGCATCGCCTTGGTAAAGGCGGTGACGCCCTGACCGCCGCGGCCCCGGACCGGGTAGTCATGCGAGGATGAGAGCTTGCCCAAGCCGCGTTCGGTGATCGTCAGGATCAACTCCTCGGCGGCTTGCATTTCCTCGAACCGCTCGGGCGTGATCGCGCCCTCGACCTGTTCCTCGTCGTCGTCCGACGCCTCGGTCTCGTCGACCCCGGCCATCTGGCGGCGCATCTTGAGGTAGGCGGTGCGTTCCTCGGACGTTGCGTCGAAGTGCCGGATCACCGACATCGACACGACCTCGTCGTCCTTGCCGAGCAGGCGGATGCCGCGGACCCCGGTCGAGGCGCGCGAATTGAACACGCGCACGTCGGAGGCCGGGAAACGGATCGCGCGGCCCTTGTTCGTCACCATCATGATGTCGTCGCCGTCATCGCAGATCCGCGCATTGATGAGGCGGGCGTCGGCATCCTCGCCCTCGAACTTCATCGCGATCTTGCCGTTGGCCTTGACGTTGGTGAAATCCGACAGCCGGTTGCGTCGAACGCCGCCCTTCGAGGTGGCGAACATGATCTGGAGGTCGTCCCATTCCAGTTCGTCCCGGTCGATGGGCAGGATCGCGGCGATGCCGACACCCGTGGGGATCGGCAGGATGTTGACGAGCGGCTTGCCCTTGGCCGTGCGCCCGCCGAGCGGCAGGCGCCAGGTCTTGAGCTTGTAGGCCATCCCATCGGTGGTGAAGATCAGAAGCTGGGTGTGGGTGTTGGCCACGAAGAGCGTGGTGATCACGTCCTCGTCCTTGGTCGCCATGCCCGACAGCCCTTTGCCGCCGCGTTTCTGTTCGCGGAAGTCGATGAGCGGCGTGCGCTTGGCCCAGCCGGACTGGGTGATCGTGACGACCATATCCTCCCGCTCGATCAGGTCCTCGTCGTCCATGTCGCCGGACCAGTCGACGATCTCGGTGCGGCGCGGCACGGCGAATTCGTCCTTCACCGCCGACAGCTCGTCCGAGATGATGCCCATGATCCGCTCGCGCGAACGCAGGATTTCGAGGTATTCCTTGATCTTGCCAGCCAGTTCCGCGAGTTCGTCGGTGACCTCTTTCACGCCGATCTGGGTCAGGCGCTGGAGACGGAGTTCGAGGATGGCGCGGGCCTGGGTTTCCGACAGGTTATAGGTGCCGTCGTCGTTCATCGTGTGACTGGGGTCATCGACCAGCCGGATGTAATCGGCGATGTCGAGAGCGGGCCAACGCCGCGTCATCAGTTTCTCGCGCGCTTCGGCGGCATCCGCAGAGGCGCGGATGGTCGCCACCACTTCGTCCACGTTGGACACCGCAACGGCCAGACCGCAAAGGATATGCGACCGGTCGCGCGCCTTGCGCAGCTCAAAGGCGGTGCGCCGGGCGACGACTTCCTCGCGGAAGGTGATGAAGTGACGGAGGAAATCGCGCAGGGCAAGCTGTTCGGGCCGTCCGCCATTCAATGCCAGCATGTTGCAGCCGAAGGACGTCTGTAGCTGAGTGAACCGGTGCAACTGGTTTAGCACCACCTCGGGCGTCGCGTCGCGCTTGAGTTCGATGACCACACGCACGCCCAGACGATCGGACTCGTCCGCGATGGTCGCAATCCCCTCGAGCTTCTTGTCGCGCACGAGTTCCGCGATCTTTTCGATCATCAGCGCCTTGTTCACCTGGAACGGCACCTCGTCCACGACGATGGCATAGCGTTCCTTGCGAATCTCCTCGACGCGAGTCTTGGCCCTGAGGATCACCGAGCCACGACCCTCGAGATAGGCCTTGCGCGCACCGGCGCGGCCAAGGATCACGCCACCGGTGGGGAAGTCGGGACCTGGGATGATCTCCATCAGCCGTTCGTCGGAAATATCCGGGTTCTCGATCATCGCGAGCGTGGCATCGACCACTTCGCCAAGGTTGTGAGGCGGGATGTTCGTCGCCATACCGACCGCGATGCCGCCCGCGCCGTTGACCAGCATGTTGGGGAAGCGGGCAGGGAGCACCATGGGCTCGCGCTGCTTGCCGTCGTAGTTGTCTTGAAAGTCGACCGTGTCCTTGTCGATGTCGGCCAGAAGCGCCTGTGCCGCCTTTTCCATCCGCACTTCGGTGTACCGGAAGGCCGCCGGCTTATCGCCGTCCATCGAGCCGAAGTTGCCCTGACCGTCGAGCAGCGGCAGCGACATGGAAAAATCCTGCGTCATCCGGGCGAGCGCGTCGTAGATCGCAGAGTCGCCATGCGGGTGATACTGGCCCATCGTGTCGGCCACGGGGCGCGAGGATTTGCGGTAGGGCTTGTCGTGGGTGTTGCCCACCTCGTGCATCGCGAACAGAATCCGCCGGTGCACGGGTTTCAGCCCGTCGCGCAGATCGGGGATCGCGCGGCTCACGATCACGCTCATCGCGTAATCGAGGTAGGAGGTGCGCATTTCCTCTTCGATGGTGATCGAGGGGCCAGAGAAAACGGGCCGTTCCGGGGGCAGGTCGCCCTCGTTCTCGGGGGTATCCGGGGTATCGTTCAAGGTGTCCGCCGTGCGTTGTTATAGGTTCTGATCACGGGTGGCTCTGGGCCACATCTTGTCTCGGCTCTCTATATCAAACCCTAGCCTTGGGGTGCAATCCGAAGGGCGACGAAAGGCCGCGAAAAGCGGGTTTCGCCTTCACTTTTCCGGGGCCTTCCCCCATGTTCCGGCAAACGCGAACAAAGAGGGGTGAGCCATGTCCCAAAACCGCAGCATTTTCCAGGAAGTCGATCACGACGCCGCAGCGCGAACGCCGCGCGAGACGGGGATGATCGAGGCGGGATCGCGCGGGGGCGCGCGCCGGTTCGTGCGCGGCTGGCTCATCGCGCTCTCCCTCCGTTGAACGAGGCCGACTGGACGGCGGAGTTCGAGAAATACCGGGAGAGCCCGCAGTACCGGAACATGAACGCGGGCATGGACCTCGCCTCGTTCAAGCAGATCTACTGGTGGGAATGGGGGCACCGGCAACTGGGCCGCTTCATCGGCCTCGTCTGGATCGTGGGCTTTCTGGGCCTGCTCGCCACCCGCCGCATCCCGAAAGGCTGGACCGGGCGCCTTGTCGGCATCGGCGCGCTCATCGGCGTGCAAGGCGCAGTCGGCTGGTGGATGGTGCACTCGGGCCTTCAGGGCGAGATGACGAGCGTGGCCAGTTACCGCCTTGCCACCCACCTGGGCCTCGCCTTCGCCATTCTGGGCCTCATCTTGTGGTATATCCTGCTCTTGGGGCGAACCGAGTCTCAGAACATTCAGGCGCGGCGCCTGCGCGAGCGCAGCCTTTTCGGCATGGGCACCGGGCTCATGCACCTCGCCTTCCTGCAAATCCTGCTGGGCGCGCTGGTGGCAGGCATCGACGCCGGGCGCAACTTCGTGGACTGGCCATGGATGGCAGGGCAGTTCTTCCCGCCGGACGCCTTTTCGATTACACCGGTCTGGCGCAACTTCTTTGAGAACCCCGGCACCGTGCAGTTCATGCACCGGATCGCGGGGTATCTCCTGTTCCTCTTCGCCATCGGGGTGTTCTTTCGCGGCCGCAGGGCGGCGGCGCCCTCGACCCGGCTGGCCTTCACTCTCGCCGCCGGCATGATCGTCGTGCAGATGCTCATCGGAATCTGGACCGTGCTCAACGCCGCGCCGCTGCATATCGCGATCACCCATCAGGCGGGCGCGATTTTGACCTGGGCGCTGATCATCAACGCCCGTTTCCGTGCGGGTTATCCCGCCGCAACATCCGTCCGAGGGTAAGACATGACTGCATATGACGACCTCATGGCCTTCGAGCGTCAGACACAGGCGCTTGGTCAGGTGGCGGGCCGGCTTGGCTGGGATCAGGAGACCGTGATGCCGCGCGGCGCCGGTGCCCAACGGGCGGAAGAGACCGAGGCGCTCGAGCATGTGCTGCATCAGCGGCGCACCGATCCGCGCGTCGGCGACTGGCTGGGCGCGATCGAGGCGGACAAACTGGATGCCGTGGGGCAGGCCAACCTGCGCCACATCCGCCGCCGATACGAGCGCACCCAGCGGGTGCCGATCACCCTCGCGGGCGAGATTGCCCGGGTCACGTCCTCCGCCCAGGGCATCTGGGCAGAGGCGCGGGCGAACAACGATTTCAAGGCCTTCCAGCCGGTGCTTGAGAAAGTGGTCGCGCTGAAACAGGCCGAGGCGCAGGCGCTCGCGGATGGTGGCGACGCCTACGACGCGCTGCTTGACGACTACGAACCCGGCGCGACCGCGGCCGAGCTTCAGGCAATGTTCGATGCGCTGCGGCCCCGGCTCGTGGCCCTTCGCGACCGGATCATGGGAGCCGACCACCAGCCCGCGCCGCTTATGGGCAGCTTTGCCGAGCCCGCCCAGATGAAGCTCACCCGCGAGATCGCCAGGGCCTTTGGCTACGACATGGCTCACGGGCGCATCGACAAGGCAGTGCATCCTTTCTCGTCCGGCTCCGGCCTCGACGTGCGGATCACGACACGGACCTCCCCGGCCGATCCCTTCGGCTCGATCTACTCGACCGTGCACGAGGTCGGCCATGCTTGCTACGAGCAGAACATCGACCGCGACTACTTGCTGACGCCCTTGGGCGCAGGAGTGTCGATGGGGGTGCATGAGAGCCAGAGTCGGATCTTCGAGAACCAGCTGGGGCGTTCGCGCGCCTTCACCGGCTGGCTCTACACCAAGATGGCCGAGGTCTTTGGCCCGTTGTCCACGCCCGACGCAGACGCGTTCTACGGCGCTGTGAACCGGGTAACGCCGGGCTATATCCGCACCGAAAGCGACGAGGTGCAGTATAACCTGCACGTCCTCCTGCGATTTGACCTCGAGCGCGACATGATCGCCGGGCGGCTTGCGGTCGCGGACCTCGAAGAGGCGTGGAACACGCGGTTCGAGCGGGATTTCGGCGTCGCTGTCGATCTGCCGTCGAACGGCTGTCTACAGGACGTCCACTGGTCGGTGGGGCTCTTTGGCTATTTCCCGACCTATTCGCTGGGAAATGTCTACGCCGGTTGCCTGATGCAGGCGCTGCGCGACGCCATGCCCGAGGTCGACAGCCATCTGGCCAAGGGTGAGCCGGGCAAGGTCACCGCGTGGCTTGCGGACAACCTGCAACGACACGGCGGGCTTTACGAGCCGCGCGAGGTGATCACGCGCGCCTGCGGCCGGAAAGCGCCCTCCGAGGCGCCGCTGCTCGATTACCTCGAAGCGAAGTTTGGAGAGATCTACAAGCTGTAGGATGGGGTTGAACCCCATCCTACAGGGTCACACGCCGTTGGCCTTGCGCAGCTGCGCGATCAGCTCCATCGCACGCATTTCGGCGCGACGCACGCGCACGGCGGTCATATAGGCCTCTTCCAGCGTTTGCGACGAGGTGCCGATGACCTTCTTCACCTCGTCGATCAGGTCCACGTTGCCGGTGTCGTCCACGAGCTTCAGAACCTCAATAGCGACCCGGTCGGCGACATCGTCGATTAGCTGCATGGTGACCCCCTAGCGGCTGTTCTCGGTCAGGCGACGGCGCACGTATTGATCGACCGCGCCGATCATCGTGTCCATATGCGCGCCCTCGTAGAAATGGCCCGCACCTTCGACCTCGGTATGGGTGATCGTGATGCCCTTTTGTTCGTGCAGCTTGTCGACAAGCGAATGGGTATCGGCAGGCGGCGCGACCCGGTCCGACGTGCCGTTGATGATCAGACCCGAGGACGGGCAGGGTGCTAGGAACGAGAAGTCATACATGTTCGCGGGCGGCGAAACCGACACGAACCCCGTGATCTCAGGCCGCCGCATGAGAAGCTGCATCCCGATCCAGGCGCCGAAGGAAAAACCGGCGACCCAGCAATGTTTCGCGTTCTGGTTCATCGACTGGAGGTAATCGAGCGCCGAGGCGGCGTCGGACAATTCGCCGATGCCCTGATCGTATTCGCCCTGACTGCGCCCCACGCCGCGGAAGTTGAACCGCAGCACCGTGAAGCCCATCTTGTAGAAGGCATAGTGCAGGTTATAGACGACCTTGTTGTTCATCGTCCCGCCGAACTGCGGATGCGGGTGCAGGACGATGGCGATGGGGGCGTCACGGTCTTTTTGCGGGTGGTAGCGGCCTTCGAGCCGGCCTTCGGGGCCGGGAAAAATCACCTCGGGCATGGTCTTCTGGTTTCTCCCTCGGACCCCGGATTTCTTGACGGCACTGCCGGGGCTGAATAAAAGCGGTCCGTTAACGACGTGGCCGGCGACGGTCACGGTAAACGGGTTCCACGTCACCTAAAGCCGCAGGGCGGTTTCGTCAATGTTTCGGGGGGAGATATGAAGCTTTCGACCAAGGGACGTTACGCGATGGTGGCGCTCAGTGACCTCGCGCTCCAGCCGGAGGGTACACGGCTGTCGCTCACCGACCTATCGGAGCGGCAGAGAATCTCGCTGCCCTACCTCGAACAACTCTTTGTAAAACTGCGCCGGGCCGAGCTTGTGGTCAGCGTGCGCGGCCCCGGCGGTGGTTACATGCTGGCCAAGCCCGCGAGCGAAATCCGGGTGGCCGAGATCCTCGCCGCCGTGGACGAGACGGTGAGCGCGATGCACATGGGGGCAGGGGCCTCGGGCGCGGTCTCGGGCACCCGCGCGCAATCCATGACCAATCGGCTGTGGGAGGGGCTGTCGGCCCATGTCTATGTGTTCCTCCACCAGACCCGCCTCTCGGACGTGGTGAAGAACGAGCTTGCGCCCTGTCCTGCCGTTCCGAACCTGTTCGAGGTCGTGGACGAGTGACGGTCTTGCCTTCGGCGAGCGTATTTATCTGAAAGATGAAAGGGGGCGCGGTTGTCGCGAACCTATCTCGATTTCAACGCAACGATGCCGCTCCGGCCCGAGGCGCGGGCGGCGATGATCGCGGCGATGGATGTGGGCGGGAACCCGTCCTCGGTCCATGCAGAGGGGCGCGCGGCCAAGGCCATCGTGGAAACCGCCAGGCGTCAGGTGGCGGCTCTGGTCGGCTGCCAGCCGCGCGAGGTGGTCTTTACCTCCGGGGCGACCGAGGCCGCGTCGATGTTGTCGAACGTGAAGCCTGGGATGGATGTCTTCGTCGACGAGACCGCGCATGATGCGCTCTGGGCCCATGTGCGAGAGGTCAACTGGTCCGAGCGGCCCGAGGGCCCCGGTCATACGCTGGCCATGGGCCTGGCCAATTCCGAGACCGGGATCGTGACCGAGCCGCCCGCGAAAGAGGGCGACCAGTGGCCGGTGGGTCGGGCCAAGGCGGATTGGCTCCTGCTCGACATAACGCAGGCGGTGGGGCGTATGCCCTTTGCCTTTTCCTGGTCCGGGGCGGATTTCGCGATCCTGTCGGCGCACAAGCTCGGTGGCCCGAAAGGCGTCGGCGCTCTCATCATCCGGCAGGGCGTGGACATCGACGCGCTGGCCGTGGGCGGCGGGCAGGAGATGGGGCGGCGTTCAGGCACGGAAAACACCATCGGGATCGCCGGTTTCGGCGCGGCGGCCCAAGCGGCGCTCGGTGATCTGGACGAAGGTCGGTGGGAAAAGGTCCGCGAACTTAGAACTTTTCTAGAAAAAGCCCTTTCCGAATCCGCAAAAGAAACTATTTTTGTCGGGAAAGACGCGACGCGGCTCCCCAATACCTCGTGTTTCATAACGCCGGGGTGGAAGGGCGAGACGCAGGTGATGGTGATGGATCTCGCCGGCTTTGCGGTTTCCGCAGGCTCGGCCTGTTCATCGGGCAAGGTCCGGGCAAGCCGGGTGCTCAAGGCGATGGGCTATGACGAGGGACTGGCGGCCAACGCGCTGCGGGTGTCGCTTGGTCCCACCACCACCAAGGACGAGGTCGAACGCTTCTGCGAGGCGTGGCTTCGGGAACACGAGAAATTCCGCGCCCGGTCCCGATGACCGGACCGTGGGCAGACAGGAAGGCGAACATGGCTCAGGATCACGACGTCATCGTCAAGGACGGTGTGGACGAAAGCACGGTCGACGCAGTCAAGTCGCTGGGCGACAAGTATAAATACGGCTGGGAAACCGAGATCGAGATGGAATATGCCCCCAAGGGGCTGTCCGAGGACATCGTTCGTCTCATCAGCCACAAGAACGACGAGCCGGAGTGGATGACGGAATGGCGTCTCGCCGCCTATCGCCGCTGGGTCCAGATGGAAGAGCCCGACTGGGCGATGGTCGATTATCCCGAGATCGACTTTCAGGACCAGTATTACTACGCCCGTCCGAAGAGCATGACGGAGAAGCCCAAGTCGCTTGAGGACGTGGACCCCAAGCTCCTCGCCACCTACGAAAAGCTCGGTATCCCGCTCAAGGAACAGATGATCCTTGCGGGTGTCGAGGGTGCGGACGAGATTCCGGCCGACGGCAACAACTCCGAGCGCAAGGTCGCGGTGGACGCGGTCTTTGACTCGGTCTCAGTGGGTACGACCTTCAAGAAAGAACTCGAGAAGGCCGGGGTCATCTTCTGCTCGATCTCCGAGGCGATCCGCGAGCACCCGGAACTGGTCAAGAAATACTTGGGCAGCGTCGTCCCGCCCACCGACAACTTCTATGCCACGCTCAATAGCGCGGTGTTCTCGGACGGCTCCTTCGTCTACATCCCGCCGGGCACCCGTTGCCCGATGGAGCTGTCCACTTACTTCCGCATCAACGCAGAAAACACGGGCCAGTTCGAGCGCACGCTGATCATCGCGGACCGGGAAAGCTACGTGAGCTACCTCGAGGGCTGCACGGCGCCCCAGCGCGACACAGCCCAGCTTCACGCCGCCGTGGTCGAGATCGTCATCCTCGAGGATGCCGAGGTGAAATATTCCACCGTCCAGAACTGGTTCCCCGGCGACGAGAACGGCAAGGGCGGCATCTACAACTTCGTGACCAAACGCGCCGATTGCCGGGGCGACCGGTCCAAGGTGATGTGGACGCAGGTCGAGACCGGGTCCGCCGTGACGTGGAAATACCCCTCCTGCATCCTGCGCGGCGACGACAGCCAGGGCGAGTTCTATTCGATCGCCATTACCAACAACATGCAGCAGGCCGATACCGGCACCAAGATGGTGCATCTGGGCAAGAACACGAAGTCCCGGATCGTGTCCAAGGGGATCAGCGCGGGCCGGTCGAACAACACCTACCGGGGTCTCGTGTCGATGCACCCGAAGGCGACCAATTCCCGCAATTACACCCAGTGCGACAGCCTGCTCATCGGTGACAAATGTGGTGCGCACACGGTGCCTTACATCGAGGTCAAGAACCCGTCCTCGCGCGTCGAGCACGAGGCGACGACGTCCAAGGTCGATGACGACCAGATGTTCTACTGCCGCCAGCGTGGCATGGACGAGGAGGAAGCCGTCGCGCTCATCGTGAACGGCTTCGCCAAGGAAGTGCTGCAGGCCCTGCCGATGGAGTTCGCGATGGAGGCCCAGCAGCTCGTCGCCATCTCGCTCGAAGGTTCGGTGGGCTAGGGCAGATGGCCAAGGACGCGGCAAAGCTCGGGCCGGATACGGCGCGCACGGAGTTTCTCCTGCGCGTGCTGGAACCCGCACGGCGCATGGTCATTGCCGACGTGGGCGCGCGCAAGATCTCGACGCCGCCGCCCTATGACGAGTTGCGCGCCAAGGACGGCTGCGAAGTGGTCGGGTTCGAGCCGAACGAAGCCGCCTTTGCCGTGCTCGAATCCGAGAAGTCGGCCAATTCGACCTACTTCAACGTGGCGGTGGGCGAACCCGGTTCCGCGACGTTTTACAACCATCCGATCGGTTCGATTTCCTCGCTGTTCCGCATCTCGGAAAAGGCCGCGTTCTACATGGCCAAGTTCCATTGGATCAACCGGCCCGAGCTTGAGGAAATTCCCCTCACGCTCACCGCGCTCGATGACGTGAAGGGCCTTGACCACCTCGACGTGCTCAAGATCGACATCCAGGGCGGCGAGTTGGGCGCGATGAGGTCCGGCAAGCGGCTGCTCTCTGACGCCGTCGCGATCATCACCGAGGTTGCCTTTCACCCGGTCTACGAGGGTGCGCCGCAATGGCGGGACGTGGATGCGATGCTGGTCGAGATGGGCTTTGTGCTCCACAAGATCACGACGACCCATCACGCCATGGTCCGCAACTCGCAGCGCAAGAGCTTTGCGCACAAGGCGCATCAGAGCCAGCTTATCGACGGCGACGCCGTTTATGTGCGCTCCGCCAATGCCTTGGGCGAGCTGAGCGATCTGCAACTCAAACATCTGGCGCTGGCCGCCGACACGATGTTCCAGAGCTTCGATCTGGTCATCGCCTGCCTCGACGAACTCGTGACCCGCGGGGCGATCCCCGATGGTGTCCCGCACCGTTATTTCAAGAAACTGCCCGACGCGCTCAAAGCCGACGTCTGAGCGCCGTGAAGGAGACGAAAATGCTGAAAATCAACAACCTGCATGTGCAACTTGAAGAAGAGGACAAGCAGATCCTCAAAGGCGTGGACCTTGAAGTGCCCGCGGGCGAAGTGCACGCGATCATGGGACCGAACGGGTCCGGCAAATCGACCCTGTCCTACGTGCTGTCCGGCAAGGACGGCTACGAGGTCACAGAAGGCTCCGCGACGCTCGAGGGCCAGGATCTCCTGTCGCTCGAGGCAGAGGAACGCGCCGCCGCCGGCCTGTTCCTTGCCTTCCAATACCCCGTGGAAATCCCGGGCGTTGGCAACATGACCTTCCTGCGCACGGCCGTGAATGCACAGCGCAAGGCACGCGGGCAGGACGAGATGTCGGCCTCGGACTTCCTCAAGTTCGTGCGCGCCAAGGCCAAGGACCTCAAGATCGACGCCGAGATGCTGAAGCGCCCGGTGAATGTGGGCTTTTCGGGTGGCGAAAAGAAGCGGAACGAAATCCTTCAGATGGCGATGCTCGAACCCAAGATGTGCATCTTGGACGAAACCGACTCTGGTCTCGACGTGGACGCGATGAAGCTGGTGTCCGATGGCGTGAACGCATTGCGCGACGGCAAGCGCGCTTTTCTCGTGATCACCCACTACCAGCGCCTGCTCGACCACATCCAGCCGGACGCGGTCCACATCATGGCAAATGGTCGCATCATCAAGTCGGGCGGGCCGGAACTTGCGCTCGAGGTCGAGCACAACGGCTACGCCGACATCCTCGCGGAGACCGCGTGATGCCCGGTGTAGCGAAAGGCACGGCGCGGGCTTCGGCGCTTTCCAAGAAACAGGACGTGCTTGCCGAACGGCTTGCCGCAATGACCCTGCCCGAGGGCGGCGTCTGGGCGACCGAGCGGCGCAAGGATGCCCTCGCGCGGCTTCAGGCGATGGGGCTTCCGGCCCCGCGCGACGAATACTGGCGCTTCACCCGGCCGCAGCTGCTCAACGCCCCCGCGCCGGAACGCGCGGCGGTGTTTCATGCCGACGAGGCCCCAATCTTTGACGAGATCGACCGTCTTCGGATCGTTTTTGTCGACGGTGTGTTCGCGCCCGAGGAGTCCGACGACCTGGCCCTCGAGGGGGTCGAGATCGAGCGTCTCGCCGAGGCAGCGACGAAGGACATCCACTGGGCCAAGGAGCTCTACGGCGTTCTCGAAACCCGTGGACAGGACCCGGTCGAGCGGCCCCATGCCGCGCTCAACACCGCTTTTGCCACGGACGGCTTGCTGATCCGCGTCACCGGCAAGGTGACGAAGCCCGTGCATGTGACATATCGGCACGAGAGCGAAACCTCCGACGCCTATCTCCACAACCTCTTGAAGCTCGAGGCAGGAGCGGAACTCACGCTGCTGGAAAACGGCCCCGCCGCAGCCCGGTTCAACAAGGTGCTCGAGGTCGAGGTGGGCGACGGTGCCCGGTTCCACCACGTGCGCGCCCAGGGGCGTGACCACGAACGGCAGGCCTTTACCGCCATGTTTGCCCGTCTGGGTGCCGAGAGCCTGTTCAAGAGTTTCACGCTCACCGCCAATGGCCGCATGACGCGCAACGAATGCGTGATCGAGATGACCGGCGACGATGCCTCGGCCCATGTGGCCGGTGCAGCACTCGGGCATGGCGATTTCCACCACGACGACACCGTGTTCATCACCCATGACGCCGAACGCTGCGAAAGCCGTCAGGTGTTCAAGAAGGTGCTGCGCAAAGGGGCCGTGGGCACGTTCCAGGGCAAGATCCTCGTCAAGCGCGGGGCGCAAAAGACCGACGGCTACCAGAAGTCGCAGTCACTCCTGCTCGACGACACGGCGAACTTCCTCGCCAAACCGGAACTCGAGATCTACGCCGACGACGTCGCCTGTTCTCATGGCTCGACCTCGGGCGCAATCGACGAAGACATGCTCTTCTACCTGCGCGCGCGCGGCGTGGACAAGGATACCGCTATGGACCTGCTCGTCCTCGCCTTCGTTGCCGAAGCCATGGAAGAAATCGAGGACGAAGGACTGGCCCAAGCCATGACCGAGCGTCTCGATGGATGGCTTCAAAGGCGGCGCGGCGCGTAAATGTCCGTCGCCCGTGACATCCTTGCGGCCTATGGCGCGCCGCGGCGCGTGTTCCGGCGGCGGCTCGCGGCCACCGGGACCGAAGGACAGGCGCTCGTCATCCTGATGACCGCCTGCCTGCTCATCTTCGTCGCGCAGGCCCCGGTGCTGCAACGGCAGGCCATCGAAACCGGCGAAGAGTTGAACCCGCTTCTGGGTGGGGCGCTCTTCGCCTGGCTCTTCATCATGCCGCTCGCCGCCTATGCGTTTTCGTGGATCAGCCACCTCATCGCACGGGTGCTGGGCGGTCAGGGCGCGCCCATCGCTTCGCGGCTCGCGCTCTTCTGGGCGCTCCTTGTGGCCGCACCCCTCTGGATGCTCAATGGCCTCACGCGCGGGTTTATGGGCGAAGGGATCGAGGCCAATACCGTGGGCGCCATCGCGCTCGCCGCCTTTGTCATCCACTGGGGCGTGAACCTCTGGACGGCGCAGGCCCGGACGGAGGCGGTGGCGTGAGATACGAGCCGGGCTACATTTTCGGCATGGCGCTTCAATCGATTCCCGAACCGCGCCGTGTGGCGCGTGATCTCTTCGATCAGGGCCTGCCGCGCAACACGCTCTGGGCGATCCTGGCGCTGATCCTCGTTCTGGGGGCCATGTTGGGCGTCGTCTCGGGACTTCTGTTCCCCATCGCACCGGAGCTTGAGGGCACCATCATCGCGAACCCGATGCTGGTCGCTGTGGCCGAAGCGTCGATCGCCGTGCTCACGGCGTTCTTCGTCTATTGGGTCAGCCGGGCGGCGGGCGGGACCGGGTCCTTCGAGGACGGGCTCGTGACAGTCATCTGGGTCAACTTCGTCCTGCTGATGGTGCAGACCCTCGTGCTGATCCTGACCTTCATCGCCCCCGGTCTGGCCGTGCTCCTGTGGATTTTCGGCAGTTTCGCGGGCATCTGGATCATGTCGCATTTCATCGCCGAGGCGCATGGTTTCACCTCCGCCGGCCGGGTGTTCCTGGGGGTCGTGATGACCGGCCTCGTGGCCGCCGTGGTCCTGTCGGTCGTGCTTACGCTTCTGGGCGTCATGGCGGGCGTCCAAGTCGAGGATCTATCCAATGTATGACGTGACGCGCATCCGCGCCGATTTCCCGATCCTCGCGCGCGAGGTGAACGGGCAACCGCTGACCTATCTCGACAATGGCGCCTCGGCGCAGAAGCCGCAGGTGGTGATCGACGCGATCACCCGCGGCTATGCTGAGGAATACGCCAACGTCCACCGGGGGCTCCATTACCTGTCCAACCTCTCCACCGAACGCTACGAGGCGACGCGCGGCATCATCGCGCGGTTCCTTAACGCGGGGTCCGAGGACGAGATCGTGCTGAACAGCGGCACGACCGAGGGGATCAACATGGTTTCCTACGCCTGGGCCGCGCACCGGATGCGCGAAGGCGACGAGATCGTGCTGACCGTGGCCGAACACCATGCCAACATCGTGCCTTGGCATTTCCTGCGGGAACGACAAGGCGTGAAACTCGTCTGGGTCGAACCCGACGCCGACGGGTCCATTCCGGCCGAGAAGGTGCTGGCGGCAGTGACCGAGCGCACCAAACTGATCGCCGTGACGCAGGTGTCCAATGTGCTGGGAACAGTGGTGGACGTGAAGGCGATCTGCGAAGGCTCCGGTGACCTACCGGTGCTGGTCGACGGCTCGCAAGGGGCGGTGCATATGCCCGTGGACGTGCAGGATATTGGCTGCGATTTCTATGCGATCACCGGACACAAGCTCTACGGTCCCTCCGGCTCCGGCGCGATCTATTGCCGCAAGGAGCGTCTGGCCGAGATGATCCCCTTCATGGGCGGCGGCGACATGATCCGCGAGGTTACGCGCGACGTCGTGACCTATGCCGATCCGCCAATGAAATTCGAGGCAGGGACGCCGGGTATCGTGCAGACCATCGGGTTGGGCGTGGCGCTGGAATACCTCATGGAAATCGGGATGGAGAACATCGCCGCGCATGAGGCGACGCTCGCAACTTACGCGACCGAGCGGCTGTCGGGGCTGAACTGGCTGCATCTCCAAGGGACTGCGCCGGGCAAGGCCGCGATCTTTTCCCTGACCATCGACGGGGGCGCGCACGCGCACGACCTGTCCACCGTGCTCGACAAGAAGGGCATTGCGGTGCGGGCCGGGCACCACTGCGCCCAGCCGCTCATGGAGTGGCTCGACGTGCCCGCCACGGCGCGGGCGAGTTTCGGGATGTATAACACGGTGGAAGAGGTCGACCGACTGCTCGAGGGTCTGGAGCTGTGCCACCGGCTGTTCGGCTGAAGGGCCAGCCCCCCAAACCCCCAGGATATTTATGAACCAGAGAAGCGGGGATGCTGCGCCGGGTGTCTCGCTGACGGCCTCAGGCGTCCGGTTTGATGAGGCCGAGGCCGCGCAGGTAGATCCCGATGCCGGTCTCGAGCAGATCCTCGGGAGGGAAGGGCGATCTGGTCCCCGGCGAGCCGCGAGAGAACAGCTCGACCACGCCGTGCGACATGGCCCAGACATGGGCCGAGACCATCCGCGCGGGCGGGCGTTTGTCTTCAGGCAGACCCGCCATGAGTTCCGTGGCGGCGCGTTCCAAGGTCGCGAAGGCGCGGTTCGCCACATGGGCCAGATCGGGGTTCCGGGTGATCGACACCCCGCTTTCAAACATCGAAATGTAGTGTCCGGGAAACTTCCGCGCAAAGGCGAGATAGGCGCGCCCGGTCGCCTCGAATGAGGCGAGCGCGGAGGGACGGCCCTTTTCATAGGCATGTTCCATGAGGTCGCCGAAGATCTCGTAGCCCTGACGCGCGGCTTCGGCGATCTGGTCTTCGCGCCCCGCGAAATGGCGGTAGACGGCGGCGGGCGTGACACCGGCCTGCTTGGCGGCTTCCGACAGGGTAAAACCGGTCGGGCCCTTTTCCTCGATCAGTTCGAGCGCCGCCTCGACCAGCGCCTGCCGAAGGTTGCCGTGGTGGTATCCGCGTTTCTTCGTGGTCATTCGTGCCGCTCGCGCCAGAGCGTCGGGTCACCGGCGATGGCGGGGTCCGGGGTGGCCGCGACGTTTTCGTCCTTGCCGGCGTAATCGAGACCCGAGAGCACCGCCTGGATCGCGGCGATCCGGGCGCGGCGCTTGTCGTCGGACTGGATCACGGTCCAGGGCGCGTGGTCGAAATGCGACTTGTCAAAGGTCTCGCGGATGGCCGCAGTGTAGTCGTCCCAGAGCGCGAGTCCCTTCACGTCGATCGAGGACAGTTTCCACTGCTTGAGCGGGTCCTGTTCGCGCGACAAAAAGCGGCGCAGCTGTTCGGCACGGCCGACGTTGAGCCAGATCTTGATCAGGTGGATCCCGTCGTCCACCAGCATCCGTTCGAAGTCCGGCAACTGGCGAAAGAAGGCGGCGCGCTGGTCGTCGGTGCAGAAGCCGAAGACCTTTTCCACCACGCCCCGGTTGTACCACGAGCGGTCGAAGAGCACGATCTCGCCCTTGGTGGGCAGCTCGTCCACGTAACGCTGGAAATACCATTCACCCGTCTCGCGGTCTGACGGTTTCGGCAGCGCCACGACGCGGGCGTCGCGCGGATTGAGGTTCTCGCGCATCCGCTTGATCGTGCCGCCCTTGCCGGCGGCATCGCGACCCTCGAAGAGCACCACGACGCGCTTGCCGGTCGACTTCACGTCGGCAAGCAGACGGACGAGCTGGAGCTGGAGCGCCTCAAGCGTGTCCTCGTAGTCGTCCTTGTCCATCCAGCTGTCGTAGGGATAACCGGGGTCGATGACCTCTTTCTTCTCGCCCTCGGCGATGGCCGCGCGCACGTCGGCGGGGGCCTCTTCTTTGTAGAAACGGCTGATCGCCCCGTCGAAGGGAAGTGTCGTCTGGTCCGCCATCGCTGCCTCCGGTTCGTTTTGCGACAGTATGGCTAGTTTACACCGGCACGCAACGCCGCGCGGTCGATGGCCGCGATGACCTCGTCCATGGCGACATGCTGGGGCATGTGGCCGATCCCGGGCAGTACGGTGAGGTTCGCGTCCTGCACCTCGTTCGACAGCGGGATCGAGTGGATCGACAGGCCCACGGTGGTGTCTGCGTCGCCATGCACGATCTCGACCGGCACTGTGACGGTGGGATAGAGCGCCATCTGCGCGGGCAGCATGTCGATCAGTCCGTGGCGCTGCTGGGCATTCGCCACGAATTGCTCGGGCAACAGGATGATCCCGGCACCGATGTAGTCGCTGTAGCCCGGCACCGGGTCGTTCGGGCGGAACACGCCGTCGATCTGGGCCTCGAGGTAATCCTCGGAAATCCAGCCCGCGATCACATGGGCCAGCACCGGGCCGATCACAGGCTGGGCGAGCACCCGGTAGAGCGCCGGACGCCCGGTGTTCCAGGTATGGGTCGCCCCGGCGATGTCCACGGCGGCGGCCATGTAATCCTGATGCCGCACGGCCCAGTTCATGAGGACCGCGCCGCCGAAGCTCTGCCCGGCCACGATGGGGTTTTCGACGCCCACTTGTTTGGCGGCAGCCACCAGGAGGTCGGACTGATCATCGAGCGTCACGCCGTTTGGCGCGAGCGGTTGGGTATAGCCCAGCCCCGGACGGTCGAAGATCGTGACGCGGTAGCGTTCGGCCAGCTTGGGCGCGATGTCGAAGGTCCAGTCACGGGTCGATCCGGACGCGCCATGGATGAGGACGAGGTCGAGACCTTGCCCAATCTGCACGTAATGCACCGGGTGGCCGTCCACGACGGTGAACCGGCCTTCCGGCGGATGTTCCCGGTAGGCGGCGAGCCTGCGGTCCTCGACCCGGACCATGGTCCAAAGTGCGAAGAGCGCGAGGATCAGGAGAAGGCTAACGACCAATTTCATCGAGATCATAGGGCGTTGTCTGGTAAATCTCGTTGATCCAGTTGCCGTAGAGCAGATGGGCGTGCGACCGCCAGCGGTTCTTGGGTGGCTGGCTCGGGTCGTTCTGCGGATAGTAGTTCACCGGCACCTCGATCGGCGTTCCTGCGGCCACGTCGCGGTCGTATTCCTGCTTCAGCGTGTCCGAGTCATACTCGAAGTGGTTGAAGATATAGAGCGCGCGGTGCCCAGGGTCCTCGACCAGGCAGGGGCCGGTCTCGGGCGATCCCAGCAGCGTGGTGAGCCCTTGGGCCTTGTCGATGTCGTCCTGTTTCATTTCCGTCCAGCGGCTTACCGGGATCATGCAGATGTCCGAGAAGCCACGCAGATAGGGCGAGGAAGGTTTCAGGTTTTCCTGCGGAAACAGCCCGAAACTTTTCGCGGGTAGGATATACTTGGGCACGCCGTGGAAATGATAGATCATCGCCATCCCGCCCCAGCAGACGCCAAAGGTCGATTGCACGTTGGTCTGGGTCCAGTCGAGGACCTCCTTCATCTCGTCCCAATAGGTCACGTCCTCGAAATCGAGGTGCTCGATGGGCGCGCCGGTGATGATGAGACCGTCGAACTTCTGGTCCTTCACCTCCTGAAAGGTGCGATAGAAGGTGCCCAGATGTTCCTCGGGCGTGTTCTTCGAAAAATGTTCGGTCATCCGGATGAGCGTGAACTCGATCTGGAGCGGCGTGGCCCCGATCAGTCGCGCGAACTGCGTCTCGGTCTGGATCTTCTTGGGCATGAGGTTCAGAAGCCCGATCTTCAGCGCGCGGATGTCCTGCCGCGCCGCCTGGTTCTCCGGCATGACCATCACGCCCTCGTCGCGCAGGACGTCGGTCGCGGGCAGGTCGGCGGGGATCTTGATGGGCATGGTGGGCTCCGGGATAAGGCGCGGCTTTGGGCCGCCGGAAGGTCAGAGAAATAAGCGGTCGGTCACGGGGTCACAAGGTCAGCGGCTCTCAAGCGCTGCGCAGATCATCACATTGAAGTCCTCGATGGTGCGGATACGCGCAACGTCATCGGCCAGCACGGTGACGCCCCAGTTCTCGGCCATCGCGGCGTAGCGCGGCTGGCGATGGGCGAGGGCGGCGGCGTATGTCCAGCGGATGAAATCGTCCGGATCGACCTGTTCCTCAGTCAGCTTCTTCTGGTCGAGGTAACGTGTCCAGCTGTCCTCGAGAAAACTCTCCATGTAGCACATGGGCTTGGGCGCCCGGTCGAAGCGGCGGACAAGTTCCTCGGTATGGGCCTCGTCGCCCTTGATCCAGACCATCAGGGTCTCGGCGGACAGGGCTTTGAGAACCGGATCGTTCGCATCCTCGGGATCGACCCATTCGCAGATCGACCCGCCGGTGTCGCAGACGAAATGCGGATAGCCATAAAGCGCCTGCGCCCGGTCGATGAAATGGCCGGTGTCCAGCAGCGCCGCGATCTCGGCCCGTTTGAACTGTTCGAGCCGCCTCTGGTATTCGGCATAAGGCAGCCCGCCCTTGGACGGGTCGCCCGGCTTGCCCAGATAGGTCGACACGGGCTTGAGGTTGTCGAAGGTGATGTTCGACGCGATATAGACGCTGTCGGTGAGCAGAAGCTCCCGCAGGAACGGGTTCTTCATCGCCTCGCGCTTGAAGTTGTCCGCGATGTATTCGCCCATGTAGCGGGTGCCGATCCGGTAATCGACCGAGTAGTGGAACCAGTCGCCCGAGCCGCGCAGCAGGTTCGAGACATGGGTCTTTCCAAGTCCCGACATGCCGAAGAACAGCACCCGTTTGTGGCTGGCCCCGAGCCAGTCTTTCGCGGTCTTGTAGATCACCTTGCGCCCCTCAGTTCACGGTCGGGGCTTTGGTAGCCGGGCGGGCGCAGAGGGGCAAGGTGGTTAGGCGCCGGTCGCCCGCGCCCCCCGCATCTCGCGGGCCGAGGCGCGGATGTTGATCCAGTTTCCTGCGAGGATGAGCACCGCGCCCACGAAAACGCCGAGCGCCGGGGTTTCCTGATAGAAATACCAGCCGATGAGCGCGATGAGCGGAAGCCGGGCAAAGTCGATGGGCATGACCACAGTCGCCGGGGCGAGCTTCAATGCCGAGGTCAGGCAGAAATGCGCGGCCAGTCCCGCGAGCCCCACAAGGACGAGCAGCGGCGCGGTGGAGATGCTGGGAAGGGCCATTTCGCCGTCCAACATTGCGAGGGCCAGACCCATGGCCGCCTGCATCGTCGTCAGGAAAAACAGGATCGCCGCCATGGATTCGGTCCGCGTGAGCTTGCGGGTAAAGACGGCCGACCCGGCAAAACCGATCGCCGCCACCGCCGCCGCGATGGTCCCTGGCGCGATCTCGGTGGAAAAGGGCTGGGTGACGGCCAGGATCCCCAAAAACCCGATGCCGGCGGCAAAGGCGCGCGGGCGCGTGATCCGTTCGGAGAGAAAGATCGGCGACAGCAGAAGCACCCAAAGGGGTGCGGTGAACTCGAGCGCAAAGACCTGCGCGAGCGGGATCACCCCGACCGCGTAGAACCACAGGTTCTGCCCGGTGAAATGCGACACGTTGCGCACGAAATGCAGCCCGAGCTTGCGCGAGCCGATCTCTCCCCAGCGTGCCGTGGCGGTGATGACCAGCGTCACGACGATCACGCCGACACAGGACCGGTAGAACATGATCTCGAACGTGTCGTGGTCGAGCGACAGCGCCCGTCCGGCGATGGCCATGGCCGAAAAGCAGGACACCGCGCCGACCATCCAGAGGGCGGCACGCGCGATGGCCGAGGCTTCGCGTTTCTCGGAGCGAGGGAGGGAGGCTTGCGTCATGCGACCAGATATCCCGCGGTGACCGGGAAGAACAAGCCGCCCCGGACGCCCGCCCGCGGGCTCATTCCCACTCGATCGTGCCCGGCGGCTTGGACGTGATGTCATAGGTGACGCGGTTGATCCCCTTGACCTCGTTGATGATACGCGTCGCCGTTTCACCGAGGAAATCATGGCTGAAGGGATAGTAATCCGCCGTCATCCCGTCGACGCTCGTCACCGCACGCAGGGCGCAGGCATAGTCATAGGTGCGCCCGTCGCCCATCACGCCCACCGTGCGCACGGGCAGGATTGCGACGAAGGCCTGCCATATCTCGTCGTAAAGCCCGTGCTTGCGGATCTGGTCGATATAGACCGCGTCAGCCTCGCGCAAGATGTCGAGTTTCTCGCGGGTGATCGCGCCGGGGCAACGGATGGCAAGGCCCGGACCGGGGAAGGGGTGACGCCCGATAAAGCTCGCGGGCAGGCCAAGCTCGTGACCCAGCGCGCGCACCTCGTCCTTGAAAAGCTCGCGGAGGGGTTCGACGAGTTTCAGCCCCATCTTCTCCGGCAGGCCGCCCACGTTGTGGTGCGACTTGATGGTGACCGAAGGTCCGCCCGAAAAGCTGACCGATTCAATCACGTCCGGGTAGAGCGTGCCTTGCGCCAGGAACTCGGCGCCCTCGATCCCGCTCGCGTATTTCTGGAAAACGTCGATGAAGAGGCGGCCAATCGTCTTACGTTTGATTTCCGGGTCAGACACCCCCTCAAGCTCGCCCAGGAACAGGTCGGCTTCGTCGGCGTGGATCAGCTTCATGTTGTAATGGTCACGGAACATCGTGACCACTTCCTCGGCCTCGTTCTTGCGCAGCAGCCCGTGGTCGACAAAGACGCAGGTCAGTTGGTCACCGATGGCCTCGTGCAGGAGCACCGCTGTCACCGACGAATCGACGCCGCCCGACAGGCCGCAGATCACCTGCTTGTCACCGACCTGTTCGCGAATGACGCGGATCGCCTCTTCGCGGTAGGCGCCCATGGTCCAGTCGCCCGTGAACCCGGCAAGCCGCACGAAGTTCTCGTAAAGCGTCTTGCCGTTCGGGGTATGATGCACCTCGGGGTGGAACTGCACGGCAAAGAAGTTGCGCGAAAGATCCGCCGTGATCGCAAACGGCGCATTGGGCGAGGTGCCATAGACCTCGAAACCCGGTGCGATTTTCGCCACGTGGTCGCCATGCGACATCCAGACCTGTTCGCGGCCCGAGCCGTCCATGAACCAGCCGTTCAGAATGTCGAGACGCGTCTTGGAGGGGGTCAAATAGGCGCGCCCGAACTCGGCGGTGCCATGACCGCGCTCGACCTTGCCACCGAGCATCTCCATCATCACCTGCTGACCATAGCAGATGCCAAGGATCGGCACGCCCATGTCGAACACCTCGGCGGGCGGGCGGGGCGAGCCCTCGTCGATCACCGATGCCGGGCCGCCCGAGAAAATCACCGCTTTCGGCGCGAAGTCGCGCAGGAAATCGGCGGTCACTTTCTGGAACGGGTGAATTTCGCAATAGACGTTCAGCTCCCGCAGGCGCCGCGCGATAAGCTGCGTGACCTGGCTGCCGAAGTCGATGATGAGAAGGCGGTCATGGGAGGTCTGTGTCATGCGCGGTGATTAGGCCCGTGGCGCGTTGGTGGCAAGAGCCTTGGGCGCGCCGCGCCGTTTTCGCTCACCCCGTCGGGGGCCGCATCGCCCGCCCAAAGAGCGTGATGATCAGCGCCGCCGCAGCGACCAGCGCAAAGGAAAAGCGCAGTGACGTGGCGTGAGCCAGAAAGCCGATGGCAGGCGGCCCGAGCAGCATGGCCCCATATCCCAGCGTCGCGACCGAGGCGATCGCTTGTCCCGCCGACATATCGGGGTCGTTCGCCGCGCGCGAAAAGGCCATCGGGACCACGGCGGCATAACCCATGCCTACGAGTACGAAGCCCGCGACCACGACCCAGAGCGAAGGGGCAATCGCTGCCGTCAGGTAGCCGCCCGCCGCCAGAACACCCGCGACCCGCGCCACGGAGACAGGGCCGAAGAGGTCGATGATGCGGTCCACGTTGAGCCGCATGATCACCATGGTGATGGAAAAGGCTGTAAAGGCCAGCGTCGCCTGCGCTTCGGTCACCGCGATCACGTCGCGCAGGTAGACCGCGCTCCAATCCACCGCCGCACCTTCGCCGATCCCCGCCGCCATCGCCATGAGCCCCACGAGGACAAGCGCGCCCTTGGGGAGGGCAAAAGCCGGTGCCTTTTTGTCTGACAAATGGGTGCGGGACTGCCATGGAACCCGCAGGAACGGCCCGGCACAAAGCGCGCCCAGGATGACCACGGCGGTGAAGTGGATCGGCGGCGCAGCGCCCGACGAGGTTGCGACGAACCCGCCCGCAGCACCGAGACCCGCCCCAAGGCTCCACATCGCGTGAAAGGACGACATGATCGACCGGCCATGATGTCGCTCGACCTCGGTCGCCCAGGAGTTCATCGTCACGTCCATCGCCCCATGACCGATGCCGAAGACGAAAAGCGCCACGCCCAGCAGGAGGGGTGTTGCCGAGAACCCGACAAGCAGCGTCGCGGCGAGATATAACAACGCAAGCACCCGCGTGACCCGCACCGCCCCATGCTGATCGGCCAGCCGGCCCGCGAGCGGAAAGGAAATCAGCGCCCCGATTCCCATGCAAAAAAGCAGGACGCCAAGGGTGCTCTCGGACAGGTCGAGCGTGTCCACAAAGGTCGGCACACGCGCGGCCCAGGTGCCCAACAGCACACCGTTCAGGGCAAAGGCGGCCGCGACCCCGGTGCGGGGGGTGATGATCCTAGGCATGGATTACCTCGATCCCGTGGTCGGTAAAGGGCTGCGTCACATGGGCGGGCGCGGTGGTGACGAGGCTGTGAAGCTCGCCACAGGGTGCGACGCGGTGGCGAGCGCGACGGCCCAGTTTCGTCTCGTCCGTCAGCATCACGGACCGATGGGCCGAGGCGATGAGGGCGCGTTTCACATGCGCCTCGCGCGGATCGTCGGCGGACAGGCCAAAGCCGGTGTCGAGCCCGCAGACGCCGAGAAACGCGAGGTCAATGGAAATGTCGGACAATGCCGTCACCGCTTCGTGCCCGACGCAGATCGCGCCCAATGCGGCGAGCGTGCCCCCGACCATGTGCACCTCGATCCCGCGCGCGAGACAGGCCATGGCGGCAGCGGGCGAAGGGGTGACCACCAGCAGATCGGGCAGGGGGGCAAGGCGCTCTGCCAGCGCCAGAACGGCGGTGCCGCCGTCTAGCCCCAGAACCATCCCCTCGGTCACGAGCGGCAGGGCGGCTTCGGCCAGTGCCGCGTTGATCGGGCCGGTTTCGGCCACCCTCGAGACAAAGGCGGCGGGCGGGCGTGCGACCGGCAGGGCGCCGCCGCGCACATATCGTGCAAGCCCCTGTTTCTCCAGCTCTTTCAGATCGCGCCGCACGGTGTCCACAGACACGTCCAAATCGCGCGCCACCGAGGCAAGGTCGAGCGCCTCGCCTCGCGTCAGCCGGTGCTCGAGCTGCGCGCGCCGCGCATCGGGCAGGTGTCTGGACATGCCGTTTCCTTCGTCCGTTTGCCGCTTCATGCCGGTAAATGCCGCAATTTGCAACATATGACAGCATGACCCGGCAGATCACGGAATGGCGGGTGTCCAACGCGCCTGACGTCGAGGTCGTTTTTCCACGTCAAATGTCGCTATTCCCCGCCAGTCCCACGCGCCCAACCGATAAACGGGAGACAACGAGCTCTGGAGGATGACATGGCCGATGAGATGATCGAAGCGGGGGCGCGTCGCCGCCAGCGGGGGACAGGTGGCGGTGCGGCGCGCCGTGCCGAACGGACCGCGCGGCGGATCGAACTGGTGCCCGTGCTGGAACGGATGTCCCCGACCATCGACATCCTGAACGACGAGGCCATCGAGATCATCGAACGCAACGCCGAGACCATTCTCGATGAAATCGGCGTCAACTTCACGGAAAACCCCGCCGCCCTTCAGCGCTGGCGCGATGCCGGTGCCGATGTGCGCGGCGAACGGGTCCACATTCCCCGCGGCCTTGCCCGCGAGCTGTGCAAGACCGCGCCGTCGGAATACATACACCACGCCCGCAACCCCGAACGCTCGGTCAAGGTCGGTGGCAACAACCTCGTGCTCGCCCCGGTCTATGGCCCGCCCTTCGTGCGCGACCTGGACGGCGGCCGCCGTTACGCCACCATCGAGGATTTCCGCAAGTTCGTGAAGCTGGGCTACATGTCCAAATGGCTGCATCTGTCGGGCGGCACGGTCTGCGAGCCGACCGACGTGCCGGTGAACAAGCGCCATTTCGACATGCTCCATGCGCACATCACCCTGTCGGACAAGCCCTACATGGGCGCCGTGACCGACCGGGAATGGGCGCGCGACTGCATCAACATGTCCAAGATCGTGTTCGGTGACGATTTCGTCGACCAGAACGCGGTGATGACCTCGCTCATCAACATCAACTCGCCGCTCTCCTTCGACCTTACCATGATGGGCGCGCTTGAGGAATATGCCGCCGCCGGTCAGGCCGCGATCATCTCGCCCTTCATCGTCGGCGGTGCCATGGCGCCGGTATCGGTCGTGGGCACGCTGACGCAGGTCTATGCCGAGGTCATGGCGGGCGTCGCCTACAGCCAGCTCGTGCGCAAGGGCGCGCCGGTCATTTTCGGTGCCTTCGTGACCTCGATCGACATGAACTCCGGCGCGCCGACCTTCGGCACGCCCGAGGCCGCGCAAATCACCTATGGCGTGGGCCAGCTCGCCCGAAGGATGAACCTGCCGTATCGGTCCGCCGGTGGTTTCACCGGGTCCAAGATCCCCGATGCGCAGGCCGGGTATGAAAGCGCCAACAGCCTCAATGCCGGTCTCAACGCGGGCGTGAACTTCATGCTCCATGCCTGCGGCTGGCTTGAGGGGGGGCTCGTGTCCTCCTTCGAGAAATTCGTGATGGACGCGGACCAACTTGGTGTCATCCACCGCATGGCCCGCGGGCTCAGCATCGACGACGAAGGTCAGGCGATGGATGCGATCCGCGAAGTGGGCCCTGGCGGTCACTATCTGGGCTGCGCCCATACCCAGCGCCATTTCAAGGATGCGTTCTGGCGCACCGAGGTGCTCGATTACAAACCCTTCGAGACTTGGGACGAAGAGGGCGCGCGCGACACGGTGACGCTCGCCAGCGCGAAGGTGAAATCCATGCTGGAGGGCTACGAGGCCCCCGCACTGGATCCCGCGGTGCGCGAGGCGCTCGACGCCTATATCGCTGACCGCAAGGCGTCGATGCCCGACGCCTACACCTGATCGAAGCGCCCGCCGCTCGCCCGGCCGACGCTGAAGAACGATGCGCCGCGTGTCACCCGACCCGCGGCGCAATGTGCTTGAAGCACAACCATAGGATGTTTTTTCTTGGGGTGTTTGCGCAGCGTTCGCTGCCATAAGGCCGGCTTAATATTGGAAAAATAACTGTATTCAGGAGCGTTCTCAGCCATTGTTGCCGGAAGGTGAACAATGGATTGCACAAACCGAACGACTCGCCTTAAAGTTGTTTTCACCTTCGGGAGGAAGAGTTTCACAACAGGAGTGTCCCATGCCGAAAGATGTGGAGATCGACGTTGCCGGTGCAAGCACCTTGGCCGATTGGGTGCCGCCCCGCGTGATCGCTTACCTCGAGCATACCGAGGCAGGGACAAGTCTCAGGCCAACTGCCGCGCAGGAGGGATGCCATGCCTCGACCGTCCTGCGGCAGGTGAGGCGCGCGGGGGCCCTGCGCGACGAACCCCTGGCGGCCCGCGCGATCCATGCGCTTGGTGCCTCGTTGCGAAACCGGACCCAGACGGGTCGTCCTTCCGCCCAGACGGAGGCTCCGGCCATGTCCCAGACGGCACATGCGTTTCTGACAGACGACATCGACCACGCGACCCTTGATCGCGACATCCTGCGGGCCCTGCGGGCGCTCGCGGACCCCGGCGCGTTGCTCGTCATTGCCGAAGGGGTCGAGGATGCGGTGGTCGTGGGCAAGGGGGCCTATGACGACGACCGCCCGGTCCGCAAGGCCGTCGTCACCCGGCAGGTTGCGGAACAAATGGCGGTCAACGAATGGATCGCGGGAGATGTGTCTGGTCGACTCTCCCGGTATCGCATCACGACGCCGGGGCGCGCAGAGTTCCAGCGCCGCCTTGCGGGGGCCGAGTCGCGTCGGCTTGGCGCGCAGGAATTGATGCGCGGTGGCGAGCCCAAGGAGATCCGCAAGACCAAGTTGCGCAGCGCGGGCAGCGAGGCACCGCTTCGGGTCTTGGCGAGGCGCAAGCGGTCGGGCGGAGACCCGTTCCTCACGCAGGCGATGACGCGGGCGGCGGAACGGTTCCGGGAAAGCTACGAAATCGCGCGGGCAGGGGGGGCGATCGGTGATGATCTCGGGCGGCTCCTGACCGGAGCCTACCCCGTCGATACGGGCCGGTCCGAGGGCAATCTCGTGCGACAGAAGGCACGCCATGTCGTGGCGCATGAAAGCCTCGATCGGGCGCTCAGGGCACTCGGTCCGGAACTGGCGGAAACGGTGCTGCTGTCGTGCTGCCTCGAGGACGGGATGGAGACCATCGAGGCGAAGCTCGATTATCCTGCCCGGTCTGGGAAAATCGTCCTGCGTATCGCGCTGGGGGCGCTGGAACGTCACTACGACCGGGTCGGGGATGAAGGGCAGGACCTGATCTACTGAGGACCCGGTCCGCGTCCTCTACCCCGCACCCGGCCCGTCGCTGTCAGTTTCCTGCCGAGCGCGCCGCCGGGCCGACGAGCACGACGTCGAAGTCAATCTCGGGAAAACTCGACCGCACTTCGCGCCGAACCATGTCGGGCCGGGGCAACATGGCTGCCAGGGCACGATACCGGCCCCTGTAGCCCGCTTCCGTCAGCAGGAAGGCGACCTCCAGGCAATCGAATTGTTGTGTCACGAGCGGCGATATCACCACGTCCGGTTCCAGGTCGTGGATCCGTTCCGCGGTAAGTTGCGCGAAGGGCAGAAACTCTGTGCCCGGAATACGCACGAGGCTCGCGTCCTCATCCTCCCGACGCGCCGGGCCGATGGCAAGGATCCGCAGGACCGCCCTGTTGGGGTCCGCACATCGGGCCTTGTCCATTTCAAGGTAGTTTCGTCGAACCTGTCCCATTTCGATCCCCAGACGAATGTCTTTGCCGGATCGGTCTCTGCCCACTTTCACGCAAGGGTTGTTATAGGTCGAATACATGCGTTTGCAAAGATGATAAATGAACCGGGCATTACACAGTTCGTTCTCCCGGGCCTTTACAGCCCGAGCAATCGCTCACACTCTCCGCGCGACAAGACGCGGGTGCGGAGCGTCGGTTTCAGCCGACCGAATCCCGCTCACCGCCCAGGATGCGCCGAGGACCCATGACACCAGAAACGCTGATCCGCGCCCTCCCGGTGCCCTGTGCCGTGATCGACCGGACGGAACGGGTCACGGCGATGAACGAGGGGGCGCTTGCGCTTTTTGGCCACCAGACCGTCGGGCGGCAGGCGGCGACCCTGTTTCGCCAGCCCGACCTCATCAATCCCATCGAAGAAGCGATGGCGACCCGATCCTCGCGCAAGGGAAGGCATGTGGCCGTCGCCACCGGCGCACGTGAACGGGTGTTCGACGTCACCATCGCGCCCATCGAGACCGGGGGGCTCCTGCTGACCTTCTTGGACCTTACAGCCCAGACCGAGGCGGGTGAAATGCGGTCCGAGTTCGTGGCCAACGTGAGCCACGAGCTGCGCACGCCGCTCACCGCCATTTCCGGCTTCATCGAGACCCTGCGCGGCCCGGCCAGGAACGATGCCGCCGCGCGGGAGACCTTTCTCGAGATCATGGAGCGCGAGGCGCGGCGGATGAACCGGCTCGTCGACGATCTTTTGTCGCTGGCCAAGGTCGAGGACCTCGAACGCCTGCGTCCGACCGAGGACGTGGACATCGCCGAACTGGTGGAAAGCGCGGCGCGGTCCCTGCGCAACCTGGCCGTGGAAAAGGGTGTCACACTCACCGTGACCGGGGCAGAGCGGCCCGTGTTCCTGCCAGCTGATCCCGACCAGATCACGCAGGTCTTTACCAATCTCATCGAAAACGCGATCAAATACGGCGGCTCCGGCGGGGCGGTGGACGTGTCGGTCGAAGACCTGCCTGACGATCCGCGCCTGCGCGGTCCCGGGGTCCAGATCAGCGTGGCCGACAAGGGCGAGGGGATCGACGAGCGGCATCTTGGCCGTCTGACCGAACGCTTTTACCGCGTGGACAGCCACCGCTCGCGCGGGATGGGCGGCACCGGGCTGGGGCTTGCCATCGTGAAACACATCCTGAACCGCCATCGGGGCCGTCTGAGGATCGAGAGCCAGCCGGGGCAGGGGAGCCGTTTCAGCGTGCTTCTTCCGAAGTCCTGACTTCTCCACAGACGATTTGGACATCGTTACAAAGCTGTTACAAGACTGTCGCATAACCATCGCAGACTCACCTTAGGCCACAGCGTCAGGACAGCGGGGGACACGCCCTCGCCCCTTACGCAAAACCGTAACAGGAGAAACTGATGACTTTTGCGAAACTGACCGCCTCGACCCTGGCGATCGCTGCCGCCACCACCGGTGTTGCCGTTGCTCGTGATCAGGTCCAGGTGGCCGGGTCCTCGACCGTTCTGCCCTATGCCTCGATCGTTGCCGAAGCCTTTGGCGAAAACTTCGACTTCCCGACCCCGGTCGTGGAATCGGGCGGCTCGTCGGCTGGCCTCAAGCGGTTCTGCGAAGGCGTGGGTGAAAACACCATCGACATCGCAAACGCCTCGCGCGCCATCAAGGACAGCGAAGTCGAAGCCTGCGCCGCCAACGGCGTGACCGACATCATCGAAGTGCGCATCGGCTACGACGGCATCGTGTTCGCCTCGCAGATCGACGGCCCCGAGTTCACCGCCTTCGAACCCGCCGACATCTTCAACGCGCTCGGCGCGCAGGTCCTCGTGGACGGCGCACTCGTCGATAACCCCTACATGAACTGGAACGAGTTCAACGCCGATCTGCCGGACGCCGAAATCGCCGCCTTCATCCCGGGCACCAAGCACGGCACCCGTGAAGTGTTCGAAGAAAAGGTGATGCTGCAGGGCTGTGAAGACAGCGGCGCGATGGAAGCCATGGTTGCCGCCGGCATGTCGGAAGACGACGCCGAAGGCGCCTGCATGGCGGTGCGCACCGATGGCAAATCGGTCGACATCGACGGCGACTACACCGAGACGCTGGCCCGCATCGACGCGACCCCGAACGGGATCGGCGTGTTCGGCCTCGCCTTCTACGAAAACAACACCGACACGCTGAAGACCGCGACCATGGGCGGTGTGGAAGCCACGACCGAGACCATCGCCGCCGGCGATTACCCGGTGTCGCGTCCGCTCTACTTCTACATCAAGAAGGCCCACATCGGCGTGATCCCCGGCCTGAAAGAATTCGCCCAGTTCTTCGTGGCGGACGAAATCGCCGGCCCCTCCGGCCCGCTCGCCCAGTATGGCCTCGTGTCGGACCCCGAGCTCGCCGCGACGCAAGCGATGATCGCCAACGAAGAGACCATGAACTAAGGTTCATCGTTGATGATGAGGGTCGGTGCGGGGCAGCTCGCACCGACCTTTTCCACGAAAAATACGTTCGCGCCGTTCAGACATCCTCAAGATCCGTGACGACGCCGTGACCGCGGCGACCGCTCGACGGACCAGAAACCGGAAAGCCGATGTCCCCCCTTATCCTTCTCGCCATCGTCGTTGCGTTGACAGCCGCCGGCTACATCATGGGGCGTGCGCGCGCCGTGGGGTCGGTCGACGATGTGCGCAAGCTCCATTCGCTGCCGAACTTCTACGGCCTGAACGTGGCGATGCTGGCCTTCGTGCCGGCCGTGCTGCTGCTGGCCGTCTGGGTCGTGGCGCAACCGATCGTCATCACCCAGCAGGTCAAGGGGATGATCCCTTCGACCATGTATGACGACACAGGCGCCCTATCGCTCATCATGTCGGACGTGAGCCGCGTGGCCCAAGGCCTCGACGTGGCCGTGGACCGGGGCGTGATGACGCCGGATGACGCACGCAGTCTCGACGCGGGCACGGCCAATGTGCGCGAGATGCTCGCGGGCGTCGGTGTCGCCATCGGGTCCGAGGTCGGACCCGAGGTGCTGAACGCCGCCCAAGCCTACCGCGCCAAAACCAACACCGGCCACTGGATCATGACGGGCCTCGTGCTGATCGTCGCGGTCGCCGGGTTCCTGTACGCCTACATGGGCACGAATGGGCAGTTGCGCGCGCGCAACCGGGTCGAGAAGGGGGTTCTGGTCCTCCTGATCTCCGCCGCGCTGATCGCCATTCTGACCACGGTCGGGATCGTGCTGTCGCTCCTGTTCAACACCATCAACTTCTTCCAGCTCTACCCGGCGGACGAGTTTTTCTTCGGCACCACCTGGTCGCCGTCCTTCGGCGGGGGATCGTCGCTCGGTATCCTGCCGCTTCTATGGGGCACGCTCTACATCTCGCTGATCGCCCTCGCCGTGGCAGTGCCCATCGGGCTCTTCGCCGCGATCTACCTGTCGGAATACGCCGGTCCCAAGCTTCGCGCGGTCGCAAAGCCCTTGCTCGAGGTGCTCGCGGGCATCCCGACAATCGTCTACGGTCTCTTCGCGCTGCTCACGGTCGGGCCGCTGCTGCTTGATGTCTTTGGCGACGGCGGGCTGCTGGGCGTGGGCTGGATGCGGGGTGGCACGGCGGTGATGACCGCGGGCCTCGTGATGGGCATCATGCTCATCCCCTTCGTCTCGTCGCTGTCGGACGACATCATCAACGCCGTGCCGCAAGCGATGCGCGACGGCTCCTACGGTCTTGGCGCGACCCAATCGGAAACGATCCGCCAGGTGGTGCTGCCCGCCGCGCTACCGGGCATCGTGGGCGCCATCCTTCTGGCCGCCTCCCGCGCCATCGGCGAGACGATGATCGTCGTGCTCGGGGCAGGGGCCGCCGCACGGCTGTCACTCAATCCCTTCGAGGCGATGACGACGGTGACTGCCAAGATCGTGAGCCAGCTGACCGGGGACGCCGATTTCGCCAGCCCCGAGGCGCTGGTCGCCTTTTCCCTCGGCATGACGCTCTTCGTCGTGACCCTCGGCCTCAATGTCCTCGCGCTCTACATCGTGCGCAAATACCGGGAGCAATACGAATGACCGACATCACCCCCGGAGCCTTCGGCGCGTCAGGCGGATCGTCGATCCTGCGCCCCGATGCGCGGACCAAGAAACGCAACGCCGCCGAGAAACGTTTTCGCATCTACGGCATGGTGGCCATCGGGATCGGCCTGTTCTTTCTCGTGGCGCTCCTGACCACGATCATCTCGCGCGGCGTTCCTGCGTTCCAGCAGACCTTCATCACGCTCGAGATCACGCTGCCGGCCGAGACGCTCGACAAATCCGGCAACCGCGATCCCGAAGAAATGGCCAAGGTGTCGACCTTTGGTTACAACCCGCTCATCAACGACGCCATGGCGGCGGCGTTGGAAGAGCAGGGGATCGCGAACCCCTTCGAGGACGCCAAGGACCTGTCTCAGCTTCTCTCCGCCTCCGCCGCCGCTCAGGTGCGCGATCGGGTGCTCGCCAATCCCGAGCTTGTCGGCACCACCGCCAGCTTCGAGGTGCTCGCAAGCTCGCGCGTGGACGGATACCTCAAGGGCCGGGTGACCAGGGGCAGCGTCGAGCGGGACAAGAACATCAGCCCCGCTCACCTCGACCTCGTGGATGAGTTGAGAGCGGCCGGCACGCTTCACAAGAGCTTCAACTGGAGCTTCATCACCGGTGCGGACGCGTCAGAAAGCCGCCCCGAACAGGCGGGGATCGGGGTGTCGATGCTGGGGTCGCTCTACATGATGCTCGTGGTGCTCGCGCTGTCGCTACCCATCGGTGTCGCTGCCTCGATCTACCTCGAGGAGTTTGCCAAGCAGAACCGGCTTACGGATATCATCGAGGTGAACATCTCGAACCTCGCCGCCGTGCCGTCGATCGTCTTCGGTATCCTTGGCCTCGCCGTGTTCATCCAGTTCGTGCATCTGCCGCAGTCGGCGCCGCTGGTGGGCGGCCTCGTCCTCACGCTCATGA
>LUOO01000030.1 GCA_001626765.1 Maritimibacter sp. REDSEA-S28_B5
GCGCAGGCGTTCGCTCCGCCGCCGCCCGAGCCGGATTTCCCCGAACATGACATAGGCGATCACGCCAAAAAACGGCAGCGCGAGCACGGTAAGCACCCAGGCTGCCCGCGCCGCCGGATCGCGATGCGGACGTTGCAACACCCTCAGGATGGTGAGCGCGTGGATGAGGTAGCCCGAGATGATCCAGAACATGACGCCGATCAGTCACCGGAAGGCGGGTCCAGTTCAAGGGGTCGCATGGTGCCATGGTGGAAATTGACTGGAGTGCTGCGGATTTTTGTATCCGTATCCCGATCATGCGTATACAATAAGCCCATGGAGGAGCTTCAGATACCCGAGGGGCGGTTTGTTTTGACCCCGGCGATGGATGACCGCCTGCGGCAAATGGCCGGGCTGCCACCACGCCAGGGCGATTTCGCGCATCCCGTCTTTGCCTTCGTCGGCGGGCTTGGCCTGCGCATCGCTGACCTGGCGCGCGCACTCGGCCTCGACTTCGACGCAGGCCCGGTGCTGGCGCGGTCGCGTCTGGACTATGACGACCGGCTTCGGGTGGGCGAAAGCTACCGCGTCACGGCAGAGGTAGAGGAGATCCCGCGCAAGCCCTCGCGAGTGTTCGGGCAGGCCGATCATCTGCACCGATGAGGGACGTATGACCAGGGATTTCAACGACATTTCCGGCCCCGACATGGCGGTCTGGTGCGAGATGCTGGCGGACGACAACGCCATCCACCTGACCCGCGAGGCGGCGGAGGCCGCCGGGTTCGGCCCGCGCCGGGTGAACCCCGGTCCCGCCAATCTCGCCTATCTCATGTCGCTGTTGGACGAGGACATCGCCCATGTGGACGCGCGATACTCGGGCAACGTCTTCGAGGGCGACGACCTCACCGCGCGCATCCTGACCGAAGGCGCGACCACCGACACCCGGCTCACGCGCGGCGACGATGTGCTCGTCAGCGCGACCTTCACGTTTCGAAAGGACAGACCATGATCGCGCTCGACGCTTCGCGCGCCACTGTCTATGCGCTCGTCGCCATGCGGGCGCGGGTAACGCCCCATGCTACCGCGCTCGACGGGGCCGAGGGGCATTTCACCTATGGCGAGTTGATCGCACGGGTGGTCAGGATCGCGGCGGATCTTGCTGCAAGGGGGCTGACGCGGGGTGACCGGGTGGCGGTCATTTCTCAGAACTCCGTTCATTACACGATGCTGCAACTGGCGGGGGCCAAGCTGGGGCTGATCATCGCGTGCCAGAACTGGCGGCTGTCGGCGTCGGACCTGCGCTATTGCGTCGATCTTGTGGACCCCGCGCTCGTGGTGGCGAGCGCGCGCCATATGGGGATCGCGACCGAGGCGGCGGGGGATGTGCCCGTCGCGCTGATCGACAGTTTCGACGCGCGCGGTAACACGGAGTGCGCGGCTGAACCCGAGGACGGGATTTTCATCATCCATACCTCCGGCACCACGGGGCGGCCCAAGGCGGCGGTCATCTCGCACCGGGCACAGATCGCGCGGATGAGCGCGCTCCGGCTCGACATCGGTATTCTGCCCGGCGACGGCTATATCTCGTGGGCGCCGATGTTTCATATCGGGGGGACCGAGCACGTCATGTCCACGCTGATGAGCGGCGGGCCGAACGTGATCGTGGACGGGTTCGACGCGGATGCGATCATAGACGCGCTGGAAGCCTATCCGATCGGCTGGCTCATGCTCGTGCCCGCCACCATCGAGCCGCTGATCGCGCGGATTAAGGAGCGAAACCCCGCGATCAAGGGCGTGCGCGGTGTGGGCTGCATGGCCGTCCTCGTGCCGCTGTCCGTGGTGAACGAGATCACGACGCTGGTGAACGCGCCCTATGTGAACAGTTTCGGCGCGACCGAGACCGGGATGCCGCCCCTGTCCGGCCATATTATCCCGGTGGGCCGCGCGCAGGATAGCCTTGCCAAGGGGTTGTCCATCCTGACCGAACTGCGGCTCGTCGGCCCGGACGGGCGCGACGTGGCGCCGGGCGAGGCGGGCGAGGCCTGGGTGCGGGGACCGACGCTCTTCTCGGGCTACTGGAACGCGCCCGAGGTCAACGCCAAGGACTTTGCGGACGGTTGGTTCCACATGGGCGACATGTTCCGGCTGACCGAGCGCGGCTATGAATTTGCTGGCCGGTCGAAGTATCTGATCAAGTCGGGGGGTGAAAACATCTACCCCGCCGAGATCGAGCGCGTGCTGCTCGCTGACCCCCGCGTGGCCGATGCCATCGTCGTGCGCAAGCCCGACGACCGCTGGGGCGAGGTGCCAGTGGCCGTCATCGCCCGTGTGGACGACACGTTGACCGAAGACCACGTGAACGAAATCTGCGCGGCGGAACTGGTCAGCTACAAGCGGCCAAAGGGTGTGGTCTTTGTGGCGCTGGACGACCTCCCCCGGTCGGTGTCGGGAAAAATCCTGCGCGAGGTGGTCGAGGGGATGGTCTGATCCCCTCGACGCTTGTTGTGCAGGTTACTTGAGCCCCGGCGTCCCGTCGAACTTCTTCTCGAGGCTGTCCCAGCAGTCGATGTAGTCGTCCTGAAGCGGCGCTTCCTTCCCCGCGAACTCGGTCAGATGCTGCGGGAAGCGCGTCTCGAACATGAAGGACATGGTGTTCTCGAGCTTGTGCGGCCCGAGGTTCGAGTTGGACGCGCCCTCGAACGCCTCGCGGTCCGGCCCGTGCGGCAGCATCATGTTGTGAAGCGACATGCCGCCGGGGACGAAGCCCTGCGGTTTCGCGTCATACTGGCCGTAGATGTTGCCCATCAGCTCGGACATGATGTTCTTGTGATACCACGGCGGGCGGAACGTATCTTCGGCCACCATCCAGCGGTCGCGGAACAGCACGAAGTCGATGTTGGCCGTGCCAGGATGACCCGACGGCGCAGTCAGCACGGTAAAGATCGACGGGTCCGGGTGGTCGAACAGGATCGCGCCGACAGGGCAGTAGGTTTTGAGGTCGTATTTGTAGGGCGCGTAGTTGCCGTGCCAGGCGACCACGTCGAGCGGGCTTTGCGCGATCTTGGTCTCATGGAACTGCCCGCACCACTTGATGGTGAGGGTCGAGGGCACCTCGCGGTCCTCGAAGGCCGCCACGGGCGCCTTGAAGTCGCGTGGGTTGGCGAGCGCATTGGCGCCGATCGGACCACGCGCCGGAAGCTCGAACTTCTGGCCGTAGTTTTCGCAGACGAAGCCACGGCACGGCCCCTCCAGCACCTCGACCCGGTAGACGAGGCCGCGCGGAATGATCGCGATTTCCTGCGGCTCGACGTCGATCACGCCCAGCTCGGTGGCGAACCGCAGCTTGCCCTGCTGCGGAACCACGAGCAGTTCGGAATCGGCCGAGTAGAAATAGGCGTCCACCATGGATTTGGTGACGAGATAGATATGCGACGCCATGCCCACCTGCGTGTTCACGTCACCCGCCGTGGTCATGGTCCGCATCCCGGTGAGCCAGTCGAAATCGTCCTCGGCCTCAATGGGCGACCAGCGATACTGACCCAGGCTTGTGACATTCGCCGGCGTGTGCGGCGCGGATTTCCAGTAGGGCAACTCGATCCGCTCATACCGCGCCGAGTGTTTGACGCTTGGACGAATCCGGTAGGTCCAGGTCCGTTCCGGCGGGTTCGCGGTGAACGCGGTGCCCGACAGTTGTTCGCCATAAAGCCCGTAGTTGCACTTCTGCGGGCTGTTCATCCCCTGGGGCAGGGCGCCGGGCAGGGCCTCGGTTTCGAAATCATTGGCCCAGCCAGGCATATAGCCTTCGTGGGTGCCCGAGGTGTGCGGGGCACGGATCATGCCTTGGGGCAGGTCATGTGCGGTCATGTCGGTCCTCCCTGTTACGCAAGCAGGGGCTTCCCGGCTTGGCTTCCATCGTTCGCTGAGACGATCATAGGAAAAACTCGTTTCAAGTGCAACGAAATGATTGAGGTGTCGAAGGACGGCGTCGATTCAGTGCTCGATACCTGTGTCAATCAAGACAGAATATTGGTGAAGCCTGATCTGTATACAATTTACATAGCGCTCGTATTTTTAGACGGTGTTTCAAGCGCATTCTGCTCTGCGTAAGTGCACACGACGGGCGCAAGACGCGAACCAGACGATTTCAGGATGCCTGCCCCCGATCCGACGGAAAGAGCGGCAAGGGCAGGTGAAACATGGGAGGAACACTGATGGAATTTTCGAACAAAGGCGCATCGCGCCTGGCAACAGGTATGGACTGAAGGAAACCGCCGACATGGACGTGAAGGTGTTCTCCATGTCGCTTCTGTCGCTGGGCGAGATGCTGGGCGGCGTGCGGGACGGGCTGACCGATGTCGGATACGTGCTGTTTCCGTACTTCCCGGCGGAATATTCCGAACTGAATCTCGCCGCTGATCTGGGGATGCTCGCCACCTCGGGCACGGAAGCGACTTATGCCGGTCCGGCGATGATCGGCGCGTCGATGGAATACATCATGCTGGACTGCCCGGACTGCCAGGAACAGCTCAAGGGCTTGAACACCGTCTACCTCGTGGGCGGCGCGGCGGTGGATTACGGCTTTGTCTGTAACAAGCCGGTTGCCTCGCTCGACGATCTCAAGGGTATGAAGGTCCGCACGGGTGCCGCAGATGCCGGGCGGCTCGTCGAATACTTCGGCGGCACGCGCGTGGCCCTTTCGGGCAACGAAATCTACGATGCGCTGTCCACCGGCAACGTGGACTGTTCGGCAAACGCCGCCGAGAACCTGACTGGCCTGCGCTATATCGAGATCGCGGACTATTTTGTCGAAGGTATCCCGGGCAGCATGTTCGCGGGTCTGGGCACGGCCAACATGAACGCGGATACCTGGGCGAGCCTTTCCGAAGAGCAGCGCACCGCCGTGATGAACGCCGCCGCTACCCTCGCGCTCACGTCCTGGAGTCTGAACGTCGAGCGCAACGCGGCAGGGATCAAGGCGATGGAGGACGCGGGAAAGACCGTGTTCCGTGCGAGCGACGAAGACAAGGCCCGGATCACCGAGTTCGTGACCGAGGACCAGCAGGTCGTGCGCGACCAATACGCGAACCAGTACGGCCTCGAAAACGTCGATGAAAAGATCGCCAAGGTCTCGGCACTGATTGAGAAGTGGAAGGGTCTCACGAACGAGACGGACGGCAGCATCGAAGCCATCCGCCAGCTCTACATCGACGAGATCTATTCCAAGGTGGATGTCTCGACCTACGGGATCCAGTAAGATCCTGGACAGGCGCGGGCCGGAGCGTTGCCTCGGCCCGCGCTTTCCCTTTTCACGTCCCAACAACAGGCGAACCATGCGCGCAGTGCTCAGAATAATCGACGCGGCGACCCTCGTGATGAGCTGGATCGCGGCGCTCGCGGTGGTGGTCATGATGGTGCAGGTGACGGCGGATGTCGTGATGAAGAACCTCTTCAACGCGCCCGTGCCCGCCACGCTGACCCTCGTCGCGAATTACTACATGCCGATCATCACCTTCCTGCCTCTGGCCTTTGTCGAGCGGATCGAGAAACACGTCTCGGTCGAGGTGCTGACGGCGACCTTTCCGGGTCGGACCCAGAAGCACCTCTATGGCTGGATTTTCCTGGTCTGCATGATCGTCTGCGGCTTCCTGACATATGCGGTCTGGATCGAGGCCGTGTCGAAATACAACGCCGGCACGTTTGAAATCGAGCGCGGACAAAAGATCATCACCTGGCCCGTGCGGTTCTCGGCCCCGCTGGGCTATGGCTTCCTCACGCTGCTCTTCGCGCTCAAGTTCGTGGCCTATCTTTTCGGCGCCCACACCCGTGACGGCGGCCAGAGTCTGCGCGCCTTTTCGGAAGAGATCGGAGAGGCGCAATGATGGAACTGAGCCATGTGGACATCGGCCTTATCGGTCTGGGTGTCCTGCTTCTGCTGATCGTCCTGCGCATGCCCATCGCGGTGTCGCTGTTCCTCGTCCCCTTCGCGGGCATCTACGCGATGTTCGGCTGGCGGCCCGCGATCGGAGCGCTGAAGACGATCCCTTACGACTTCGCGGCGAGCTGGGAGCTGTCGTCGATCCCGATGTTCCTGCTCATGGGCTATCTCGCCTATCACACGGGGATCACGGCGGGGCTATTCGATGCGGCCCGCGCGTGGTTGTCACGGCTTCCCGCCGGGCTTGCCGTCGCGTCGATCTTTGGCGCATCGGGGTTTGCCGCCGTCACGGGGTCGTCCGTTGCCACCGCTGCCGCCATGGGCAAAATCGCAGTGCCCGAGATGCTGCGCCACGGCCATGATCCGCGGCTCGCCACCGGCACCGTCGCCGCGTCAGGCACCATTGGGGCGCTCATCCCGCCGTCAATCCTGCTCATCCTTTACGGGATCATCGCGGAGGTTCCGATCAACCTCCTGTTCTTGGGCGGGGTCGGGATCGGTCTGCTGTCGGCCCTGTCTTACGTCTTTGTCGTCGTCGGCTGGGCCTGGCTGGTCCCCGGTGTCGCCCCACGCGCGACCGAGACCTTCACGATAGGCGAGAAATTCCGGATGCTGGCGGGCGTGACCCCGGCGCTGCTTCTTGCCGTGCTCGTGTTCGGCGGTCTGTTCGCGGGCCTCTTTACCCCGACCGAAGCCGGTGCGGTGGGTGCGGCGCTCTGCACGATCATCGCGGCGGCGCTACGCAAGCTCACGTGGCGCAATTTCCGCCTGTCGGTGGGCGAGAGCTTCATCACCACCGCGTCGCTTCTGTTCATCGTGATCGGTGCGAACCTTTTGGCCCGTTTCGTCGCGCTGTCGGGCGTCGATGGCTATATTGCCGACGTGGTGAGCGCGGTCAGTTCCTCGCCCTTCCTGTTCCTCATGGCGCTGATGGTGGTCTACCTGATCCTCGGCATGTTCCTCGAACCCACCGGGGCGATGATCATCACGCTGCCCATCGTGCTGCCGGTCGCCGCATCGCTTGGCGTGCATGAGCTCTGGCTGGGCATCTTCCTTGCCAAGCTGCTCGAGGTCGGGATGATGACGCCGCCCATCGGGCTCAACGTCTTCGTGCTCAAGAACGTGGTGGACAAGCGGATTTCGCTGGGCGCGATCTTCAAGGGCACGACGCGGTTCCTGATCGCGGATATCGTGGTGCTCTTTTTCATCATCGCGGTGCCGGGTGTCGTGCTGTTCCTGCCGAACCTGATGAACTGAGGAGGAGAGACCATGAAGCTCGCCATATTTTCCGCCACCGGGGATCAGGGGCTGGCGCAGGTCAAGGCCGCGCTGGCCGCCGGTCACACGCCCATCGCCATCGCGCGCAATCCGGCGGGTGCCGGTTTACCCGAGGGTGCGGTGCCACGGGCTGCGAACTACGACGATCAACCGAGCCTCGTTGCGGCGATGGAGGGCGCGGATGCCGTCCTTCTGAACCTGCCCTCGACGTCGTTTCAGGCCGCCGAGCCGCTCTTGGCGGCGACGCAGGTCATTGCCCGTGCGGCAGCCGAGAACCCGACGGTCAAAATGCTCGTCTTCAACACCTCGATGCCGCTGCCTGACGAGATGATGGACATCAAGGCGCAGGATGCGCGGCTCGAGATGCGCCATATCGTGATGGGGGCGGGGGTGCCTGCGGTGACGATCCAGCCGGTGGTTTACCTCGACAACTTGCTCAAGGCCTGGGCCTGGCCCGAGATTGCCGGGGACCACCTCATCCACTACCCGCACCGCGAGGATCTGGACGTTTGCTGGATCTGTCACGACGATCTGGCGAAGCTGATGAACGCGGCTGCGGAGCGTCCCCATCTGGCGGGCCGGATTTTCCCGGTGGGCGGGCCGGAGGCCATTCGCGGGCCGGATCTTGCCCGGCGGCTGTCGCAGGTCTGGGACATGCCGCTTCGGTTCAAATCCATGCCGGTCGAAACCTGCGACGAGGTCATGGCGAACGTGTTTTCACAGACCGCGACGCTGGAACGCGAGGTGCTTGCGCGGGAAATGACCAAGAAATACGCGTGGTATAACGACCCGGTGGCCAAGCCGTTTTCCGTCGACATGGGGCCGGTGCTGGCCGAGCTTCCCGTGACGCTCACCTCGCTCGAGGATTGGGCGGCGCGGCAGGAGTTACCGGCGCTCGCCTGAGTCCACGTGTCGCTGCTCGCGCACCCGAAACGAGCGCTCTGCGAATCGCCAGACGCCCTCGCGGTTCTCCAGCAGGTCGTCGTATTCGCCGATCTGAAGCCGCTCGGCGCCGTCGATCGTGGTGAGGTGTTCGGTGGTATAGACCCTGACCTTGGCGCGATCCCCGGTCTGCGCGATGGTTCCGATCTGGGCAAAGAAATGCACCTGCGCGTAGCCCGCCATCGCCGTTTCCCAAGCGCTCAGGATGTCCTCGGTGCCCGTGATCCGGCGGTCCCGGATGAGCCAGCGCGCGTCGGGCCACCAGCAGTCGATCCAGGCCGCTCCGTCGCGTCGGTTCACCGCATCGCAGTAGCGTTCGACCCGCCTGCGGATCGCCAGTTCGTCGTTCATCAAAAGCTCCTTTGCCCGTTGTCTGTTCTTGCCTCATTTCAATAATACAAATTGCTAGCTATAAGTATGCAATTCTGCGACGGTCCTGCGGATAGCGAGGGGAGTGAGCATGGAACGACTATGTCTGCATCATCTGGCGGCCGCGGGGGCGCAGCCCGAGGAATTGGTCGATATCGCTGCCGCGAATGAGGTGCGGGCGGTGTCGCTCTTCGTCACGCGTTCGGCCCGGTCCGGCAGTCCTTTCGTGGAAACCGAGGCGCAGGCGCGGGCGCTGCGGGCACAGGCGGACCGGTTGGGCGTGGAGATCTACGGCATGGACGTCTTTTCGCTGCCTGAAACCTACAGCGCCGATCTGTTCGCGATGAACCTCGACGTGGCCGCGATCCTTGGCGGCAAGCGGGTCACGGTGACGCTGGAAAAACAGGACATGAACCGAGCGCGGGAAGTCTTTGATTCCTTTTGCCTGACTGCGCGCGAACGCGGGATCGAGCCGCATCTGGAGTTCCACGCCTTTGGTCTCATCAACACCTTGCCCGAGGCCGAGGATTTCCTGCTGTCCGTCGAAACGCCCTCCACGATTTCCGCCGATATCCTTCATTTCTACCGCAACGAAGGCGGGCTCGAGTCGCTCTATCAGCCGCGCCGTGCGCCCATCGGTCATGGCCAGCTTTGCGACGGGCCTCTATCCCGGCCCAAAGATGAATGGCTGCACGAGGCTGTGGCGGACCGGCGTTATCCGGGCGATGGCGATTTCGACGTGATCCGGTTCCTGCGCGGATTGCCCGAAGATGTGCGCATCGACATCGAAGCGCCCTCATCGCACCCCGGCTCAACGGATGGACGCCCTCGCAAAAGGCCGCCGAGGCGATCCGCATGGCGCGCGCGGCGATGGCCGACGCCTTTGGGGAGGCGTGAAATGCAGCCCAACAAGCGCAACACGATCATCTGGCCGCGCGCAGATCTGACGCGCGCGCAGTTCCACCATCACTGGTCCGGCCCCCATGCCGATATCGCGCGGCATCTGCCGGACCTTGTCTGGTATATCCAGAACCATGTGATCCGTTCGCTTCATTTGTCCGAGGGGATTGGCCAAGCGCCCGAAGGGATCGCCGAAATCGCCTATGGCGTGAGCGAGGGAATCCTGACCAAGATCGACACCTGGGACCGGGTCGATGAACTGCGTGAGGACAAGGGACGGTTCCTGTCCTCGCGGCTTGGCTGCTGGTCGCACTGGCAGCCGGATAGCCCGGCGCCGTCATTGCGGCGGGTGGTGTGCTATATGAATGACGTGACGCCCGAGGGGCTGGATGCGGCGCTAACGCGGACCGGAGAGAGCCACGCCTGCCACGCGGAATGGACGGCGGGCAAAATGGCCATGCCGCACAAAGAGGAAGAGGGGCGCGTCCCCGATGTCTTTGTCTTCGTCGAATTGCCACTTTCCGGTGACCCTGAAACCGCCATCGCTCCGCTGGTCGAGACCGGAGCGCCGCTCGCGGCCTTTTTGACTGCGACCGAGGCGAAACGGGTGCCGCTCGACAGCTGACAGGATCAGCCGTCCTTGGTCAGCACGAGAAAGGTCATCATGCCCATCGGCGGCAGCTTGGACTTCAGTTCGACCGACAGCGACGGCTCGCTCAGCACGCGTTCGATCCCGAAATCCGAATGCCATCCCAACACGTTGGCCAAGGGCGCCGCGACCCGTTCGACGGTGGCGAGCGGGCCGGTGTCACGTTTGAAATGGTTGGTGATGACCACGCGTCCGCCGGGCTTCAGGACCCGCGCGATCTCGGACATGACTCGCTCGGGTTCGGGCACAACCGACAGCACGTGCATCGCGGCGACGGTGTCAAAGCTCGCGTCCGGGAAGTCGAGATAGCGGGCGTCCATCTGCCGCAGCGCGACGACCTGCGACAGACCGAGCGTCGCGACCTTGGCCTTGGCCTTGGCGAGCATCTCTTCGGAAAAGTCGATGCCCGTCACCTGAACGCCCGCGTCGTAATGAGCGAGCGACAGCCCGGTGCCCACGCCGACCTCGAGAACGGAACCGCCGCGCGCGTTGATATGTGCCACGGCCCGCCTGCGGCCAACGTTGGTCACGGCCCCGAAGGTCCGGTCATAGATGGGGGCCCAGCGGGCATAGGAAACGCCGACGGCTTCGATATCCATGGTCAAACCTTCTTCACGTGATGCACGAATGCCCAGACGACCATGCCGATATAGGCGAGGCAAATCGCGACGAGCGTCGTCCAGGGCTGGAGCATGACCGCCGCGCCGATGATGGCGACGCCCATGAGTACGAACTTGACGTGCCGGCGCTGTATCCGGGTCTTCTTGAACGACCATGTGGGGATGCGGCTGATCATCAAGAGGCCGACGAGCACGGCATGGATGCAGACGACGATTCCCGGCACAACCGGGTTGTCGGCCAGCGCGAAGGACACGAACATCGGCAAGAGCACGAGCAGCGCCCCGGCAGGGGCGGGCACGCCGATGAAGAACGCCTTGTCCACCGGAGTTTCGCTTTTGTCGCCTACGTTGAAGCGGGCGAGCCGCATGACGCAGCACACTGCGTAGATGAGGACGGACAGCCACGCGGCGCTGGTCATGTCCTCGATGACCCAGAAATAAAGGACAAGCCCCGGCGCGACGCCGAAGTTCAGGAAATCGGCGAGGCTGTCGAGTTCCGCGCCCAGGCGGCTGTCGCTGCCCAGAAGCCGCGCGATCTTGCCGTCGATGCCGTCGAGGATGGCAGCGAGCAGGATCAGCTGCACGGCGGCCACGAAATCGGTCTGATAGGCGGCGCGGATCGACGACAGCCCGGCACAGATCGCCGTGATCGTCAGCATGTTGGGCAGAAGCTGGATCAGGGGGAACTCTGTGGGGACCTTGCCGGAGAGGTTAGCCATGGTCACTCCCGCGCGGCCGGTGACGTCAGCTCGGCGATCACGCTTTCCCCGGCCACCATGGTCTGTCCGATCGCCACCATCGGGGCGACGCCCTCGGGCAAATAGACATCGAGCCGCGAGCCGAAGCGGATGAGGCCGAAGCGTTCGCCGGTGGCGAGACGATCGCCCACCTTGGTGAAACAGACGATGCGTCGCGCGACGAGGCCCGCGATCTGGACCACGGCCACCTCGCGCCCGTCCTCCATGCGCAGGCGGACCGAATTGCGTTCGTTATCCACGCTCGCCTTGTCGAGGGAGGCGTTGAAGAACTTGCCGGGGCGATAGGCGATGGCCATGACCTCGCCCGCCACCGGGGCGCGGTTCACGTGACAATTGAAGACGCTCATAAAGACGCTGACACGGGTGAGCGGCACGTCGGGCATCCCAAGCTCGGCGGGCGGCACGGCGGGTTCGATGAGCGACACGATCCCGTCCGCTGGGCTGACCACGAGACCGGGACGCGCGGGTGTCACGCGCTCGGGGTCGCGAAAGAAGTAGTAGACCCAAATCGTCAGACCCAGAAAGACCCAGCCCAAATATTCGTTGAGCAGGAAGGCCGCGACCGTCATCACGCCGAAGATCGCGACAAAGCGGCGGCCCTCGGGGTGCATCGGTTTGATGAAGGTGTCGCGCATTCGCATTGGGGGCCGCTCCGGTTGCCATTATTGACTCACAGTCAATGAAACGACTTCTACGGGGCGGGGCGCGGAAACGAAAGGGGCCGCGCGGATTTGTGACGCACCGGGGCGATCCTGACGCGCCGCCCCGGTCGCTGGACCCTGGGACCGCTTTTGCGCGTTACAAGTGCGTCCTGCCACCCAGCGTTTCCGCGAACCAGTCCGCGATGAGCGAGCGGCCAAAGGACATGTTGTCGGCCCCCACATGTTCGACGCCACCCTCGTAGGCGGTAAAGATTTTCAGCTCCCGCTTGGGGGAATTGACGAGCTGATCATAGGCCTGATGCGCATAGTCGAGGCTGATCTGGCGGTCCTTTTCGCCGTGGGTGACAAGGAACGGCACTTTGATCTTCTCCATCTGGCCATTGAGGTTCATCCCCTTCGCCTTGGCCATGAAGTCGTCCTGATCGGTCGCGCCGAACACCCACCAGACGTGTTTCCAGTAGTGCGGCACCGGGTTCTCGCCCTCGCGCTTCATGCGCTTTTCCTGCACTTCGGCCCAGTTGTGGTTGGCACCCCAGACTACGCCAGAGGCAAAGCGCGGCTCGTTCGCGACCACGCGCGGCACGTAATAGCCGCCCAGAGGAATCCCCGAACAACCGATCCGTTCGGCGTCGATCTCGGGATGCCCGGCCATCCAGTCGTAGACCGGCGTGCCCCAGCGTTCGCTGTCGTAGTGCGCGTGAAGGCCTTGCCGCCGGATTGCTTCGCCCGTGCCGGGCTGATCGAGGCAGAGCGTGGAGATGCCCCGTTTGGCCAGCGCCTGCGGCAGCCGCGTCCAATAGAGCAGTTCCTTGCAGCTATCGAGACCGTTGAGGAACAGGACGGCGGGGGCGGGGCCGTCGACGCCTTCGGCGCGGGTGAGATACCCTGACAGCGTCTTGCCCTCGTAGGGTATTTCGACCCGCTCGCAGTTCTCGCCGCCATAGGCCACGTATTTGTCAAAGGACTTGAGCGCGCGGTCATAGGTCTCGGCCCGGCCCGGATGGCCATGGCCCTGCATCCGTTCGGCAGTCAGCAGATAAAGCGCCGCGCGGCGCAGTTTCTCTGCCGCCGAGAACAGCCGCTCGCGGGCCTCGTCGTCGGCGGCCTGCGCCTCCAGATCGTTGGCTTTCTTGAGCCATTCCGCCAGAAACTCCGCAGTGCCCGCGTCTTCGCCCGCTTCAGCCGCCTCGAGCAGGGGCTTGGACATGTCGATGATTTCACCGATTTCCGCGCCCGATCCGATGGCGATGGAAAGCGACAGGTTCCAGACGTAGTTGGGGAAATATTCAAACAGGGCCATTGCGGGGTTCCTCCGGATTTTTGCGGGACCGTATCGGCGGCGCCGGCGTTTGAAAAATTGAAAGACCGGGGGTGATGTATGGACGTGATCCATAGTCCCAATGCGAAATAACAATTTCCCCAATACCAGAAGCCTTCCTAGGTTCGGTCCCGACCTATGGGAGGACATCATGCGTATCATCGGACCTGATGAGATGGTTTTCGGCGTCGACGACCTGTCGGCCTGTCGCACGTTCCTGAGCGATTACGGGCTCGACGAGCAAAGCTGGGACGAAGCCAGTGGCGGCACCTTTACCGCGATCGACAACACGGCTGTCACCGTGCGCCGGCGCGACGACGCATCGCTGCCCGCGCCGCTCGCCTCTGGTTCGACCCTGCGGCAGACGGTTTACGGCGTCGAAGGCGCCTCTGTGCTGGACGAGATTGAGGCGGAACTGAGCACTGACCGCGATGTGGTGCGCGCCGAGGACGGCTCGATCACACTTCTTGACGACCTGAACATGGCGCTCAAGTTTCAGGTCACCCGCCGGACCTTTCCCGAACTGGAACCCGAGCGCGTCAACAGCCCGGGGTCCGAGCCCGCGCGCGGGATGAACAACGTGGGCGCATGGCAGGACGCGCCCGCCAAGCCACGCACCCTGAGCCATATCGTCTATTTCACGCCGGACATGCCGAAACACGAGGCCTTTTATGTCGAGCGGCTGAAATTCGTGCTGACCGACCGCTTCAACGGCGTTGGGCCCTTCCTGCGCCCGCGTGCGAACCGCGATCACCACACGCTCTTCATGCTGCAAACGCCGGTCTACATGCAGGGACTCGAACATCTCGCCTTTCACATGCAGGGGCCGACCGAATTGATGCTCGCGGGGTCGCGGCTGATCAAGAAGGGCTACGAGAGCTTCTGGGGACCGGGGCGGCACAAGTTCGGCTCGAACTGGTTCTGGTATTTCAACTGCCCGCTTATGACCCACTTTGAATATGACGCGGACATGGATGTCCACGACGACACCTGGGAGCCGCGCACGACCGACATGGGGCCGGAGGCAAGCCAGCTCTTCCTCTTCGAGAACGTTGAGAAATGGGCGCCGGGCGGCAAGCCCCCGGGCAAATGACCGAGGGCCGGTTGTGAGCGACGGACTGACGGACGACCGCCCGGCGGTGAGGGTGAGTGCGCCGGTCTGCCGGGTCGAGGACCTGCCCGACGGTGCGTCGCGCGGCTTTGACCCGCTGGGCGAGGGCCGCGACACGATGTTCATCGTCCGGCGGGGCGACGCGCTGCACGGCTGGCGCAACCATTGCCCCCATTACGACAACGCCCGAATGGCCTGGCGCAAGGACGAGTTCCTCAGCGGCGACAAAAGCCATATCGTCTGCGGGGCGCATGGGGCGCTTTTCGAGATCGACACGGGGCTTTGCGTGATCGGCCCCTGTCTGGGCGATCACCTTACCCCCGTTCCGCTCGCGGTGCGCGGGGGCGAGGTGTTCCTGCCCGTGCCCTATCGCCCCGGCCTGCGCCCGCGTGCCGGGCGCGGGCAACGCTGAAACAACAAGAAGGGAGGCGGCTCATGGCCCGTCGCATCGTTGATCTGTCCGTTCCGCTCAAATCCGGGATTGCGAGCGATCCGCCGCCGCTCCTGCCGAAGATTACCTTTCACGACCATGACTATGGCGCGGCCGAATTCGCCCCCATGGCGGGGCTGGAACCCGGCGACATGCTGGGCGGCGCGGGACCGGCGAGCGAGGATTGCGAGATCACCACCCATGCGGGCACCCATATGGACGCGCCGTGGCATTACCATCCGACGATGAACAACGGCGAACGTGCGATCACCATCGACGAGGTGCCGCTGGAATGGTGCATGGGTCCGGGCGTGAAGCTCGATTTCCGGCATCTGCCCGACGGGCATGTGGTCACGGCGGCCGAGGTCGAGGCGGAGCTTGCGCGCATCGGCCACGACCTGCAACCCGGCGACATCGTGCTGGTCAATACCTCGGCGGGCCTGCGCTACGGTCACGACGATTACCTGACCAAAGGCATCGGTATGGGGCGCGAGGCGACGCTTTACCTCACCGCGCGGGGGATGAAGGTCTGTGGCATCGACGCCTGGGGCTGGGACGCGCCCTTGGGCTATCAGAAGGCGGCCATTGCCGAGACCGGCAACAAGGCGCTGTTCTGGGAAGGCCATAAGGCCGGGGCCGAGACGGTCTATTGTCACATGGAAAAGCTCTACAATCTCGAGGCCCTGCCCGCCACCGGCTACACCGTCGCGGCCTTTCCGGTAAAGGTCGAGGGCGGCTCGGCGGGCTGGACGCGCTGCGTCGCGATCTTCGACGACTGAGGACGAGGCCCGGTCGCGACCGCTCCTAAGTGCCCGGCGATTGACGGCGGGACGGGACGGGCTTACGGCTCCGGCAGCCGTCGGGGCCGCGCGGGTTTCTGCGGAAGGTTGCGGACCCGACCCTTTGCGGTGATCCTGACCCCGCCTGAGCCTTGAACCCCGGAGCCGATCTTGGACCTTTTCGACGCGTCGCCCAGCGATAAACGCAGGCCACTGGCCGATGTCCTGCGCCCCCGGTCGCTGGACGACGTGATCGGCCAGCAGGCGCTGGTCGCGCCAGGATCGCTCCTGCGCCGCCGGATCGCGGCCAATGCGCTGGGGAGTCTGCTTCTCTATGGTCCGCCGGGGATCGGCAAGACGACCATCGCGCGGGCCATCGGGGCGACGATGGGCAAGGAGTTTCGTGTGCTTCATGCCGCCGGGGTGAAGGTGTCGGACATCCGGCGCATCGCGGACGAGGCGCGGATGCACCCCGTTCTCATGTTCGTGGACGAGGTCCACCGCCTGTCCGCCACGCAGGCCGACGATCTGCTCACCATCTGCGAAGAGGGGACGGCGGATTTCATCGGGGCGACGACCGAGAACCCCTATCATTCCATCCCAAAGGCGCTCATCTCGCGCTCGCAGGTGCTGAAGCTGGAGCCTTTGACGCCAGAGGATATGGCGAACGTGCTGCGCCGGGGGATTGCCTATCTGGCCGAAACGGGCATTGAGATCGTGATCGGCGAAGAACAGCTCTTGCGCATCGCCGGGCGGTCCGGGGGGGACGCGCGCCGGGCGCTGGTCACGCTCGAAAGCCTCGCCGTCGGGCACGAGGGCGAGGGGCCGGTCACGATCACCGACGACATGATCGACGAGGTGTTTCAGGCGGCGGCGGTCAATTTCGACCGGTCGGGCGATCAGCACTACGACGTGATCTCGGCCTTCATCAAATCAATGCGCGGCTCGGACGCGGACGCGACGCTCTACTGGCTCGCCGTGCTGGTCCACGCGGGCGAGGACCCGCGTTTCATCGCGCGGCGGATCATGATCCACGCGTCAGAGGACGTGGGCCTCGCTGACAACACCGCGCTCCAGACAGCGGTGGCGGCGGCGGAAGCGGTCGAGCGGATTGGCTACCCGGAAGCGCAGATCATCCTCGCTCATGCCGCGCTGCATGTGGCGCGCGCGCCCAAGTCGGCGTCGTCCGTGCGGGGCATCGGCGCGGCGCTGTCCTATGTGCGCAGCCAGCCGCAGATCGCCGTGCCGCTGCATCTGCGCGACGGGCACTATGCCGGGGCCAAGGCGCTGGGGCATGAAGGCTACCGTTATCCCCACAATGATCCGCGCGGCTGGGTGGACCAGACCTATGCGCCGGGGATCGCGGCGGGGCAGTTCTACCAGAGCGACGCGCGGGCGGCGGGGACGTTCGAGAAACGTTCGGACGAGTTCTGGGATCAGGTCACGGGCCGCAAGACGACGCGGACCTTCGAAACCTAGGCTCATGTATTCACCGAATCCATGAATTCTATTTTCAGATAGAATTTCTGAACGCATCCCCTGCGCCCTATGCTCCCGTTGATCGGATTTTCCGACGATCCATGGGAGGACACTATGAAATACAGATTTGCCGCGCTCGCGCTGTCCACCGCGCTTGCCGCCGTGCCCTTTGCCGCCAGCGCCGAAACGCTGATCTTCGCGACCCCCAACCCCGAACAGCATCCGCTCAACTCCGGGTTCCTCGTGCCCTGGGCGGAACGGGTCGAAGCCGCCGCGAATGGCGAGCTTGACATCGACGTGCGCCACGGGCCGATGATCGCGAACCACATGAACTTTTACGACCGCGTCGTGGATGACGTGACCCAGATCGGTTGGGGCATGACCGTGTTCAATCCGGGCAAGTTCCCGCACACGCTGGTCGCTACGCTTCCCTTCATGGTCGATAGCGCCGAACAGGGGTCGGTGGCGCTCTGCCGGATGTATGAGGCAGGGGCTTTCGGCAGCGATTTCGACGGGCTGAAGCCGCTGCTCTTTGTCGAGTTCCCGCAGGCGTCGCTGTCCACCAACGGCGGGCCGCTGACCAAGATCGAGGATATCGCGGGCAAGAAGATCATCACCTCCACCCCCGCCGCTGCGGCCATCGTGAGCGCTTATGGCGGCACGCCTCTGTCCTTCAACATCACCGAACAATACGAGGCGCTGCAACGCGGGGCCGCCGATGGCACAATGCTGAACTTCACCGCCTTTCCGGCCTTCCGGCTGAACGAGGTGACGACCGATCACCTTGTGCTCCCGTTGGGCGGAGCGATGGGCGTCGTGTTCATGGCGCAGGACAAATACGACGGGCTGTCGGACGCGGCCAAGGCGGCGATCGACGCGAATTCCGGCTGCGACGCGACGCGTGGGTTCGGGGCCTTTATCGACGGCTGGGAAGAGGGTGCGCGCGGCATGGTTGCCTCGTCGGGCGATCACACATTTACCGAAGCGAGCGCCGAGGACGTCGCGGCCCTGACCGAGAAGATGGGACCGGGCATCGAGGCGGGCTTTGCCCAGAATGTGCCGGACGGGGCCAACCTGATCGCGATGTTCAAGGAAGAGCTGGCGAAGGCGTCGCAGTAATCAGCGTCTCGCACGACAAAAAGAAGGGCCGGGGATTTTCCCGGCCCTTTTTCCATGCCGCTACGGGCGTGTTCAGTTCATCGTGCCGGGCAGCCAGAGAGCGATGATCGGAAAGGCGACGAGCAGCGCGATCTTGACGATATCGGCCATGATGAAGGGCAGGACGCCGCGCATGACCGTGCCCACGTTCACCTCGGGTTGCAGGCTTTTCAGAACGAATAGGTTGATCCCGAAAGGCGGCGTGATCAGCCCGATCTCGACCACCACCAGCATAAGCACGCCCCAATAATAGGGGTCGTATCCCAGCGATACGATCAGCGGCGTGACCACGGGCACGGTGATCACCATGACCGCGAAGCTGTCCATCACCGCGCCCAGAACGACATAGAACACGATGAGGGCTGCGAGGATCACCACGGGTCGCGTGTCGAAATCCGCGATCCAGCGGGTCACGAGGTCGGGGGCCTGTCCCATGTTGACGAAGAATGAAAACACCAGCGCCCCGAATATGAGGCCATAGATGAGCGCCGTGGTCGCGGTCGTCTCGCTCATCACGGTCAAGAACGTGGCCCGGTTGATCCGGCGGCGGGCGAGGGCAAGGACAAAGGCCCCGACGGCGCCGACGGCCGCGCTTTCGGTCGCGGTAAACACGCCGCCATAAAGCCCGCCGATCACGGCAGCGAAGAGCAGGATCACCGGCGAGGCCGAGATCAGCGCGGGGATCAGCGGTTCGGGGTCGCCCATCACTTCGACCGACGTGCTGCGCCGGACGGTGATGAAGACCGCTACGAAATAAAGACTGATGGCGAGCAGCGCGGGGACCATGGCCGCGACGAAGAGCGTCGCGATGGATTGCTCGGTGAGGAGCGCGAAGAGGATGATCGCGCCCGAGGGCGGAACCAGCGACCCCAGCGTGCCGCCCGCCGCGACGGTGCCCGAGGCGAAGGCGGGATCGTAGCCCCGCGCCTTCATCTCAGGCAACGCGATGCGGCCAAAGGTGGCGGCGGTCGCGATGGACGAACCCGAGACGGCGCCGAACCCCGCACAGCCCGCGATGGTGGCATAGGCGAGCCCCCCGCGCCCCCGGCCCAGGATGGCCGAGGCAAGCCGGTAGATGTCCGAAGAAATCCCTGCGACCACGGCGAAGCTGCCCATCATCAGGAAAAGCGGCAATGTGGCGACCTGCGCGTTGGGCAGGAATTCGAGCGCATCGGTGGCGAACACGTTGCCCGCCGATGTCCAGCCGATGAACAATGTGGTGCCCGCAATACACAGAAGCCCGGTGACGGCGGCCAGCGGCTGTTGCAGGAGCACGCCCACCCAGAGCATGGCAAAGGCAATGAGCACCGTCGCCCCCGGCGCGGACATGGCCCAGCCCGACATGCCGGACGGATTGACGAGCCACCATGACAGCGCGCCGACGAGCGAGGCTACGAAGCCAGCGATGAGGACCCAGCCGGTGACGGTCGTGCGCGCACCCGGTGCGACGCCCTGCAACGGCGTGCGCGGGTCCAGAACGGCATTGCGCAGTTGCGCGAGCGCGGCGACGCTCGCGGCGATGGCGACGACGAAGTACGTCGGCGCGAGCGGCCATTGCAGAATCAGGGTCTCGCGGCCCTGTTCGTGGAACTTGAACGCGAGGCCAAGGGTCCGCCACGCCAGCAGGCCAAAGAACAGGGCCAGAAGAACCGAGCCGGAGACCGTGAGCCACCTTGTCACACGCGGTCCGAACTGGCTGGCCAGGATGTCGACCTTCAGGTTCACACGCCCCACCGCACCGGCGGGCAGGGTCAGCGCCACGGCCATCGCGAAGACGTGCGACATCACCTCGTTCAGCGCCACGACCGCGGTGCCCGCGAGCCAGCGCATCAAGATGTCGGCGACGATTACGATGGCCCCGATGAGCATCCCCAGAACGGCAAGACCCGAAATCGACTGTGATGCCCGTTCGACGAAATGACCGAAGCCCCCGGCGGGGGCTTTGGCGTGACCATGGGTCTTTGTGGTCGTCATATCGGCTGCGCCATCAGGCCGATGGTCTGGCCGTTCAGTTCCGGCACGTTCACGGGCGGCACGTGGCCCATCTGAGCGTCCCCGATCAGGATCGACGTCTTGGCCACGTGGTTCACCCGGTCGAACCGTCGCGCCCGGTAGGCGGTGAAGATGGCCTCATAATCCTCGCCCTTAGTCAACTCGTCGGCAAGCACCAGCCCGTCCTCGATCGCCATGCCTGCGCCCTGCGCCAAGTGCGGCGTGGACGCGTGAACGGCGTCGCCAAGCAACACCACCCGGCCCCTGTGCCAGTCGCCTTCGACAAAGACGACCTCGAGCGGGCGGCCCACAACGGCGGCATCGTCGGTGATCGCCTCGCGGTAGGCCGCGATCGAACATATACATGAGCCCCTGACCCAGCGGCACGAGGCCCGCGTTGCAGGGGCCGACAAACACCTGAATGCCGGTCAGGTCGTCGGGTTTGGGCAGGTTGTAGCGCCAGACCCATTGCCCGGTGTAGCGCGGCTGTGGTGCCTCGGGCAGGATCATGCCGCGGGTCTTCGAGAACACGCCATCCGCCCCCACGACCATGTCGTAGCGCGCGGTGCTGCCGTCGGAAAAAGTCACGTCGACCCCCGCACCGTCATCGTCGAAGGCCTCGACGGTCGTGCCAAGACGCATCCTTGCGCCGCGATCCTGCGCGCCCTTGACGAGCACGTCCTGAAGATCCCTGCGCCGGATCCCGGCGTTCGAGGGATAGGCCTCGCCCGCCAGCCGGGGCGTTTCGAAATCCGCCGCCTGTTCCCCGCCCGGCCCGACGAAGATCGTCGTGCGGTCGAAGCCAAAGGCCTTGGCCAGATAGGCGTCGAGCATCCCGATCGACCCCATCGCGCGGATCACGTTGAACTGCTGGATGATGCCGACGCCATAGGTCGTCCACTCCGCGTCGCGCTCGACGACCTCGACCCGGTGGCCCTTTTCGAGCAAGGCGATGGCTGCCGTGAGCCCGCCAATGCCGCCGCCCACGATCAAAACGCTTTGATCCTGCATGATGTCCTCCCTGACAGCCCTCGGATGCGTCAGCGCAGGCTAAGGAGGGTAATTGGAATTGAAAAATGGAATTATTGGAAGCGATCCATTCAGCGCCTCAATGTTCGGTCGTCTCGCTCAGAATGGCAGCGGCGGCAGGAGCCGACCGGCCTCGACGATGATTCCGCGCAGCCACATCAGACCGGGATCGGTGGACCTGTAGGTGTGCCATTGCATCCCCTGTTTCAGGGTGGGCACGTCGAATGGCAGGGGGTGCACCGTGATGGGCAGGCTCGCCGCGGCGAGGCGGGCGATATGGCCGTGAACGGTAGCGATCATGTCGGTGCCGACGACGAGATGAGGGAGCGCGGTGAATGAAAAGCTCTCCACCGCGATCTGTCGGTCGACACCCAAGGCACCGAGCATCGAGGCTTCGGCTGAGGCGGCGCTGTTGGGCGGCACCATGACGACATGGGCGGCCTGCGTGAACTCCTCGGGCGTGATCGCGGACCTGCCGAATTTTCCGTCCTTCCAGACCGCGCAGACGTAGCGATCCTCGAACACCTCGTCCTGCGGATGGTCCGGCGTGCGCACGGTGGAGGGGGCGAGGAACAGGTCGGCCTCGCCCTGATCGAGCAGAGTGTGCGGATGCAGGGTCTGGGGCAGGAGCTGAAACCGCACGTTGGGCGCGTGATGGGCGGCGAGCGACAGGACATGCGGCATGAGCACCGACATCGTGTAGTCCGAGATGAGCATTCGAAATTCGCGGGTCGACCGGGCCGGGTCGAACTCCGGCGCGGTCTGGATCGTCGCCTCAACCCGCGTGAGGATGTCGCGGATCGCGGGCATGACCGCCTCGGCGCGAGGTGTCAGCTCCATCCGCCGCCCGACCTGCACGAGCAGCGGGTCGTCGAAGTAGTGTCGCAGCCGGGACAGCGCGTTCGACATGGCCGACTGGCTCATGTTCATCCGATCCGCCGCCGCGCTCACCGACTGAAGCGCGAGCAGGTGGTCCAATGCCACGAGGAGATTGAGGTCGAGTTGCTTGAAACGCATCGCAGGTCCTCCGCGCATGGGGCCAGCGGCCCGATACATTCATTCTGTGAATTGTTCTGGCAGAAGCCGAGCGATTTGTGAATGGTTTGGCGCGTAGCGAGGGCGCGGCCCTTTCTGCTTTACCGGATCGAGTGGTCGTATGGCCCCACATTCCGTCAGGGGGTCGCCTGGGTCGGGAGGCGAGTTGAGTCAGCCTCCCAGGTCGGCTGGCAGGATGTCGTCAGCCGAGGTCATACCGCATTGAAAAGGATCGCGGCATTGAAGACCCGGCCCCGCTTGGGGCCGGGCCGGTGTCGTATGGGCTTAGGCGCCGATCTGGAAGACCTTGCGGGCGTTGTCTTCGTAGAAGGCTTTGAGCGTTTCGGGGGATACGGGCATCTTGTCGAGGATCGCGGTTTCCTCGATCACATACTGCCAGGGATAATCCATCGCATACATGACGCGGTCCGCGCCGATCACGTCCTGAACGAACATGATAGGCTTGGGGTCACCGACGCCCGAGGAGGTGTAGTAGAAGTTCTCGCGCAGGTAATCCGACGCCTTGCGCTTGAGCCGCCCGACGTTCGGGTGGCGGTTCGACTGCGAAATGCGCGTATGCATGAAGTCGATCCGGTAGAGCCAGAAGGGCAGCGCCTCGCCGGTATGGCCGAGCACGATCTGGAGCTTGGGGAACCGGTCGAAGAGGCCCGACACGATCAGGCGGAGCGCGTGCAGACCGGTCTCGCAGGAGAAACCGTAGACCGCCGCGTCCAGTCCGCGTTCGAGGAAGGGCTGGAGCATCTGCGGTGAGGGCGTGTTGGGGTGCAGGTAGATCGGCACGCCGAGCGCCTCTGCCGCCTCGAACACGTCCCAGTATTTCTCGTCATCCATATAGGTGCCGAGCGTGTGGGAATTGAGGATCCCGCCGCGCAGGCCGAGCTTGGTCACGCCGCGCTCGAGTTCCTTGGCGCCGCCTTCGGGGTCGAGGGGCGAAAAGGCGGCAAGTCCGACAAAGCGGTCGGGGTGTTTCGCGATGCCTTCGGCCAGCTGGTCATTCGCGCTGATCGACAGGCTGGTGGCGGTCGCCGGGTCAAAGATCTGCACCCCCGGCGAGGACAGGGCGATCACGGCCATGTCGATCCCGGCGCGGTCCATGTCGGCTAGACGTTCTTCGCCCAGGCCGACGATCCGGCGGTTGTGGTCCTTGGCGATCGGGTTGTCCCCGGCAAAAAAGCCCCAGAGCGACTGAAAGCCCGGCTCGTTGATCGTCTTGTCGCGGATCTCGGCCCGGTAGAGGTCGAGGATTTCCTGCGGGAGCCACGCCTCTTCGGTCGCGATCCGTTTGTAGGGGGGATTGGGGTTATGGTCGGGCATCGCTTTCTCCGTTTGCTGATGTCTGGGATTGAAGGGTCGCCGCACTCCCACCCCGCCCGCGCCAGTAGAGCGCAGCGAGGACGGCGAGGGCTACGAGAGTGGACAGGATCGCGGGGACGCCGGTGGTGCCAAAGAGCGCCGATGCGGCGAAGAGCACGCCACCACCAAGCCCGGTCGCGAGCCGCAGGAGGCCGCCGCCAAAGGCGGTCCGGCGCACCAGCACTTCGGCCAGCACGCTCCCGCCGGCAAAGACGGTCAGGCAAGACACGGCGATCTGGGGCCATGTGCCCTCCATCAGGAGCGCCGGGTTGAAGGCGTAGACGAAGGGCAGGAGGTAGGCGACGAAGGCCAGTTTCACGCCGGTCACGCCGGTCTGCCACATGTCGCTCTGCGCGATCGAGGCGGCGGAATAGCTCGCGATGGCCACTGGGGGCGTCAGCATCGACAGAAGCCCGAAGTAGAGGATGAAGAGATGCGCCGAGGTGATCGGAACGCCTTGCCGCACCAGCGCCGGGGCGAGCAGGACCGCGACAACCACGTAGACGCCGGAGGTCGGCATCCCGACGCCCAGCACGATGGCAATGACGGCGGTCGCGATGAGAAGCGGCAGCACGCCGCCCAGTTCCGCGATTTTGCCAAGCGCGAGGGTGAGGGCGAAGCCAAGCCCAGTGACGTTGATCGTGCCGATGATGATGCCTGCTACAGCGCAGACGAGCAGGATCGGGATGAGCGTCTCGCCCGCCCGCACGAGGATTCCGGGCAATTCACGCAAGCCGGACACCAGCCGGCCCCTCGTCGCGAGATACATGATAAAGCGCTGATTTGCCCGGCGAATAGCCGAGCCAGAAAAGGAAATACATCAGCACGGCGAGCGGCAGGACAAGCGGCAGGCTGCCCTTGAGTGCGGTCGTCATCTTGGGCAGCGTCTCGCGCGGCGCACCTTCGAGCCCGTGGGCGGCGGCGTAGCTGTCCACCTGACGGTAGAGCAGGATGTAGTAGAACGCCGCCGGGATCAGCGCGGCCAGCACGACCTCGGCATAAGAGATCTGCAGGAACTCGGCGATGATGAAGGCGGTCGCGCCCATCACGGGCGGTGCGATCTGGCCACCATTCGACGCCACCGCCTCGATCGCGGCGGCATGGCGGGCGGGCCAGCCGCTTTTCTTCATCATCGGGATCGTGACGACCCCGGTGGACATGACGTTGGCCACGGTCGATCCCGAGAGCGTGCCGAAGAGCGACGAGGCGAGGATCGCGACCTTCGCCGGTCCGCCGCGCCGGTGGCCCATCGCGGACATGGCGAGGTCCGTCATCGCCGCGGACCCGCCGACCGCCGTCAGCACCGCGCCGAAGACGATGAAGCCAAGGATTTGCGTGGCGGCGACGCCGAGGACCAGACCCGGAACGCCGTTCGTGTCGTTGTAGAGATAAAGCAGGTAACGCGGCGGGGTCAGATAGGCCGCTTCGAAGATCCCCGGCGCGAAATGGCCGAGAAACCCGTAGACCATGAAGCCCAGGCCCAGAAGCGTGAGCACGAGGCCGCAGTGGCGCCGCGTCGCCTCGAACAGACCGGCGAGGGCGGCGAGCGCGGGCACCCATTTTTCGGGCCCCCGGTTCACCGGGTCGAGCAGCCAGTCCTGATAATTGACGGCGAGCCACCACCAACCGGCGAGCGATAACACGCCCAAGAGCAGGTCAAAGACGGCGGGCAGGGGCGGCTGCGGCCGGGTCAGAAGCGCGGCGAGGACGCCCAAGCCCAACAATACGGCAAGGTATTGTTCCGTGACAAAGACCATCCCCAGCCGGTCGGGCAGGTTGAAGATCCACAGGATGCCGAGGATCGGCAGGCTTGTGGCCAGAACGGCGGCGACAGGTCGCATGGCGGGGCGCATGAGATTGCTCCGGGAAGGGTCCGTGGGACCGGGACTGGATTGGCAGCGAAAGAGCCGGCGCAGGGCGACCAGCGGTGACTTGGGGCGGGCGGGATCGCTCCGCCACGCCCCATGGCGGTTGCCTTACTCGGCGAAGGTGGCTTCGCGCGCGTCGTTGTCCGCGGTCCAGAGGCCCTTGTCCTGGAAAAAGGCGATGGAGGCCGGGTGGAACGGCACCGTGTTCGTCGGGCTGGCCAGCTTGTCCTGCGCGCCCCCGCGCAGCGGCGGGTAGTCCTCGCGCAGTTGCGGGAAGGCGTCGTAGAGCGCGGTGAGGATCGCGGTGGCTTCCTCGTCCGACATCTCGTTGCTCACGGTGAGGAAGATGTCGTAGGCCGAGACGATCACCGGCTCGGTGATTTCCGGCATCGCCGGGGTCGGGCCGACTTCGAGCGGATAGACACCCGGAAGCGTTTCGTTGAAGAAGTCCTCCGTCGCGTTTTCACCGGTCATCGACAGGTAACGGATACCGCCGGGGATGGTGGCATTGGCCTGCTGCGTGAGCGGGATACCGATGGCGGCGGCGGTGGCGTCCACGCTGCCCTCGACCAGCGCGTCGATCCCGGCCTGAAGCCCGGACACCTCGACCAGATCCATGCTGTCGAGCGACAGGCCGCCCGCCTGGAGCGTCGCCTTGTTCACCGCCGACACGGCGACGAGCGAGGTCATGTCGGCCACGACGCGCTTGCCCTCGAGATCCTTGATCTCGGTCAGCCCGTCATTGGCACGGGTGATATAGGCCTGCCGCAGCGGCCAGAGCCGGGCCAGAACGCGCAGGTCCTTCAGTGCCTCGCCCGAGGTGTCGCCGGTATACCAGCCGCCCACGTCGATGGCGGAGTTGAGGCCGACCGTTACTTCGCCCGCCGAGATGAGCGGGATGTAGGCGGACGAGCCGGTAAAGGGCTGCACCGTCACCTGACGCTGCATGGATTCCTGCAACGCTGCGGCGATGCCGCTGCCGATGGTGTAGTAAAGCGTGCCCTGCGGGTTGGTACCGATTGTGATGCGGCCCTGCGCCTGCGCGCTACCGGCCAGACTGAAGGTCGCAACGGTCGCTGCCGCTGCCGCGACGCGGATGAGTGATTTGAACATGTTTTCCTCCCTGGGTGCCCGTCCGGTCCCCGGATCGACATGGAATCCATGGCGGACAGTGCGCAGGGACAGGCTAGACCATGCAGCTTGATAAAATAACCGAATTATGCTGATTTATTCATGCAATTATTGAATGAAAAGCCATGCCCATCTCCAGCCTGACCCTCAAACAGCTCCGCGCGATCCAGCAGGTTTATCGCACCGGACAGATTTCCGCCGCCGCCGACATGCTCAACATCACCCAATCCGCAGTGAGCGTGCTGATCCGGCAGGCCGAGGCGACCTTCGGGGCGACGCTGTTCAATCGGACCACGCGGTCCCTGTCGCCCACGCAAGCGGTCGAAAGCGTGATCGGGCTGGTCGAGCGCATCCTTGGCGATGTCTCGAACGTCGAGGAAACCATCCGCGAGCTTCGCGATCTGGAGCGTGGTCATGTCCGGCTGACGGCGACTCCGGCCACCGGCCTGACCTTGTTGCCCGCGACCGTCCGGCGCTTTGCCGCGGCCTATCCCGGCGTGCGGCTCATCCTGGACGATTGTGCGCCGAACCAGTTCTTTTCCAACATCCTCGAGCAGCGCGCCGACTTCGGCATCGGCACCGAACCCGAGGACAAGGCGGCGCTCGACTGGCAGAGCCTATATGCCGATCCATTGTGTCTGATCTGCGCGGCGGATCATCCCTTTGCCCGGCGTGACACGGTGGCCTGGCGCGAGCTGGACGGTGAGCCGCTGATCGTGTCGCGGCGCGACTACGGGGTGCGCGGGCTCGTCGAGGCGACGCTGACGCGGCTCGACATCAGGCCAAGGGTCACCGCCGAGATCGGGTTTCTGGGCAGCGCGGCCTGGATGTCGGCCTGTGGCATCGGGCTTGCCATCCTGCCCGAAAAGCTGGCTCGTGCCCAACCCCTGCCGGATGCGGCCTGGGTGCCGCTGGTCGAACCCGTCATCACCCGCGATGCGGGCGTCGTCACCCGCAGGCACCACCGGCTGTCCCATAGCGCCGAGCGTTTTCTGGAAATGTTGAGCGAGGACCTACTGCGCTGACCACCGCTTGGTCACGACCTGCGCGCCAGGGCTGCGAGAACCCAGTCCGGGCGGGGCAGGCAGGGGCTTTGTGGTTCAATAATACATCAGTCATATGATTAAAACTTTACCTAACCATCTTGATGCTTTAACAAGGCTGACGGGCGCCGTTCAGCTTCAGATGTAAATGAGCCGTTGCTGTGGGCCAAGAAGAAGGATTGGGAGGGCTGCATCGTGCCGCGACTAGCTATGACTGAAAGCGGGTTTTCCTGGCATCATGTGTATTGTGATCGAATCACACTTCAACAGTGGCTCGTCGGTGCGCGCGATGTATGACGTGATCATCAACGGGGGTGGCCCCGTGGGCATGGGGCTGGCCATAGACTTGGGGCAACGGGGTCTGAGCGTCGCAGTCGTCGAGCGCTACGAGACGCCGCAACCCATTCCGAAAGGTCAGAACCTGACCCAGCGGACCGTCGAGCATTTCCACTTCTGGAACTGCGAGCGCGCGCTTCGCACGGCGCACCCCATTCCCGAAGGCGGCGGCATCGGCGGGATCACCGCTTATCGCACCCTTCTGGGCGACCACGCCCAGAACTGGCTCGACCGGTCGATGGTCGGGGACTTCTACTTCCGGGCCCACGCCCGGCTGCCGCAATATGCGACGGAACAGGTTCTGCGCGACCGGGTGGCCGAGATCCCGAACATCGACGTGCGGCTGGGTTGGTCTGGCGTCGGGCTGGCGCAGGACGCCGAGAGCGTGACGCTCGACATCGCGCCGCGGCAGGGCGGAGCGCGGGAGACTCTGCGTGGACGCTACCTCGTGGGCTGCGACGGCAGCCATTCCTTTGTCCGTCGCGCCGCCGGCATCAGCGAAACGGCGGAGGACCACGCGCGGCAGATGGCGCTTCTGGTGTTTGACAGCCCCGAGCTGGACACCTTGCTGGCGCGCTATCCAGGCAAGGCGTTCTACAATGTTCTCAATCCCGAAAACGAAGGCTACTGGTGGTTCTTCGGGCGCGTCGATCACGGCAAGAGCTGGTTCTTTCACGCGCCGGTTCCTGACGGCGTGACCGCCGAGACCTTTGACTTCGAGGGTCTGCTGCACCGCGCGGTCGGCACGCCCTTTGCCCTCCGGCTCGATCATGTCGGATTCTGGGATATGCGTTTTTCGCTCGCCGATCAGTATCGAAAAGGCCGGGTGTTCATCGCGGGCGATGCCGCCCATTCCCATCCGCCCTATGGGGGCTACGGGATAAACAGTGGGTTCGAGGATGCGGTCAACCTTGGCTGGAAACTGGCGGCCGCCTGTCAGGGCTGGGGGAGCGAGAGCCTGCTGGACAGTTACCATGAAGAGCGGCATGGGGTCTTTGCGTCCACTGCCCGGGATTTCATCGCGCGCTTCATTCGGCAGGACAAGGAGTTCCTCGAGCGGTTCGATCCGGACAGGGACGCCGATGCGTTCCTCGCGGCCTGGGAGCAACGTGCCGACATGGACGAGGTGATCAATTTCGCGCCCAACTACGCGGGGTCGTCCGTGATTAATGGTGGCGTCGGGCGTCCAAGTGCGCGCGGGGACCACCGGCACGAGGCCCGCGCGGGCCATCACCTGTCGCCTGCGCAACTGGGTGCGGGCGGCAATGTCTTCGACGTGCTGGGCGAAGGCTTCACCTTGTTCCTTCTGGACGGCGATCCGTCCGGTCAGGCTGCGCGCTTTGTCGAGGCGGCTGAGGCGCTGGAACTGCCGCTTCATGTGCAACTCTCCGACGATCTCGACCTCAGGGATCGACTCGGGCACGAGGCCGTGCTCGTGCGGCCCGACCAGTTCGTGGCCTGGGCCGGGCGGAATGGCGACGCGCGGGAAATTCTGTCGACAGTGACCGGCCGGGACGCGGTTGAGGGCCGCATCCGCCGCAACGCCTCTTAGGTCAGGGTCGTCCTGTGTAATATGGCTCACCTTTCCTGTAGCAGACGGGAAAGGTGCATGTTCCGTCTTGCTGTCTCTGGGAGAAATGCAATCCAAAACAATGCGATAAAAGATAGTGATGGGTCGCCGTTAGCCATGCCAGCCTACGGAGAAGGTCCGCTATTAATTCATCTGTCATATGATTAATAGTTGCCTCGTCGCTGATTCTGACCTAGCCTCGCGCTACAACATTCGGTCACCGACCAAGCCCCGGAGGAGGGTGTTACGGGGGCCGGCAGGGAGGAAAATCAATGTCACGTTTCATACAGGCCGTTTCGGTCAGCACGTTCCTGTTGTCGGTTTCCGCGGGCGCCCTGTTCGCGCAGGCGACGCCGGATAACTTCATCGTCGCGGTGTCAGAGGAACCCGACACGCTCGACATGACAGCGACCGGCCATGCGCCCGGTGCGCGGGTCAGTCTCGAGAACATCACCGAGGGTCTCTGGACCACCACGACCGAGGGCGAGCTGAAGTCGAGCGTTGCGGATTGGGAGATTTCCGAGGACGGGCTCGAGGTCGTGTTTCGCATCCACGAGGGCGTCACCTTTCACTCGGGCGATCCGCTGACGGCGGCCGATGTGCTCTTCAGCCACAACCGGATGCTCGAGAAGGCGCCGCAATACGCGCGCCGGGCGCGGGCCCTCGAGTCCGTCGAGGCGATCGACGACATGACCGTGCGGTTCAAATTCCATACGCCGGACGCGGGCATGATGCCGTCGCGTAGTCTGTCCATCGTGTCGGAAGCCTATTTCAACCGCGTTGGCGAAGAGACCTTCATGCGCCATCCGGTCGGCACCGGCCCCTATGAGTTCGTGTCCTATACGCCGGGCACCGAGCTCGTCCTCAAGCGTTACGAAGGCTACTACGGCGACAAGCCGCAGGTCGAGAACGCGACGCTCCGCTATGTCCGCGAACCCGCCACGCGGGTGGCCCAGCTTCGCGCGGGCGAAGTCGGGATGATCATGGACATTCCCTACACGGATGTGTCGAGCCTCGAATCCGCGGGGTTCCACATGGAATACCTCGCAGCCCATCCGACCATCGCGATCCAGTTCCAGAACGGCAATCCGGACGTGCCATGGGCGGATGCACGGGTGCGTCAGGCGATGGCCCATGCCGTCGACCGGCAGGCGATCATCGACGGTCTGCTCGCGGGCGTTCCCGAAGTGACCGAGACGGTGGCCGAGAACGAACTGGGCTATGATCCGTCCATCGAACCTTATGCCTATGACCCGGACAAGGCGCGCGCGCTCCTGGCCGAGGCGGGCTATCCCGACGGTTTCACGCTGCCGCTCGATGTCTGGGGCGGGGCCTTTGCGGGGCTAAAGGAAACCGCCGAGGCCACAGCTCTCTACCTGCGCGAGGTGGGCATCGACGCCGAAATCCAGACGCTCGACGCAGGCCAGTTCCTGGGCAAAATCCGCGAGGTCGCGGGCAACCCCGAGGGCGTTTTTGTCGGGATTTCCGCCGTCCCCTATGCCAACCAGTCCGACCCGATCGAGGCGCTCAACGTCGCCTATACGTCGCGCTCGCCGTTCTCGCCGTTCCGCAACGAGACGCTCGACGGCTATATCGCCGAGGCGAACGCGCTCCTCGATCCCGAGGCGCGGGGCGAGGTGCTGGCGCAGGCTTTCGGCCTCATGCACGACGAGGCTGCGCTGGTTCCGCTTTGGAATTTCGTTGCGGTCTATGCCATGGATGAGGCAGTGAATTTCACGCCCACCAAACGGTTCTTCCCGGTCGTGATGTTCAAGGATGTGACCTTCGACTGATCCGGCGCACCCCCGCGCGGCCCGACAGGATCGCGCGGGGACCCACAGGTGAGGAAATGATGAAAGACTTTACTCAGGAAACGCCGGTCTGGCTGCCGACGATGACCCCGACGCTCGAATTCGCCTTTGCGACCAAGGTGACGGTGAACCCGGCGCGCAACATCGGCAACCTGCATGGCTCAGGCGACCGGCTGATCATG
>LUOO01000031.1:0-27223 GCA_001626765.1 Maritimibacter sp. REDSEA-S28_B5
TCTCTTCAGATACCAGCAATGTCAAAGAGCGTAGAAACAAAAACCAGACCAGTGCGCCCTAAACTTCCGGCGCGCCGCCCGTCAATGCCTCTAATGTTTGCCGTCTGGCCTGCGAGAGCGCTGCTCCGTGGTTCCGTCTGGCGTCCCGTTGTGCGCCTCAGCGCCGCCGGTGAGGGGGTATTTACGTCTGGGGGTCTGAGTCCGCAAGAGCTTTTTTCCAGAAAGTCGTATTTTTTCGCAGAACATACGGAACAAATTGAATTTACTTAATAAATTTACGCGACAATTTTGTGGATCATCGCTTGCCCTGCCTTGTCGCGCGGTGTGCAGGCCGCTCTCTTCGACTTATCCCGGGGATATCCACAGAAAACGGGGCCCGAAGGCCCCGCTTTGACTGATTCAATGCACCGACTCTCGGCTCTGAGGCGAGTCGGACGGTCGATTCACGTTGCTTCGCGCACGGACGTGGTCCGATTCCTTTGCCGCCACCGCCAGATGAACGGGAGCCGCAGCACGAGAAGCAGGATGATTCCCGCCAGATAGAGAACTGGCTCGAGCTGGATGCCTTTCCTCAGCAGGAAGAAATGAACGCCCCCCAGAATGATGGCCGGGTAGAACAGCTTGTGCACCGTCTTCCAAGACCGGCGCAGCTTGCGCATCGACCAGTCGTTCGAGGTCACCGCCAGCGGGATGAGCAGCACGAAGGCCGCCATGCCGATGGTGATATAGGGCCGCTTCACGATGTCGGCCCAGATCTGGCTCCAGATCTGCACGTCGAGAAACAGCCAGACCGCGAGGTGACAGACGATATAGAAGAAGCCGATCAGCCCCATGGCACGCCGGAACTTCACCAGGTTGATCCGGGTCAGTTTGAACAGCGGCGTGACAAGCAGCGTGGCGATGAGCACCTGAAGACCCAGAAGGCCGATCTGATGCTCCATCTCCTTGACCGGATCGACACCGAGGTTGCCGGTGACGCCCTGGTAAAAGAGCCAGGCGGGCGGGATGACCCCTATGATATAGAGGGGCCACGCTGGCACCTTGCGGAGGGCACCGTTTATGGAACGCGCGATTTCCATCAGAAGAACTTCGACAGGTCCATGCCTTCGTAAAGGCTGGCCACTTCGTCATAGCCATTGAACATCAGCGTCTCTTGCCGCTGGGCGAAGATGCCTGCCCCGATCACGCGTTCCGTGGCCTGCGACCAGCGCGGGTGGTCCACGGTCGGGTTCACGTTGCTGTAGAAACCGTATTCCCGCGCGTTCGCCTTTTCCCATGTGGTCGGCGGCTGCTCCTCGACGAGGTTGATCTTCACGATCGACTTGATCGACTTGAAGCCATACTTCCACGGAACGACCAGACGGATCGGCGCGCCATTCTGCTTGGGCATCGGCTCGCCATAGATACCGGTGGCCATGATGGTGAGCGGGTGCATCGCCTCGTCGAGACGCAGCCCTTCCACATAGGGCCATTCGACGACCGGGAAACGGACGCCCGGCATTTCCTCGGGGCGATAGGCGGTTTCAAAGGCCACATACTTGGCGCCGGACTGAACACCGACCTTTTCCAGAAGCTGGTTCAGCTCGAACCCGTTCCACGGAATCACCATCGACCAGGCCTCGACACAGCGGAAGCGGTAGATGCGTTCCTCGATCGTCATGCCGTCGGTCAGATCGGCCAGCGAATAGGTGCCAGGGTTGTCCACGAGACCGCCGACCTCGATCGACCAAGGGTCAATCGTCAGGGCATCGGCGTATTTGGCCGGGTCTTCCTTGCCGGTCCCGAACTCGTAGAAGTTGTTGTAGTTCGTGATCTCTTCGAGCGTGTTCGGCGTCAGCTCCTGCGCGAGCGCGGGCCGCATCATCGAGGCCGTGGCGAGCCCGGCGGCCCCTGCGAAAATCTGACGACGGTTGAGCCAGAGCGATTTCGGCGTCACGTCATCGCGTGTGTAATCAGGTTTGTATCCCATTGCGTTCCTCCAATCCTTCGGCAGCATCTAACAAGAGGAACGAGTCGAAACCCAATAAAGGTTCATCACGAGACTGCGCGAGAGCTGTAACTCGGATAAATCTCGTTCATAGGGATCGAACGCCCATCTGCCTGCACGATCCGCACATGCCGCCTGCGCATCTGGCGCGGCTCGGCCACGCCCACGCTATGGGCGATGGTTTCAACCTCGTGGATCATGCCAGTGGCGAATTTGGCCACCTTCACCGCTTTGTCGGTCGGATCGAGGCCCCGTTGCAGGCGCGGGTCATGCGTCGTCACCCCGGTCGGGCACGTATTCTTGTTGCACTTGAGCGCCTGAATACACCCCAGCGAGAACATGAAGCCCCGCGCCGAGACGACAAAATCCGCCCCCGCACAGATCGCCCAGGCCACGTCCGAGGGATTCACCATCTTGCCCGACGCGATCATGCGGATGCGGTTGGTCAGCCCCCGCTGGTCGCGCAGGTCCACGATCCGGGGCAGCGCCTCGCGGATCGGCATGCCGACGAGGTCCATGAGCGGCATGGGCGCGGCCCCGGTGCCGCCCTCGCCCCCGTCGATGGTGATGAAATCCGGCGCGCTCTCCGGCCCACGCCGCATGATGACGTCGAAGAGGTCCGAAAACGGATCGACCATGCCCACGACTGTCTTGATCCCCACCGGCTTGCCCGTCACCTCGCGGATATGGGCGATCACGTCGAGCAGATCCTCCCAATCGTCGATCTCTTCATGGCGGTTCGGGCTTTCGCTTGCCGTGTGCACAGGGATACCCCGGATCTCGGCGATCTCTTCGTTCACCTTGGCCGCCGGAAGGATCCCGCCCTTGCCAGGTTTGGCCCCCTGGGCAAGCTTGATCTCGAACATCTTCACTTCGGGCCGCTCGGCCACCTGCCTCAGCTTCTCGTCCGACAGCTTGCCCTCGGCGTCGCGGACCCCGTATTTCGCCGTCCCGATCTGGTAGACGACATCGCAGCCACCTTCGAGGTGAAAGGGCGCCATCCCGCCTTCGCCCGTGTTCAACCAGACATTCGCCTGCTTTGCCCCCATCGATAGGGCGCGCACGGCCGGACGCGACAGCGCGCCGTAGGACATGCCCGAGATGTTGAAGAACGAGGGCGCATCATAGGGATGCCGCGCGGTGGGCCCGATTTGCAGCGGCATTGTCTTGGCATACTGGAACCCGAGCGGCGGAAAGGCGGCGTTGGCAAAGATCGTCGTCCCCGGCGCGCTGATGTTGCGGGTCGAACCGAAGGCAATCGTGTTGTCCTTGCCCGCCGCCGCCCTGTAGACCCAATCGCGCTGCGCGCGGTTGAACGGCATTTCCTCGCGGTCCATGGCAAAGAAATACTGGCGGAAGAATTCGCCCAGTTCCGTGAACAGCGACCTGAATCGTCCGATGACCGGGTAATTCCGGCGCACGGCGTCGCGTGTCTGGCTCCGGTCCACGAAGAACAGCACGATGACCAAAATGATCGCCAGGCCGACGACCAGCGCAAAGGCCAGCGACAGGTATTCGAGAATCCAGAACGTAGTGCTCATGATGCCTCCGTCATAGGGCCCGTTTGGTTAACACGACCTTGCAACAGCCACGCGAAACGGCACAAGTCGAAACCAGCGCATATATATAGAGTGTCAGTAGGCCAGCCCCGCGCGGCGGTAGAGGAAACTCATGAGCCACGCCGGACCGATGAGCAGGAACTGCACGTCCTTGAAGAACGACGGTTTCTTGCCCTCGACCTTGTGACCCCAGAACTGGCCGAGCCACGCAAGCACAAAGAGCACCAGCGCCGTGGCCCAGAGCGGCAGCGGCGAAGCCGCGAGCGCCACTTGGATAAGCGCCCAGCATATCGCGAGCACCGCGACGAAGCCCAGCGCCAGCGGCACCGACAGCATCGCGTAGTAAACGAGCGCCGCAATCGCGACGGGCCAGAGCAGGTTCACCCCGGCAATCGGCGGGATTGCGTAGATCAGTGCAACCACGCACCAGAAAATGACCGGCACACATATCCAATGCACCCGCTTGTTCGTCGGGTTCTGATGGCTTTCGCCATACTCGTTCAACAGCGCGTCGATCTTCCGCATGATCCGTCCTCCCTGCCCTCAATGCTATCGTGGAAGCGCCGAACGACAAAGCGTTCCGATGCGTCAGGGCCGCGTCTGGGCGGCGGCGATGCCATCGAACAGAACCGCGAGGATGTAGTCCACCTCCGTCGGGTCCGACCAGTCGCGCGCCCCAGCGATGACCGAGGAATGAAGGAAATAACCCCCGATAAGCGACGCGACCGTGCGGAAGAACCGCTCTTTCTGCGCGGGCGTCTCGGCCCCGAATTTTCCGACCACCTCGCTCAACTGCGCGAAGAACGGCGCGATTTCCGCCGCGAGCATCTCGCGGAGCTCCGGGTTCACCAGAACCTCCTGCATCACGATGCGGATCAGCGGCGCATAGGCCCGCATCCAATAGAGCCGCGCGAGGATCGTTTCGCGCAGGAACCGCTTCGGGTCATCGGGATACTGCGCGATAAGGGCGCTCGCCTGCTGGCCCGCTTCCGGCGCGATGACATGGCGCACCACCGGGCGGGTGAGCCGCATCAAGACATCGCGCTTCGAGGGGAAATGGCGAAAGATCGTCGCCTCCCCGATCCCCGCCCTCTGCGCGATCATCTTGGTCGAGGTGCCGTCGAACCCGTGCTCGGCGAAACACTCCAACGCGGCGAGGATCGCAAGGCGCTTTTTCGGCGCCATACGACCCTCTTCTTTCTCTACCGCAATGACGACGGCCTCGTAGGGGTGTCCGGTCATGCGGTGGTCGGTGCCGGGGCGGGGTGTCGCACGGGCATTTGCGTCCTGAGCCAGATCAGGCCCAGGCCGATGACTGCAAAGATCGCGATCAACATCGCCGGATAGGGCAGCGCGATCCCGTGCACCACACCCCGGTAGGCCGCGCCGAGCGCATCCAGCCCGGCCCAGCCGGTGATCGCGGTCAGCCATTCGGGCGCGGCGGCGGCGGGCATCATGACGCCCCCGATGGCGGATTGATAGAATACCAAGGGCAGGATCACCGCGATCATCCACAGGCCCAGAACCGAAAGTAGCCCCACGAAAAACCACGTCAGCGCCAGCGTCGTCGACCAGACGGCAAGCCAGACGGGCAGGAGGACGGACCAGCCGACCGTCGCCCCCACGATGATCGACAGGACCAGCGACGCGACCCCCATGATCGCGATGGGAAGCACCGTCCGCGTCACCGCCACCCTGCCCCGATCCGGCCGCGCACGGGTGGACAGCGTCATCATGATCGCCCCCACGAAGGCGGCAAGCCACGTGGTATAGAGCATGACGAAGGGCGCCTGCGCGGCAGCGGCGGGTTCATCCGTGCCAAGCCGGGTGACAGTGGCCACCACCGGCATCGCGCCCGTCGGCATCTGACCCGACGCCATCGCGAGCTTCATCGACGCGACACCCGCCGACATCGCGGCAGGCAGCATCCGTTCAAGCTGCCCGGCCAGTTGCGCGAGAATTCCGCCGGAAAGCCCACGACGACGCTCACCGCGCCCGCCGCCAAAGCGGCCTCGGCAGCCTCGGGCGTCTCAAAAGCCCGCGTCTGGAACGGCATCTGCCCGGACAGCCCCGCCAGCAGGCGTTCGGAGATCTTGATGGGCGGCATCGTCAGCCCCTCGTCCTGATTGACGATCCCCAAGGTGATCGTGGGGGCAAGCCGCTCCGGTGACATCGGCGCGGTCAGCGTGAAGACCGAGAACACAAGCATGATGAGCGTCGGCACGATCATCGCGGGGCGGGCGAGCGGGGCGCTCAGGAACGTCTGGATCAAGCTCGGCATGGTGCGTCCTCCTACGGCGCATCGGGATGCGAGTGGTCACTCGCATCCGATAGGAGTGATTACTCGCATTTTCCGCACCCCGTCAAGCGGGCACGAAAAAGGGCGAGGTCTCCCCCGCCCTTCCGTACCGCCTGAGCCTGCGTCCTTAGTGAACCACAGCGTCATCAGGCTTGGGGTTTCGGGAGTTTCCCACCCGATCCCCAATCATCAGCCCATCAGGCCCCGCCGTCACCGGCACCGTGGACCCATCGAGCACGTCACCCGACAAAATCGCCCCTGCGAGTGGGTCTTGCAACGCCTTCTGGATCACGCGCTTGAGAGGACGCGCGCCATAGACCGGGTCATAGCCCTGATCGGCGAGCCACTTGTGCGCGTCCGCATCCAGCGACAGCGTGATGTTGCGCTTGGCCAAACGCTTGGCGAGCCCGCCCATCTGGATATCGACGATCCCGTCCATATTCGCCCGGTTGAGCCGGTCGAAGACGATGATCTCGTCCAGACGGTTCAGGAACTCGGGCCGGAAATGGGCGCGTACCGCGTCCATCACGTCCCGCTTGGCCTGGGCCGCATCGGCATTCTCCGGTAGCTGGCTCAGCGCCTGTGCGCCGAGGTTCGAGGTCAGCACGATGAGCGTCTGCTTGAAGTCCACCGTGCGCCCCTGTCCGTCGGTCAACACACCGTCGTCCAGCACCTGAAGCAGCACGTTGAACACGTCCGGATGCGCCTTTTCGACCTCGTCGAACAGGATCACCTGGTAGGGACGCCGCCGCACCGCCTCCGTCAGCACGCCGCCCTCGTCGTAGCCGACATAGCCCGGAGGGGCACCGATCAGCCGCGCCACGGAGTGTTTCTCCATGAACTCCGACATGTCGATCCGCACCATGGCGCTGTCGTCGTCGAAGAGGAACTCCGCGACCGCCTTGGTCAGCTCGGTCTTGCCCACGCCGGTGGGCCCGAGGAACAGGAACGACCCCAGCGGCCGGTTCTCGTCATTAAGCCCCGCCCGCGCGCGGCGCACCGCGTTGGCCACCGCCCGCACCGCCTGATGCTGGCCAATGACGCGCTTGTGCAGACCGTCCTCCATGCGAAGCAGCTTGTCGCGCTCGCCTTCCAGCATCTTCGACGTCGGGATACCCGTCCAGCGTTCGACCACCTGCGCGATCTGCTCGGGGCGCACCGCCTCTTCGACCAGCACGTCGTCGTCCTGGCTTTCGGCCTCCGCGAGCTTGCGCTCAAGCTCCGGGATGATGCCATAGGACAGCTCGCCCGCGCGGGCGAGGTTGCCCTCGCGTTTCGCCCCGTCCAGCTCGGCCCGCGCCCGGTCCAGCCGTTCCTTGATGTCGCGCGCACCTTCCAGCTTGTCGCGCTCGGCCTGCCACTTGGCCGTCAGGCTCGCGGACTTCTCCTGCAAGTCGGCCAGTTCGGTTTCGAGCTTGGCGAGCCGGTCCTTTGACGCCGCATCATCCTCTTTCTTCAAAGCCTCGGCTTCGATCTGAAGCTGAAGGATGTTGCGATCAAGCTGGTCCAACTCCTCGGGCTTGGAGTCCACTTCCATCCGCAGGCGGCTGGCGGCCTCGTCCACGAGGTCGATCGCCTTGTCCGGCAGGAAGCGGTCGGTGATATACCGATGCGACAGCGTCGCCGCCGACACGAGGGCCGAGTCGCTGATCCGCACACCGTGGTGCAGTTCGTACTTCTCTTTGATCCCCCGCAGGATACTGATCGTGTCCTCGACCGTCGGTTCCTCGACCATCACGGGCTGGAACCGCCGGGCAAGGGCCGCGTCCTTTTCCACATACTTGCGATATTCGTCGAGCGTCGTGGCACCGATACAATGCAGCTCACCCCGCGCCAGCGCAGGCTTGATCAGGTTGGCCGCGTCCATCGCGCCATCCGTCTTGCCGGCGCCCACGAGCGTGTGCATCTCGTCGATGAACAGGATGATCTCGCCCGCCGCGTCCGTCACTTCATTCAGCACGGATTTCAGGCGTTCCTCGAACTCCCCACGGTATTTCGCACCGGCGATCAGCGCACCCATGTCGAGCGCGAGGAGCTTCTTGTTCTTGAGGCTTTCCGGCACGTCGCCGTTCACGATCCGCAGGGCAAGCCCCTCGGCAATCGCGGTCTTGCCCACGCCGGGTTCCCCGATCAGCACCGGGTTGTTCTTCGTCCGGCGGCTCAGCACCTGCATGGCACGGCGAATTTCCTCGTCCCGACCGATGATCGGGTCGATCTTGCCCGCCTCGGCCGCTTCGGTCAGGTCACGGGCGTATTTCTTGAGCGCCTCGTAGCTATCCTCGGCCGACGCGCTATCCGCCGTCCGCCCCTTGCGCAGATCGTTGATCGCGGCGTTGAGCTTCTGCGCCGAAACGCCCCCGGCCTCCAACGCGTCCTTCGCGGGCGATTTGGTCAGCGCCAGCGCCGTGAGCATCCGTTCGACCGGCACAAAGCTGTCGCCCGCCTTCTTGGCGACCTTCTCAGCCTCGTCGAGCACACGGGCCAGCGCGGGGTCGAGGTAGGTCTGACCGGCATCTCCCGTCACGCGCGGGATCTTTGCCAGCGCTGCATCGTTCGCCTCGGCCACGCGCTTGGGTTCGCCACCCGCCGTGCGGATGAGGTTCGCGGCCATGCCTTCGGGATCGTCAAGCAGCGCCTTGAGCAGATGCTCCGGCGCGACTTTCTGGTTGTTTTCACGCATTGCGATGGTCTGGGCGGCTTGAATGAACCCGCGCGACCGTTCCGTGAACTTGTCCAAGTTCATGGGTCTCTCCTTCCATAAAGCATCCCCTTCTCGCGGCGCCCGCACCTGCGGCACGCCCCTTGGGGCCTCGGGGTAGAGATGGGGTGAGCAGGCCCCCCGCGCAAGAGCTCCCCGTGTTATATTTGTCACGGTATTTCGCGGACGGATTCACCCTTTGAAAACCAAAGCTGAACCGAAAATTCATCCCTTTGCGACAAGGTGCCGGAAACCTCGGGGCTGAAAGGACAAATGATGAAAGTGACCGACATAGATATCCGCGACCTGCGGTATGACAAGCGCACGGCCTGTTTCCGCGGCGCCGTGTCCATGTGCATGGAAACGCCAGGACAGGCGCCGAAGCGGGTGAATTTCATCTGCCAGTCCTACCGCGACGAAGATGCACCATCGTCCCTCATCACCTATGACTTCGTGACCCATGCGCTCGACCAGGCCCGCGCGATGCCCGGCTTCCGCCGCGGCGAGGAACAGATCGACGTGGACATTGCCACGCGGGTTTCGGCGATCCCGTTTCGCGCGGCCTAACCGCTTTCCACCGGCGCTGGTCCTGTTAGCCTACACTCATGGCGACGCTGGACGAGATACGGGCGAATACGACACCGGGGCAGGTTTTCGAGGGGCAGGCGCAGCACCTGCTCTTGCTCGTTATGCTGCTGGCCGGGGCGGTCAGCCTGCTGCTTTTTACGCCCGATCCACCCCGCACCCTTGGTCTGACCTCGGGCGACTGGGCGCTGGTGTCGATCGCTCTCGTCGTGCTGCATCAGGGTCTGGTGGCCATTGTCTTTCGCCTGCAACTTCACCATGCGACGCTGACTCGGCTTTTTGGCGAACGCGATCTCACGGTGTGGAGCGCGGTGTTCCTGCCGCTTCTCGCCGCACGTCCGGTCACGCTGATCCTGGCCGGTTGGGACGACCCCGTGCCGATCACCGGCCTGCGCCTGCCCGAGGTCGTTCTGGGCGCGCTCCTTCTTGCGCCCGCGATCTGGGGGATGCACTCGACCCTGACCCACTTCACGCTGCGCCGCGCCGTCGGTGGCGACCATTTCCGCGAGGATATCCGCGCCCTGGCTCCGGTTCGGGGCGGGGTCTTCGAATACACCGCCAACGGCATGTATGGCGTCGTTTTCCTTGGCCTCTGGGCCATCGCCCTGCTCATGGGGTCGTGGAACGCCCTCGTCGTGGCGGCATTCCAGCACGCCTATATCTGGGTGCATTTCTACACGGTCGAACAACCCGACATGCGGCGGCTCTACGGCTGAGGGCGGCTTGATTCCCTTCGCAATTGGCGCGAAGAGGGGAAAATCCCGAAAGGACCCTCCATGACCGATACCGTGACCGCCGCCGACGACCGTCTGATTGTCGCCCTCGACGTGCCCAACGCCATCGCGGGCCTCGAACTGGCCGCCCGGATCGGGGATGCAGCGAGCTTCTACAAGATCGGGCTCGAGATGCTGATGGGCGGCGGCCTTGCGCTGGCCCGCGAGCTGATGGACGAGCACGGCAAGCGCATCTTCCTCGACATGAAGCTCTTCGACATCGGCAACACGATCGAGGGCGCGGTGCGCGGGCTTGCCGACTATGGCCTCGATTTCCTGACCGTCCACGGCGACCCCTATGTCGTGCGCGCGGCGCAGGAGGGGAAAGGCGGCTCGGACCTCAAGATCCTTGCCGTCACCATCCTCACCTCGCTCGACCGGGCCGATCTTGACGGCGCGATCATCAAGCCGGGCGACATCGCGGACCTCGTGGTGGAACGCGCCCAGAATGCGCTGCTCGCGGGCGCGGACGGCGTCATCGCCTCGCCCCACGAAGCTGCCGCGATCCGCGCGCTGCCCGAGGCGAAGGGAAAGCTCATCGTCACGCCCGGCGTGCGGCCCGCGGGCGCGGCGCTGGGGGATCAGAAGCGCGTCATGACGCCGCACGACGCGCTCGTGGCCGGGGCCGATCACATCGTCGTCGGTCGCCCGATCAACAAGGCCACGGATCCTCGCCGCGCCGCGCAGGCGATCCTCTCCGAACTGCCGTAGCACCACGGCGCGCGCCCATGTTACTCTTGGCGCATTGATCCAAAGGGGATTTCGGGCATGGACGACATCACGGCGAAAGAGTTTCGGGGCAAGATACAGGAGGTTCAGAACGATCTGGTCCTCGAATACCTCAACGTGCGCCGCGCGCTCGGCTATCTGGGGTTTCTACTTCCCGCGATGCTCATCGCCTACGGCCTGTGGCCCGGAACCACCTTTGCCCCCTCGATCAGTGAATTCTACTACACGCACATGGGCGGCGTCTTTGTCGGCGTCATGTGTGCCATCGGCGTATTCCTCTTTACCTACAAGGGGTATCGCCGCGAGCCGGGCGAGATCTTGTCGGACAAGATTCTGTCGCGCATCGCGGGCCTGCTCGCCATCGGCGTCGCGATCTTTCCGGTGCGAGTCGATCTGCCCGCGCTCTGCGAGGACCCCGCCGTCAATCTCGGGCTCGAATGCCACCCGAACGTCTTGCACTTCGGCTCGGCCACGGGATTCTTCGTCGCCCTGGCGATCCTGTGCATCTTCCAGTTCACCAAGGGCAATCGCACCCGCGACGGCCGCATCAAATGGACACCGGACAACATCATCTACGTAAGCTGCGGCGTGATCATGCTGGCCTGTCTCCTGGCCCTTGTGCCCTATGTGCTCCTCCCTACCGTGACCGAGGCACTGGCGCCGTGGAAATACATGTTCGTGATGGAAAGCATCGCCTGCATCGCCTTTTCCATCGCCTGGCTGGTCAAGGGCGAGCGGCTCCAACCCGTCAAGCGGGCGGTCGAAACGGTCGCTCCCTCCCCCGCGACGGACGACTGAAACGAACCTGATCCGCCGCAGGGCAGAAAGCCGACCTTTTTGCTAAGTCGGTCATGGATCGGACGGGGTAGTATCCCCCTGCAACATTTCAACCTTTTCGCCACCCGTTTCCCTGCCTGTGCGCGTTTGTCCGCTGGACGCTTGGGGATTCTGCCGCTAAACACCGCCGCGATGGGCTGCGCAGGGACTGCGGCCCCTTGTCGTGTAGCCAAGCCGCCGCCGCGCGGTGCGAAAAAGGGAGAAACTCTCGTGTCACACGCAGACGACCACCAAGGGACCCGGAGGGACTTCCTCTACTACGCCACCGCTGGCGCGGGTGTCGTGGCGACCGGGGCCGCCGTCTGGCCGCTGGTCAATCAAATGAACCCCTCCGCGGATGTCCGTGCGCTCGCCTCGATCCGGGTCGATATCTCCGGCGTCGCCGAGGGCAGCCAGCTCACCGTCCAGTGGCTTGGCAAACCGGTGTTCATCCGGCACCGCACGCAGGAAGAAATCGACAGCGCGAACGCGACCGACGTGTCCGAGCTGCCCGACCAGAATGCACGCAACGCCAACATCGCCGCCGATGCGGACGCGTCCGACGCGAACCGCACGCTGGACGAGGACGAAAAGTGGCTCGTCATGATGGGCGTCTGCACGCACCTTGGCTGCGTTCCGATCGGGAACCAGTCGGGCGACTACGACGGCTGGTATTGCCCCTGCCACGGCTCGCACTACGACGCCGCCGGCCGCATCCGCCGCGGGCCTGCGCCCGAGAACCTTCCGGTTCCGGTCGCGCAGTTCCTTGACGAATCCACCATTCAGCTGGGCTAAGGGAGAGACAAATGGCTGGTATCCCCCACGACCATTACGAGCCGAAGTCCGGCTTTGAGAAATGGCTGCACTCGCGGCTACCCATCGTGTCGCTGGCTTACGACACGCTGATGATTCCGACGCCGAAGAACCTGAACTGGTGGTGGATCTGGGGCATCGTCCTTGCCTTCTGCCTCGTGCTTCAGATCGTGACCGGCGTCATCCTCGTGATGCATTACACGCCGCATGTGGACATGGCCTTTGCCTCTGTCGAGCACATCATGCGGGACGTGAACGGCGGCTTCTTCATCCGCTATCTGCACTCGAACGGCGCATCGCTGTTCTTTGTGGCCGTCTACATCCACATGTTCCGTGGCCTTTTCTACGGCTCCTACAAGGCGCCGCGCGAAGTGACCTGGATCATCGGGATGCTGATCTACCTCGCCATGATGGCAACCGGCTTCCTGGGCTACGTTCTGCCCTGGGGTCAGATGTCGTTCTGGGGTGCCACGGTGATCACCGGCCTCTTCGGCGCCATCCCCTTCATCGGCCCGGACATCCAGACCTGGCTTCTGGGCGGACCGGCCGTGGACAACGCCACGCTGAACCGCTTCTTCTCGCTCCACTACCTCCTGCCCTTCGTGATCGCGGCCCTCGTCGCCGTTCACATCTGGGCCTTCCACACCACGGGCAACAACAACCCGACCGGTGTCGAGGTGCGTCGTGGCTCGAAAGAAGAAGCCAAGAAGGACACCCTGCCCTTCTGGCCCTACTTCGTGATCAAGGACCTCTTCGCGCTCGCGATCGTCCTCATCATCTTCTGGGCCGTTGTCGGCTTCATGCCGAACTACCTGGGCCACCCCGACAACTACATCGAGGCGAACCCGCTCGCGACGCCCGCACACATCGTGCCCGAATGGTACTTCCTGCCATTCTACGCGATCCTGCGGGCCTTCACGGCGGACGTCTGGGTGGTGGCTGCGGTCAGCTGGATCACCGGCGGCATCATCGACGCCAAGTTTTTTGGCGTGCTCGCGATGTTCGGTGCGATCGCCGTCATGGCGCTGACCCCCTGGCTCGACACGTCGTCGGTCCGCTCGGGCAAGTATCGTCCGGCGTTCAAATGGTGGTTCCGCCTGCTGGTGATCGACTTCGTCGTCCTGATGTGGGTCGGCGCCCAGTCCACGGATGAACCCTATGCGACGATCTCGCTGATCGCCGCGACCTACTGGTTCGCCTATTTCCTCGTGATCCTGCCGTTGCTCGGCGTGTTCGAGAAACCGCTGACTCCGCCGGCGACGATCGAGGAAGACTTCAAACACCACTATCCCGACGCCCCGACGGCGGCCGAGTGAGAGAGGGTCTTAAGACTATGATCAAGAAACTCACCCTTACGGCGATCACGGCCCTCGCGCTCAGCACCTATTGTGTGACGGCGCAGGACACGACGACCGAAGATCAGGCGACGGATCAAGCGACCGAAACCGAAACCACCGAAACCCCGGCTGTGGAAGAACCCGCAGCCGAGGAACCGGCGGCGACGGAAGAGGCCGTGACCGAGGAACCGGCGACGGAAGAGGCCCCTGCTGAAGAGCCCGCCACCGAAGACGCCGCGACCGAGGAAGAAGCGCCCGCCCAAGACGCCACCGAAGAAGCGACCACCGAGGACGCGACCGAGGAGACCACGCAAGAAGCCGAAACCGAAGTCCCCGCCGAAGAACCGGCGGCGGAAGAAGTGCAGGCCGAAGCCCCGGCGGCCGAAGAGCCCGCGATGGAAGAGACCCTCGCGGACGAAGAAGCTGCGGTGGAAACCGAAGATCACGCTGCCGAGGGCGAAGACCATGCCGCAACGGGTGGTCACGGGTCGGCCCACATCGAAGACGTGGCGTTCTCGTTCGAGGGTCCCTTCGGCAAATACGACGTGGAACAGCTTCAGCGCGGGCTCAAGGTCTACACCGAAGTCTGCCGCGCCTGTCACGGGCTCAAGTTCGTGCCGATCCGTTCGCTCTATGAATCGGGTGGCCTGAACTACACCGAGGACGAAGTGCGTGCCTATGCTGCCGAGAACTTTGAAGTGTTCGACGCCGAGCTGGACGATTTCCGCCCTGCCCTGCCGTCCGACAATTTCCCGGCCGTGACCGGCGAAGGCATGGGTCCTGACCTGTCGCTCATGGCGAAGGCCCGCGCTGGCTTCCACGGCCCCTATGGCCTCGGTATCAACCAGTTCCTCAAGGGCATTGGCGGACCGGAATACATCCACGCGATCCTGACGAGCTACAACGGTGAAGAGACCGAAGTCGCGGGCAACTTCCTCTATGGCAACGACGCCTTCGAGGGTGGCTACATCTCGATGCCGCAGCCCATGTCCGACGGTCAGGTGGACTTCGACGACGAGCACGCCAACGACCTTGATTCGATGTCGATGGACGTGTCGGCCTTCCTGATGTGGACCGCCGAACCCAAGATGATGGCCCGCAAGCAGGCTGGCTTCGTGGGCTTCATCATGCTGGTGATCCTGGCCTCGCTGCTCTACCTCACCAACAAGAAACTCTGGGCCCCGCACAAGTACGGCAAGGAGATGGATCTCTGATCCGACCCTGTCCCAAAGATCCAAAGGGCGCCTTGCGGGGCGCCCTTTTTCGTTCCTGATGTCAGACGTTTGGTGCTACCCAAGGCACATGCAGCTGCAAGACGTCCATTACAAAGGTCCGCCGATCGACGACCCGGACATCCTCCGGGTGATCCCGAAATCGCTGGCCTCGCTCCTCACCGGCGTAAATGGCTACACACAGTTCTCGGGCGCCTTCCACCTGCGCGGCGCCTGTCTCGAACCGGCCTGGCATTCCCTGCGCGCGGCCTGGATGGGCGATCACAGCTTCGCCAGGCTCTATCCCGGCCTGTCGCCTCGCTGGGTTCCCTTTGCCGAGGACTGCATGGGCGACCAGTTTCTGATGACGGAAAAGGGCATCGCCCGGCTCGACGCGGAAACCGGGGAGGTGTTTGAAGAAGCCGAAAGCCTCGCCGTCTTTCTGGAAGAGGTGAACGAGGACCCGATCCCGACCCTCGCGCTCGAAGAGTTCGAGGCGTTCCGGGCCGGCGGCGGCGTTCTCGCACCCGGCAAGCTGCTACAGGCCTATCCACCCATGTGGACCGCCGAGAGTGCCTCTGGCGTGACGCTCACGCCGATTCCCGCCGCCGACCTGCACCACACCCATGCGGCCCTGGCCAAGAGCATCCGCGACAACGGCGGCAAGGGCGCGATCCGGTATCAGGACTGACGCCTAGTCCCCCAGATAATCGCGCAGCGCTTCGGGCGGATTGGCAAAGATCTCGGCGGTCACGACGGGCGGATACGCGGTGCCATCGGCCACGAGGATGACCTCGTCCGCGATTCGGCGCGCGTCGTCGGGCTCATGGCTGACCATGAGGAGAGTCGCACGGGTTTCACGGGCAAGCTGGGCCACGAGGTCCAGCATCTCGTCACGCAGCGCAGGCCCCAGCGCGCCGAAGGGTTCGTCCAGGAGCAGAATCGGCTGATCCCGCACGAGCACCCGCGCCAGCGCCACCCGCGCCGCCTGCCCGCCCGACAACTGCCCCGGCTTGCGCGCACCCAGACCGGCCAGTCCCACATGCGCAAGCGCCTCGTCTACGCGCGTCTCCTCCACCCGGCTCAGTCGCAGGTTCGGCCGCAGACCAAGTGCCACGTTCTGCGCAGCGGTCAGATGCGGGAACAGGTTGTTGTCCTGAAAGATCATGCTCACGGGCCGCGCCGCAGGGGGCAGCGGCGCCAGATCGCGCCCGTCCCACGCAATGCGCCCGCTCGCGTCGAGGAACCCGGCGATCCCGGCAAGGAGCGTGGATTTCCCCGACCCGGACGGCCCGATCACGGCGACCCGCCGCCCCGTGGCTACGGACAAGTCGGCCCTCAGGGCGAAGTCGCCGTTCCGGATGGTGGTCTCAAGCGTCAGCATCCGCGCGACCTCCCCGGTCGAAAAGCCAGAACAGCGCCAGGCTGCTGGCCAAGAGTATGAGCGCCCCGCCTGCCGCATCGGGCATCCGGTAGGCCGCCATGAGCCGGTAAATTTGTAGCGGCAGCGTCGGCGCGTCGGGCGCGGCGAAGAGCGCGATCACTCCAAGATCGCCCATCGACAGAGCCGCCGACAACCCCATCGTGAACCCCAGCGGACGGCGCAAGCGTGGCAGCCAGAGGTGGCGAAACCGCGCCATGCCCGTCATCCCCAGCCCATCGGCCAGCCGCCCATAATCGGCCTCGATTTGCCCCAGCGCAGGCACCAACGCGCGCAAAGCAAAGGGCAGCGACATCACCGCGTTGACGAGCGCGGTCACGGGAAGCGCCAGTGCGAAGGGGTCGGTCAGCGGAAACAGAATCACGAAGAGCCCGGTCCCGATGACGAGCGGCGAGGCGGCGAGCGTAATCGACCCGATCCCCTCGACCAGCCGCCCCCGGCGTTTCACCGCGAGCGCCGCGATAGGAAACCCGAGCGCCAACGTGACCAGGACCGAGGCCAGCGCCACGCCCAGCGAGCGCAGCGTCGCCCACCAGATCGACGCAGGCAGCGAGAACAGCCGCGGCACCCCGTCGAGCGCGATCATCGCCATGGGAAGAACGAGAAACACCGTCGCCGCCGAAATAAGCGCAGCGTCGACAGCCCGCAACATCTGCGTCTGGGCATCCCAGCGCGTGACACTCCGATCAAGCCCCGCGCCAATCCCGGACGGCAGCGCCACCTTCAGCGCCACCAGTGCCACGGCAAGCCCCAGCGCGAACTGCACGAGCGCGAGCAGCGCCGCCTTGCCCAGATCGAACTCGAGGTTGAAGGCCTGATAGATGGCAAGCTCGATCGTCGTGGCCTTGGGCCCACCGCCCAGCGCCAGCGCGACCGCGAAACTCGTGAGACATAGAAGGAAAATGACCAGAAAGGTCCCCGGCAGCACCTCGCGCAGCATCGGGCGTTCGAGCGTTCGGGCGATGTCACGGGGACCAAAGCCCAGCGATGCCGCCAGCCGGAACCGCTCGGACGGAATCGCGAGCCAGCCCTGCAACACGAGTCGCGTGGCGAGTGGCAGGTTAAAGAACACATGCGCCAGCACGACGCCGTGAAAACCGTAGATCGAGATCGGTTCGAGGCCGACGAGGCGCAATAGGTCCGACACGATCCCCGACCGGCCAAAGACCGAGATCAGACCAAAGACCGCCACGATGGTCGGCAGGATGAAGGGTGCGCCCAGAAGCAAGATCAGCAGGCCCCGCCCGCGAAACCGCCGCCGCGCGATGGCCCGTGCGAGCGGCACGGCGAACAGGATCGACAGCGTCGCCGACAGCGTCGCCTGCACCACGGAAAACCGCAGCGCCGCCCAGTCGGCGGTGCCGAAACCCGACAGGCCCTCGGCCCGCCAGAACACGGCAGCAAGGGTGCCAAGGGTAAAGAGAAGCACGACGGCCAGCGCGATGCTGCCCGTCGCCGTGGTGCGCGTCATGGGGCTACTGCGACAATGCCGCGCGCCATTCCTCGAGCGCCACCTCGCGGATGTCCCGCGCCTCGGTCCCGAAGTAGATCAGCGCCTTCTCGGGCACCACGCTTTCGAACCCCTCGGGCAGACCCTCCTGCGGCGTATGAGCCGGATACATCCAGTTGGTCTCCGGGATCGCCGACTGGAACCCGTCGGTCAGCATGAAGTCGAGGAACTGATCGGCCAGCTCGGGCACGTCGGTCGTGGCAACCTTCCCCGCGACCTCGATCTGCATGTAATTGCCTTCCTCAAAGGCAATCGCCGCCTTGGTGTCGTCGCCCTCGGCCAGAAGGTGATAGGCTGGCGAGGTGGTGTAGGACAGAACCATGTCGGCCTCACCCTCGAGGAACATGCCATAGGCTTCGGACCAGCCCTTGGTCACGGTCACGATGTTGTCGGCAAGCCGCTCCCAATAGGCGCCCGCCTCTTCGCCGTAGACCGCCTTGACCCAGAGCAGTAGCCCCAGACCGGGCGTGGACGAACGCGGGTCTTGGATGACGATCTTGAGGTCGCTGTCGGCCAGTTCCTCGAAGCTCTGGGGCGGGTTTTCCACCCGGGTCTTGTCGTAGACAAAGGCGAAGTAGCCCCAGTCAAACGGCAGGAACATGTCGTTGGCCCATTCCACCGGCATCGACAGGTCCGGGCTGTCCACCCCGTGGAGCGCGAACATCGCGCTGTCACGCGCGGCGGCGGAGAGGTTCTCGTCGATCCCCAGCACGATGTCGGCCTCGGTCCGGTCGCCTTCGAGCTGGAGCCGGGACAAAAGCTCGGCCCCGTCCCCCACGGCGACCAAGTCGAGGGTGCAGTCGCACTGCGCCTCGAAGTTTTCCTTGATGATCGGCCCCGGTCCCCATTCGGTGACGAAGCTGTCGTAGGTATAGACGGTGAGCGTGTCTTGGGCACTCGCGGCAGACGCCAGAGTAGCAAGACCCGCAGCGATGATGGTGGCTTTCATGTCATCCTCCATTGCGACGGGCGAAAGTCGGGCAGGATGACGCGGTGCGGTGCGCCTGACCTTACCTTCCCTCCGCCGGTATGATCCGGTTCAGGTTCAACGGGTTCGCTTGCGCATCTCAGCGCGCCATGACGGCACACACCCCGAGGTGAGCCAGAGACTATGTGGTGAGGGGCGCCTTCGCAAGGGGAGGTCGCGCCGGTTGATGGTTCGGGAGCGAGTGGGCCAGCCCTCTCGCGCTCCCCCGGGATAGTTATGAACCAGAGAAGCCGTCAGGGAGAGGTCTGGTCACCAGAGCCAAGCGCGCGCTGCATGAGCACGGAATCGAGCCAGCGGCCATGTTTGTAGCCAACGCTCTTGAAGGTGCCCACGTGCTCGAACCCGAGCGCCCGGTGCAGGCTGATCGAGGGCACGTTGTCGCTGTCCCCGATCACCGCGATCATCTGGCGATAGCCTTTCGCCTCGGCCGCCTCGATCAGGGCGGTGAGAAGCGCGCGGCCAACCCCGCCGCGTTTCGCCTCTGGGCTCACGTAGACCGAGTTCTCGACCGTTGAGCGATAGGCCGGGCGCGGGCGATAGGGTCCGGCATAGGCATAGCCCAGAAGTCGGTCGTCCTCGGCCACGAGATAGGGATAGCCACCGTCCATGAGCGCGAGAAACCGGCGCGTCATCTCGGCCTCGTCGGGCGGGGTCAGTTCGAAGCTCGCCGTGCCATGGGTGACCGCATGGGCATAGATCGCACGAATCGCGGGCAGGTCGGCGTGAATGGCAGGGCGAAGGATCATGGGCGTGCCGGAGCTTGGACGGGGCGGGCCGCGCGGCTCGACGCCCAGACCGAGGCCAACACGACAATCGCCCCGGCGATCTGGAGCGGCGTCAGCGCCTCGGACAGGATGAGCCAGCCGAGAAGGATGGCCGAGAGCGGCGACAGGAAGCCAAGCCCGGTGACACCCGACGGGCCAAGCCGGGCGATCCCGCGAAACCACAGGAAATAGGCCAGCGCACCGCCGATGATGCCGAGCCAGAGGTAGCCTGCGATATTGACCGTGGTCAGCCGGGGCAGCGCGGGCTCGAGGAAAAACGTCACAGGCAGGAGGAGCAGCCCCCCGGCAGTCAACTGCCAGGCGGTAAAGGTCAGCGGCGACACCGGCGGTTGCCAGCGCCGGGTCAGCACGACACCCGTCGCCATGGACAGGGCACCGACGAGCGCCGCGATCACCCCGATGGGGTCGAGCCGCGCCTCCGGACCCAGGACCAACATCCCGACCCCGGCGAGACCGGCCAGCGCCGCGGCGATGGCGGCGGGGCGCAGGGTGGCGGACAGCAAAACCCGCGCCAGAAGCAGGACGATCAGCGGCTGCACCGCGCCAACCGTCGCGGCCACACCTCCCGGCAGGCGATAGGCCGAGATGAAGAGCATCGTGAAGAACAGCGAGAAATTCAGCCCGCCCAGCACCGCGAGCCTCCAGATCCAGCCCGGCGGCGGCAGCACACGCAGGATCGCGAGCAGGATCAACCCGGCGGGCAGCGACCGAAGCAGAGCCGCATGCAGCGGGTAACCATCGGGCAGGAGCTGCGAGGTGGTGATATAGGTCGACCCCCAGATGATCGGGGTCAGCGCGGTGATCAGCGTATCGGTGAGGCGGGACATTGGAACTCTCTTGCCGGGCCACGCTACGCCACGCCCCCCCGGCGTCAAGCAACACTTGTCCCCAAGCCCTTATTCACGCGTTGAGAATTCCCCGCGCCCCGTATATCGAAGCGCCAAAGGAGCCGGGCCATGATGAACACCTTCGGACATATCTTTCGCGTGACCACCTGGGGCGAAAGCCACGGACCGGCCCTGGGGGCTACGGTGGACGGTGTGCCGCCGGGCGTCACCATCGACGAAGGCATGATCCAGCACTGGCTCGACCGACGCAAACCGGGGCAGAACAAGTTCACCACGCAACGGCGCGAAGCCGACGAGGTGCGCATCCTCTCGGGCGTCTACGAGGGGCAGACGACGGGCACCCCGGTGCAGCTCATGATCGAGAACACCGACCAGCGGTCCAAGGACTACAGCGACATCGCCGAGAAATTCCGCCCCGGTCACGCCGACATCAGCTACTGGCTCAAATACGGCATCCGCGATCCGCGTGGCGGCGGGCGTTCGTCCGCACGCGAGACCGCAGCGCGGGTGGCGGCAGGTGGCCTTGCCCGCGAGGCGATCAAGGCGATTGCGCCAGGGATCGAAATTCGCGGCTACATGACCCGGATGGGCGTGCACGGCATCGACCGCGCGAATATCGACTGGGACCAGATCGAGCGGAACTCCTTCTGGACGCCTGACGCAAGCGCAGCGGCGACGTGGGAGGATTACCTCGACGGCCTGCGCAAGTCCGGCTCGTCCGTGGGGGCCGAGATCGAAGTCGTCGTGCGAGGCGCACCCGCAGGCCTTGGCGCGCCAATCTACGCCAAGCTCGACACAGACCTTGCCGCCGCGATGATGTCGATCAACGCCGTGAAGGGCGTCGAGATCGGCGAAGGCATGAACGCCGCGCGTCTGACCGGCGAAGAAAACGCCGACGAAATCAGCATGGGCAACGATGGCCAGCCGCTGTTTTCCTCGAACCACGCGGGCGGGATTCTGGGTGGCATTTCCACCGGACAGGACATCGTCGTTCGGTTCTCGGTCAAGCCGACAAGCTCTATCCTGACCCCGCGCAAGACAATCACCAAGTCGGGCGAACCCGCCGAAATCGTGACCAAAGGCCGCCATGATCCCTGTGTCGGCATCCGCGCCGTCCCGGTGGCCGAGGCGATGGCGGCCTGCGTCATCCTCGACCACCTGCTCCTGCACCGGGCGCAGGTCGGTGAAGGGCCTCGTGGACACATCGGCCGTCGGGCCGACTGATGCTCACCATTCTCGGGATCACCTTCCCGATCTTCGCGGCCATCGCCATCGGCTATGTGCTGGGCAGGTCCGGATACCTGGCGGCGCTGCAAGCGGGCGTTCTGTCGAAATTCGTCCTCAACGTCGCCCTGCCGCCACTGATCTTCAACGCCGTGTCGAGCCGCCCCATCGCCGAGGTCTTTTCCCTGCCCTTCATGGCGGCCATGGTGATCGGCGGTTTCCTGACGCTGGGCGTGAGCTACTTGTGGTTCCTGCGCACCGGACCAATGCGCCGCGCGGTGGCGATGATGGGCTCGCCACTGCCGAACTCGGCCTTCATCGGCTTTCCGCTGATGGTCATCATCTTCCCCGACGAGGCCGGTCTCATCCTGTCGATGAACCTGTTGATCGAGAACCTCGTGCTCGTGCCCATCACACTGGTCGCCATCGAGATGGCCCGCGGGGCCGAGGGCCACGGGCGGGTGCATCTGGGACCCGTGTTCCTTGGTGTGCTCAAGCGCCCGATGATCATCGGCCTGATCCTGGGCCTCGTCTTTTCCATCTTCGGCCTGTCGCTGCCCGCGCCGGTCGAACGCCTGACCACGATGTTCGCAAATTCCGCCTCCGCCATCGCGCTGGTGGTGATCGGCGCGTCGCTGGCCACTCTTGCCACGACCGGGAACCGGGCCATGGCGGCGCAGATCGCAGGGATGAAGCTCGTCGTCCACCCGGCGATGGTGGCGCTGTCCGTTTGGGGACTGTCCATGGCCGGCCTGCGCTTTGGCGATCACCTTGGCACGGCGGCGATCCTGTCGGCGGGCGTCTCGTCCTTCGCGATCTACACTGTGCTGACGAGCGGAACGAAACACGAAGGCCTCGCCTCGCTCGCCCTGCTCATCGGGACGATCGGGTCCTTCGTCACGCTGAACCTGCTGCTCGCGCTCCTGCTCTGAGCCGGCTCAGCCCACGATCAGTTGCTTGATCTTCAGCGTCTCGAGCTCGAGCTGGTTCAGCCGGAAATGCACCGCGTCCCCGATCGTGATGATTCCGGCGAGCGCCTCACCCTCCATCACCGGCATGTGGCGGAAGCGTCCCTTGGTCATCCGCGCCAGCACCACGGCGAGCAGGTCGTCGGGCCTGCAGGTCTCGACGGTGCGGGTCATCACCTCCTCGACCCGGTGCGGGAGCGTCTGACCGGGAGTGTCGGCGAGTTTGCGCACGATGTCCCGTTCCGACAGGATACCGGCCAGCCCGCCCTCGTCATCAAGGCACAGGAGCGCACCGATCCGGTTGTCGCGCAGCAGGACCACGGCGTCATGGATCGTCTGCTCCGGATGGATCGAGATGATCTTGTGCTCTTTCGCCGCCAGAACCTCGCGCACCGTGGCGCGGGAAGGCGCGGTGTTGGACGCGACCGACTGGCTCGCAGATTTGTCGTGCTGGTCGTCGCTGCGCAGGTGGGGGCGGTATGATTCGGGCATGATACGTTCCTTGCTTGTTCAGACGGCCTGGGCCATATGCACAGTCTAAACACCAAAAAACGCAGATGGTTCAGAAATCTTGGCAGACCCCATGCTCCCGCCGATCCTTGCCACGATCATCTTCGTGATCGCCTGCATCGCGGGCTATGGCTATCGCCGGGTGTGGAAGGCCGAGGGACCGCGCTGGAAACTCTGGGTCTACGGCTTGGTCGCGGCCGCCTGCCTGCTGACGCTGGCTTTCGTGCCGCTGGCGACGGGGACCTAAGCTTTCGCCTGCGCGTCGCGGATCTGTTTACGCGGGCAATTCGTTAGCCGTTCGCGCAGCGGGCTGTCCGGGTCGATCTCGAGCTTGCAGACGATGCAGTGATCGGCCCCCGCGATGGCGTTCAAGCCACCGCAGGACCCCTTGATACGCTTGTTGGAAAAGATCACGCCCACGGCCATTCCGGCCATGACGATCACCAGGATCCCGAAGGTGAGTAGGAGGGTGTCCATCAGACGTCCCCTTTTTGTTTAGGCCTGAAGCGCCTCGAAGTGGCTGCTTGCCTTCGACACATACCCGTCCGCGCCGTCATGGTCGATGAACAGAACCGCGAGGCCCTGTTCTTCGGCAATCGCCAGTCCACGTTCGCTGCCCAGCACGAGCATCGCGGTGGACCATGCGTCGGCCATCATCGTGTTGTCGGTCAGAACCGAAGCCGACACCGATTTATGCGTGATCGGGCGGCCCGTGGTCGGGTCGATCATGTGGGAATAGCGCGTCCCGTCCGCCTCGAAGCAGTTGCGGTAGTCGCCCGAGGTCGCCATCCCGAGGTTCGAGACATCGGCGACGCCGTAAACGCTCCGCTCGCCCGCGATGGGCGACTCGATCCCGATCTGCCACGGCTTGCCCTCAGCATTGAGGCCAGCGGTGTAGAGGTCCCCGCCGATCTCGACCATGAAGCTTTCGATCCCCAGGTCGCGGACAGCGGCGGCGACACGGTCCACACCATGGCCCTTGCCGATCGCGGGCAGATAGATCTCTGCCCCCGCATCGGCTTTCGTCAACACATCGCCGTCGAGCGTGAGCAGACGCGACTGGCCGGTGAGGGCAAGCGCTTGAGCGACCGCAGCCTCATCCGGGACATGCGGCGCGCCGTTCGCACCAAAACCCCACGTATCGAGCAGCCGACCAACGGTCACGTCGAACGCGCCTTCGGACACGCGATGCACCTCGTTCGCACTGGCCATCAGGCCGGCAAGCGCAGGCGACAGGGTCACGGAACCGGCGTCGGCGGCGTTCACGCGCGAAATCTCGGAGGCGCGATCCCAGTTCGACATCTCGTTGGTCACTTCGGCCAGCGCGATGTCGACGGCAGCGATCAGGTCGCCCTCGCTCACGGCCTTGCCCGGGTTCAGCGCCACGACGTGATATTGCGTGCCCATGGTGGTCCCCGTGAGCTTGATCACTTCGTCCTCGAGATTGCAGGCCGCGAGCGTCGTTGCCGCCGTTGCCGTGGTGAGGATCAGGAAAGACCTGCGGGAAAGAACCGTCATGCCGGACATTATGCAAACTCCGCTTCAAGGCGCGCACCCATTGCGCAGCCCGTCCATATAATCGCTGCCGTGCAGCCGCAACCGCGTCCCACACAGATTAATGACAAAAAAGGTATCAGACATACTTTTGTTCGGCGACGCAGCATTGCATAAGGTGGCAAAAATCCGAAGGCGACCACTTTGCAAAACTACACGCTTCGAAAAGGTCTCGATCTTCCCATCGCGGGGGCGGTGACCGATACGACGATCCAGACGGCCAATGTGGGGACCGTCGGGCTTCTGGGACATGACTACATCGGCCTGAAACCGCGCCTCGCCGTGGGAGAGGGCGACGTGGTGGGCGCAGGCGCGCCGATCTTTGCGCACAAGGACAACCCGGGATCACTGCGCCGGTGTCGGGCCGTGTGAAGGCGATCAACCGCGGCGCGCGCCGCCGGCTCATCTCGGTCGAGATCGAGATGGACGCGGGCGCTGCCGAACCGGTCGATTTCTCGAACCTAGGCGATGCGACGACGCGCGAGGGTCTGGTCGCCCGCCTTGCCGCCTCGGGTCTGTGGACGTCGTTTCGCACCCGGCCCTATTCCCATGTGCCGCTGACCACCGACACGCCCGCCGCGATCTATGTCAACGCAATGGACAGCGAACCGCTCGCCGCCGATCCGCTGATCGTCATTCGCGAGGCGGCCGAGGATTTCACCGCCGGTCTTGCCGCCGTGGCGCGGCTCACCGACGGCAACACCTACCTGTGCCAGAGCACGGGCGCGAATGTGCCCGGCGCGGACGTGGCCGGGATCACCCCGGTCGGCTTCTCGGGTCCGCATCCGGCGGGCCTGCCCGGCACGCATATGCATTTCATCGAACCGCCGAGCGCCACCAAGACGGTCTGGACGATCGGCTATCAGGATGTGATCGCCATTGGCCGCCTGATGGCCACCGGCAGGCTCGACGCCACCCGTGTCGTTGCGATCACCGGGCCGCTCGCCAAACCGCGCCTCGTGCGCACCGTGATGGGCGCCTCGCTCGCCCAGCTGACCGAGGGCGACAATTCCGATGGTCTGCCGATGCGCACCATTTCCGGCTCGGTCCTGTCGGGACATGCCGCCGATGGCGCGGATGGCTACCTTGGCCGCTATGACCGGCAGGTGACGTTGATCGAAGAGGATCACAAACAGATCCCCTTGGGCTGGATTCGTCCCATGGCGTCGAAATTCGCGGTTCAGCCGGTGCTTGGCTCGGCGCTGTCGTCCAAACTCTACGCGCTCACGACCAACCTCAACGGCGGTCGCCGCGCCATGGTGCCGACGGGGACCTTCGAGCAGCTGATGCCGCAGGATTACCTGCCCACCCAGCTCCTGCGAGCGCTCCTCGTCATGGACACCGACTCGGCGCAGAAACTCGGTGCGCTGGAACTGGATGAAGAGGACCTTGGCCTCGTGGGCTTTGCCTGCCCGGCCAAGTATGAATACGGCATGGCGCTGCGCGACTGCCTCACCAAGATCGAGAAAGAGGGCTGAGGCATGGGGCTTCGCAATTTCTTCGACAGGATCGAACCGAATTTCGAAAAGGGCGGGAAACACGAGCGGTATTTCCCGATCTACGAAATGGTCGAGAGCTTCCTGTTCACCCCCAAGACGGTGACCAAGGCCGCGCCCCACGCGCGGTCCTATGTCGATATGAAGCGGATCATGACCTATGTGGTCATCGCCACGATCCCATGCATCCTGTTCGGCATGTATAACACCGGCCTTCAGACCAACATGGCGATTGCCGAGTACGGCGCCTCGGGCTGGCGGGCGGCGATCATCGAGGCGCTGGGCATCGGCTTCAACCCGAACAATGTCTTTGCCAACATCTCGCACGGGTTCCTGTATTTCCTGCCGATCTACGTGGTGACGCTGGTCGCGGGCGGCCTGTGGGAAGTGCTCTTTGCCACCATCCGCCGCCACGAGGTGAACGAGGGCTTTCTCGTCACCTCGATGCTCTACACGCTCATCCTCCCTGCCTCGACGCCCCTGTGGCAGGTCGCGCTGGGTATTTCCTTCGGCGTGGTCATCGGCAAAGAGGTCTTTGGCGGCACCGGCAAGAACTTTCTCAACCCTGCCCTTGTCGGTCGCGCGTTTCTCTATTTCGCCTATCCCGCCTATATGTCCGGCGACACGATCTGGACCCCCGTTGACGGCTTCTCGGGCGCGACCGCGCTGGCCGTTTCGGCGTCCGAAGGTTTCTCCGTGCTGCCCGACTACGGCATCACCTGGATGAACGCCTTCATCGGCACCATTCAGGGGTCGTTCGGCGAAACCTCGACCATCGCCTGCCTCATTGGCCTCGCCTTCCTGTTGTTCACGCGGATCGCGAACTACCGGATGGTGGTCGGCTGCCTCGTCGGCATGATCGCTTTCTCGTCGCTCCTGAATTGGATCGGCTCGGACACCAACCCCGCTTTCGCGACGCCGTGGTATTGGCACCTTGTCATTGGCGGCTATGCCTTCGGCCTTGTGTTCATGGTGACCGAACCGGTGTCGGGATCGCACACCAACCTTGGCCGCTGGATCTATGGCGCACTGATCGGCTTCATGGTCGTGATGATCCGCGTCGTGAACCCGGCCTTCCCCGAAGGCATGATG
>LUOO01000031.1:27234-110257 GCA_001626765.1 Maritimibacter sp. REDSEA-S28_B5
ACACTGAAAACCGCGTGGACGCCTCGGGCGAGCCGCAGTTCACCCCCGAGATGAACCCGCCGCTGCGTGAGGATACGTCCGTGCCGCCCCGCAAGGGGCCTATCCGCCGCTTTCTCGACACGCCGCCCGACAACACGGCCAAGACCGTGGTCATCGCGCTTGGCCTCTGCCTCGTCGCGTCGATGGTCGTGTCCGCCGCCGCCGTGTCGCTGCGCCCGCTCCAGCAGGAAAACGCGGCGCTCGACAAGCAGGTGAACATCGTCGAAGTCGCCGGCAAGTATGAAGAGGGCATGGACGTCGCCGCCGCCTTTGCCGCGTTCGAACCGCATGTGGTCGAACTCGACACGGGCGCGTTTGCCGACGGCGCCGAGATCGAAGGGCAGGTCCTCGACCCGCTCACGTTCGACGACCGCGCCGCCGCTGAGGATCTGACGCTGTCGGCCCCGCTCGACGACGATCCGGCGGGCATCGGGCGGCAGGCGGATTACGTCACCGTCTACCTGCTCAAGAACGACGACGGTTCGCTCGATAAGGTGATCCTGCCGGTCTATGGCTATGGTCTGTGGTCCACGCTCTACGGCTTCATCGCGGTCGAGGAGGACGGCAACACCATCTACGGCCTCCAGTTCTACGAACACGCCGAAACCCCCGGTCTGGGCGCCGAGGTCGATAACCCCCGGTGGAAAGCGCTCTGGCGCGGCAAGAAGCTGCGCGACGACGAGGGCGATCTGGAGATCAACGTGGGCAAAGCTGTAACCGCCGCCGGTCCCGAGTATCACGTGGACGCCCTGTCCGGTGCGACCCTGACCTCGCGCGGCGTCGATAACCTCGTCCGGTTCTGGATGGGGGAGGCCGGTTTTGAACCCTTCCTTGAACGTGTGAGAGCGGGAGAGATCTGATGGCACAAACTTACCGCAAGATGCTCGTCGACCCGATGGTCGACAACAACCCGATCACGCTTCAGGTGCTGGGCGTCTGTTCGGCGCTCGCCGTGACATCGTCCTTGCAGGTCGCCGCCGTCATGGCGCTGGCCGTGACGCTCGTCACCGGGTTTTCGTCCATGTTCATCTCGGCCATCCGCAGCCAGATCCCCGGCTCGATCCGCATCATCGTGCAAATGATCATCATCGCCTCGCTGGTGATCGTGGTGGATCAGGTGCTCAAGGCCTATGCCTATGAGGTCTCGAAAACGCTGTCGGTCTTTGTTGGCCTGATCATCACGAACTGCATCGTGATGGGCCGCGCCGAAGCCTTTGCAATGAAGAACCCCCCGATTGCCTCGTTCATAGACGGCGTCGGCAACGGCATGGGTTATGGCCTGATCCTGCTGCTCGTCGGTTTCTTTCGCGAGCTGTTCGGCTCCGGCAGCCTCTTCGGCATCACGATCCTGCCCACCGTGAACAATGGCGGCTGGTATGTGCCCAACGGGCTCCTGCTGCTCCCCCCGTCGGCGTTCTTCGTCATCGGGCTTCTGATCTGGGGCTTCCGCACATGGAAACCGGAACAGGTGGAAGAGCGTGAGTATCGTATTCAGACGGTGGAGGCACACTGATGGAAGGTCTTCTGTCCCTCGCCGTAAAGGCGATCTTCGTCGAGAACATGGCGCTCGCCTTTTTCCTGGGCATGTGCACGTTCCTGGCCGTGTCCAAGAAAATCTCGACCGCCATCGGTCTGGGCATTTCCGTGACACTGGTGCAGGCGATCACCGTTCCGGCAAACAACCTGATCCTGAACTACCTGCTCGCCCCCGGTGCGCTGGCCTGGGCCGGGTTCCCGGACGTGGACCTCACGTTCCTTGGCCTCATCAGCTACATCGGCGTGATCGCGGCCATCGTGCAGATCCTCGAAATGGTGCTCGATAAGTATTTCCCGCCGCTCTACAACGCGCTCGGCATCTTCCTGCCCCTGATCACGGTGAACTGCGCCATTCTGGGCGGCTCGCTGTTCATGGTGGAACGCGACTATTCCTTCCCGGAAGCCTCCGTCTACGGCGTCGCCTCCGGCCTTGGCTGGGCGCTCGCGATCACCGCCATGGCGGGCGTGCGCGAGAAACTGAAATACTCCGACATTCCGGAAGGTCTGCAGGGTCTTGGCATCACCTTCATCACCGCAGGACTGATGGCCATGGCCTTCATGTCCTTCTCCGGCGTGAAACTGTAAGGAGGTCGACCGATGGAAACCTTCGGACTGGGCGTTGCCCTTTTTTCCGTGATCGTGCTCGCGCTCGTGTCGCTGATCATGGCGGCACGCTCGCGGCTCGTGTCCACGGGCAACGCGATCCTGCCCACCGAGGAAAGCCACATCACCAAACGCGAGGCCGCCTGTGGCGACCGCCTGTCCTGTCAGGTGGCTGTGAAACAGGACATGGAGGTCGAGGTTCCGGAAGAGGTCTTTGGCGTGAAGAAATGGGAGTGCACCGTGCGCTCCAACGACAACGTCGCGACCTTCATCAAGAACCTCGTTCTGGAACTGCCCGAGGGCGAGGACGTGAACTTCCGCGCCGGTGGCTACATCCAGATCGAAGCGCCTGCGTCCCACGTGAAGTTCAGCGATTTCGACGTGGCCGAGGAGTATCGGGAGGACTGGGACAAGTTCAACATCTGGCAATACGAATCGACACTCGATGAGCCGATCGAGCGCGCCTATTCGATGGCGAACTACCCGGACGAGAAGGGCCTCATCATGCTCAACGTCCGCATCGCGACCCCACCGCCGCGCACAGAAGGCATCCCGCCGGGCAAGATGTCGTCTTACATCTTCAACCTGAAACCCGGCGACAAGGTCACGATTTCCGGGCCCTTCGGCGAGTTTTTCGCCCGCGATACGCCCAAAGAAATGGTCTTCATCGGCGGTGGCGCCGGCATGGCCCCCATGCGCTCGCACATCTTCGACCAGTTGAAGCGTCTCGAGAACCGCGACCGCAAGATCACCTTCTGGTATGGGGCGCGGTCGAAGCGCGAGATGTTCTTTGTCGAGGATTTCGACCAGCTTGCCGCCGAGTTCCCGAACTTTGAATGGCACGTGGCGCTGTCCGATGCGCTGCCAGACGACAATTGGGACGGCTACACGGGCTTCATCCACAACGTGCTTTATGAGGAATACCTCAAGAACCACCCGAACCCCGAGGACTGCGAATACTACATGTGCGGTCCGCCGATCATGAACCAGTCGGTGATCAACATGCTCTTGGAGCTTGGGGTCGATCGCGAGGACATCATGCTCGACGACTTCGGCGGGTGACAAACGAAGGGGCGGAGGAACGAGGGTTCCCCCGCCCTTCTTCTTTGGACCCGAGGCTCAAGCCGTGGTGAGTTTGAAGCCCTCGGCAGCAAGCGCCGCGACGATCTCATCCACATGCAGGCTGTCCCGTGCCTCGATCACCACTTCAAGCTCGGCTTGTTTCAACGCAACGCTCTGGAACATGCGCTGGTGGATCACCTCGACCACATTCGCCCCCGCCTCGCCGATCATGCGGCTGATCTTGGCGAGCTGTCCGGGGGTATCGTCGATCTCGAACGTGAGCCGCGCGATGCGTCCGTCGCGCACGAGACCCCGCAGGATGAGCGTGGAGAGGATGCGCGAGTCGATGTTGCCGCCGCAGACGACGAGCCCCACCTTCTTGCCCTGAAGCTCCCCTGCCAGCTTGCGAATGACAGCCAGACCCGCGCCCGCAGCCCCTTCGGCCACCAGTTTCTCGTGCGAGAGGAGGTCGAACACCGCCGCCTCGATCTCGTCCTCGGTAACGGACTCGATCCGATCCACCTTGTCCCGGATGATCGCCACATTCGCCTCGGACGGTTCCTTGACCGCGATGCCTTCGGCCAGTGACGCCCCCGCGAAATGCGTATCCCCGCCTTCCACGGCCGCCTTCACCGCGTCAAAGAGTAGCGCCTGCGCCCCGATCACCTGAACCTCTTGCTTGATCGCCTTGGCCGCCGTCGCAATCCCGGCGATAAGGCCCCCGCCGCCGATCGGCACCACGATCACGTCTAGGTCGGGCTGCTGCTCCAGCATCTCGCAGGCCACGGTGCCCTGCCCCGCCACGACCACCGGGTCGTCGAAAGGATGGATGAGCACCAGCCCCTCCGTCGCGATCATCTCGTGCGTCGCCTCCATCGCCTCTTCAAAGGTCGACCCGCGTAGCTCTACACGGGCACCAAAGTCCTGCGTGCGCTTGATCTTGTTGAACGGCGTTCCTTGCGGCATCACGATAACCGATCTGATCCCCAGCCGCGTGGCGTGATACGCCACCCCCTGCGCGTGATTGCCCGCGCTGCACGCGATCACGCCCGTCGCCCGCTCCGCTTCGGTCAGCGAAAGCAGCTTGGCCAGCGCCCCCCGCGCTTTGAAGGCATTGGTGTGCTGGAGGTTCTCGAGCTTGAGGAACAGGTCCAGCCCCAACTGCATCGACAGCCGCGTGGCGGGCACCACGGGCGTCGTGATCGTCGCATCGGCGATGGCGGTGCGGGCGGTGATGATGTCGTCGAATGTAAGCATATGGGCCTCCGGCTTTGCGCGCGGCATGAACCATAGGACCCCGTGGCGCAAGGGTGGCAAACGAAAACGGCGGCCCCGGGGGACCGCCGTTCGTATTCTCGGACCTATGGTCGGATCAGAAGTGAACCGACAGTCCCATCTTGCCGACGTTCGCGGGCGGGGCGAATTTCGTCAGGTTGATGCCCTTCACGGCCTTCTTGTATTCGTCGAGCGTGGGCGTGCGACCCAGCACGGCGGAGAGCACCACCACGGGCGTCGAAGCGAGCAGGCTTTCACCCTTTTTGTCCTCGGCGTCGGCCACGACGCGCCCCTGGAACAGGCGGGTGGACGTCGCGAGCACGGTGTCGCCCTTGGCGGCCTTTTCCTGGTTGCCCATGCACAGGTTACAGCCGGGACGTTCGAGGTAGAGGATGTTCTCATACTCGGTCCGGGCGGCAACCTTGGGCGCCGCATCGTCAAACTCGAAACCCGAGTATTTCTGGAGGATCTCCCAGTCGCCCTCGGCCTTCAACTCGTCGATGATGTTGTAGGTCGGGGCCGACACCACCAGCGGCGCCTTGAACTCGACCTTGCCCTCGTTCGCTTCGATGTTCTTGAGCATCTGCGCGACGATCTTCACGTCGCCCTTGTGCACCATGCAGGACCCGACAAAGCCCAGATCGACCTTTTTCTCGGCCCCGTAGTAGGAGATTGGGCGGATCGTGTCGTGGGTATAGCGCTTGGACACATCGGCGTTGTAGACGTCGGGGTCCGCGATCATCGGCTCGGCAATCGCGTCGAGGTCCACGACGACTTCGGCGTAGTATTTCGCGTTGTCGTCGGGGCGCAGCGCGGGCTTGGCACCCGAGCGGATTTCCTCGATCCGACGCTCGGCAATGCCGATCAGCCGGTGCAGCATGCCGTTGTCATGCTCCATGCCCTTGTCGATCATGATCTGGATGCGGTCGCGGGCGATTTCCAGCGATTCAATCAGCGTCTCGTCCTGCGAGATACAGATCGAGGCCTTCGCCTTCATCTCAGCGGTCCAGTCGGTGAAGGTGAACGCCTGATCGGCCAGAAGCGTGCCGATGTGCACCTCGATGATCCGGCCCTGGAACACGTTGTCGCCGCACTGGGCGAGCATCTGCTGCTGCGTGGCGTGCACCACGTCGCGGAAGTCCATGTGATCGGCCATTTCACCGACGAAGGTCACCTTGACCGACTCCGGGATCGGCATTTCCGCCTCGCCAGTCGCGAGCGCCAGCGCCACGGTGCCAGAGTCCGCGCCGAAGGCCACGCCCTTGGACATGCGGGTGTGGCTGTCGCCGCCAATGATGATCGACCAGTCGTCCACGGTGATGTCGTTGAGCACCTTGTGAATAACGTCCGTCATCGCGTGGTATTCGCCCTTGGGGTCGCGCGCGGTGACGAGGCCGAACTTGTTCATGAACGCCATGAGGCGCGGGGTGTTGTCCTGCGCCTTCTTGTCCCAGACCGACGCCGTGTGGCAGCCCGACTGGTAGGCGCCATCAACGGACGGCGACAGCACGGTGGCCGCCATGGCTTCCAGTTCCTGCGCGGTCATAAGACCGGTGGTGTCCTGCGAGCCGACGATGTTGACCTTGACGCGCACGTCCGACCCGGCGTGAAGCGGCTTTTTCGACGACACGCCACGCGCGTTGGCGTTGAAGATCTTTTCGACTGCGGTCAGCCCCTGACCGTCATGCGAAATCTCTTTCGACGGGGCAAAGACGCGCGGGGCTTCGATGCCCAGCGTTTCGGCAGCGAAAGTCTGGAGCATCTTGCCGAAGACGATGGCATAGGAGCTTCCCGCCTTCATGAATTCGACTTTCTGCGGCGTGAAGGAAGCGGAGAGATCGACAAGCTCATTCCCGTCCTCGTCGCGCAGCACCTTGTTCTTGGTGTCGATCTTGAGCACGCGGCCGGTTTCGACCGAGTATTTCTGTTCCAGCACCGGGTTGCCGTCGTTGTTCAGGATCGGCTTGCCGTCCGCGCCCATCTTCTTGACCCAGTTCTTGAGGTCGAGGCCGATCCCGCCGGTCACGCCCACGGTGGTCAGGAAGATCGGCGAAATGCCGTTGGTGCCCGCGACGATCGGGGCGTAGTTTACGAACGGCACGTAGGGCGAGGCCTGCTTGCCGGTCCAGAGCGCCACGTTGTTCACGCCGGACATGCGCGACGACCCGACGCCCATGGTGCCCTTTTCCGCGATCAGCATGACGCGCTTGCCGGGGTGCTGGAGCTTCAGCGCCTCGATATGCTTCTGCGCGGCTTCGTCGATCATGCACTTGCCGTGCAGTTCCCGGTCGGATCGCGAGTGTGCCTGATTGCCCGGCGACAAGAGGTCGGTCGAAATGTCGCCCTCGGCGGCGATATAGGTCACCACCTCGATCTCGTCCTCGATGTCGGGCAGCTTGGTAAAGAACTCGGCCTTGGCGTAGCTCTGCAGGATCTCGGTCGCCACGGCGTTGCCTGCCTCATGCGCGGCCTTGAGGCGCGAGGTGTCGGCTTCGTAGAGGAACACCTGCGTTTTCAGCACTTCGGCGGCCTGCGCAGCGATACCGGCGTCGTCGCCCAGCGCGAGGTCGAGCAGCACCTCGACCGAGGGCCCGCCCTTCATGTGGGACAGAAGCTCGAAGGCGAAGGTCGGGGTGATTTCCGGCACCAGCACCTCGCCCAGAGCGATCTTTTTCAGGAAGGCGGCCTTCACGCCCGCGGCGGCGGTGGTGCCGGGCAGCGTGTTGTAGATGAAGAAATTGAGCGCCGATGCGCGGTGCTCGTTGCCCGCGTCCTGAATGATCGCGGTGATCTCTTCGGTCAGCTCCGCGTCGTCGATCGGCTTGGGGTGCAGCCCCTGCTCCTTGCGCGTTTCGATCTCTTCGAGGTAGCTGGAATAGTGGCTCATGACAGTGTCCCGTTGCTGCTGAATTCGCTTCCTATCAGGCATTAGCGGCGTCTTCGCAAGACCCGTCGCTCGGCCTTTGTATGCGGCGGTATACAGAATTTTTCTGCAAGTGCAAGCAGGCTGTTCGGGTCACGCAAAGGCGGCCACTTCTGCCTATCTCGAGGACGTGAAGCCGCCGTTTCAGGTCAGCGAGACGAGGTGATTGTCCCAGGCGACGCCGGCCTTGCCCAAGGCACGTGGCCCCTCGGGCGCGACCGCGATCAACCCGCCAAGCCCATCCGTGGCGAAATAGCCCGCGCCCAGCGGGGCAAGCCCGCAGACATCGGCGCGCGACACCGCGCCCAGAAATGTGCCATCCGGTGAGAACCGGTGGAGACGCCCACCCCTAGGCGAGGTAATGGCAACTTCGTCGCCGCTGCCTGCAAAGGCGATGGAGCCAGCGTAGCCCTTCATGAGCAACTCGTCTGCCAGCGGCGCCTCAGCCAGGATCACCGCCTCGCCCCGGCGATGCAGGCCAAGCAGCGGCAGGGCGGCATTCGCCTCGCCCTCCCACTGCATCGCGAACGCGACCAGGCCGTCGGCCCGGATCGCGAGATGGCGGATCGAGTTCTGGTGGAGATCCGGCTCAAGCTCCATACTCTCCAGATGCCGCCCATCGGCGCCCAGATAGGTCAGGTTCGGGCGCATGGTCATAAGGTTCAGTTTCTCGCGGTCCCAGCCGTCTGTCTCGATCCCGCCGTTGGCGATGACCAGAGTCTCGCCGTCCGGCATGAGCCGTATCTCATGCGGCCCGATGCCGTGGCTCGGGACCTCGTCGATCCGCGCGTAATCGCGCGTGTCCCAGACACCGATGCGGCCCTCGGACCCATCCTCCATCTGCTCGGAGGTGAAGAGGAGCGCCCCATCCGCCGAGAAAGCTCCATGCCCGTTGAACTGCCGCCCCTCGGGCGCGGTCAACTCGCGGACAACCATGCCGGTCGGGCAGTCGATCACCAACGCAAAGGTGCCGGGGCGCCGGGCAAAGCCGATCGCCTCGGCCCGCGTCGGATGCCCGCAGGCGGCATGACCGCGGGCAGGAAGCGGGACAGAAAACGTCTCTGATCCTGCCGAAGTCAGACCATGAAGCGAATAACTCCCGTCCGGGCGTTTGGCGGCAGCGAGATAGGCTGGCGAGCCGACAGCCGCCCAGCCAAGGCGCGGGACGGCGGAGGCCGCGACGAGACCGGCGAGAAAACCGCGACGCGTGGCCATCAGTCCCCGTCCGACGAATTGAAACCGGGGGTCAACCCCATGGGCGCGCCCACCTCGACCTCGATCGCCTGCCGGACCGCGTCCACGCGCTGTTCGGTGATCTCGACAAGAAGCCGGTTCATCGGGTCGTCGATGTCCTGAAAGCCGGGGTCGGTGACCTTGGACGCGGCGTCGAGGAAACTGTCCAATGCCGCCTGCGTCTGCGGCAGGTCGTGACCCGCCAGCGCCTCGGCCATGGCGACATTCGCCTGCGCCACCGCGATCACATTGGGCAGCGAGCGGCCCGACCGCCATGCTTCGGCCCGTGCGGGACGGGCGCGGTCGATCTCGCCCAAGGGACGACCGAGCCGCGTGTCAGCGGTGAACTCGAGCGAGGTGAGGATCTGGGTATAGATCGCGCGCGTCGCTTCGTCCGGGCTCAGGTAGGTCGCGTTCCCGTCAGCCCCGGCGCTGCGCAGGACGTCTGCGAAGTCGGTGCGCCACGCCGCGTCCAGCGCCGTCGCCTGCCGCGCCAGATCGTCGGCCAGCGCCGTCACCAGTCGGCAGGTATAGCCGCCCGCTTCATACCCGGCGAACTGCGGATCGAATAGCAGCATGTCGAGCGCGAAAAGACCCCGCGCAGCGATGGACAACTCTGCCATGTCCGCCGGGTCATCGACCACCGGATCCTCGTCGGCGATCAACTCCGCCAGCGTCTTGGGCGTGAACCCGCGCGTGTCGGGCCAGAATGCGATGGACAGCGTGCCATGCTCGGACGGCCCCATCTTGATGTCGCCCACCCGCATCCACGCCTGCATGAGCCCATCGAAGGGGGCGACGAGGTTCGCGGGCAGGCAGCTGTCCTGTGCCGTTTCGGCAAACTCCGTCGCGGTGGCGGCGAAATTGGCAAAGCCGGGCAGGATCACCTCGTCCAGCGCTTCGTTTACGCCCGCTTGCGCGGAGGTGGCAAAGACGATGGCGGCGAGAGTGGTTCGGATCATAGGGACTCCAGGAATGTGACCAGCGCCGCGCGGTCGGCAGCAGGCATGTCGGCATAGCTATCACGGGCACCCTGTGCCTCGCCACCATGCCAGAGGATCGCCTCCTCCAGCGTCCGCGCGCGGCCATCGTGGAGGTAGGTGTCGTGACCCGACACGAGCTTAGTCAGCCCGATCCCCCAGAGCGGCGCGGTGCGCCATTCAGTGCCCGTCGCGCGCCCCTCGGGCCTGTGGTCGGCCAGCCCCTCGCCCATGTCATGGAGCAGCATGTCGGTATAGGGCCAGATGAGCTGGAAGGACTGCGGTTCCCGGTCGGGCATCCGGGCGGTGATGAATTTCGGCGTATGGCAAGATGTGCAGCCTGCGCCGTAAAACAGACCCTTTCCTTGCAGAACCTGCGGATCATCGGCCCCGCGCCGGGCCGGCACGGCAAGGTTGCGGGAATAGAACGCAACGAGGTCGAGACCCGCCTCGTCCACCTCGAACCCGCCCTGTTCGGCATCGTCACCGTGGGTTGCGGTCTGGCAGTTCGTCTGCGCCTCGGTGCAATCGCCCGCCGGGTTCGGAAACAGCGGATTGGAAATACCGATGTCCCCCGCAAAGGCGGCGGCGCTCTGGTGCTTGATCGTGGGCGTCCCGGCCTTGAGGCCAAAGCGGCCCAGCATGACCTTGTCGTACTCGAGCGACCAGACGAGGTTCGGACGCCCCGAGATGCCGTCGCCATCCGCGTCGTCCTCGTCCGCATGGGCGAGGATATCCGCCGCCGGGATCGACTCGAGCAACCCGAGCCCGATCATCTGCGGCGTCACGCGGGGCGACAGCATCGCGTCCGGATGCAGCGGACCATAGCCGAGGTCGGCGAGCGAATAGGTCGGATCGCGCAGGGTCACGACGGTTCCGTCGCCCAGCGTCACGGGCAAGTCGGTGTAGTCGATGCCCATGCGCGCTTCGGCAGGCAGGCCGGAGGTGGCGAAATCCTGGATCTGGCCGCCATAATTCGGTTCTTCCGCCGCGCCGACGTAATCCTCGATCTCGCGCAGTTCGAGCGCGGTTTCGGCTGGAATAGAGACACGCAGGAACATCGAGACCGCGTTGTCGTCGGGCCCCTCAGGCACATGACCGCGTCCGTCCTTGATGTGGCAGTTCTGGCAACCCCGCGCGTTGTAGAGCGGGCCGAGGCCGTCCGAGGCGATGGTGGACGAGGGCGCCGTGACCCAGATCTTGCGGAAAAGCCCGTTGCCGACCTTGAACTCCAACTCGCCGTCAAAGCCGATGTTGGCGGAGGGCTGGCTGAAGGCATCCGCATTGGCGCGCGCGCGCACGGTGGTGGCCCCACCGGGCCGTTCCTCGAACGTCTCGGGTTTGGTGAAATCGGTCGTGGACGCCGTGACCGCCGCGATCCGGGCGGCTTCCGCAGCCGTCCGGGGGGTCGCGTTCAGATGATCGTCGGTCAGCTCGAACCCAAGGCCTTGGCCATGGGCCGACCCGACGACAACGATACCCGCGACAATCGCGGCGAGGCTATTCCGCCTCGTCCATCTTGCCCGCGTTGAGCTGGGCATAGTTCTGGTCCCCGACCCGGTCGTAGAGGTCGAGTTGCGTTTCGAGAAAATCAATGTGGCCTTCCTCATCGGCGAGAAGCTCTTCGAACAGCTTTTGGCTGACGAAATCCTTGACCTCGTTGCACACATCGCGGGCCTCGCGATAGAGCGCCGCTGCTTCCTGTTCGGCGGCAAGGTCTGCTTCCAGTGTTTCGCGCGGAGTTTCCCCGATTCTCAACGGGTCCAGTTTTTGAAGGTTCGGATGGCCTTCGAGAAAGATGATCCGGTCGATCAACTTGTCCGCGTGGTGCATTTCTTCGATGCTTTCCTCGCGGGATTTCGCAGCCATCGCCTTGAGGCCCCAATCCGCCTGAAGGCGGTAGTGCAGCCAGTACTGGCTGACGGCGGTCAGTTCGCTCCTGAGCGCCTTGTTAAGGTATTCGATGACCTTTTCGTTGCCTTTCATGGGCCTTCTCCTTTGCCGTGCCGCGCAGATTGCGCAGTTCCGTGGGTACGTGGAGGTTATCGTTCTGACGCATGGTTGCAACGAAGAGCGACATGCAGCCGCCACAATCGGCAGATTTGCCTAGTGCTCGATAGACCTTGCCGGGGGTGATGATCGTCCGCTCGTCCGACGCCCGCATCCAGTCGATGGCGGCATGAATGTCGCGGTCGGTGATGTTCTGGCAGGAGCAGACGATCATTTTCTTGGTCCTTACTGGAAAACAGCGTCCGGGTTGTCGAGGCTGTCGGACCCCTCGAACTGGATCGCGTCGAGATTCAGGGCGGTCACCACACGCTCGATCGACCGGGTCTGGTCGATCAGACCGTCGATCGCCGCCATGATCAGCGCCTCGCCTTCGGCATTCCCGGCGGCAAGCATCTGGTCATAAGCCATGTCGCCCGATTCCGCCTTGTCCGAGATCGCTTCCAGCGCGGCCACGGTGGTGTCGAGTTTGCCGGTCAGTTCGGCATTGAGCGCCGGATCGGTTTCCTCGACCAGATCGGCGAGCGCGGGGCCTTCGACCACCGAGCCGTCCACGCGGGTGTAGCTGCCCAGATAGACGTTCCGGATGCCCAGCCCGTCATTGTAGTGCGAGCGGTGGGTGTTGTCGGAGAAGCAGTCGTGCTCTTCCTCGGGGTCATTCAGCATGAGGCCTAGCCGCATCCGCTCGCCCGCCTGCTCGCCGTAGGACAGGCTGCCCATGCCGGTGAGGATCGTGACAAGACCCGCGTCGGGGTTCGCGGTCACTTCGGCGCGCGCCTCGCCGTCCTCGTCCCACGCGTCGACCATTTCCTCGAGGTCCGAGATCAGCAGGTGGGTGGCGGCGGTCAGGTAATCGGCCCGGCGGTCGCAGTTGCCGTTCGTGCAATCCTCGCCCTGCGCGTAGTCGGTATAGGGCCGCTCGCCCGCCCCGGCGTCGGTGCCGTTCAGGTCCTGCCCCCAGAGAAGGAACTCGATGGCGTGGTAACCGCGGGCCACGTTGGTTTCGACCCCGTCCGCCTCGTTCAGCGTGTCGGCGATGAGCGCGGGCGTGATCTCGGTCGCATCCACCTCGGTCCCGGCGATGGTCAGGGTCGGATTGCCGATGACGTTGAGCGCGGCAAGCTCGTTCTCGTCGGTCGCGCCGCCATAGGAGGCATCGACGTAGTCGATCAGCCCCTCGTCCAGCGGCCAGGCGTTCACCTTGCCCTCCCAGTCGTCCACGATGGCGTTGCCGAAGCGGTAGACCTCGGTCTGCTGGTAGGGTTCGCGGGCGGCGATCCAGGCGGCGCGGGCGGCGTCGAGCGTGTCCTGCGACGGCTCCGCGATCAGCGCGTCAACGGCGATCTTCAGGTCCTGCGCGGTGGCGAGGCTATCGGAATAGGCCGCATGGGCGATATCGGCGTAAGTATCCACGATGGCGGCGCTGTCCGCGGCGAAGGCCGGAACCGTGCCGAGGATCAGTGCGGCGGCGGTAAGGCAAGTGCGTGTCATGTCCGTCCCTTTGTCTTTGGTCTCAAATCTCTTGACTGCCCAGATAACTGAGCGAATTGGTCGGGTATGTCAAGAAAGTCCGACTAATTTGATCGGAATTGACTGGACCTTTGGCGCAGCGTGACGCGACGCAGAACCGGAGCCATAGAAAAAGGCGGCCAAAGCCGCCTTCTTCGTTTCGATGTCGCGCATGCTAGAGAAAGCCGGGCAGCCAGAGCACCACGGCGGGCACGGCGATCACGAGGGCAATCACGAACATGTCCGCAATGAGAAAGGGAATCACGCCTTTGAAGATCTGGACCACGCTCGCGTATTGACTGGCGACGTTTCGGATGACGAAGACGTTCAACCCCACAGGCGGGGTGATCATCCCGATCTCGAGCATCTTGACCACGAAGACGCCGAACCAGACGAGGCTGACCTGCTGGGCCTCGAGCACGGGAAGGAACACCGGCAGCGTGACGAGCATCGCGCCGAAAGGCTCCATGAACATGCCGAGGACGAGGTAGATCAGCACGATGATGATCATGAGCTGGACATAGCCGATATCGGCCCCGGCCACGGTGTTCGCAATGAAACTCTGCAGGCCGGAGAGACCAAGGAACCGGGTGAACATCGTGGCCCCGATCCCGATGATCAGAAGAGATCCGGTAGTGGTCACTGTTTCGATCAGCGAGCGCGAGATCGCGACTCGCGTCAGCTTTCCGGTCGCACCGGCGACGATGAAGGTGCCGAGCGCGCCGACCGCGCCCGCCTCGGTCGCGGTGAAGAGACCGGAGAAAAGACCGCCGAAGACGATCAGGATCAGCACCAGAACCGGCAGAAGCTGGACAAAGACGCGCGCGCCCTGCCCCGGCTCGACCGTCGCGCGAGGCGGGATGATGTCCGGGCGCGTCAGGCTGATGATGAGAACGACAAGCGAATAAGCAATCGCGGTCGCGATGCCGATCGAGATTCCGCCCATGAAAACCTGCGTCACCGAGGTTTCGGCGATGATCCCGTAGATGATCATCAGGATGGACGGTGGAATGAGCGCACCGATGGTCCCACCCGCCGCGATGGACCCGGTGGCGATGGACGGGTTGTAGCCCGCGCGGATCATCTCGGGGATCGCGATACGGCCCATGGCCGCCGCGGTCGCGATGGAACTGCCGGAGAGCGCCGCAAAACCCGAGCAGGCGAAGATAGACGATATCGCCAGACCACCCGGCAGTCGGGCGAGGAACACCTTGGCCGCGTCGAAGAGCCCAGCAGTCAGGCCGGTGTGATAGGCGACGAACCCCATGAGCAGAAACATGGGAACCGCGCTCATCGTCCAGGACGCAACAAAGCTGTAAGGCGTGTTCTCGAGGATCCCCAGCGCCGGACGCAGGCCGATCATCGCCCAGATGCCGCCAAAGCTGACGAGGATCAGGGCGAGCGCCACCGGCACCCGCAGGACGAGCAGCAGGCCAAGGATGCCGACCGCATAAAAGCCGATCTCAATGCTCATTCCCGGCCTCGTCGATCTGCGTTGCACTGGTGTTGAAGAGGTAGCCGAAGGCCATCAGCAGGGCGACCAGCGCGGCAAGGCTGAAGCCGACGGGCGCGAAATAGAACGAATGCCATACCGGCATCTTGTAGGTCGCGATCTCGACCAGCGTGCCGACGCGGGTTTCCTTCATCGCCTTGCCCCAGTTGGTGTAGGCGAGATAGCCGTAAACCAGCGCGGCGATGGCCATAACGCTCGCGTCCGACAGGCGGCGCAGGCGGGGAGTGAGGGCGAACTCGATCACCTCGACCGAAATCATCTGGCGGCGGAACTCGAGCCAGCCCAGCGGCAGGAACGCCACGGCGGTCATGTAATACCGCGCCACGATCTCGGGCACCGTATCCATCGAGTAGCGAAAAAGATTGCGCAGCAGGACGTCGAGCGAGATGTGCAACATCATCGCGACGACGGCGAGCGCGCCGATATACCCCATGATCCGTGCGACCTGTTGCACGAAGACGATCAGCGACGTCATGACCATTCACCCGAAAAGGAGCGGTCCGGCCCAGTGTCGGGCCGGACCTGTTGGATTACATCCCGTAGGTTTCGAAATCGACTTTCGACCAGATTTCGTCCCAAGCGCGGGCGGCGAGCGCTTCGGGGTCGGTCCCGACCTCTTCCACGATGCCTTCCCACTTGGCTGATCGTCGATCCCGGCGGCGGCGACAGCTTCGTTCGCTTCGGCCGGCATCTGAACCGCCCAGCGGTCGGTCAGCTGCGGGTCACCACGGTTGGCAGCCTTGGCAAACTGAATACGCTGTTCGGTGGTCAGATCGGCCCAAGCATCGGAGCCGACCGTGAAGTTCGACGTGACGTGATAGGTGCCCAGCGGCACGCGCAGGACGTGCTTCGCCACGTCGACCAGACGATAGGACAGCATGTCCGCGATCGAGGCCATCGAACCGTCGATGGTGCCCTGGCTCATCGCTTCGAAGGTCTCGCCCACCGGCAGGTTCACAGGGGTCGCGCCGAAATGCTCGGCCCAACGCGAATAGGGCGCACCGCCCGACCGCAGACGCAGACCCTTGAGGTCGTCGATGCTCGTCACCGGCTTCGTGGTCATGAGCACATAGGGGTCCGAAGAACCCGAACCCAGGAACACGCCGCCGAAGGCTTTATATTCTTCCTGGCAGGGCGCGCAGTTGACGACGAATTCCGTCATCGCCCAGCCCATCGCGTGCGGGTTACGACCGGCAAGCGCGAGGTCGCCGGCAATGCCCGTCTGCGGGAAATCAGCGGCGAAGTAGAGGGGCAGCGAGTTGCCAACGTTGGCAAGCCCGGTCTGAAGTGCGTCCTTCATCTGGGGCAGCGAAACGACTTCGGGGCCGACCACATTGGCCGACATCGTGCCGCCCGATTCCTCGTCGAGGAAGCCGGCGAACTTGTCGTACATATAGGCCGCCGGGTGGACCGGCGGCGCGGCGGGCGCCGCGATAAAGCTCTGCGCGACGGCCGCGCCCGCCATGGTCAGCGCGACGACCGTCGCCGCGCCAGTGACTTTCCAAAGTTTCATAGGTTCTCCTCCCTGTGACACGCCCTAGAGGTTCAGAAGACGCTTGGCGTTTTCCTTGAGGATGAGGGGGCGCACCTCGTCCTTGAACGGAGCATTTTCGAAATCGGACAGCCAACGGTCCGGCGTGATCGCGGGCCAGTCGGAACCGAACAACATTTTCTTCTTCAGCATCGAGTTCGCATATTTCACGAGAATCTCGGGGAAATATTTGGGCGACCAGCCCGAGAGGTCGATGTAGACGTTGGGCTTGTGCTGGGCCACGGCAAGCGCCTCTTCCTGCCAGGGGAAGGACGGGTGCGCCATGATGATCTTGAGATCCGGGAAATCGACGGCGACATCGTCGATGGACATCGGGTGCGAGTATTTCAGCCGCATCCCCATGCCGCCGTGCATCCCCGACCCCACACCGGTCTGCCCGGTGTGAAACAGCGTGATCGCGCCTTCTTCCTCAAGCACCTCATAGAACGGATAGGCCATGCGGTCGTTAGGCCAGAAGCCCTGCATCGTCGGATGGAACTTGAACCCGCGCACGCCGAAATCACGGATCAGGCGGCGCGCCTCGCGGGCCGCCATCTTGCCCTTCCAAGGGTCAATCGAGGCGAAAGGAATGAGAATATCGTCGTTCTCGGCGCAAAGCTCGGCGACTTCCTCGTTCGAATAGCGGTGAAAGCCGGTCTCGCGTTCGGCGTCGACCGGAAAGATCACCGCGCCGATCTTGCGCGACCGGAAATACTCGGCGGTCTGCGGCACGGTCGGCAGCATCCCGTCCGCGCCCGCCGGGTTCTTGAAGTAGTTCGCCATCCCCTGCTGGAACTCATTGTAACCATCGTCGCGCGAATGGTTGCACGGCTCTTCGGCGTGGGTGTGAATGTCGATGGCGATCAGGTCGTCTACGTTGAGGGGCATATCAGTCCAGTCCAGTGAATTTTCTCAGGAGCGCGTTCAGCGTCTCTGCCTCTTCTGCGGTCAATGCGACACGCTGGGCAAGGTCGGTGTCGAGGAACTTTGCACGATTTCGCGCAACGAAACCCTCACCTTTGGGTGTGAGCGTGAGCCGAACGGCGCGGCGATCGGCGGTATCGGGGGTCCGCTCCAGCATCCCGTCCTTCGCCAGCCGCGAAACGAGTTTCGTCATATGCGCCGGCTTGATGTGAAGCGTGCGGGCAATCGTGCCCTGTTTCAAGCCGGGGTTGAGCGAAATCACCCAAAGCACGGTAAATTCGCCCGGCTTGATGCCCAGACCGCCGATCTGGGCGAAGAAACTCTCGAACGCCTTGACCTGCGCGATCCGCAGCAGGAAACCGGGCGACAGCTTGATGTCGCCCAGTTCGACGGTCTCGTCATCCTGCTGATCCATGATCGCGTTCGGCATCATGCGTTCGGGTTCGCGACCTTGCCGACCTTTTTCGTCAGGAAGGCATTGAGCCGTTCTTCCGCCTCGGGGCTGGTCGCCGTGAAGGACGCGATGAAACTCTCGACGAACAGCCCGTCGTCGGTCGACATGTCCTGAATACGGGGCAGGGCGTTGATAATCGCGTAATTCGAAATCTCGGCATTGGTCGCGGCGTGGGCCGCGAGCGCGATGGCCTTTTCCAGCGCTTCGCCCTCGGGCACCACGTATTGCACGAGGTTCCAACGCTCCGCCGTGTCCACGTCCACCGAGCGTCCGGTGAGCATCATGTCGGTCATCCGGGCGAGCCCCATGAGCCGCGCCGAACGGACCGAGGCACCGCCGCCCACGAAAATCCCCCGCTGACCTTCGGGCAATGCGAAGAACGCGGTGCTGTCGGCCACGCGCACATGGACCGATGACGCAAGCTCCAGCCCGCCGCCGACCACCGCACCATGAAGCGCGGCGAACCAAGGCAGTTTGCCTTTCTGCATCCAGCCAAAGACCTCGTGCCAGCGGCGCGAGCCATGCACGCCCTCGAACGGCGTCTTTTTCACGTGTTCGGCCAGATCAAGACCCGCGCAGAAATGCGGGCCGTGCCCGTGGATCACGCCCGCTTTTGCCTCGCTCTCGGCGCGGCGCACAAGCATGGCCAGTTCCTCAACGAAGGCATCGGAGATGGCGTTGCGCTTCTGGGGCCGATTGAGACCCAGGATCGCGACGTCACCCCGGACTTCGTAAGTCAGGTACGTCAATTCCAAAGCTGTCCTCCCATCCGACCCGTCGATGGTCTGACGAGTCGTTGAAACCACTATTCACAGATTTAGTTTCCGCGTAAACTAAATTCTGAAGGCCGTCGAGGAACCGTGAAGGAACGTCCTTCGGCAGGCCCAAGGGAGGACACTATGACAACTGCGAATCTGCGCCCTGTAGCGCTGTGGAATGCCGATGTGCGCTGGGAAGAGCGTGACGACGGGTCGATCCTCGTCTGGCAGAACGATCCTCTCGCCGACCATCCCGAGAAGATCAGCGACCGAATCGACCATTGGGCGTCCGTTGCGCCGGACCGGGTCTGGATGGCCTCTCGCGGGATCGGCGAGGTGGAATGGCGCAGGGTCACCTATGGCGAACTACGCGAGACGGTCCGCTCCATCGGGCAATGCCTGCTCGACCTCGGCCTTTCGGTGGATCGCCCGCTGGTCATCCTGTCGGAAAACTCGATCGAACACGCGCTCATGGCACTGGGCGCACAGTATGTGGGTATCGCGAGCGCCGCCATCGCGCCCGCCTATTCGCTGGTGTCCGAAGGGTTCGAAAAGCTCAAGGGCGTGCGCGACCAGATCACCCCCGGGGCTGTTTTTGTCGATGACGCCAACGCCTTTGACCGCGCCATTGCAGCCGTGTTTCCCGACGAGACCCTGATTGCGGTCACCGGCGGGGAACTGACCTTTGACAAGGTCGCCCGCACCCCCGTCACCGATGCGGTGGATGCCGCGAATGCCGCGATCACGCCGGACCACGTCGCCAAGTTCATGTTCACTTCGGGCACCACGGGTAACCCCAAGGCGGTGATCCAGACCCACGGGATGCTGGCCTCCAACATCGAACAGACCACCGACTGTTATGCCTTTGCTCGCGACGAGCCGCCGATCATCCTCGACTGGGCGCCGTGGAACCATGTCGCGGCCGGCAACCTGATCTTCAATTTCGCGATCTGGAACGGGGGCACGCTGCATCTGGACGCAGGCCGACCCACCAAGGCGATGATCGGCGAGACGATCCGCAACCTGCGCGAGGTCCAGACCAACTGGTATTGGAACGTCCCCGCCGGGTTCGAGATGATCATGGCGGAGATGGAAAAGGACCCCGATTTTGGCCGCACCTTCTTTGAGAAGATGAAAATCATGTATTACGCCGGTGCCGCCATGGGGCAGCATACGTGGGACGAGCTGAAAGAGGCATCCGTCCGCGCGACCGGCGAGGAGATTCTGCTGGCCACCGGCCTTGGCGCCACCGAAACCGCGCCCTTCGCGCTGTTTCAGACCGAACCGCAGGCGAACCCCGGCAACATCGGCGTGCCCGCCAAGGGAATCGTGCTGAAGCTGGTGCCGACCGAGGGCAAGATGGAAGCGCGGGTCAAGGGGCCCAACGTGACGCCGGGCTACTGGCGCGACGACAAGCTGACCGCCGAGGCCTTTGACGACGAAGGGTTCTACAAGCTGGGCGACGCGCTGCGCTTTGCGGTGCCGGGCGACCCGGCCAAGGGCTTCTTCTTTGACGGGCGCGTGGCCGAGAACTTCAAGCTGGGCACCGGCACCTGGGTGTCGGTCGGGGCGCTGCGCGCCAAGCTGACCGATGCGCTGGGCGGGCTGGCCCGCGACGTGGTGCTGGTGGGCGAAGGACACGACAGCCTTGGCGCGCTGCTCGTGCCCTTCCGCCCCGCGATGGAGCGGGTGGTGCCGGGCGGCGACGGCATGAGCGACGCCGAACTTTATGCCCACCCTGCCCTGCGTCAGGCGATTTCCGAAAAGCTCGCGGCCTACAACAGCCACGCGACAGGGTCGTCGATGCGCATCCTGGCGGTGATGATCCTGGAAACCCCGCTCGACATGGACAAGGGCGAGGTGACGGACAAAGGGTCGGTCAACCAGCGCGCCGTGCTGCGCGAACGCCCGGATCTGGCCCAGGCGCTCTACACCGACGACGCGCGGGTGATCCGCTAGCGGGTCCGCACGCGCAGCATGGAGCGGTCGAGGTCACTGACCCTGGCCGCGCCCATGAGCCGCATGTCACGCTCGACCTCGTCCTTCAGAAGCCCAAGCATCCGCTCGACCCCCGCCTGACCGGCGGCAACCGCCTTGGCGCCCATCGCCAACGCCTTGACGATATGCGTCCCGCGCTGAACCCCTGAGTCCATGATCACGTCGAGCCGGTCGCCCACCCGGTCCACGATGTCGCCCAGCGCGTCGAAGGGCGCGACCGACCCGTCCAGTTGCCGCCCGCCGTGGTTGGACAGGATGACTGCATCACAGCCAACCTCGGCCGCGCGTATCGCATCCTCGGGGTGGATGATCCCCTTGAGGCAGAACTTGCCGCCCCACTCCACGACCATCTCGGCCAGATCGTCCCAGTTCATCGTCGGATCCAGCATCTCGGTGAAATAGCGCCCGATGGACATGGTGCCGCCGCCCATATCGACATGTTCATCGAGCTGCGGCAGCGCGAATTTCTCGTGCGTGACATAGTTGATGCCCCACGCGGGCTTCATCGCGAATTGCGCCATGCCGCCCAGCGTCAATTTGAAGGGGATCGAGAACCCGGTGCGCTTGTCACGCTCGCGGTTGCCGCCGGTCATGCTGTCCACGGTCAACATCATCACCTCGACCCCGGCCTCTTTCGCCCGCTGCATCATCGCGCGGTTGAGGCCACGATCCTTGTGGAAATAGAATTGATAGACCTGCGGGGTGTCGTGCGTCTTGCGCAGTTCCTCGAGGCTCACGGTGCCCAGCGAAGACACCCCGAACATCGTGCCGTATTTCGCCGCCGCTGCCGCGACCGCGCGTTCGCCCTGATGATGAAACAGCCGCTGAAGCGCGGTGGGCGAGCAATAGAATGGCAGCGCGAGTTTCTGGCCCATGATCGTCGTGGACAGATCGACCTCGGGCGTCCCGCGCAACACATGAGGCACGAGATCGACGGACTCGAACGCTTCGGAGTTCCGGCGCAGCGTCACCTCGTCATCCGCGCCGCCGTCAATGTAGTTGAAGATCGGACCGGGCAGCCGCCGTTTGGCAAGCCTGCGGAAGTCATGGAAGTTGTGACAATCGGTCAGTCGCATGGGGTCCCCTTCCCTGCAAGGCGTGCCCGCAAGTCGGGGCGCGCGCGTGATCGTGGCATAACCCACTGGACAGACTTGGCCAAGCGGCCCCATCAATGTATACATGACCGTGTATACATGGAGAGACGAATGGCCGACGAACGGGGCAGCACACACGCCAAACGCGCCGCTTACGACCTGCGGCAGCGCATCCTGAAGGGGGAAATGCCCGGTGGAACCCGGCTTTATGAGGTCGCGCTGGCCGACGAGATGGCCATTTCCCGCACCCCCGTGCGCGAAGCGATGAGCCGCCTTGCCGAAGAGGGCCTGCTGGAGCGCGCGCGGGGCGGCGGCTTCGTCGTGCGGTCGTTTTCCCAGGCCGACGTGGTGGATGCCATCGAACTGCGCGGCGTGCTCGAGGGCACCGCGCTGCGGCTGGCGGCCGAGGCGGGGGCAGAGCCACGCGCGATTGCGGAAGCGCGGGAAATCCTGACCCGGATCGACACCGCCCTGGCGGCGGGTGATGTGGCGATGCTCGACCCTTATGGCGAGCTCAACGGACTGTTTCATGAGGAAATCGCCGCGCTTTGCCCCTCTGCCATCGTGCGGCGGGAACTGGACCGGGTGAAATCCCTGCCCTTCGCGTCACCCTCGGCTTTCGTGTTCAAGCGGCTCGATTCGCCTGCGATGATAAACTCGCTGGTCATCGCCCAGGCGCAGCACCACGCCATGCTAGACGCGATCGAGGCGCGCGAAGGGGCGCGGGCCGAAGCGCTGGCCCGAGAGCACGCCCGAATCGCACGTGCAAACCTCGAATCCCGCGCGAAATCGGCGGACGAAGGCCACCCGGCGCTGGCCCTGATCGTGAATTAGAACCGCCTCTCACCGGCCCGCGCATACATTCTGGGCGGGATTTCGCCCTCGATGGCGATTTTTTCTTGCATTCCGCCCCTGCCATCCGGCAGATGTATACATCGAATGACTTTAGGGAGGTTGTCATGGCGAAGAGCCTTGAGCAAATCATGCAGGAGACGAACATCGTCACGCACCTGCGCAACTCGAAAATCGGCATGTACATCTATCCGGGCGTCGCCCCGGAATTCACGAACTGGCGTTCGGAACAGATGGCATGGCGTGACTCGGTCGTCGTCTACGACCAGTCCCACCACATGGACGAAGTCACCGTCGAAGGCCCGGATGCCCAGGCGTTCCTCGCCCACGTCGGCATCAACGACTTCGGCAACTTCGACATGGGTCGCGCCAAGCACTTCGTGCCCGTGACCCCCGCAGGCCACGTGATCGGCGACCACATCATCTTCCGCCTCGACGAGAACAAATACGTGACCGTCGGCCGCGCCCCCACCTCGAACTGGATCATGTTCCAGGCCGCCATCGGCAAATGGAACGTCAAGGTCTCCTACGACCCGCGTTCGGATTCGCGTCCCGACGGCAAGGCGATCTACCGCACCCACTACCGGTTCCAGATCCAGGGCCCCGACGCCGACAAGATCTTTGAAAAGATCAACGGCGGCCCGGTTCCGGAAATCAAGTTCTTCCACGTCGACACGATCAACATCGGCACCCGCAAGGTGCAGGCGCTGCGTCACGGCATGGCCGGCGCGCCGGGTCTCGAAATCTGGGGCCCCTACGCCGACAAGACCTATATCCAGTCGACCATCGCGCAGGCCGCGCGGGACGTGGGCGTGGAAATGCACTTCGTGGGCTCGCGCGCCTATTCGACCAACACCGTCGAATCCGGCTGGATCCCCTCGCCGCTGCCCGGCATCTACACCGGTGACGGCATGATGAAGGACTACCGCGAGTGGCTGACCGAACAGTCCTATGAAGCGGCGGGTTCGATCGGCGGTTCCTTTGTCTCCGACAACATCGAAGACTACTACGTGAACCCCTTCGAACTGGGCTACGGCTTCTACATCGGCTGGAAGAAGGACGACTTCATCGGCAGGGACGCCCTGACCAAGATGAAGGGCTCGGAAAAGAACCGCAAGAAAGTGACCTTCGAGTGGAACGCGGAAGACGTGATGAAAGTCATCTCGTCCTCCTTCGCGCCGGGCGAAAAGAACTACAAGTGGATCGACTTCCCGCAGCCGAACTATGCCTCGTCCTCTGCCGACCGCGTGATGCACGGCGACAAGATGGTCGGCATGTCGATGTTCAACGGCTATTCCTTCAACGAGCGCTGCCTCTTGTCGCTCGGTGTCGTGGACCAGTCGGTCGAAGTCGGCGACGTGCTCGAGATGGTCTGGGGCGAGCCCGATGGCGGCTCCAAGAAAACCTCGGTCGAGCCGCATGAGCAGACGACGATCCGCGTGCGCGTTTCGCCGACGCCCTACTCGACGGAAGCCCGCACCAACTACGCCGACAGCTGGCGCACCAAGTAAGCGCGGCTTACAAAAAATTGAATGCGGCCGCCCTGTGCAGGTGGCCGCATTTTCTGCCCGTTACGCCCTCCCGCGTCGGGGCGTCACCGGGTCGGGTTATAGCCGCAGGTTATAACAAGGGACGCGAATGTGATTTGATCGTTTCCGGGCACATCCTAGCTTGCCCGCATCGGCCCAACCGGGCCAAATGGAACGATCAAACTTTCTGGGAGGACTAACAGAATGATCAAGACCATGCTTCGCTCCGCCGTTGCCGCCGCCGCGCTGTCGCTGGCCGCCGGCACCGCCATGGCGGAACCGCTGAAATTCGCCCATTGGGTGCCGCCGGCACATACGCTCACCGCCTCGACCATCGAGCCGCTTCAGGCTGCCGTGGCCGACTCGGGTCTCGAGATCCAGGTCTATCCGGGTGGCGAGCTTGGCGCTGGCCCGCTCGAGCAATACGTCCGCGTCGTGCAGGGCGTGGCTGACCTCGTGTGGGGCCTTCAGGGCTACACCTCGTCGCAGTTCCCGCTGACCATGATTTCCGAGCTTCCGGGCGCGCTGCCCGAGGGCATGACCGGCTACGATATGCTGTGGAACGCCTATGAGGCCGGACAGCTTGACGGCGAGTTCCCCGGCACCGTGCCGGTGGCGCTGTGGCTGTCGGAACCCAACGTGTTCATCATGAAAGACCACGACATCCGCACGCCCGAGGACCTCGCGGGCCTCAAGATCCGCGTGTCGGGTTCGGCCGCCGCCGCCGCCGTGGAAGCGCTCGGCGCGACCCCGGTGCAGATGCCGGCGGGCGAGATCTACAACTCGCTGCAGACGGGTCTCATCGACGGCGTGATCACCGGCGCCTCGGCCATCGGCGACTTCAAGCTCGACGAAGTGGCCAACAGCTACACGCTGAACGCACCGCTCGGGCACATCTCGTTCTACGTCGTGATGAACAAGGCGAAATACGACGCCCTGCCCGAAGAGCAGAAGGCCGCCCTTGACGCGATCAAGGGTCGTCCGCTGTCGCAGTCGGCGGAAGAGGGCTGGATCGCCCGCGCCGATCAGGTGATCGAGGAAATCTCGAACACCGGCGACAATACGGTCTACACCCTGACCGACGAAGAGCGTGCGGCCTTCGAGGAACTGACCTACCCGATCCGCGACAGGGTCGTGGGCGAAGTGGGCGGCGCCGAAGTGCTCGCCACCATGCAGGGCCAGTAAGCCTTGCTTGCGACCGTGAACAAAGGGGCAGACTGGCTTATTCGCCTGTCTGCCCTGCTCGGCACCATCGGCCTTCTGGTCGCCGTGTCCGTGATCCTGGTCGACGTGGTGGGCCGGTTCTTCGGCACACCGCTGACCGGGGCGCAGGACATGACGCAGATGGCGATGGTGCTCATCGTCTTTGGCGGCATGGCGCTCTGCGACAAGATCGGCGGTCACGTGAACGTCGACCTGTTCGAGGGCATGATGCCGCGCTGGCTGATCTGGGCCGGTGACTTCGCCTCGGCACTTGTCGGCATGATCATCTTTGCCGGAATTGCCTGGACCACCTGGACCTCGGTGCAACTGATGCGCTTCCAGCTGGGTGTGATCCAGAAGACCAACATCATCGACCTGCAATTCGACTGGTTCAAAGGCTTCATCATCGTCGCCTCGATCATCACTGCGATCGGCATGTTCCTGCGGCTGATCACGCTGGTCACCACCGGCGACAATGGACAGGACTCCAAGGGGCACTCATGAGCAATGAAATGATCGGCGTCATGGGGCTTCTGGCCCTCTTCGTCCTTTTGGGGCTGCGCATTCCCGTGGCCTTCGCCATGTTCGCGGTCGGCTTCATCGGCAACATGATCCTGAACAGCTCCTCGGCGGCGATGAGCCAGCTTGCCTCGGACGCGTTTTCGCTGTCGGCGAGCATCGACCTCGTCGTCGTGCCGCTCTTCATCCTCATGGGCAACGTGGCGACCGAGACGGGCATGAGCCGCAAGCTCTACGATGCCGCCTATGCCTGGATCGGGTCGATCCGGGGCGGGCTCGCATCCGCCACCGTCGTCGCCTGCGGCGGCTTCGCCGCGCTGTCGGGATCGTCCGTCGCCTCGGCGCTGACCATCGGGCGCGTGTCGCTGGCCGAGATGGAGCGGTTCAAGTACGACAATCGCCTGTCCACCGGCGTCGTTGCCGCCGGCGGCACATTGGGCATCCTCATTCCGCCCTCGACGGGCTTCGTCATCTACGCACTGCTGACCCAGCAATCCATCGGGCGGCTGTTCCTTGCCGGTGTGCTGCCGGGCCTGTTGCTCCTGTCCATGTTCCTACTGACCATCACGCTTATCACGTGGTGGAAGCCCGAGATGGGACCGAAGGGGCCCAAGACCGCGTTTTCCGAGAAGCTCAAATCCACCGGTGGCGCCGCCCCGATCCTGCTGGTCATCGTGCTGACCATCGGCGGTATCTACACCGGGATTTTCTCGCCTGTCGAAGCCTCGGCGGTAGGCGCCGGTCTGATCATCCTTTTCGGCGTGATCATGCGGCAGCTCGATTTCGCAAAGTTCTGGAAGGCCTCGAAGGACAGCGTCGTGACCACGGCGACGGTCATGCTGATCCTGATCTCGGCCTATATGATCAAGACGTTCCTCGCGCTGTCCCACATTCCGCAGGCGCTGGGCGGGTTCCTTGAGACCACCGACATCTCGACCCTTGGCGTGCTCTGCATCATGCTCGCGATCTACCTCGTGCTGGGCTGCTTCCTCGAAGGCTTCGCGATGATGGTGCTGTCCATGCCGATCTTTTTCCCGGTCGTCATGCAGCTGGGCATCGACCCGATCTGGTTCGGCGTGCTCGTGGTGCTGACGCTGGAAATGGGCCTCATCTCGCCCCCGGTGGGTCTGAACGTGTTCATCGTGAAAAGCGTGGCGCCGAATGTGTCGCTCGCGCGCATGTTCCGGGGCGTGATCCCCTTCTGGATCGCGATGTTCGTCACGCTGATCCTGCTGGTGGCCTTTCCGCAGATCTCGCTGCTGCTACCCAATACGATGATCAACTAGCGCATGTCGATTGTTCTGATCCCCGGCCTGCTCTGCGACCGCTATTGTTGGGAGCCGGTGCTGGACCACCTGACCGAAGCCACGGTGGCCGACCTCGGCTCGCAGGACACGATCACCCAGATGGCCACCGACTGCCTCGCGCTGTCTTAGGGCCTTCTGGAGGTCGCCGGTCATTCGATGGGTGCGCGTGTCGCGATGGAGATGGCGCGGCTCGCGCCCAACCGGGTGCAGCGGCTCGTGCTCATGGACACGGGATACAAGCCGCTTGGCGAGGGCGAAGCGGAAAAGCGGGCCGAAATCGTGGCCTATGGGCACGAGCACGGGATGAAGGCGCTGGCGGATCGCTGGCTCCCCCCGATGGTCTATGAACCGAACCGGACGCCGGAGCTGATGGGCGCGCTCACCGACATGGTGCTGCGGTCAGACCCGGATCGCCACGAACGCCAGATCCACGCGCTGGTGAACCGGCCCGATGCGGCGGCCTATCTGCCTGGCGTCACCTGTCCCACGCTGGTCGTTGTCGGCCGTCAGGACCAATGGTCCCCGGTCGAACAGCACCAAGAGATCATGGCGCTCCTGCCCAACGCGCGGTTGGAGATCGTCGAGGACGCGGGCCATTTTGCGCCTGTCGAGCAGCCGGACGTGGTCGGCCCCATGGTCGCCGCGTTCCTGAAGGGAGAAAGCTGATGTTTTTCCTCATGGAGAACCTGCATCATCCGGGCAAGGACAGCGAACGCGACCGCCTGCGCGCGACGCATCGCGATTGGGTGCGGTCGGGCGGCGACGGGCTTTGCTCCGTCCTGATCGGCTCGGCGCTCTGGGATGCGGACGGTGGCGCGATCGGCCACTGGGGCGTGCTGGAAGCCGCGACCGAGGCCGACGCGCGGGCGTTTTCCGAGGGCGATCCGTTCTTTGCCGAGGGCGTCGTGCGGCAGTTGAACCTCACGCGGCTCGCGGATGGGTTCCAGGCGGCGCGGATATCGGAACGGATGACGGTCTCGGAATAGGTCGAGGCCCCGGGTCAAGCCCGCGGCGCGAAGTCCGAAACCCTGCCCCGTACGTCAACCGGAGCCTTTCGCCATAAAGCCAGAGGTCAAACGCCTCTCAAACCTCGCCCGCTGCCGCGATCCGCTCGCGCAGGATCCGCAGGAACTCCACGACCGCCTCGCCCGGCTCGGTCAACCAAGTTACACCGATGGCCACCCTCGATCCCGGAAGATCGACCTCCACCGGTCGCAGCTCCGGCCGCAGGCGCGCCAGCCCTGACCGCCCGTAGCAGAGCATCGCAATGGACTGGCTTGCCTCGATCATCTGCTCGGCGTTGGAAAAGGAAATCGCGCGGGGTGACGCGCCGCTGATGGACCGGATGATCGGCCCGCGCGATCATCATGTAGTGCTCGTGGTAGAGATGTTCCTCGACGAACCCGGCGTATGGGGACGGGGACCGCAGCACGCCGATGATCAGGTCGATCTCGCCCCGCTTCATCGCCTCGGCCAGCGTCTCGTATCCGCCCGGCACCGCGACCAGATGCACAAGCGGATGCCGCCGCGTGATTTCGCCAAAGGCGTCGAGCACCATGGACTGTCCTGAAAACGGCAGCATCCCGACCGACACCCGACCCACGAGCGCATCGCCCGTCGCCGCCATCCGCGCCGGAATGTCGCGCAGCATGCCCTCGATCCGGTCCCAAAGCGCGGCAAGCGCGCGGGCCGCGTCGGTCGGCTCCAGCCCCGTTTGCCGCCGGACGAAAAGCTCCGGCCCGACGTGATCCTGACAGGCGGCAAGCGACTGGCTCACCGCTGGCTGGCTGATGGCGAGCGCCTTGGCCGCGGCCGAGGCGCTGCCATGCCGCACGACCGCCGATAGCGCGACGAGGTGCCGCCAGCGCACGAAATTGACGAAGCGCAGAGGGCCGGAATTGCCCAGCGCGCCCCGTTCGACCGTTTCGACCTCGGACATGATCCGGTGGCACTGATGGATGAGGATATCGCCAATCGCGGTCGGCTCGGACCCGGACCAACCGCGCTGGAACAGGACCGCGCCCAGACGATTCTCGGCATCATGGAGCGCACGGGAAAACGCAGGCTGCGACAGGCCCACGGCATCGGCCGCATCCGACAGCCGCCGCCGTTCCGACAGGGCGCGGATGACCCGGACATGACGGGCGGACAGAAGGGGCAGAAGCTCTTGCATCCCTGTTATATAAGCAGATTGTCATGGATTATTCAAACTGCGCATAAGCGGGGATCGCAACCCGTGCCTATATACCATCCAACCACGTTCAGGGAGGAACCACGATGTGCGCCCAATCGCTAGAGGACCGGCTGAAGGACTACGACAGCCCGTTCACGATGCTCTACGAGAACCAGATGGGCTGCTATCCCTTTCCGATCGAGCCGGAGTACACCCACTGGGCCGAGGAACAGAAGGCATGGAGGGGTGGCGTGGCCCTGATGAACCAGAGCTTCCACATGACCGACCTCTACGTCAAAGGCCCGGACGTGATGAAGCTGCTCGAAGCTGTGTCGGTGAACTCCTACGCCAAGTTCGGCAAAGGCAAGGCGAAGCAGATCGTCTGCGTGAACTATGACGGCTACCTGATCGGCGATTCGATCATCTTCGGTCTCGAAGATGACGAGGTGGTGATCGTGGGCCGCCCCATCGTGCCGAACTGGGTGCAATTCCACGCCGAAACCGGCGGCTACGACGTTACCGTGACCCGCGACGAACGCAAGCTCGACGATCCCGACAACCGCCGCCTGACCTACCGGTTCGAGGTTCAGGGACCGCTCGCGCTCGACCTGCTGAACAAGGTGAACGAAGGCGGCGAGCTGACCACCAAGTTCTTCAACATGGGCGAGATCACCATTGCAGGCTGCAAGGCCTATACGCTGTCGCACGGTATGGGCGGCGCGCAGGGTCTGGAAATCGTCGGTCCCTTCGATGACGGCGACAAGGTGAAGGCGGCGATCATCGAGGCGGGCAAGGAATTCGGTCTGCGTCTGGTCGGCTCGCGCGCCTATGCTTCGGCCGCTGCGGAATCCGGCTGGGTGCCCTCGGTCCTGCCCGCGATCTACACCGGCGAGAAGATGAAGCCCTACCGGGAATGGCTCAAGGCGACGGCGTTCGAGGCGGTCTCGACCCTGGGCGGGTCGATGAAGACCGGCAACATTGAAGATTACTACCTTACCCCCTGGGACGTGGACTATGGCCGCGTGGTCAAATTCGACCACGATTTCATCGGGCGCGAGGCGCTCGAAAAGATGGCCGAGGGTCCGCATCGCCAGAAGGTCACGCTCGTGTGGGACCATGACGACGTGCAGGCGATCTATGCCGGTCAATTGGGTCACAAGGACCTGCCGACCAAGAACATGGATTTCCCGGCAGCGCATTACGCGAGCTATCCCTATGACCTCGTCACCAAGGACGGCAAGCAGGTCGGCATTTCCATCGCGCCCGCCTATTCGGCCAATGAAAAGGCGTGGATCTCGCTCGCCATTCTGAATCCAGACGTGGCGGAAATCGGCACTGAAGTGACGGTAACGTGGGGTGAGCCGGACGGTGGATCGTCTAAACCGACGGTCGAGCGGCACCGGCAGGCCGATGTTCGCGCAGAAGTGCACCCTTGGCCCATTCACGAAGCGTCGCGTTTGACGTATCGTAGCCAGAAGTAACGGGAGGAATAAGGATGTCCGTGGTTTCAATGATGAAGAACAGCCCTGCGCCGATGGCGGCCCTGCTCGACGGCGTGTCGATCGAGGTCATGCCGCGCACCGCGTCGAAGATCGAGGACTTTACCGCGATTCTCCCCGCAGGCACCCGCGTTTACATCGCCCATATCGAGGGCACGCCGATCCAGGAGATGGTCGACACCGCCAAGCGCCTGTCGTCGGGCGGCTTCGAGGTCATGCCGCATTTCCCGGCCCGGATCATGAAGGACGATGCCGAGCTCAAGGACTGGATCGACCGCTACGTGAGCGAGGCGGGCGTGTCCTCCGCCCTGCTTCTGGGCGGCTCGCCGACCACCCCGGTTGGTGCGCTCGACAGCTCGATCCAACTGCTCGAGACCGGCTATTTCGACGGCTTCAAGCGTCTGCACATCGCCGGTCACCCCGAGGGCAACAACGACATCGACACCAAGGGCGCGACCGTCAACGTGGACGAGGCGCTGCGCTGGAAACAGGCCTACAAGGACCGCTCCGAGGCCGAAATGGCCATCGCGACCCAGTTCGCCTTTGCCGCCAAACCCGTGACCGACTGGGCCGAACGGGTACAGGCCATGGGCATCAGAATGCCGATCCATGTGGGCGTCGCCGGTCCGGCCAAGCTGCAAACGCTGATCAAATATGCGATCGCCTGCGGCGTCGGCCCCTCGCTGACCGTGCTGCAGAAACGCGCGAAAGACCTGACGAAGCTGCTCAAGCCCTTTGAGCCGACCGAGGTTCTCACCGACCTCGCCGTCTACAAATCCGAGCACCCGGACAGCCTGATCGACAAGATCCACGTCTTCCCGCTGGGCGGCATCAACGCCTCGGCCGAGTATATCCGGGAACACGGCAACGCCTGAGACGGTCCCCGTATTCTGCCACGAAACAGACCAAGGGCCCGCACTGTCGGGCCCTTTTTTCGTTCCGGCGCCGCATCACCAAAAATTTAGCAAAATCAAGCATTAAAGATCGCTTTAGGATCGCTTGAATTTGCGGTGAAGTCCGCGTTTTCGCCCCATTCCCGTGCCCCACAGCGGTCCCTCCGGTTGCTACCCCGACCTCTCACCAAGGCACGGGGCTGCGCAATGACCATTCAAACCGTGGGACATTTCACGACCGAGGACCCGGCGCTCGACACGGATCTGGATGATCTTAAGATCGTCGATCTGGGCGGGACGCTCACGCTCTTTGCCGCCTCTGGGCAGAACGGCGGGCTGTCGTCCTGGTCGATCGGCAGCACCGGCGCCGCGTCGTTGGTCGACAGCGTCGTCTTCAACCCCGGCTGGACGCTCGGCATGGCCTCGGACGTGGAAATCGTGGCGCGGCCGGGGGGCGGATACGAGGTTCTTGTGGGGTCGGCGTCGTCGGGCGTTCTGACAGGCTACGCCGCGACCACGGCAGGCCAGATCAACGCGGCGACCTCGTGGTCCGGGCTGGGCACGAGCCTGTCGCGGATCACGGACTACGAGGACACCGTGGCTGGCCTCGCCCTGGCCGATACGGCGGGACGGCTGGGTTTCCTGACGCGCAACGCGAACGGGTCGGTGGCCAGCGTCAACCTGATCGCCGACAGCGACGCCACGCATCTCGCCCACGTCAGCACACTTGCTTCGACCACCGTCGGCGGCGCGACCATCCTGATTGCCGGCGACGCGGGCGAGGACGGGCTGACCAGCTTTGTCATCGGACCAGGCGGGCCGGTCGTTGCCAACACCATCGGCCCGAACGACGGACTGGGCATCATGGACCCGACCGGCATCGAATTCGTCACGCTTCTGGGCCAGACCTATGCCATCGTCGCCTCGGCGCAGGGCGAGGCCGGTATGCTGACCGTCCTGCACGTGTCAAGCAGCGGTGAGATGACCCGGACCGACGAGGTCTTTGATGACCTCGGCACACGGTTTGGCGGGGTGCAGGCCATCGCGACGGTCGAACTGGGCGGACAGGTATTTGTCGGCGCCGGCGGTGCGGATGACGGCTTCTCGCTCTTTGTCCTGTTGCCCGGCGGTCAGTTGCAGCACCTCGAGACCATCGAAAACACCTGGACCACAGGGGTCGCCGGACAGGCCGCGCTCGCCGATGTCACCGCCATGGTGGCGGCAGAGAGCGGCGGCAAACTGCGGTTCTTCATCGCGAGCGGCGAAGCGGGTGGCGTGACGCAACTGGGCTACGAACCGGGCGCTGCGGGCGTGCAGATGATCGCGCCCTCGACGGGGGCCACGCTGACTGGGGGCGCGAGCAACGATCTGCTCGTCGGCGGAACCGGGGACGACACGATCACCGGCGGATCGGGCAACGACATCATCGTCGATGGGGCTGGAATAGACACGCTTTCGGGAGGATCAGGCGCCGATACCTTTGTCCTCAGACACGACGGGGCGCAGGACACCATCCTCGATTTCAACCCCACGCAGGACAAGCTCGACCTGTCGCATTGGGTGTTCTTCTACGACCCTGCGTCGCTTGGAGTCACCTCGACCGCGACCGGGGCGCTTGTCACCTTTCGGTCCGAGACCCTGATCCTGAATTCCGCAACTGGAGGGTCGATCACGGCGGCGCAAGTGCGCGCCGCGGTGATCGACAACCCGAAACACGGCATCGACTTCACCACCTTCACCATGCCCCCTCCCTCGCCACCTGAACCGGAGCCCGAACCGGAGCCGGAGCCAGACCCGCTTCCGCCGCCGGATCCAGACCCTATCCCCGATCCGACCCCTGGTCCCGATCCGTCCCCTACGCCGGACCCGACCCCGCCACCGCCGCCTCCACCGGTTTCGGTGCCGGAACCGCCCGCTCGCAACTACGACATCAAGGACACGGCCCGAAGCGACAAGATCTATGGAACGTCCAGATCCGAGTCGATCCGCATTTCCTATGGCTCGGACACGGTCAAAGCCTACTCCGGCCACGACCTGGTGGAAGGCGGCTACGGCAAGAACAGTATCTGGCTCGGCAAAGGCAACGACCGGTTCAACGATCTGGGCCAAAGCGGCGCGTGGGATGGAGACAAGATTTACGGTGAGAGTGGCAATGACGTCATCATCGCGGGCGCAGGCAACGACTACATTGATGGAGGCAGCGGAAAAGACAGGCTCTACGGCGGAGGCGGCCACGATCGCCTGTATGGACGCACCAGCTCGGACCACCTGGATGGCGGTAGCGGAAACGATCGACTGTATGGTCATTCCGGGAACGACCGCCTCTATGGCGGCACCGAAGATGACTATCTCAGCGGCTCGACCGGGTCGGACAGGCTCTACGGCGGGGCAGGTAACGATGTCCTCAAGGGCGGGTCGTCCAAGGACAAGCTATATGGAGAGGACGGCAATGATCGCCTCTACGGCGGCTCGAGTGCCGACACGCTCTACGGGGGAAACGGCGATGATTACCTCGACGGGTCGACCTCTTCGGACAAGCTCTATGGCGGCGCCGGCAACGACGTGCTCAAGGGCGGGTCGTCCAAGGACAAGCTATACGGAGAGGACGGCAATGATCGCCTCTACGGAGGATCGAGCGCCGACACGCTCTACGGGGGAAACGGCGATGACTACCTCGACGGGTCGACCTCGTCGGACAAGCTCTATGGCGGCGCCGGCGACGACACCCTCAAAGGCGGGTCATCCAAGGACACGCTGTATGGCAACAGTGGCAACGATCGGCTCTACGGAGGAACGAGTTCGGACAAGCTCTACGGTGGGGACGGCAAAGACATCCTCTACGGCGAAAGCGGGAACGACGTGATCAAGGGCGGAGCCGGAGCAGACGTCATTTCCGGCGGCACCGGAAACGACAAGATATACGGTGAGGACGGGGACGACCGCATATACGCCGGAAGTGGAAATGACTACATCTCAAGCGGACGTGGGAACGACCGCATAACCGGCGGCTCGAATGGCGACGAGTTCCATTTCTACAGGTACACGGGCAACGATGTGATCACGGATTTTTCGATGAGCGATGAAATTGTCCTGCACGGCATCAGCAAGAAAACCGTGTCTATTTCAGTGCTCGATGGGGATACGGTGATCTCCTTTGGATCGGACTCCGTCATTCTGGAGGACTTCATTGACAAATCCTTTGACATCAAGGACCTGAGTTTCGTGAGCTGAGCACCGGCGGCAATTGGCGTTCGTCGTCATGTCGATTGGGTTGGACGCTGCCATGAAAAGCTGGGAACGGAACACTATGACGAATGGCTCCGATTGGATGGGCGTGGAATGGTCACGCGAGCGGCTGCGGATCTGGGTGTTCGGTGCCGACGGCGCGCTGCGCGAAGAGATCACCTCGGGCGACGGCACCGATTTCCTGAGCGCCGAGGCCTTCGAGCCAACACTGGCCAGCGTGATCGCGGGGCACCTGCAGGACGACGCGGCAACGGATATCCTCGTCGCCGGTCCCGTTGCGATGCCGGGGCTTTGGGGCGGCGGTGCGCTGCGATCGGTCCCCTGCACCCCGCCCGGCCCCGGCGACCTGTCGCAGGGCGAGGTCACCGACGACCGGCTGCGGCTACACCTCGTCAACGGCATTGCGCAGGACAAGCCCGACGCGGTGATGTTCGCGGACGGTGTGCGGATCGCCGGGTTTCTGGCCACCTATCCGGAGTTTGACGGCGTGATCTGCCTGCCCGGCCTCGTGTCGCGCTGGGTCCACGTGAGCGCGGGCGAGATCGTGAGCTTCCAGCACCTTATGACCGGCCGCCTCATCGCCGCGACCAGCCGGGCCATGGGTATAGCGCCGGAGGGCGACACGCCCGAGCCGATCTTTCTCGAGGCCGTCGAGGACGCAATGGCGAAGCCGCAGGCGATGGCAGGGCGGATCGGCGCGCTCGAGGCGGCGCTGACGCTGGGCCGGATGGCCGCGACCGAAGCGCGCGGGCGGATCGCAGGCGGTTTCGTGGGCCTCGAACTGGCGGCGACGCGGCCCTATTGGCTGGGGCAGCGCGTGGCGCTCGTCGGCGGGGACCGGTCCTATCGCGCGGCGCTGGCGCAAGTGGGCGTGACGCCCGAGATCGAGGATGAGGCCCAAGTGTTGCGCGCCGGTTTTTGCCGGATCAAGGGCATCCAGACCCTCTGAGCGCCGATTTGCTGCCAGCCCTCGCCGCGCGGCAAATCCCCATTGCTTTTGTCAGGCACACTGACCTAATGGCGCCGTCCCACCTTCGGGATCCTCAACGGGGCCTTCGGCATCATGTCGTTCGACCAAATCCTCGTCCTTGCGGTGCTCGTCGCCGTTTTCATCAGCTTTTTCCGCGAGTTCTATCCGCCCGAAGTGACCGCCCTCGGCGCCTCGGCGATCCTGATTGCGACCGGGATCATCAGCACGAACGACTTCCTGAAGGTCTTTTCGAACTCCGCCCCCATCACCATCGCGATGATGTTCATTCTCTCGGCGGCGCTCGAACGCACCGGCGTGCTCGAATGGATCGGCGAATTCCTGAAGCGTCAGGCGCGGGGATCGCTGCTCCGGTCGCTGCTTTTCATGATGGGCGGCACGGTCGCGGCCTCGGCCTTCATGAACAACACGCCGGTCGTGATCCTGCTGACCCCGATCATGATCTCGCTCGCCGGGTCGGTCGGCGTCGCGCCCTCGCGGCTGCTCATCCCGTTGTCCTTTGCTGCGATCTTCGGCGGCACGCTCACGCTGGTCGGCACCTCGACCAACATCCTGATGAGCGGCGTCGCGACCGAGGCGGGGCAGCCGCCCATTTCCATGTTCGAGATGACGTTGCCGGGCCTGATCATGGCTGCGATCGGCACCGCCTACATGATCTTTGCCGGTCGGTTCCTGCTGCCCGACCGGGCGTCGCTGTCGTCGATCCTGGGCCAGCAACAAAAACGCCGGTTCCTCGCGCGGCTGCTCATTCCCGGTGACAGCAAATTCGTGGGCAAGACGCTGGCCGACCTGCCCTTCAACGGCAATGCCCGGGTGCTCGATGTGGTGCGCGGCGAGGTGTCACTGCGCCGGACGATGAAGGAGGTCGTGCTGGAGCCGGGCGACCGCATCGTCATCAAGACGGACACCGGCGAAATCCTCGGCCTGCGCGAGGACGGCGCGGTCGTCTTCAACGACATGGACGAAAGCGGGTTCGAGCCGGTGACGGCGGATCAGACCATCACGATGGAGGCCAGCGTCGGGCCCAACTCGCACCTGCGCGGCCGGCTCGTGCGCGACCTCAAGCTCCGTCGGAAATACGGTGTCTATCTCATGGCGATTCACCGGCAGGACCAGAATCTGTCCGAGGAACTGCCCGACCTGCGCCTGCAATTCGCCGATACCCTGCTGCTCGAAGGCCCGATGGAGGGCATCCAGCGGCTGATGGAGGACGGCGGGATCGTCAACCTGACCGCCCCTGCCGACAAACCGCTGCGCCGGGGCAAGGCGCCCATCGCCATTGCCGCCATCGTCGCGGTGATGCTGCTCTCTGCCTTCGACGTGATGCCCATCGCCGGGCTGGCCGTGATCGGCGCCGTGGTCGTGATGATGACGCGCTGCGTGGATCCCGAGGATGCCTTCGAGGCCATCGACTGGCATATCCTCTTCCTCATCTTCGGGATGCTGGGCCTGTCTCAGGGGCTGGAATCCACCGGGACCGTGGCGCTCGTCGTGGAGTTCGTGGTCGCGCGGATCGAATGGATGGGGCCGCTCGCGATCCTTGCCGCCGTCTATGTCCTGACCTCGGTGCTGACGGAAATGGTGTCCAACAACGCCGTTGCCGTGCTCGTCGGACCGCTCGCCATCGCGCTGGCGCTCCAACTGGGCTTCGACCCCCGCCCCTTCATCATGGCGGTGATGTTCGCGGCCTCGGCCAGTTTCGCGACGCCCATCGGGTATCAGACGAACACCTTCGTCTATTCGGCGGGTGGCTACAAATTCCGCGACTTCCTGATCGTCGGCGTGCCGCTCAACATCCTGTTCGCCGTGATCGCGGTCATTGTGATCCCGATCTTTTTCCCGTTCTGATCGCGGGCCTAGTCTCTGGCCACCGACACGGCCTTGAGCACGGCAAAGACCGGCTGGCCGGGGGCGAGGCCCAGCGCCGTGACCGACCGTCTGGTGATCCGTGCAAGCAGCAGGTTTCCCCCGGCCTCGATCTGGACGAGCGCGCCGGGGCCGGTGCCGATGCGGATGTCCCGCACCACGGCCGGAAAGGCGTTGAGCGCGGAGATGCCCTGCGGCTTGTAGAGCGCGAGCATGACATCCTGCGCCTCGACCCGAACGCGGACCTGCGTGCCGGGGTCACGCTGAAGCTGAGGAACCAGAAGCGGCAGCGTGCCCGCAAGAAGCTCGGTCAGCCCGTCGTCATGGTGGCGCGTCACGGTGGCGTCGAGCACCGCGCCCGCCTCGGTGGGCCCGAGCGGCGTGACCTGCGGATCGGACAGCACCTCGGTCGCCGGTCCTGCGCGCACGACACGGCCCTGATCCAGCACGACGACCGTGGTGGCCAGACGCGCGACCTCGGCGGGCGCGTGACTGACGTAAAGGATGGGGACCTGCAGCTCATCGCGGAGCCGTTCGAAGTAGGGCAGGATTTCGGCCTTGCGCTCATTGTCGAGGGCAGCGAGCGGTTCGTCGGCAAGGATCATCGCGGGGTCGGACAGGAGCGCCCGACCGATGGCAACGCGCTGCTTTTCACCGCCCGACAGCGCCGCAGGCCGACGGGCCAGAATAGACCCTATTCCAAGCATTTCGACGATCTTGTCCCGGTCAGCGCGCCGCAACGCCCGAGGCCGGAACCAGCGTCCGTAGTCGAGGTTCTGCGCCACCGTCAGATGTGGAAACAGCCGCGCGTCCTGAAACACATAGCCCAGATTGCGCTTGTGCACGGGCAGGTTCGTCTGGCCATCGAACAGAACGCGTCCCGCCACAGATATGTGACCCTGATCCGGCTGAACAAGCCCCGCGACCGCGTTGATGACGCTGGTCTTGCCGGACCCGGAGCGACCGAAAAGCACGGTGATCCCGGGGGGCGCATCGAAGGTGACATCGAGGGCAAAGTCCCCCTGTTGCCTGCGGATGTCGACCAACAGCGTCACGCGCGCATCCGTTTGGCAAGCCGGGCCGCCAGAACCTCGGACGCGATGAGCGCGGCCATGGCGATGGCGATGGACACGAGGACGAGGCGCAGCGCGGCATTCTCTCCCCCCGGCACCTGCAGGAAGGCGTAGATCGCGGACGGCAGGGTCTGCGTCCGTCCGGGGATATTGGACACGAAAGTGATCGTCGCCCCGAACTCGCCCATCGCTTTCGCGAAGGCGAGGATGCCGCCCGCGAGGATACCGGGAAGGATGAGGGGCAGCGTCACGGTGGCAAAGGCCCAGGGCCGTGAGGCACCAAGCGTGCCCGCCGCCTGTTCAAGCCGTGGATCGACCGCCTCGATCGACAGGCGGATGGCGCGAACCATCAGCGGGAAAGCCATGACGGCAGCGGCCAGCGCCGCCCCGGTCCAGTTGAAGGCAAAGACGATGCCCAGCTTCGCGAGCGGCCCGCCGATGGGCCCCTGCGTGCCAAAGGTCAGGAGCAGCAGGTAGCCGGTCACGACCGGCGGCAGGATGAGGGGCAAGTGGACGAGACCATTGATCACCTGCTTGCCGGGAAAGGTCCAGCGGGCGAGCGCATAGGCGGTGAAAATACCCAGCGGCAGGGACAGAAGCGTGGCAATGGCCGACACGCGCAGGGACAGCGCGACGGCCTGCCATTCCTCGGGTCCGAGCCAGTCCATCATTCAAGGATCACCGTGAACCCCTGCGCCTCGAACGCCGCGCGCGCCCCGGGTCCGGTAAGGAAGGACAAGAATTCGTCGGTGACCGGGTTATCGGACGACGCGAGCGCCGCAGCGGGATAGACGATGGGCGGGTGGCTCTGGACCGGGAAGGTGCCGATGACGGTCACGGCGGGCTCTGCGGTCGCGTCGGTCTGGTAGACGATGCCCAAGGGCGCCTCGCCCGTCGCCACGAGGGCGATCGCGGCGCGCACGTTGTCGGCCTGCGCCACGCGCGCCTCGACCGAGGACCAGAGGCCAAGCGTTTCGAGCGCGGCCTTGCCGTATTGGCCCGCCGGCACCGAGGATACGAGCGCCATGGCGAGGAACCCCTCGCCCAGAATCCCGGCCAGATCGAGCGTCTGGTCGATCACCACGGGTTCCATCGCGTCACGCGCCACCAGAACGATCTCGTTCCCGAGGAGGTCGATCCGGCTGTCCGGGTCGATGAGACCTTGATCGGCCACGGCGTCCATCCATTGCGTGCTGGCCGACACAAAGACATCCGCCGGAATACCCTGCTCGATCTGCCGTGCGAGCGCCGAGGACCCGGAATAGCTCGCTGTGACCGTATGTCCGGTCGCGGTCTGAAAACCCGCTGCCACCTCATCCAGCGCCGTCTTGAGCGACGCGGCGGCAAGGACCGTGATCTCGCCCGCCGTGAGCGCGACGGGGGTGAAGGTCACGGACAGGACGAGGGCAAGCGAGAGGGGGCGCATGGCGGGCTCCAAAGTGTTATGTTCGATGAAACATATCGCAGGAGCCGCGCTCCTTTTGCAATCGTTATTTCCCGCGAACCATATCCGACAAAAGTCTCTCCATCGCCGCGATGTCCTCGCCCCCCTGCGTCAGCGCGGCCGCCTCGAGCGCGCGGTAATGGGACAGAACCGCCTCGCCCGTCTCGGTCAGGCGTGCCCCGCCGCCCTTGGGCCCGCCCCGGCTGCTTTCGACGACAGGCGCATGAAACATGGCGTTCATCACCTCGACCAGCGACCAGGCGCGTTTGTAACTCATCCCCATGGCCCGGCCCGCCGCCGAAATAGAGCCTGTTTCGCGGATATGTTCGAGCAAATCGGCCTTCCCCGGCCCCATCATCTCGCCCGGCGCAAAATAAAGCCGCAGGCGGAGTCTCGGAAAGGTCGGGTCTTGCGTCATGTCAGTCATGATGCGAGGTGACACCGACCGCCTGTCTTTGGCAAGCACTTGAACCATGCGCCGCCTTGGTGCGTTGTTGGCCGAACCAGTCCGGGACAGACATGAACATCAAGCACCTGATCGCCGCCCTAACCGAACGGATCGAAGCTGCAACGCTCGTCGTGCTCATGCTGATCGGTGGGGCGCTCTGGGCCTTTGGCGCGCTGGCCGCCGAGATGCTGGAGGGCGATCTTCACGCCTTTGACGAAGGCGTGCTGCTCGCCCTGCGGGAGCCGGGGGATCTGAACAACCCCATCGGCGGCACCGAGCTTGAAACCGCGATGCGTGATCTGACGGCATTGGGCGGGATCACCGTGCAGGTGTTGCTCGCCGTCTTCGTGTTCACCTTCCTCCTTCTGCGCGGGCGCAAGGGATCGGCGGCGCTCCTCGCCGCTGCCGTAATCGGCGGACAGCTCCTGTCGCATTTCTTCAAAGGATTCTTCGACCGTCCACGTCCCGACCTCGTGCCACACGGCGTGGATGTGGCCACCGCATCCTTCCCATCGGGTCACTCGATGATGGCCGCGGTCACATATCTGACCCTCGCCGTGCTGCTTGCAAGGGTCGAGGATCGGGTCAGGCTGCGGGTGTTCTTTATTTTGGTCGCAGCGGTTCTGGCGGGGGTGGTCGGGGTGAGCCGGGTCTATCTCGGCGTTCATTGGCCATCCGACGTGCTGGCAGGCTGGACGCTTGGCGCGGCATGGGCGCTTGCCGTGTCGCTGGTGGCAAGGCTCCTCGCCAAGCGCGGGCAGATCGACCCCGACAAGCCCGCGCGCGGCAGGTCTCTAGCGTCCGGACAGCTCGTCGAAGAGACGAGTCAGCAAGAGCGCGGTGCCGCCCAGCAGCAGTGATCGGCCGATGGAATCGGTTACGTTCGAGGGCGCGAAAGCCCCGACGCTGTCGCGCCCGGCACGCGCCCCGCGGCGCCTGCGCCCCCCATCGGGCCATGTCGATCTCCTTTGAGACCTCAACACCCTTGCACCCGCAACCGTTCCCGGCCCATTTGCCCGACTGCGTCAGAAGCTCTGCGACAGGCCCAGCGAAATCAGGTTCTCGCTGTCCCCTGCCCGCAGGCGCACAGGTTTGGCCACCGAGAGGTTGATCGTGCCGACCTGCGTTTCCCAGTAGAAGGTCGCGCCCACGGCAGCGTTAAGGAAGAAGCTGTCGTCGATCACGCCCGAGGCCCCGACCGGCGCCCCGTCGAGCCGCCAGACCGAGGCCACATCGACAAAGGCGCCAAGCGCGGTATTGGCAAAGACCGGGCGGCGCACCTCGACCGACCCGAGAAGGTAGTTGGTGCCGCCCAGCGCCGTGTCGACCGCGCCCGCCTTGTCCCGAGGGCCGATCCCCGCGATGCCGAAGCCACGCGGCGCGGCGCCGCCAAGGAACGCCCGGTCATAGACCGAGACGGATTGTCCGCCGAGCCCGCGGATCAGCCCCGCCTCCCCCGAAACGGCCAGACTGAACTGTTCGAAGATCGGCTGGACCGTGCGGGCCGAGACCTCGCCCGAGACGAAATGCCGGGTGCCGAGGGGCGCGAGCCGAACCGTCGCTTCGACACCCGTTCCGGTCTGGGACAGGCCCGCGCCGGTATAGGTGTCCCAGCCCGCCCCGACGACCGCCCCGGCGGTCCAGCTGAAGCCCTTTTCGGCCGAAACGATGGGCGAGGCATTGGGGTTGAAGGACGACACCTTGTTCACCCGGGCAAAGCCGCCAAAACTCACGTCGATCAAGCCCAGCGAACCGCCGATGCCGATGTTGGCCTCGCCGACCTGACCGGAATAGGGGTCGTCGGACCAGTCCGAGGCGCGGTGATCGAGGCCGACAAAGAACTCGGGCGACATGAGAAAGCCCAGCGCGCCAAGCTCGGTCGCATAGCCCAGCGACAGCGCCGTGTCGTAGCCCTTGCGGCCCTTGCGAAGCTCGCCCGACACGTCGAGGCCGCTGCCAAGGAAGTCACTCACATGGACACCCGCCGTGCCGATGGGCCCGTAGAGCGACGACCAGCCCGCCCCCAATGTCACCTGGCCCTGGTTCGGGGTCGATTGCGCGTTTGCGGTCCCGGCGGCGAGGGCAAGCACGCCGGCAGCAGCGAGGGCGAGGGTCTTCATGGGTTTTCCTTTCGGACGGGCGATGTCAGGACACAGTCGAGACCGGGCAGAACGGTCGGGTCGGACAGCGTGAAAAAGATCGAGATGGTGCGCGACGAGATGTCGGCCATGGCCGAGGCATAGTCGAGCGTGACGGCATGTTCGATCCCGGCGATGCGCACGGTGGGCGCGTCGGCCTCGAGGACCGAGGGGACGAGTGCGGTGGGCACATAGGCCTCGATCCTGAGCGGCTCGGTGACCGACAGGGTCGCGATGGGCTGGTTGGGACCGGGAGCCTCTCCGGGGTCGATGACGCCTTCGGCCACGATGCCGTCCACCGGGGCATGGACCTCGGCGCGGGCCAGCGCGACACGGGCGCGATCAAGCTCCAGCCCGGCGCGCACAAGGTCGGCTTCGGCGCGGGCAACCTCGCCCAGCGCCGTGTCGCGTTCGAGCCGGGCGGCATCCACGTCGGCTTGTGAAACGGCACGGCGTTCAAGCGCCTGCTCAAGCCGCCCGACCTTGGTCTCCAGCGCCGCGACGCGGGTCCGGGCGAGGTCGAGCGCGGACCGGTCGGTGGCGCGCGCCTCGGCCAGCGCCTCTTCCGCGCGGCCAAGCGAAGTGTCGAAGATGGCAACGAGGTCCCCGGCATGGACCTTTTGCCCCGGACGCACCTCGACACGTTCGATGATCCCGTCCATCGGCGCGGCCAGCGTCACGATCCGGCTGGGCCGGACTGCGCAGGGAATGCCCTCCGCCCCCGCAGCGGCCCCTGGCCATCCGGGCGGCGGGCTGGGCACCTGCGCAAGCGCCGGGCCAGCCACGAGGCTGGCGAGGACCATGGCCTTAGCGGAGCGCATTGGCATTGAGCGCGCCGGTCAGATACTGAAGCTCGGTCCAGGCCCGCAGGTATTCGACGCGCTGCACCTCGGCCTGCGCCTGGAGCTGGCTTGCGAGCCGCTGGCGCGCGGCCAGCACGAGGTCGTTGGACTGGCCCGATGCCACCAGATCGCGTTCGGCCTGCACGTTGCCCTGCGCGGCGCGGTAGGCCTGCGACAACTGGCCCGAAGCGGACGACAATTGCTTCATCCGTTCGAGGGTCATGGCGATCCGGGTTTCCAGCTCACGCTTGGTCGCATGGTAATCGAGCACCGCCGTGCGCAGATCGACGTTGGCATCCAGCGTGCGCAGACCGTTGCCGCCAGCGTTGAAGATCGGGATCGTGATCTTGACGCCCGCCATCATCTCTTGCGTGCGCGACCCGCCGCCGAACCGGCTGCCTCCGCGATATTCCCGCTCGATGGACGCAAAGGCGTCGATCACCGGGCCGAAATCGGCGGCCATCGCCCCCTTGCGGGCCAGGTCGGCCTCGACCACCGACATGGCGATGGCGAGGATCTCGGGGTTGTTCTGTTCGGCCGCCGCGATGGCCTGCGCAACCGAGGTGCGCCCCTCGGTCCCGGCGATCCCGCCGGGGGCCGTGGCCGTTCCGACTCCGGAAATCGCGGTTCCGGTCAGATGCGACAACCGACCCAGAAGCTGCGCATAGTTCGCGGCCTCGAGCGCATAGTCGCTCTGCACCTGCCCCTGTTCGGACAGAAGCGCCCGGCGCGCGCTGTCGCTCGACAGCCCGGAGTCGGTCAGCCCCAGTTCGGTCTGCGCCTGCCGCCCAAGGCTCGCGCCGCGGGTCTGGTATTCCTGCATCCGCATCCGCGAGGCGGCGGCGGCGAGATAGGTGTCGACCGTGTCGAAAAGCGCCTTCTGCACGGCGGCGATATACTGAACCTCGGCAATCGTGCGGGCGGTCGTCGCGGTGCGGATCGCGAAGATGCGCGAGACGTTGACGAGCGGCTGGGTCACGGTGGCACCAAAGGTCGTCACGCCGTATTTCGCAGTGCCGAGCTGGAACACCGCGTTGTCCGACGAGATAACGCGGGAACGCACGAAGGTCCGGCTCGCGGTGGCCGACACCTGCGGCAGGTAGCCGAAGATCGCGTTCAGCCGTTCCGCATCGGCCCGGTTGATGTTCTGCGCGGCGCGCCCGATGTCGGTGTTGCGATCGAGCGTGTTCTGCAGAAGTTGCGGCAGCGCGGCATTGGCCGGGTTGTCCACGGCGCTTTGCCCGAAGGCCGCGTTCACATCGGCAATCGAATTCGCGCGGGCGATGGTCGCGTCGAAACGGGCCTGGTCCTTGGCGCGCGTGTCGGCGTCGATCCCTTGGGTCCGCAGTTGTTCGAGCCGCTCGGGCGTCGCCTTGTTCGTCGTTCCGTCACAGGCGGCGAGGCCGAGCGAAGCGGTCAACGCGAGTGCGAAGGTGGTCTTGATCGTCATGTCACTGTCCGTTTCTTCCCTTGGGGGCGTTCAGCCCTCGTTGTTGTCGAGCCGCCGATGTCTCTCGGCGATCTCTGCATCTCTGAATTGTGCGAGCTTGCCACGGGCCCATCCCGCTACGTGACGCCAGACGTCGATGAAGCGCCCGTCCGAGCGCAGCGTCACGCGAGTCACACCCAGATCCCAGCTTTCCACGCTGGTCTCGGGAAAGGCACCGGTCATCATCGTCTCGTCGCCATCTGGCAGAAAGCTCCCCACCACCGCGCCCGGTTGCAGCCAGAGGCCGGGGACCAGCGTTTCGCTCGCGATGAACCGTCCCGGCACAGCAGCGCGCAGGGTCAGCGCGGCCTGATCGGTCTCGGCGATCCGAAGACCCTGTTGGGCGGCGGTGACCTGATCCGACCCGCGCTGCACCCCGGCGGCCCCTGCCCCGGCGCTGACCTGCGCGGCCACCCGTGCCTCGTCCAGCTTCAGCCCGGCCACGTGCAGCGCCGCGTCGAAGGCGGGGTTGTCGAGCGTCAGGATCGTCTCGCCCGTGTCGAGCCGCGCTTCGGCAGGCGGCACGGTGACGACCAGCCCGGCCCGGCTGACGGCCAGCGCATAAACGCCGGTGGTGTCCGGCGAAACGTCGATTACCTCGCGCGGGGCGACGGGCAGGAACATCAGCGCGCCGAGAAAGACGGCAAGAAGCGCGGGGATACGCCAGCGGCGCAGGGATCGCGCCTCGCCCCCACTTTCCGGCGTGGCGGGCGCACTGCGGAACGCGGCCTGCATGGGGGCCAACAGGATCACGATCCCGCCCCAGATCCCGATCAAGAGGCCCACGCCCAGATAGCGCGGCAAGAGCTTCCACACGAGGCCGAGGATCACCAGCCAGCGATAGGCGGCCGAGGCCAGCGCATAGGCCGCGAGCGGCAGGTCCCCGGACCGCAGCGGCGCAGAGGACATGCCAAGGGCGCGCCCGCGCACCCGCTTGAGCGCACGGCTCGCGTCGGTCCCGAGATTACGCCGCGACAAAAGGTCCGCGAGGATGAAATACCCGTCCATCCGCATCAGCGGGTTGGCGTTGAACACGAGCGAAGTAAAGGTCGAGAACAGGAACGCCCGTCCGATGACGAGCTGCGCGTCGGGATTCGACACCACATGCCAGGCGATGAACAGGACAAGGCCCACCGCGATGTCCGTCAGGATACCGGCCCCCGAAATCAGGATACGCTGCCAACGGGTCGCGGTCAGATCGGCCTCGGAACAATCGACGAAGGGGATGGGATAGAGACCGATCAGGTTCACCCCGCCCCCCCGAAGCCGGACGTTGAACCGGGTCGCGGCGAGCACATGACCCATCTCGTGGATGATTTTCAGGAACGGCGCGACGATCCCGAAGGTCAGAAGCGCGTCCAGAGAGAACACGTCGTGGCTCTGGGTGATCAGCGCCCAGTCGTTGCGCAACCCTAGCACAAAGGCCGCAAGGCCGAGCGCGCCGAGGCAGGCGATCCAAAGCGGGCCGAAGGCATTGCGCGACACACCCCCAACCGCCCGCTGGAGCGGCACGAGGTCCTCGATCAGGCGGATCTGCATCTGAACCGGGTTGAACCGTTTGCGCCCGAACCTTTGCAGGTCGCGCATCTGGCGCACGTAGGCCAGGGCCGAGAACCCTGCGCGGGCGTCCTCTTCGGCCAGCGCGGCGCGCGCGTCGGGGCGGGCGACGGCGCCAGCGAACCGATGCCATGCCGCCGCTGTCCCGCGCGTCAGGCGCAGGATCTGACCGGTTGCCCGATCATGCAGGAGGTAGCAGAAACCCCGACCCTCGGCAGAGAGGGTGAGGTCCAGCTGCCTCACCAACTGAGGCCGAGGTAAGTCCATGACACCGTTCTGAGATATTCGATAAGGTAATGACTCATGCCGACCACGCGCGGGGCCGTTTCACCCTGGATCCGGGCATAGCCGGACAGCCCGGCGAGCAGCGCTGCGCGGTCGCCGCCGGTGATGCGCCCGATGACCTCGAGCCGCTCGGCCCCGTTCTGGCCGTCCGAAACCAGCGCGGGCGGGGTCAGCAGTTCGACGGGAAAACGCGCGGCGAGCCCGCGAAACCGCGCCTCGCCCGTCATGCCCGCCGATAGCCGCCGCGCATCGACGCGCGAGGGCGTGAGGCTCATCAGGTAGCCGTCGCCGGTCTGCACCGTCACCACGTCCCGCCCTGTCGCGATATTCGCACCGATCATGTTCTGCGGCAGGGCCGAGATCACCCGACCGCTCGCCGGCGCCGTCACGTCGAGCGCCGCGATCCGCGACGCCGCCTGTTCGCGCCGCGCCTCGGCCAGCGCACGACGGCTCTGGGCAAGCTGGTAGGCGCCATAATCGTTTTCCGACATCGCGGCCTGGGCGTTCAGATCCTCGACCGCGATGTTCAGGTCCTCCTGCGCCAGTTCGGCGGCGAGCTGCTGAGAGGCAAAGCGTGCGACCACGTCGCCCTCGGTCACCGTATCCCCGACGCGCACCCGCATCTCGACGAGGTTCGCATCGGTGGCGAGCGCGGCGACCCGCGCCTCTTCCGGCAGGGCAGCACCTGAGAGCGTGATCTTCGCCGGCACCGGCCAGACGAGCCAGACGGCGGCGGCCAGACCCGCGGCAACGGCGGCGGCACGCCACAGGGGAGCGTGGCGCGAGGGTGCCTTGCCCCGCCGCAGCGGGCGCGCGATGGTCATGAGCGCAGGAAGTTCGGGCGCCAGCGACCGACCCGCATCCGACGGCCCGACCAGCGCCACGCCATAGTCCGCCTCGCCAGGCGGGATGAGGACGAGCGCGCCGGCCCCCAGCCGTTCGAGCAGAAGCGTCCCGTCTATGTCGTCACCCGCGGGCGTCAGGTGAACGGGTGCCGAAAGCCCCGGCAACTGCGCCCCGATCCAGTTCTTCAGAACATCGCGCGCCGCCTTTGCCGAACCGTCAGAAGCCCACACCTTGCGCACGCGGTCTTTCCGGGTGGAATAGACGACAAGGCTTTGTGCCAGTCCGTCCTCGACCAGCACCTCGCCCACCACCGACACCAGCGCCCCGGTGGATTTCGCCGGTCCGGGCAAACGCGTGGCGAGCCGGACCAAAAGCGGTCCGATGGACGAGGCTTGCCCGCCTGCCACACGCCCCAGACCGGACGACAGCGCCTGCGCCCGGCTGAGCATCGGGGCAAGCTGGGTCAGTTCCGGCACCCCCGGCAGCATCCAGAGCGCCCAGCGTCCCGAGCCGACCGGCACGGTCAGCACCATCCCGCCGCTTTCCACCTTGCGCGCGGCGGGTCGGTCCTGAAGCGTGTCCGTCAGGCGTGCGCGGATATCGGGCGACGGAATATCGCCCAGCACCGGGATCGACGTCCCGGCCCTGTCCATCAGGAAAACCGCGCGCGCCTCGTCAAGCATGGATCAGATGTCGATCTTGCCGAACTGTTCCTCATAGGCCTTGATCGACCCGGCGAGGATGCCCGCCAGCCGCTTGGCCGCAAAGGGGTTGAGCACGATGCGGGTCGAAAGGTCCACGTCGACCTCCTTGTTCTCGGTCATGGTGCCGCGCCAGTTCTGGTGGGTGCCGAACAGGAGAAAGAACTCCTCGCGATTGGCGGTCGCCGTGCCGATGTTGGCGTAGACGCTTTCCATCTTGTCGTCGTGCCAGTTGATCGTGACGCCGTTCATCGTGGTGGTTTTCTGCGGTGTATCGGTCATGGAGTGCTTTCGTCTTTCTTATTCAGCGGCAATGGGGAGGCTGGCCGCGCCGGCCTCTTTCGCTTCGATCATGTCGAGAAGCCGTTCGATCAGCGCCTCGAGCACGGTGGGTGGCAGGTTTCCGGTCAGAAGACCCGCGCTGATCAACGAAGAGAGCAGGCTCTCCGCGATCAGGGTCACATCTGCACCGGACTGGATGAGCAAGGCAAGCGACCGCAGGAGCGCGGGATCGTCCATCGCGTCGACCACCGCCATCCAGACTGCCTCGAGCGACAGGCCCGGCCCGAGGTCCGCGCCGAGCCCGTCATCGAGCGTCGGATCGTCCTCGAACAGATCGAGGTTCGCGCCGATGGCAGCGTCCTGCTGGCTTTCCGACACCACGTCGAGCGCGCCGGGACCGGCGAAGTTCGACGTGAAGAGGAACCGCTGGGTCATCGAGATATCTCCAAACCCGATCGGGAACGTCGCCTTGAAGATACCGGCGTAACCGTCCGAGAAGATCAGGTCATTCGCGGTATCGCCAAAGAACAGGTCCGGCCCGAGGTTGCCGATCATGATGTCCGGCCCGCCGTTCCCGTGGATCTGGTCGTAGCCGCCCGTCACATAGGCAAAGTTCGTGTCGATGGTCATCCGTTCGTCGACCGAGCCGTCGCGGTTTTCCGTCCAGCTCCGGCCGATGATCGCCGTGTCGCCGATCAGGATATCCTGACCGCCCTGCCCGTGCAGCACGTCATCCCCGAAGCCGCCGACGACGATGTCGTAGCCGTTGCCCGCGAACACCGTGTCGTCGCCCGCGATGTCGATCAGGACCGCGGTCAGCTTGACCAGACGATCCGCCGCCGACTGGTTCGCCAGCGCCCCCGCGGGATCGGAAAGCGTCATCCGCGCGATGTCACCGACGATCAGGTCGTCGGCACCGCCCGCGTCGATCCGGTCGTCACCCGCCTGACCCAAAAGGATGTCATCCCCCACGGCCCCGCGCGAGGTGATGCGGTCGTCGCCGCCCCGTGCCTCGTCCGTCATGCGCAGCGTCACGATGTCCGCCGTCCCGCGGTAGGTCACGTGGCCGCTGTCACCGAAGGCGAGGTCTTCGCCCGTCCCGGTATCGACGCGGTCGTTGCCCTGACCGGCGATGATCATGTCGTCGCCGGAACCCGACTCGATCAAATCATCCCCGCCTCCCGGTTCACCGGTGAGCGCGCGCATGAACCCGGTGCTCGCCCCGGCTTCGGAAATCTGTCCGAGGTCGCCCAGGATGGCGTCGTCACCTGCGCCGCTGCCGATGGTGTCGCCGGCCAGACCGCCAATGATCACGTCCCGACCCGAACCGGTGGTGATCCGGTCGGCCCCGCCGTTGCTGCGATCCTCGCTGACCGCCCGGATCACGCCCGCGGCGAGCGTGATGACCCCTTGGTCGCCCAGAACGGTGTTGTCGCCGTCGCCTGCGTCGATCACGTCGCCATCCTGACCGCCCGCGATCAGGTCGTCGCCGTCGCCGGTGGTGATGTCGTCCGCCCCGCCCTCCGCCGGGGTCGTGGTCGTCAGCACGTCGCTGCCGGTCCAGTCGTTCACGCCGCTCTCGCCCAGCGCCCGGTTGTCGCCGTCGCCAAGCACCGCGGTGTCCGACCCGCCGCCAAGGATCACGCGGTCGTCGCCCGATCCCGTGGTCACGCTATCATCGCCGTCCTCGGCAAGCCAATCGGACGTGAGGACCCCAGAAGCATCCCACGACCCGCTGTCACCAAGAACGATATTGTCGCCCTCGCCCGCGTCGATCACGTCGCCGCTCGCGCCGCCGAAGACAACGTCTTCGCCCGTGCCGGTGGTAATGTCATCCGCGCCGCCCAGAGTGTTGGACAGACTTTCCAGCGTCTCGGTCCCGGTCCAGTCGTTCACGCCGCTGTCGCCCAGCGCCCGGTTGTCGCCGTCGCCCAGAACGGCCGTGTCCGACCCGCCGCCAAGGATCACGCGGTCGTCGCCCGATCCCGTGGTCACGCTGTCGTCACCGTCTTGGGCAAACCAATCGGACGTGAGGACCCCAGAGGCATCCCACGACCCGCTGTCGCCAAGAACGATGTTATCGCCCTCGCCCGCGTCGATCATGTCGCCGCCTGCACCGCCAAAGACCACGTCCGCGCCCCGACCCGTGGTAATCTCGTCATCCCCGCCCAACGTGGGCGACAGGCTGCCGAGCGTTTCCGTGCCGGTCCAGTCGTTCGTTCCGTAATCGCCCAGAACCCTGTTGGGTCCGTCGCCGATCGTCGCGGTATCCGACCCGCCGCCAAGGATCACGCGGCTGCCGCCCGACCCGGCGGTGACGTCGTCGTCGCCGTCTCCCACCGTCACGTCGGAGGTCAGGGTGCCCTGCGCGTCAAAGCGGCCCGCGTCGCCGAGGATGACATGGGCACCGTCGCCCACGTCGATGGTGTCGCCGCCGACGCCGCCGAAGGCCACCGTATTGCCGTTGCCGATGGTGATCTCATCCGCGTCACCCGTGTCGTTGTCCGAGGTCTCGATCACTTCACCGTTCGACCAGTCCATAGACCCGCTGTCGCCCAGAACCCGGCCGTCGCCATTGCCGAGCGTGGCCGTATCTGCGCCGCCCCCGAGGATCACCCGGTTGTCGCCGTTCCCAGCCGTGACAGTGTCGCCGCCATCCTGCTGGGTGGCTGCCGAGGACAGGGTTCCCGCGCTGTCGTAGGACCCGGTGTCGCCCAGGATCACGTTGTCGCCGTCGCCCGCGTCGATCACGTCGCCGGCGTCGCCGCCCATCAGGATATCGTCGCCGATGCCGGTCGTGATCGTGTCCACACCAGTGCCCTCGGTCGTCGCGGTGACCTGCGTGCCAGAGGACTTGCGCGTCACCGAGCCGGTATCGCCCAGTGCGATCACGCCCGAGTTCCCGGCGGTCAGCCTGTCGGCCCCGGTCCCCAGAAGGATCATCGCAGCCCCCGCGGTGATCGTGACGATATCGTCGCCGCCGGTCGCGCCGGTCGTGGTGGCGACATCGCCGTCGTCGTTGGTCCCCGTGGTGCGCCGGATCGTGCCGTCGTCGCCCAGGATCACATCGCGGCCATCGGTCGACGAGATGGTGTCGGCGCCAAGCCCGCCGATGATCAGATCATCGCCCGACCCGCCGATCACCGTATCGTCCCCCGCCTGCGGCCCCGACACGGCGGTCAGAAGCACGCCGTCCGAAAGGATCTCGATCGAACCGTTGTCGCCAAGGACATAGTTAGTGGCGTCCGCCAAGGTCACGTGATCGTCGCCGCCGCCCATGACGGCATTGAGGAACCCGGTCCCGGCCAGCACCGTGTCGTCCCCGTCGCTCGGGTCCGAGGCATCGGCGCTGAGCTTGGCCAGACCGGCGATCTTGGCGCGGACCTCGGCGTCGTTCTCGAGGTCCTGCGCGGTCGCCCCGGCCCCCGGCGCGATGTAGCTGCGCGCTGCCAGCAGCGCAGCGGGATCGAGCGTGAGAACCCCGTTATCGCCCAGCAGGATCAGCCCGCCCGCGCCCGCCGTGATATGGTCGTCGCCCGCGCCACCGATCACGATGTCGGTGATGTCAGTGCCCGTGCCGTTGCCCACGATGATGGTGTCGTTGCCATCGTTCGCCGTCACGATCCCGGTGATCGTGGAGTTCGGCACGTCGATGATCCCGAGGTCGCCCAGCACGATATCGCTGCCCAGCCCCGAGGTGATGTGATCGTCGCCCTCGCCCCCGATGATCAGGTCGTTGCCGTCGCCGGTCGTCACGGTATCCGCACCGCCCGCCGAAGAGCTCTTCGATTCGGCATAGGTCACGGCTTCCGATATCCGCGCCCCGCGCAGGAGGCCGAAGTCGCCCAGCACCGTGTTCGATCCCTGAAGGTCGATGATGGTCTCGGACCCGACCGACGAGCCGCCCGCGATCAGGATGTCGTTGCCCGCATCCCCGCCCAGCGTATCGGTTCCGGCATTAGCAGAAGTGTCGAACTGCGTGTCGACCGCCTCGATGAGCAGGTTCGTGGCCACGGTAAGCCGGGCAAAATCCCCGACGACCGCGTCGTTGCCGTCGCCGCCCGACAGGGTGTCGTCGCCGCCACCGCCCAGAAGTCCGCCGCGTCCCGTGCCGAAAGCACGACCGCCTGACCGAAGTAGGTCGTCGTGTCGAAGTCGTCGATGGTCAGGGTCGCCCCGTCCTTGACAGTCGTGATGTCGAGCGTGCCGCCGACCAGAATGTCGACGCCCTGCCCGCCGCTGATCGTGTCGTCGCCAGCGCGACCCTCGATCAGGTCGTTGCCCAGTTGTCCGTGCAGCGTATCGTTCCCCGACCCGCCCATCAGCACGTCCGCGCCGTCGCGAATGGCCAGCGTGTCGATACCAGCGTTGCCGCTTTGCCCGGTTTCGCCCGCGGCGGCACCCCAGCCCCAGACGGTCGAGACGGCAGCGTTGGTCGTAATGCGATCCGACCCTGCGCCGCCTTCGACCAGCGCGTCGGCACCGCCCGCGACTGTCACCACGTCGTCTCCCGCTCCCGAGAGGATGCGGATGATGCCCGTCGTGCCAGAACCGGCGGTAATCGTGTCGGCGCCCTTGCCGGTCAGGATAAGGTGGTTGCCACCAGCGACCGTCACCGTCTCGGCGTCGCCCGCCGCCTTGATCTGCGTGGCGCGGGTATAGTCAGCGAGGACCTGCGCCAGGGACAGCTTGGCGGCGTTCCCGTTCACGTCCGTCCCGTTGTAGTTCGCGGTGGCCCCGGCCGCCTTGACCGTCCCGTCGGCGTTGATGCCAAGCAGGTCACGGGCCGCCGCCGCGGTCAGACCGCCTTGGGCGAACTGGGTCAGGAACACGTCCCGCATCCCCATGTCGTCATCGCCGATGAAGATGACGTTGCCGCCTTGGATATTGACGGTCTCGGACCCCTTTTCACCGAAGATGACATAGGTGCCGGTGGCGTTCGGGCCTGAGGTGAACACATCGTCCCCATCACCCGCGAAGACGACCGTAAGCCCCTGATCGGGCAGCTTGATCGTGTCCTTGCCGTTGCCCGCATAGACCACGACCGCCTTGTCGGAATAATCGCCCGACCCCGCCTCGTAGAGGTCGGACAGATCGACGGTGTTATCGCCGTTGCCTGCCGGAATGATGATCCCGGCGGCGTCCTGGTTGAAGCTGCCCGACAGGCTGCCCTGCTGGTTGGACAGGTTGACCTGGATCGGCGAATTGGGACCCGACAGGCGGATCACGTCGTTGCCGTCCTCGGTCAGGTTCGACATGGAGTTGCCGATGTTCGACCCCACAGCGAGGATCGCGGTTTCGCCCGCCGAGATGTCGTCAGACACGCGTGGCGGCAGCGGGAAATTCCCGAACTCGAAGCTCTCGTTGATGTTGACCACGTCCTTCGACCACTTGAGGTCGATGGAGAACAGGCCGAAGTCGATCGAGATGCCTGCCCACACGCTCAGGTAGAAATAGACGTCGAAAGTGCCTTCGAACAGGTAGCCCAGCATCTTGGACGGATCGTCGGCCGAGGCGTCGAGGATCTCGAGCAGCTCGGGGATGCGTAGCTTGCCGTCGTCGTTGGGGTCGTTGAACGACAGCGTCACATGCGCGCCGCCGCCTGCGTTCAGCCCCGCGATACCGAGGTTCAGCGCCGCCGCCACGTCGAAACCGAGGTCAAGGAACGGACCCGAGTCGATGAAGACGCCGTCGAGCAGACGCACGGGATCGAGCGTGTTCACGAAGTTCACGATGCCCGACAGGTCGTAACCAGCCGTGAGACCGGCAAAGGCATGGGCGCCGATCTCGAACCGGAAGGCGCCCGAGATGATATCCCCGACCCAGCCCGGCGCGCCGATCTGGTCGATCATCAGATCGACAAGGCTCGTACGCGGGAAATCGAGGTTGAACAGCGTCGCGTGGACGAGGACGAGGTCCACCTGATCGAATTTGCCCGTGAGCAGGTTGATCGCCGAGAACGGATCGGACAGCAGCGGAATCTCGATGGCGAAACCACGGTCGAGGTTGCCGAACACGCCAAAGGGATTGCCGCTCGACCCGTTGGTCGGCGTCGCATCGGTCGCGTCGCGTGTCGCGGTCGAGGTGTCGAGCCCCTTGGACGCGCTCTGGCCGCTGGCGGCGTCGCCCGAGACAGAAGAGATGAGGTCGAAGTCGCCAAAGACGAATTGCCCGCCAGTGGACTCGAGCGTTTCGATGAAAGAGTCGATCTGTTCGATGGTGTCGACGATCGTAAGCGCAATGCCGAAGACCGGAAACGCCTGTGCCAGCGCGTCGGTGACAAAGCTGAAGGGCACGTCGTTGAGCCAGCCGAAGGTATCGGCCAGCGGTTCGACAAAGGCCCGAATGGGCGAAACCACCGGCTCGATGATCGCCTCGTAGAGCACGTTTGCGTCCACGCGGACATTCTTGAACGATAGCTCGTCAAAGACGAAACCCTCGCCCGAGGTGCTGGCGTAGTGCCCGGCCACGACCAGTTCGGTCCGCACCGAGGGGATGATCGCCTTGCCGCCGATGAGCAGCGGGTCGCCCGTCGTCGGGTTGAGGATATTGGCCTCGAGCCCGATCTGCACGTCCACGTTGGCATTGAAGGAAAAGGCAATCAGGGACGAGCTGTCGATCTTGTTGATATAGACGACTTTCTCGAAATCGAGATCGAGGCCCGCGCCGGTCTTGGCCTGGATACCGGACAGATCCATCCCGATCTCATCCGTCCCGTTCGCGCTGTCGGGCGCGACGATGGTAAGGCCCTGGTCGCCGTAAAGATCCGCACCCAGTGTGGCCGAAACGATGGCGGTGCCCTCGCCCGTGCCCTCGCCCGTGAAAGAACCGTTCGCTCCTTCCGTCACCGCGTCGGCATTCACCCCGAGGATCCCAAGCAGCTTGGCCGATCCCTGGAACGTGCCCGCATCCGCCGATACACCGATGGTGATCTCGTCGTGGTCGGTATCGTTGAGCAGGAAGAACCCGGTCTTGTTCAGGCCGAACCCGAGGTTGACGGTGTAGTCGAGCGCGATGCGGACCCGCGAGCCCTCTTTGACGTCAAGCTCGAAGCCGGGGATGCCCAGATCGAAGGCGATATCCAGCATCTCGTCAAAGATCGTCGCACCGAAGTTGATGGTGCCGTAGAGATAGCTCTCGTCCAGCGAACCGTCCGTGTTGAGATAGGCCTGAATGAACTCGATGGGCGGATTGCCCGCGTTGAACAGCTCGTTGAGCTTGTCGTTGAGAAAGCCGGTCAGCAGATCGACCGTGGTCGGCATCGACCCGTCCGCCTTGGGCGTCTCGGCGGCGACGCGCACCTCTTCCAGCACGTTGATGCGGAAATCGTCGAAGAAGGTGATCGCCGATCCGATGGCATCGCCCACGACCGGCAGCGTGATGTCCGCGAGGTAGTCGTCGAACATCGCCTGCATCCGGTTCAGGATCATGTCGATCCCGTCCAGAACCGCGATGGGATCGTTGAGGAAGGCGAGGATGTTGAAATCGGCGAGGAAGTTCGAGATGTCGGAAATCGACGGAAGCCGCAGGTCGAAATCGCCTTCGATCGCGTCGCCGTTGGCAAGGTTGATCACATCGCCCGAGAAGGCCCCGATGGGATCGGAGACGAAAGTGCCCAGATCGACGGCGCCGCCCGTGGTGATCAGGTCGGCGTCATAGGTCAACCCGTGATCGTCCGGGTTGAGGAAACCGATATTGTCCTGGAACGGGAGGTCGATGAGGATACCCACCGCCACGTCAAGATTGACGAGGTCGAGGAACGACCGTCCCGCATCGGTGGCAAGATCGAAGAGGTCCGACAGGTCATACTCGCCGACATGGGTGTCGCCGTCGATGTCGTTGAAGCCCACGTTGACATGGGCCGGGTCCGTGCTGCCCTGACCGGCAGTCAGCATCGCGGTACCGTTGACCACGCCGACCGACAGCGGCCCGAGCGACAGTTTCAGGTTCAGACCGTCCTGGGCCCCGGCAAAGAGCGTGAGGCTGAGACCCGTGTTCTCAGTGTCGAGGAACAGGCGCGGCTTGCCGATCGACTGGCTTTCCGTCAACGCCTCGCCGGTCATGCTGCCGCTATGGGGCAGCCCGTCGGCGTCAAGGCCAAGGAGCCGTCCCGCGTTCGATCCGCCAAGCTCGGTCACCGTAAAGCGCACGTCATGCGAGCCATCGGTGCCGGACACGCCAAAGACGATGGCGTCCTTGCCGATCGCCTGCGCGAAATTGGTGCCGACCAGCGTGACGACACCGCCGATCACTTCGGCGCGCACAAGTTGGCTGGCGGGCAGAGTCCAGCCACCGACCGAGGTGACGGCGACTTCGCGACGGTCGATGTCGAGCGCGTCGAGGGCTTTGTTGATCGCATCGGCCAAACCTTGCGCGTCGGTGCGCGCGGCATCGGCCGCGATGACCACATCGCCGCCCGCGCCAAGGCTGTCGCCATCAAGCCCGAAGGCGATATGGAACGAGAAGGCACCGTCGAAGTCAGCGAAACCGGCGTCGAGCGCGAGGATCGCGGGTTCGAAATCACCCGGATTGGCGGGCGTCGCCGCCTCGGCCAAGGCCGTCTCGGCCCCGAAAAGCGCGGTCACGTCATCGCTCAGGATGATCGAGCTGTTCGCGTCCGACAGGGTGATCGCCCCCGTGGCCGCGTCGAAGCTGAAGGTCACATTCGACCCTATTGCGGCCTGAAGTGCGGTTTCGACGCGGCTCACCAGATCGCCCAGTGTATCGGCCCCGTCGATGTCCACGTTCACCGTCTTGGTCTGTCCGGACGTCACATCCTGCCAGCGGATGCGCAGGTCGTTGGCCCCCTCGGCGCTTTGCACGAGGTTCGACACCGAGCCAAGGCCGGTGAGGAGCGTATCCTCGGTAGCGAGGTCCGGCGCGTCGAGTAGCACCTGCGACAGGTCGAGACCAAAGGCAAAGTCCATCGACAGGTCCGGGTCGAAGGTCAGGTTCCCGTCGCCCTTCACATCAGCGAGGTTGGTCAGCAGGTCGGCGGCATCCGCCCCGACGATATCGGCAAGCTGGTCCCCGATGAGCGACTTCAGATCGAAGTTGAACGGCAGGTTCTCGGAATAATCCTCGAGGAACCGGAACGACAGCGCGAAACCCAGCACCTTGGCATCCGCGTCCCAAGACAGCGTCACGGTATCGTCGCCGAACACACTTTCGAGCATCGCGTCGAGCTTGCCCAGACCCGCCTCGGGCTGGTCGCGCATCTCCTTCATTTCTTCGGTCAGGTCTTTCGCGAAGTCGATGGTGTCGAGAAGCGAGAAGTTCAGAAGCGGGATGTTCTGGTCGAGGAAAGGCAGCTTTTCCTTGAGCGCATCGCCGGTCAGAGCGACGAGGTCGAGGATCGTCTCGAGGCTGTCGAGGATGTCGCCCTCGCCCAGCGTCATCAGCGCCTTGACCTGATCCGCGCCCGGTCCCAACAGATCCCAGCCAAAGCCCGAAGGGGGATCGGTCAGGTCGTTGATCGACAGGGAAATGCCGTCGAGAATCCCCTCGTTGATGCCCGAAATGCCGACAACGTCGAGTTTCACGTCGCCCAGCTGGATGAACATCTGCGACAGCACTTCATCTTGTTGAAGCACATAGGAGTCGGCGTCCACGCGCCGCACGTCGCCCACCGCTTCGGCAAATCCGTCATCCGCCGTCAACGCATGCCCGGCGCCATCGGTGACGATCCCGCCTTGAAGGTCGGTGCGCCCGACGAGCCGGTTCAGCCCGCCCAGCATGTCGGATTTCCCATCCGGATCCGTATGCAGAAACGCGTCGATGATATTGGTCAGCGACACCCGTTCGTTGAACAGCGCGTCGGCGTCGGTGCCGATGACCGTCATGTCGAACTGGGTGTCCAGCGTCATGAAGTTGGCGCTGGCGTCGTCCACCCCGATACGCACCCCCGCGAGCCCCAGATCGGCGGTGCCCGTGATGTCGGAGGCCTGCGCCTGAATATCGACGGAGAGGCCCATGTCCAGGAAAAAGACGTTGTCCGACAGCGCCTTGCCCAGCGTCTTGGCAAGGCTATCGCCAGTTTCGGCGGCTTCCAGATCGCGCCGCGCCTCGACCGCGTTGTCGGGGCTCTCGGCCAGCGCCTCGTCCATGAGGCCCGCTGCGAAACCGAGGATGTCGATCCCGACCGCGGTGCCGAAATTCGCCGTGAGCGCCGCCGACAGGCGGGCCGAAAGGCTCAGGTCCATGAGACCGGGCACATCGACGCCCGACAGGTCGAATGTCGCCGCCGCGTCCCCGGTGCTGATCGAGGCATCCACGACGAGGTCCGAGAAATCCATCACCAGCGCGCCGTCCTCGGTCAGCCGCAGCGTCGCGTCGCCCATGCCGTCGATGGTCGCGAGTTTCACGTTCACGAATTCGATCAGGCTGGCAAGGTCGAAGGCCCGCGTGAGCTTGTCGGGATCGAGGCCAAAGGACAATGCGACCTGCGCGCCGGGCTCCACGGCAAAGGTCAACCCGTCGCCCGCCACCGACACCACAACCGGCAGGCCGGCATCGGCAATGGCGGCGTTGATCGCATCTGCCATGTCGTCGAGGTTCGGGTCGTTGGTCCCGGCGTCATACCAGCCGTTCGCGGGCTTCTCGACCACGATGTCGACCGTCTCGCCGCCGATCTCGGCGGTAAAGACCAGTTGCTCGACACCCACCATAGTCTCGGCAAAGTCCGGGCCGGGCGTAAAGGTGCCCGACTGTTCCGGCACCAGCCGGATCCCGTAGTCGGTCTGCCCCGCCTCGAAGGTATCGGTCGCTTCATAAAGATCGCTCTCGGCAAGTCCGAGCGTGTCAAGGCCAAAGGTCGTGTCGGTCGCGCCCCCGGTCTTGCGCGCGCCGAGGATGGCCAGCGGATTGGCGGTGCCCGCCCCGCCGGGCGAAGAAATCGTGATCGTCAGCCCCACAGCGACCACGGCATAGCCATAGGCCGACAGCGCGGCATCAAGCAGCGCGGCGAGCGCGCCCGCCTTGTCCTCGTCGCTGGAGCCGGGGTCTGACAGCACCGCGTCGCCCGCGATGTCGATGGGCAGGGTTAGACCCTCGGACGCGCTCGTCATCAGGCGCAGGTCGATGCCCGTGACGTCATCGAGCACGGCAGGATCGAAGTCGAAGGACACCGCCTCCACCGCATCCTGGATCGGGAAAAGCGTGGGCGCCTCTTCCCCGAATCCCAGCCCCTGCGGGTCGATGTGGAACAGGTCGTCGAAAGAACTGAAGACATCCGCGATGCCTTGCAGAAGCGACGAAATCTCGATGTCGGTAAACGGAATCTCGACGTCGAACATCGCCGACCGCATCATCCCCGCGACGACGGCCCCGAGATCAGACAGGAAAGCCGAGACCTGATCCATGCCCATCGCCGCAAGGCTTTCGATCGCGTTCTCCAGCGTGTCCGCAAGGTCGGGATCGAGACCCGTGTCGCTCAGATCGACGTCGAAGCCAAGGCTCGCGTCCTCGAGGAATTTCTGCAACCGATCCGCGACCGAGGCGTCGGGGGCGAGGCTCATGGGAGCGAGCGTCGAGGACAGGCCGAGCGTGATCCCGAAAGCATAGCCGGTTTCGATCGCATCCTCGGCAGCGGAAGAGAAGAAATCGAGCGTGCCGGACAGATCGACCTGCGCCAACGCATATTCGGTATCGTCGGCCACCGCTTCGAAATTCGCCGCGCCGATCTCCTTGATCATCGTGGTGACGCCGAAGGTCGCCCCGGCGCCAAGCCAGGTCACGCCATTTCCGAAGATGTAGTCGACACCAAGATCGGTGCCCTCGTCAAAGCCGACATCCACCCGGAAGGCGGCGGTTTCGACGCCGTCGAGTTGCACCGAGAGCATCCCGAAGACCAGCGGATCGGTATAGGCGGACACATCCAGTACACCGCCGAACTCGGCCAAGGGATCGAAGGCGAGCTCGTCGATATGCAGGCCGAAACCCTCGATCACGTTACCTGCGCCGGTGTTCACATAGCCCTGAAGCTGGAACGAGAATGTCGCGGCGGCACTGTCGAAATCGAGATCGACCCCCTGCGCATCGGCCCCCATGGCCCAGTCCAGAAGGGCGTCGAAGTCGAAGGAAATACCGGGCAACGTGACATTCACGTCCACGCGGCTTGCATCGTCCACGTTCTGTTCGAAAGACACGATGGTATCGCCACCGACGGTGATATCGGTCAGGTCGATCGAGAAACCGCCCCCAAGTAGGGCCGCGAAGTAGCTGTCGGAGGCCGCATCGACCGCATCCCGAAGCTCCTGCGCCGTCAGACCCTTGGTCGCGAGGGACGTGTCGGACATGATGTCGGCCACCATCGCGTCAATGGCATCCTGCAGCGTATCCTCGGCGAAATTCGTCAGTGTGAAGGTTGCGGCAATATCGTCTGCATCGACAGGGTTCGTCGCCTCGTTCCCCGTGGTCCAGGCGTTGTCCGTGCGAAGCTGGTCGTTGATCGCATCCGCCAGCGCCTCTTCAAAGGTGCCGCCGCCGCTGGGGTCGTCCAACAGACCCTCGATCGAGCGCAGCGACCCGCTGCGCAGCTCGGCGATGGCGTCGCTCAAGTGCCCGATGATCTCGTCCAGCCGTTGCGCGCTTTCGGTCCCTGCCGCCGCATTCGCTTCCGACAAAACATCAAGGGTGCTGAGCGCGCCCGAGGCGAGGGCGTCGAACTGATCAAGGAAATCGCCGTAATCAGCGATCTGCTGCTCGATCATGTGGTGAATACCGGACACCAGAGTCACGAGCTGATCGGTGCCACCGAGATCCCATTCCAGGGCGGCGTCCATCAGGATACGCGGTTCGAGAGGTAGCAGTCCCGGCTCGGACGACTCCATGTGAGACGGCACGTCTTTATTGCTCACGTAATCCCGCGCCATTCCTGATCTCCTGCCCGTGCCGTGATGATCGACAAACTTTATCAAATCGTTGCCTGCGCAGGAACTTTAGACCAAATGAAACGTTTCGTAAGGTGTATTTGACGCCTTTGGTGCGAAATAAGACTCTTTGGTGCGAAATTTCCTCAACATTAAACATTGGTCGGGTATCAGGTATTGGGCCATCTCTACAAAATCGCATGCGCGGTGATGCATTTTCGGCCCGAGAACTGAACGGGGGATAACGGGATGGCAAGGTCAGGGTGGCAGCTCGGGCTTTCGGGCGAGCTGCGGGACAACCTGTTTGACCGGGCGCAACTTCGCGGTGCGGTCATCGCCTACTTCCGGCACCCCGTCACCATCGCCTGCTACCTGGTCACTCCGGTTTTCAAACTCCTCGGTTATCAAGCGCTCGAATTTCCGGCGCTGGGCATGTTGGGCGACAACCTGTTCTATATCCTCCGCGTCGCGGCCTATGCGCTGATCGCGATCTGGGTCGTGCCCCACCTCATGCGGCTCTTGATGCCGCGAAACGTCCCATGGTTCATTGTGGGCCTGCTGCCCTTCTTCGTGCTCTGCGCGGTGCAGTTCGCCACGTTCCACGCCATCCTGCTGCACAGCCCCGAATTTTCGGACGAGGTCGGGCGAATCGCCCGTATCTTTGTCCAGAGCGTCTTGTTCTTCGGCTTTCAGGTCTACGTCTATCAGGACTGGCTTCGGCCCATGATGGGCCACGATCCCGCGCTGGTGCCCTATTGGCTACCGGTCGCGCGGCGACCGCTTCCGGTTGCGCGCGCGGACCTCGTCGCGCCCGGGCTGACTGGCAAGCTCGTATCGCTTCGCGCCCAGAACCAGTATGTCATGGTGACCTCTGACGAGGGCCGCGCCTTGGTGCGCACGACGCTGAAGTCAGCGATGGAGAAAGTTCCCCCGCGGTCGGGCCGACAGATCCACAGGTCATGGTGGCTGTCGGAAACCGAGCTGCACGCCGCGCAGCGTCGCGCCGACCCGACCCGGCTGATCGGCCCCGACGGAACCGAATATCCGGTGGGCGCGCGCTATATCGAAAATCTTCCGGCGAGCCCGGCCCCTGCGCCTGCCCGCAAGCAAAGCCAGGCGGGACGGAAACAGCGCATCGGGATGCCGGACTGGCTCAACGCCGGGTCAAGAACCGAGGATTGAACCCGGCGGCGGCGCGCCTTGCCCATCCACTGGCGATCCTCGTTCCGGATCAGGAGCCGGAGAGTTCCGCGACCCGGTTGGCGGCGGAGCCGAAGCCCGCGAGCGAAACAGAGAGAACAACGGGGCTGCCGTCGAGGCCCTGGGCAGAGATCGCGAGCGTGCTGCCCGAGCGCAGCGCCGCGCGCATGTCCTCGGTCACCTCGACCGGCACGATGCAGCCCGCGGGAACACATGTCGAAAACGGCAGGACGGTCGCCTCGCCCTCGTCCACCGCCAGGGCCACCGGCTCGGTCACGGCCAAGCCGAAGGGCAGAACGATTGCGCCCGACAGCCCGTCGTCGTTCGTCGCGAACTCGACAGCCAGCACGTTCTGGCCCTGCTGGTTCACCTGTCGTTGCGTCAGCGCACATTGTTTCTGGCCCGTGTCGTCGACCGTCACCATCCGGCAATTCACCTGCCAGTCGCCATGCGTTTCCGACAGCGCGTTCGCGCCGCCCGGCAGCGCCGATCCGACCACCGGCGCCAGTGTCTGGTCCGGTGTCGTGTTCTGTGCCGGAGCCACGCTTGCTGCGCCGATCATCAGGGCCGCCGTCAGCGCCACCTTGAGCATCCGTCCGTCGAAATCTTTCATCGTCATCCTCAGAAGTTCAGGTTGAAACTGGCCGAGATCCCGTGGCTCTGTGAAGCCGAGGAAATCTGGCCGTCATAGGACAGGCCGAAGCTCGCCTGCGGGGAAAGGTCGATCGCGATGCCGGCCTCGATCAGCGCCGCACCGCCGATGATCGGCGCCCCGGCGATCGAGAACGGACCAGCCCCGGCGAAAGCCACGTCCTGATCCGGCGTGCGGTCGCCGAAGGCCTGCCGCCAGCCCAGCGCGCCGTGCAGCGTGCCGGTCGCGTCGCCCAGCACGAACTGGGTTTCGGCCCGCAGCCCTACGGTGGCGTAGGTCGTGGAATAGCTCGCTGGCGATGCCGTCAGCGCTGCGGCACCCCCGGCCTCGGTGAATCCCTGCCGGTTCACGCGCACATGCGCCACGTTCACGTAGGGTTCGAAGAAGGCCGCCCCCGCGTCGATGCGATAGGACAGCTCGCCGAAAGCCTGCACCACGCCCGCGCCGTAATCCGCCGTGAGCGTATCGGTGAAGCCCGCGAAGGCGACCCGCCGCGTTGCGTCAACCTGATGCCAGGAATAGGCGGCACCGCCCGAGACGGTGAAGCCGCCCACCTCGGCACCTGCGTAGACGCCGATGTGGTAGGAGTTCGAGTCGGCCGAGAAATTGCGCGCCGCAACGTCGGTCGTGGCCTGCCCGAAGCCCGCGAGGAACCCGAGCCGCACAACGTCCTCGACCATCGCGTCAGCGCCAAGAAGGAGACCGCCAGACAGGCTCGCATACCGCGCCGCGTTCCCGTCGCTCGCCATCTGACGCCAGGTCCCGGTGGCCCGCGCCCAGACCGGGCTCTCCGACACCGCGACCGACTTGGACGACATCGTACCGCCTGCGGGTGCGCTGTTGCGGGCGCCAAGGCCAGCCTGCATCCGGTCCGACACGGCATCGCGGATTTCGTCGCTGTCCTCGACCATGCCCGTCATCACGCTCGCATGACCTTCGCCCGAAAGCTGATCATAGGCATCGCGCGCAGCCGCCGCGCCCAGCGTCAGGACGCTGTCGTAGGGTTCGGTCCCGGCCCCGAGGTCGTCGAGACCGTTCGCGGTGGCCCGCTGGTTCGGGGTCCGCCCGACATCGGCGAAGCCGACATCGTTGCGCGCAAGCGTGAGCGTGACCGCGTTCGCACCATAGCCCAGCGTCGGATCGAGGAAAGCGAAATCAGAGGTCACGCTGTCGAAGGTGCCGCTGATACCGCCGCCTGCGGTCAGGATCGTATAGCGCGCGTTGGAGGCATAGTCGCCGGTCAGCCCGATGTGGGTCACGCCACCGGCGAGCGTCGCCGTGCCGGTCACCGCAACCAGATCGTTGTCCGTGCCACCCGGCGCCACCTCGACCTCGTAGACCGAGCCGGTGGTCATCACGAGGTCGCCGTTGACAGTGAGCGTTCCGATGGAATTGCCCGGCGCAAGCGTCGCACCCGAGGCAAGCGTCACGACCGACCCCATGCCGGAACCAAGCGTGCCGGTGCCCGCGAGCCGCGACCCGGTGCCGAAGCTGCCCGATCCGCCCAGCACGTCGTCGATCCGAAGCGTCGCGGCGAGCACTTCCGTGGTGCCTCCGAAGGCCCCGCTGTTCCCGGTCAACTGCAGGCTGCCGCCCTCGACCGCGAACGCACCAGTCCCGGCAATCTCGCCGCCATAGACCCGTGCGCCGCCCTGCACGAAGACAAAGCGCGCACCGGATGCGATCCCGACATCGCCGCTGAAGGCCGCGTTGTCGCTGATCAGCCTGCCTGCCGTCAAGGTCCAGTCGAGCGAAGAGGCCGCGATGAGCGTCAGCTCCCCCGCCCCGCGCTTTTCCATCACGCCCGACGTTCCTCCATGGCCACTGATCGCGAAGGCATAGGTGCCATCGCTCGCCTGATCAAAGATGACGGTGCCCGCGTTCGCGATATTTCCGACGATGGACCCGGCGTTGCCCGTCAGCGTCCCGGCCGCCACGATGGTGTCGTTGTAGCTGTTACCCGTATTGGTGAGGACCAGTGTGCCCTCGCCAGATTTCACCAGATCGCCCAGACCATAGACGATGCCATCCACGGTCAGAGTGCGGCCCGCATCGACCTCGAAACGGGCGTCGGCAACGGCGTCATAGAACCGGGCAGCATCCGTGGCAAAGGTATCGGTCGAACGCAGGGTGCCACCCTGGAAGGTGACCGTGCTGCCAAAGCTCCCCATGTTTCCCTCGGCGGACACCGCGAGGGTACCGGCGGCCATTTCAAGTCCGTCGAACAGGTGCGCACCGCCGAGAACCAGCGTGCCGTCGCCCTCTTTGCGCAGGGTCGCCCCGGTGAGGTCGGCCGAGATCGTCGCGACCATGATCGCATCGTCGTCCGAGCCGTCGCCGACCCGCACGATAGCCGGACTGCCGCCGTTCGACAGCCCGAGCGCATCCCCATCCACCGCGTAGCCATCGCTCGCGAACTGAAGCCCCGTCGCCTTGACCTGTCCATCGGTATCGTCGATCGTGATCGTGCCAGCGGTGCCCTGGAACACGGCGAAAGTCGGATTCGGGCTATAAGGCGCGTTGAACGATCCCGTCGCTGTCGTCCAGTTGGAATTGGTTGCGTTCCATGTGCCTGTGCCGCCGTCGATGGTGTCGTTGTCACGGTTGGCCACGATGTCGCCGTCCCAGAAGCTCAGGGTCGCGCCGCCGGTGTTGACGAGGTTCACCTGACCGGCCACCGCCGTCTGCACGGACAGATCCGCCAGCGTCGCTCCCGCCGGGATCGTGCCGATGTCGAGCCCGTTGTCGGTCAGCGTGCCGCCGTAATCCACGAGCCGGTAGACACCCGCGCTGAAGCCGCCTGCATCCGTCACGTTCAACGCGCCGTCGAGGGTCAGGTCGCCCGCCACGTCGAAGAGGGCCATGCCGGACGGTGCGCCCAGCGTCACGTTCATGGAAGACTGGCTGACCATGGACAGCGCGCCCATGCTCAGAACGCGGCCCGACGTGCCTTCGAGCGTGCCGTCCAGAAGCGTGACCGAGCCGGTGATCGTTCCGCTCCCCGCAAGGAAGGACGACCCGCCACCGACAGCGACACCTCCGGCCACGACATCATTCACCACGAGCCGCCCGCCGGTGCGAACATCGGCGTTGCCTCCAAAGGCGCTGTCGATGGTCAGCCCGCCGCCTTCGACCCGGAGGGTGCCGGTATAGCCCGCGTTGTCACCGGTGAGGCGCAGGGTCCCGCCGTTGGTAACGACCGATCCGGTTCCCGAGATCTCGCCAGTATAGTCGCGATCACCGCCCTGCACGAAACCGAAGTTGCCGGTGGTGCCCAGGTCTATGTCGCCCGAAAAGTCGGCATCTTCGCTGGAGAGCGTGCCGCCGGACACCACCCAGTCGAGCGACGAGCTGCCGGTGAGCTGGAGGATCGACCCGCCGCGTTTTTCCATCGTGCCAGCGGTTCCGCCGAACCCGCCGATATTGCCCGTGAAGATACCGAAATCCCCCTGATCGAAGACCACGAGCCCGGCGTTTTCGATGTTGCCCTCGATCGAGGCGGCGGTGCCGACGAGTGTGCCCGCCTGGACGATCGTGTCGCCATAGGCGTTGCCGCTATTGGTGAGCGTGAGAGTGCCCGCCCCGGTCTTCACCACGTCACCCGCGCCGAACACGATCCCCGACAGCGTCAGGGTCTGGCCTGCGTCAACCGCGAAGCGCGCATCCGCCGTGGCGCGATATTGCACCATGGTCGAACTTGCAAAGGTATCAGTCACGCGCAGGGTGCCGCCCGTGAACTCGATCCCTCCGCCTGCGGTGCCCAGATTGCGCGCAAAGCTGGCCGCCACAGTGCCCTCGGCAAGCTCCAGCCGCGAAAAGAAATTGTTCGCGCCCAGAACGAGCGTGCCCGCGCCCTGCTTCAGGATGCTGCCGCTCAGGATCTGGCTCGTGATCGTCGCCGTCTTGGACGCGTCATCCGCACTTCCGTCCCCGACCCGGACGGTCGACAGCGCGCCGCCATTGTCGAGCGACAGGGGCATACCATCGAGTGTGTAGCCGTCGCTCGCGAACTGAAGTCCGCTGGCGAGCACCGCGCTCGCGCTGTTGTCGATGGTCACCGTGCCGCCCATGCCCTGGAACACCGCGAAGGTCGGGTTGGGGCTGTAGGGCGCGTTGACCGCGCCGCCTGTGGTGGTCCAGTTCTCGTTCGTGATGTTCCACGTCCCGCTGCCGCCGTCCACGGAACCGTTGTCCCGGTTGGCAAGCGTTCCACCGTCCCAGAACCCGATCTCCGCACCGGATGCGTTCACGAGGTTCACCTGACCGGCCACGGATGTCTGCACCGCCATGGCAGCCGCGTTCGTCCCGGCGGGTGTCGTTCCGATCACCAGCCCGTTGTTCGTGAGTGTCCCGCCGTAGTCGAAAATCCGGTAGACCCCCACACCGAAGCTGCCCGCATCTGTGATGTTGAGCGTGCCGTCGAGCCGCAGGTTCCCCGCCACGTCAAACAGCGACGTGTCCGAGGGGGCGCCGAGGGCCACGGCCACCTTGGAGTTCGAAATCAGGCTCAGAGATGCCATGCTCAGGACGTTGCCTGAGGACCCCTCCAGCGTGCCGTCGACGACGTTCACCTCGCCGTCGATCCGCCCCGTGCCGGTGAGCGAGCTGTCGCCCGCGACCACCGACACCCTGCCCGTCAGCACGTCATCGACGACGATCCGACCGCCGCTGCTGGCCGTGAACGTGCCAGCCGTCGCGCTCTTGAGGGTCAGCGTCGCATCGCTGACGCCGACCCTGCCGGTGTATCCCGTGTTGTCACCGGTAAAGCGCAGGATGCCACCTTCGACACCCAGATAACCGCCGCCGGTCAGGGCCCCGCCATAGTCACGAAACCCCGTCTGGTAAAACTCGGCGACCGCGCCGGTGGCGATCTCGAGATCGCCGATGAACGTGGCATCCGTCGACAAGGCTCCCTCGGTCACGGTCCAGTCGAGCGCCGAGGCGCCGGTCAGGAACAACGATCCCGCGCCGCGTTTCTCCATCTGGCCTGCAACCCCGCCCCGTCCGAAGATGGCGCCGGCGAAGGTCCCGCTCGTCGCCTGATCGAACACCACGAGTCCCGCGGTCTCGATATCACCGCTGATCGAGCGCGCGTCGCCGATCAGCGTGCCCGCCTCGACGATCGTGTCGCCATAGGCGTTGAAGCGGTTGGTCAGGGTCAGCGTGCCCTGCCCCGCTTTCACCAGATTGCCCAACCCCGTGACCTCGCCGTCAACCGTGAGCGTCTGGCCAAGGTCCACGTCGATTCGTGCGTCCGAGCTGGCCCTGATCTGCTTGGCCGCCGACAGGAACGTCGTGCCCTGAGCAAGGAGCGAACCACCGTTGAAGGTGATGACGCCCGCCGAATGGCCGAGCCCAAGGCCCATCGAGAACGCAACCACGCCTTGGTTGAGGTTCAGGTCCGAGAACCGCTGGGAAGATCCCAGTTCGAGCGTGCCGGCCCCCAGTTTTGTGATCGACACGCCGTCGAGCGCCGCGAAGATCTGGGTGGTCTTCGACGCGTCGTCCGCCGACCCGTCACCGACCCGGATCGTGGCCGACGGCGACAGCGTCACGGCGTCGCCCAGGAGCACGTAGCCATCGCTCGCGAATTGCATGCCCGTCGCCGCCACGGGACCGTCGAGGGTATCGACGAAGACGCCAGCAGCGCCCGTGCCCTGGAAGACCGCGAAGGTCGGGTTGGGGCTGTATGCGCCGTTGATACGACCGTCGGCATCTGTCCAGTTGAGGCGCGTCGCGGACCAGTTCCCGGCTCCGCCATCGACCATGCCGTTTTCCCGATTGCCGGGGGCATCGCCGTCCCAGTAGGAAAACACCATGCCAGCGGTGTTCACAAGGTTGACCTGACCGGCCACCGACGTCTGGATACGGAAGTCACCAGACGTCGACCCGGCGGGGATGGTGCCGATGTCCATGCCGTTGTCGGTGAGACCGCCGCCGTAGTCGACCAGCCGGTAGACTCCCGGTGCGAACCCGCTCGCATCGCTCACGCTCAGCGTGCCATCGAGCGTCAGGTTGCCCGCCACGTCGAAAAGCGCCGTATCCGAGGGCGCGCCCAAGCTCACGTCCATCGTGCCCGTGCTCGTCATGGCAAGCGTGTTCAGGCCCAGCGTCCGGCCCGCGACGCCTGCGATCACGCCCCGGACGGCGACATCGCTGCCGACCTGGCCCGAGGTCGTCGCCGGTGATGACGTAACCGGCTTCGCGGAACTGAAGCCCATTGACCGACTGGGTGCCCACCGCCGTGATCGTGCCGCCGCCCGCGCCGTCGAACACCGCGAAGCCGCCGCGCCACGCGTCGTTGATCGCTCCGTCCGGGGTGGTCCAGTTGGTGCTCGCCGCGTTCCAGATGCCCCCACCGCCCGCGACGGTGCCGTCCGCGGAGACGCCCGCGCCGTCCCAGAACTGGAACTGCGCGCGGTCGCCGACCAGCAGGTTCACCTCGTTGCCCGCAGCGCCGCCGTTGGTGACATAGACATTGGCCGCGCTCAGAAGCGGTTCCTGCAAGCCGGGGCCGTCTACCGCGGCGAAGCTGCCAGTGGTGGTTCCGTCCACCTGGAACAGCGTGTAGTAGCCGCCGTAGAGCGCGCTGTCGCCCGGATTCGAGACGACGAGCGTGCCGCCCAAAGTCAGATCGCCCTGCACCACGACCAGATCGTTCCCCGTCGCCGGGTCAAGACCGCCCACCTGACCCGCCGTATTGAGTTCGAACGTCGAGGTAGACGAGGCGTTGAGCGCCAGATCGCCGTCGATGGTCAGCGTGCCCGGGCTGTTGCCCGCCGCGAGTTGCCCCTCGACCGTCACGTCGGACGAGATCGTCCCGGACCCAGCCAGCGTGCCGAGCGACCCGATGCTGAGCGCGCCGCTGCCGTCTCCGAATTGGTCGGTGTCAACGACGAGCGTGCCGCGCAGCACGGTCGCATCGCCCGAAAAGCCGTCAAACCTGCCGTCCACCGTCCAGGTGCCGGACCCGGTCTTGATCAGGTCGGACGCCGAGAAGAAGAACCCGGAGAAGGTGGTGTCGGTATTATTGCCGCCCACGGTCATCTGGGCGCTGGACGTCACAGTGCCGGCGCCCGCCAAGGACCCGATGGTCTCGATACCACTGTTGGAAATCACGGCGCCCGCATTGATCACCACGGCACTGTCGTCGCCAATGGCACTGCCACCGTCCAGAAACAGCGTGCCAGCCCCCACGATGGTGGACCCGGAATAGCTGCCGGTTGCGTTGCTGTTGATGTTGACGGACCCCGTGCCCGTCTTGCGAAGCCCGCCGGTCCCCGTGATGTCGCCGCGCAGGAAGATCGTCCCTGCTCCGGGCAGGTAGAGGTCGTTGTCGCCGAGCGACAGGTCGAAAAAGGTGAGAGTGGTGCCCGTGGCGGCGTCAAAGGCTGCATCGCCACCGGTCAGGGTGATGTCCTCCAAGTATCTGACCGCAAGCGATCGCGCGGCCAGGGTCGCGATGTCACCGCCCGCGATGAAGAGCCGGTCGCTCGAGATATTCACGTCGCCTCGAAGCTCAAGGGTGCCGCCTGCTTCCACGAAGGTGCCCGGATCGACACCGCCCGAGGTGTTCCGCCCCAGCGCGTCGCTGTTCTCGATGGCCAGAGTGCCACCCGCGATCCGCGTCTCACCCTCGTAACTGTTCGCGCCCGCAAGCCACTGGCTGTTGGCGCCGTTGCTAACGACCAGCGACCCGGTGCCCCGTATCGGGCCGGAAAACGTATGCGTGCCGTCCGTCCCGTTTCCGACGATGCGCAGCTCGTTGTCGGTGATGACTTGCATCCCGGTCGCCGAAGCCTGGTTCAGACCTGCGATGGATACCGGCCCACCGTTCGCGGTGATCTCGAGCGTCGTATCCGAGTTGAACAGGACCAATGGTGCAACCGTGAAAGCGCCGCCGTCGACCCGAAGTACCCCGGCATTGCCAAGCACGACACCCCCGCTCGCCATGCTGCCTGTCAACACGACCTCGCCGCCCGCGACCTCCAAGCCGCCCGTGAAATCGGACACGCCCGAAAGGGTGATGGGCGCCGTGCCCGTGAAGACAGCCCTCAGGCGACCGCCGGTCGGCCCGTCAGACAACGATCCGGCAAAGGTCGTCGCCGCGTCGCCACCGACATAAACCGTGGCAAGAGACGCGCCCAGGTTCTGGATCGTGCCCGCGCCCGACAGGTTGTCCATCCGCGTCGCGAACCCGTTGAGGTCAAGAAGCGCCCCCGAGGCGATGGTGACCGTCGTGCGCTGACTCGCAAGCGCGGGAACAAGGAAATACTCGGCCAAGGTGGGGTCGCTCATGCGGAGCGTCCCGGCATCAATATAATAATTGCGCAGGCCGCCGGACGTGCCGACCAAGCCCCTCACGCCGAGCTCGACCACCCCTTCCCGACCCGCGGCCCCGAACCGGACGTTGGCGCCCCCCTCGGTCGTAACCTGTAGCCCGCGAATCGAAAGCGTGGTTCCCGTCGCGGCCGCGACGGTCGACGTGGCGCCCGAAAGCCAGGAGATGCTATTGTCGAGCGTCGCGTTCCCTTCGGCAAAGAAGGTTCCGCCCGCCATCGTGATGGGACCGTTGCCGATCGCGTTGCTGTTGGTGATCGCCAGCGTCCCGCCCGAGATGTTGACCCTGCTGTTGTTGGTCTTGAGCGTGGAACTCAGTCGCGTATAGCCGGCGATCTGGTTCATGTTCGTATTGGTGCCGGAATCGATAGTGATCCCGAGATCCAGCACGCCGGTATGGTTGAAGTTGATCGTCGCCGCGCCGGTCCCTGCGGCAATGCTGTTGGCCTGCACCGACCCCGATTGGCCGCCGGTGCCGAAGTTCAGCGTGCCGTTCGACCCTGTCTCTTGAGCTAGCACGATGTCAGTTGCCGACTGGGCAATGGCACCGTTCAAGAGGTTCAGGGTGCCGGTCCCGCTTTCCCCGACCACGAAGTTATTGCCGACGACCTTGGAAATCGTCCCCGAAGGCGCAACGCCATCAACGGTAAGCGTTCCGTTGGAACCGGCCGATTCCCCCACCTTGACGTTGAGCGTGCCAATCTGCGAGCCGCCTGCCACAAGAACCGATCCGGTGCCCGTTCGACCGACGATCAGGAAAGAACCCGAGTTCCAGTAACTGGCAGTAGGCGACGGTGCGGCGTTGGTCGAATGGACATTGCCGCTCAGGACGATCTGTTGCGCAAGCGCGGGCTGGGCAGCCGGCCCGATGAAGGCCAGACCTGCGAGCGCGGTGGATGCAAGCAGGCTCCATCGAAAGGCGCGCCGAACCCTGAGAGGCATCCGCATGGCAATTAGTGAGACGGATGAACTCAAAATCGTCGTGGACCGGCCAACAATCTTATGCAGCAAAACAGAATTTCCTTACCCCTGCCGATCAAAAGAGCGCAAACGATACTCTTGATGATCAGGAACAGGTCATCACGCATGGGGGCGCACCCGGCAATGGCCTGTTTTTGAATAAAGAATATTCGGATGGGGAATATTGCGGTCGCGTCTTCACATTGGGCGATCTGCTACGTTGCGCCCCTGCCCCTTGTCTGCAAGCCGTCTCGGCCCGTTCCGGGCGCGCGTTTTTCGCGCGGTCTGTGTTCTGACGCCGCGTCAGTGTACAAAACATTCCAATTCAAATACTTATGGACTTGGCGACCGAACCTGAGTCACAGCTACCCCGTCACGGTATTCATCATGGACATACGCGGGTGTCATCTTCAAACGACTCGAAACGAGACTCTCTGGATCTCAAGCGCGTTGACCTGAACCTGCTTCTGATTTTCGAGGCGGTCTTCCGGTCAGGGAGTGTCAGCCGGGCCGCAACCCTGCTCGGGATGAGCCAGCCCACGGTCTCGAACGCGCTGAACCGTCTGCGCACTCAGTTCGACGACAAACTCTTCGTGCGGTCCGACGGGGGCGTACGCCCCACGCCGCTCGCCGAGGCTCTCGAACCCTCGATCACGCAGGCGCTCAACACCCTTCGCGGCGGGCTACAGGTGGAAACGGATTTCGATGTCCGCACCGCCAGACGTCACTTCAAGCTGATCCTGCACGACTACAGCGTGCCCTCGGTGCTGCCGCCGCTTCTGCAGAAACTGGATTTCCCCGGCTCGAGTTGCTCGCTCGAAGTCATCACGCCCGACTGGATGCGCCCCCACGAGGGACTAGCGAGCGGCGAGGCGGATGTGATGCTGGACGTCTATCCGCAGGAAACGCCCGGGCTGGTCTTTGAACCCGTTGCCGAAGCCAAGCCGGTCTGCATCGTGCGTGAAGGTCATCCGACCATCGGCCATGAATTGACCCGCGCATTGTTCGAACAGAACGGCCACGCGGTGCTCAAGAGCCAGATCCAGCGCCGCTTGCAGGTGCCCCATATGCTGATGGCCGAGAAACTGACCCGCCGCGAAGTCTGCGTTCTGCCCAATGCCAGCGACCTTGCCGCGACGGTTGCCATCTCGGACCTGATTGCCGTGGTCCCCGAGCGCTACGCGATGCTCGTGGCCCCGATCTACCGCCTGCGCATCCTGCCAACACCCTTCGATTATCCGGCGCTCAAGATGTTCCTCGCATTTCCCGAGAATAAGGCGAACGATCCCGGGCACCGGTGGCTCACGCAGTCGATCAGGAACATCTTCGCCACGTGACGGGACGGCGAAGGTTCCGTCGCGACTGTCCCATGTGGCCGAACCGACCGGTGGACAGATTCAAGCTGCCAACCCCACGAAGATCGGAGGCCGTTGGCGCCATTGGCTGGGATGTGACCCTGTCCGTTCATAAATGCGGACTGGGTCCGGACATAGTGGCGGCTACCGACCGGGAAACTCCGAAGCCCATCACCAGACGCCTGATCCGCCTGATGAACCGATGATCCTGTTCGAGCGTGTTGGCGAGGACCTGACCGGCAGATCAGGCCCAAGAGGTGAGCAAGTAGGTGTGCGACACTGCTGGTCGTTTCAGGGGCCGTCCCAATGGACCAAGGTCCGAACCGGATCCCAACCAAGGTCCCGAAATCCGACCGCCCTCTGACCGTGATGTCTGGCGCCGCGACCGGGCACAGTCTCCTTACCGAGACACGAACCGGAGTCGATCCATGACCAACCCCAAACTCTTCGGCGCCCTACTGTCCTTGGCGATGGCCCTGCCCGCAGCGCAGGCCCCGGCGGCGTCGATTTCCCAGGCTCGCGCCATCTTCGACCTCGCTGGCCCGAGCGACACCGACCTCATCGTGAACCTGAAGCAGGGCCGGTCCGGCACCGGCGAACGCGGACGCGACCGTGATCGCTCGGGCGACGACGGCCCTTCACACGAACGACACAGCGGGCACGACGACGGCCCCTCGCATGAACGCCACAACGGCGATGACCACGGTCGTCACCATGAAACAGAGGTGCACAGGACCGGCTCGGACCACAACCGTGGGTCCTTCGTCTGGGGCCCTGGCTGCGACGGCGGCGGCGACAGGGACAGAGATCGCGATGGCGACGATCACCGCGAGAGAGGCGACGACGGCAGCCCAGAACGCAGAAGAAACGATCATAGCGGAGGCGGCAATCACGGTGGCAACGCGTTCCTGTCTGCCCCGACGGCTCCCATCGCGACGATGAACATCACCAAGCCCGACGGGACGCGGGAGCGCCTCGTGAACGGCCAGTACGAACGCTGCGACCTGCAGGGACGGCTCGTCGAGCGCCGACAGGCGACCGGCTCCGATGTCCTGAGCCTCCGGCTCGATGCGATGAACCCGGGCGCGCAGGTCGCCCCGTCACAGCAGGGCGGCGGGCAATCCCGACCGACGCGCGTCCACATTCGAGGCGGCGATGTGTCGGTGCTGTATTCCAACGGTTGGACCGAGGCGGTGACGCAGGGGCGGATCAGGATGACCGACCGTTACGAAAATATGGCCATCGACCGCGCGGCGACTTTTGTCGACACGACCCGGCTCAGGTCGTTGGACGGGCTCTAGGTCATTTCAGCCGCCACGCCTCATGGGCCATGATCGCTGCCTCTACCCGGTTGCGCGCCTGCAATTTGCCGAGGATCTCCGACATGTAGTGCTTGATCGTTTTTTCCCGCAAAGACAGCTCGTTCGCGAATTCACGCTTCGACAGTCCCTTTGCCACGCGCCGGAGGATTTGTTCCTCGCGGGCCGTAAGCGTGTCGATGGGATCGGATTTGGACCGTATCGGCGCGCGCATGAGGTTGAGCACCCACGCGGCGACCGCGGGAGTGATATGCGCCTCGCCCTCGGCAATCTGCGAAAGAGCGCGGCGCAGGCGCCCACGCCCACCACTTCGAACGATCCCGCCTCTTCGATGCTATGCACCAGACCGTCCCGAAAAATCGGGTAGTCATCAGCCAGAACGATCCGCGTCTTCATGAATTGACCTCTTCTTCCGGCAAAACGAGCGTGATCTGACTTCCCGCGCCCAATTCGCTCTCGACATCAAGACTGCCCCCAAGGCTTTCGGCCCGGTCCGACAGCCCCCACAACCCCTGCCCGCCATCCTGTCTGAGCCCGGGTAAGCGGTCGGGGGGAAACCCCAACCCATCGTCCTTTACCGTGATGATCAGCTTGTCGCCGACGCGCGACAGACGAACCCAAGTGTGCTGCGCTTCGGCATGACGCGCGATGTTGGATAGCGATTCCTGCAAGAAGTGGCAGACGCAGGGCTTCGAGGTATAGCCGAACCGGCCCGCGTCCGGGATCGCGCCCAGAATTTCGACGCTTTCCCCGGACTTGACCCGATGCTCCTGCACGGCCCGAGGACGACGCCCTGATCTCGGTCATGGCCTGCCTGAGCGCATGGCGCACTGCGACCGCGTGATCGCCATCCTGAGCCGACTTCGGCAAGAGCGCATCCAGGCGCAGCGCCGCAAGCGCCAGATGCTGACCCGGTCGGTCGTGCAGGTCCGCACCCAATTGCCTGAGCGCGCGTTCTGCCTGCGCCGTCGCCCGCGCCGAGGCAGACACCGCCCGACGCCGCAACGCGTCGTTCTGCGTCGACATGCGCCGCGTCTCCTGCAACTATGATTCGAGCAATTCGCGTCGCCGCTCAATGGTCCGTCCCCCGGCCAGGACGATCCCGAACAGCAGAACGCCGCTGACCACAAATGCGCCCCCGACGACCAGCCATGTGTTCAAACGCGTGCGGGCCAGCTCATCCGCAAGGGCGGAACCGATCTGGTAGAACTCCACCACCGCAACGACATCGCCCGAGAAATACGCGTGCGAAGGGCTGTAGACTTCGAGCAGAGGGATGCCCAAAGCGGCTACTTCATCATCCTCGGCGTCCGAGAAATCTTCGGCCAGCGGCGCCACAAAGGTCTCGACGAAATCGGCAGCCGACGCCGCGGCGCTTTGAACGACCCCCCCCTGCTCGATCCGTCCCGACACCCAGTCGCCCACGATCACCAGCGCCACGAGCATCACGGCACCGCCCGCGAGCAGGAAATGCCGTGGGAGCCACAATCGAAGGAAGGTGGCACAAAAGGCGGGCTTGCTCATGATCGACTCGTAACATGACCGGCGCCATTTTCTACGGACGAAAGTCGAACCAATTCAGGTGTCGCGCGCCAGCCAAACCCGACAGAAAACAATAGCGAGATGAAAGGCAGGCGATCGCGGAGACTGTAGACGCCGAAAATTCCGAGTTCCGCGAAACTCGGGATGACCGCCATACGCCCGTTTTGCGATAACCGCACCGAAAGTCCCGCGAGCGCCCTGCGCTGCGGTCACGTCGAAACAGAACTGTCTCAGCTCGATTTTCGATGTCCTTGGTCGAGGTCAGAGCAGCCTTCGCGTGAGACTTTTAAGGCGCGGAGCGTCTCGTCATGCTCCCCGCACACCTCCCATGACCACGTTCTTGATCTCGAGGTAATCCTCGATCCCGTATTTCGATCCTTCGCGGCCCTGTCCCGACTGTTTGACCCCGCCAAAGGGCGCGACCTCAGTCGATATGAGCCCGGTGTTCACACCAACAATCCCGCATTCCAGAGCTTCGGCCACGCGCCACACCCGCGACAGGTCATTAGTGTAGAAGTAACCGGCGAGGCCGAACTCGGTGTCGTTCGCCATTGCGACGGCATCCGCGTCGGTGTCGAACTTCACCACGGCGGCGAGCGGGCCGAACGTTTCGTCGCGGGCAACCTGCATGTCCTGCGTGACCCCTGTCATCAGGGTCGGCTGGAAGAAGGTCCCGCCCAGATCATGCCGCGCCCCGCCAAGGTGCAGCGTTGCGCCTTTGGAGACCGCGTCCGAGATATGCGCCTCGATCTTGGTCATAGCGGCGTCATTGATGAGCGGCCCGGTGGTCACGCCATACCCCGTGCCGTCGCCCACGACGAGCGACCGCATCCGGCGGGCCAGCGCGGCAACAAAGTCGTCGTGAATGCCCGCCTGCACGTAAAGCCGGTTGGCACACACGCAGGTCTGCCCATTGTTGCGGAACTTGGCGATGAGCGCGCCTTCGGCGGCAGCCTCGGGATCGGCGTCGTCGAACACGATGAAGGGCGCATTTCCGCCAAGCTCGAGCGAGAACTTCTTGATCGTCTTGGCGCCCTGTTCCATCAGGATCGCCCCCACGCGGGTCGAGCCGGTAAAGGTTATCTTGGCAACCTTTGGGTGGCTGCACAGAAGCCGGCCAAACTCCGATGCGCGGCGGTTGGGCACAATGTTGAGCACCCCCTTGGGCAGACCTGCACGTTGCGCCAGAACGCCGATGGCAAGGGCGGAAAGCGGAGTGAGTTCCGAGGGGCGCGCGACCATGGTGCAGCCTGCCGCGAGCGCCGGGGCCAGTTTGCGCGCGAGCATTGCGCTGGGGAAGTTCCAAGGCGTGATCGCCCCCACAACACCCACGGGCTGTTTCAGGACCACGATCCGCGTGTCGCGGGTATGGCCCGGGATCACGTCGCCGTATATCCGCTTGGCCTCTTCCGCGAACCATTCGACGTAAGAAGCACCATAGAGCACTTCGCCCTTCGCCTCGGCCAGCGGTTTGCCCATTTCCGCTGTCAGGATCAGCGCAAGGTCATCGGCGTTCTCGACCATCAGATCGTAAAGCCTGCGCAAGATGGCCGCGCGTTCCTTGCCGGTCATCGCGGCCCAGAGCGGTTGCGCGCGATGCGCAGACTCGATCGCGGTCTCGGCCTGTGCGAGCGTCATCGACGCGACATGGGCAATCTGGGCCCCGGTCGCCGGGTTGGTGATGGGATAAGAATCGTCGCTCGCGATCCAGTCGCCGTCGATCAGGGCGCGCGTTTCCAGAAGCGACGGGTCGCGAAGGGCAAGCGTGGTCATGGAAGGTCCTTACTGGCGTTCGGGTCAGGCGATCTGGCCGCCGCCGTCCACCATCAGGACGGCCCCGGTCATGAATGTGTTGGTCATCGCCGCAAGGATGGCCTGCGCAATGTCCTCGGGCTGGCCGATGCGTTTCACGGGCAGCTTGGCCGCCGTCGCCTCGAGCAGCGCCTTGCGGTCCTCCGGTGAAAGGTGATCCCACCATGAACTGTCCACGCGCCCCGGCGAGATGCAGTTCACCCGCGTCGGCGCAAACTCGAGCGCCAGCGCCTGCGCCAGCGTGTCGAGAGCCGCGTTGATCGCGGACAGGATCGTGGCGCCACCAGCGGGGCGTTTGCCGAGCATCCCGGACACGAACGTGAGACTGCCCCCCTCGGTGATCCGGGCAGCATGTGCGACATGGACCGCGCCCCAGAACTTGCTCTCCATCGCAGCGCGGGCGGTGGCAAGGCTCTGGGCGCGCAAGGGGCCAGGGTCCAACGCGGCGGCGGTCACGACCACATGGTCGAACGGATCGCGGTCGTGAAAGAACGCGGAAACGGCAGAACTGTCGGTCACGTCGAGCGCGGCTGTCTCGCAGCCGCCGAGGGAGGACGAAGCGGCCGCCAGTCTGGAGGCGGTGCGCGAAATCAGGGTGACCTCGGCGCCCGCCAGATGGGCGGCCTGCGCGGTGGCGAGCCCGATGCCGGACGATCCGCCGAACAGCGCGACGCGGGAGCCAGCGAGGCTCATGTGTCCGCCGGGTGCAGTTCGCTACCCGCGATAAGCTCCGAGAACCGCGCGACGTCGGTATGATCCAGACCCGGACCCAGAGCCTTTTGCGCGCTTTGCCACATCTCGCGGCAGAGTGTGGCGAAGGGCGCGGTGGTGCCGGTCGATTCCGCGACCCCGATGGCGATGCCCAGATCCTTGACCATGAGGTCGAGCCCGAAGCCCGCGTTGAACTCGCGCGACAGGACGAATTGCTTGAACTTCTTCTGGGTCGAGTTGTTCATGCCGGTCGACACGTTGAGTACGTCGGTCATGAGCGCGGGGTCGAGGCCGAAGCGGCTGCCAATGAGAAGCGCCTCGATCCCTATCAGGAACCCGCCAGCGGAGACGAGATTGTTCAGCGCCTTCATCGCATGGGCCGACCCGACCGGGCCGGTGCGGGTGATCGACGATCCCATGGTGGCCAGAACCGGCTCACCAACCGCGAAACCCGCATCCTCACCGCCCGCCATGATGGCAAGCTCGCCGGTGATGGCACGCGACACGCCGCCCGACACGGGGCAGTCGAGCAGCGACACGTCACGTTCAGCTAGTTCAAGTGCCATGGTGCGGGTCGCGTCGGGCACGCCCGAAGACATCTCGAGGATCACGGTGCCGGGCTTTAGCCCCGCGATGACGCCGGTCTCGCCGTCGAGCACGGCGCGGACGATGGCCGAAGAAGGCAGCATGGTCACGATGATGTCGCAGGCTTCGGCAAGCGCGCGGCCATTTGCGGCGGCGGTCCCCCCGGTCGCGGCGGCGATTTCCGCCGCTTTGGCTGCGTTCGCATCCAGCACAACGAGGGGAAAACCCGCGCCCGCCACGCGCTTGGCCATGGGATCGCCCATCGCGCCAAGGCCGATGAAGCCGACAGTCGGTTGTGTCATGTCAGTGTCCTTTTGGTCTGATCACATCATCTGGCCGGGCAGCCAGAGCGAGATTTGCGGAAAGGCGATGAGGAGCGCCAGAACGATGATCTCGATGATTATGAAGGGAACGATACCACGATAGATGTCGGGCAGTTTCACCCGGCCTTCCGCCGCGCCGATCACGGCGAAAAGGTTCATGCCCACCGGGGGCGAGAGCACCGCGAGCTCGACGAGCTTGACCATGATGACACCGAACCAGACACCGTCGAACCCCATCGCGGTAACGATGGGATAGACGAAAGGCAGGGTCATCACCTGCATCGCCATCGGGTCCATGAACATGCCGAGGATGGTAAAGACCACGGCGAGCATGATGATGAAGGCAATGGGCGAGATGTCGAGCGACTGCATGAGGTCCGTGGCCTCGGTCACGGTGCCCGCGACGAGGAAGAAGCGGGTGAACATGAGCCCGCCGATGATCACGATGAAGAGCGCCGCCGTGATCGCCGCGGTCGAGCGCAGGTTCTCGCCCAGCGAAGCCCAGCTGATCTTGCGCCGGAAGAGCGCGATGACGAGCGCGCCCGCAGCCCCGAGCGCACCGGCCCCCGACGGGGTGGTGAAGCCAAGGTAGATGCCGCCGATCACCACGGCGGCGAGGAGGAAGGTCGCCCAGAGATTGAGGGCGCTCCTTCCGATCTCGCGCAGCGAAGCGCGGGGCTGCGGCTCGGGGGCGAGCGAGGGACGCGCGCGCACGAAAATATAGACCCCGACCATGTAGGCCACGGCGGTCAGGATACCCGGCAGCATCCCGGCGATCAGCAGTTCCGCCACGCTTTCGCCGGTCAGGAGACCGTAGATCACGAAGCTGATCGAAGGCGGGATGAGCGCGGCGATAGTGCCCGCCGCGGCGATGGCTCCAGCGGACAGCGCCTTGTCATAGCCCAGCTTCAGCATCTCGTTCAGCGCGATCCGGGTAAAAAGCGCGGCGTTCACGAGGGTCGAGCCGGAAATCGCGGCAAAGCCCGCCGACGACAGGATCGTCGCCTGGTAGAGCGCCCCCCGCGTATTTCGCAGGATGAGGTTCGAGAAGCGGAACAGTTCGTTGGTGATGCCAGAGGATGAAGCAATGGCCCCCATCAGAACGAACATCGGGATCACGACAAAGGCATAGTCCGAAGCGGTGGCGAAAGGCAGGTTGGTCAGAACCGACAACGCAAAGCTCGGTCCACCCGTCATCCAAAGACCGACCACGGCAACGGCACCCATGGCAATGCCCACGGGCACACCAGCGAGGGCCAAGAGAAGCATCGCTGCGACAGCGATGGCGCCAAGCGTCAGGGGATCAAACATCGGCGGTATCCTCGGAAACGTCGGCAGAATGGGACTTGGGCGAGGTATCGATCGCGGCCGGGGTGACCACCCGGATCACCAGTTGCCGCAAGAACTCGGCCGCCGACAGCCATGCGCCAAAGGCACCGAGTGCCTTGAACGGGGTCAGCGGAAAGGCGAGCGCCCCAAGCGCACGCTCGTTGTAGCTGTAGGCGCTCAGCGCCAGCTCGGTGGTCCGCCAGGCGACCGTGGCCATGAAGGCTGCGCCGACGGCGAGCGCAAAGATCATCGCGACCTTGTGCATCCGCGGTCCCATGGCCGTGGTGGCGACGTCGATAACGATATGTGCGCCCTGGGCCTGTGCCTGCGCCAGCCCCAGAAGGACGATGACCGCGAGAAGCGCACCGGACAGTTCGACCATGCCAGGGATCGGTTTGAAGAACAGGTTGGTCGAAATCACGTCCGCGGTGCCCATGAGGGCGACGACCAGGAGCAGGATGGATGCGGCGATGAATCCGACATAGGCCAGCTTGCGCAAGAGCCAGTCGATTGAAGAAAATAGGATCATAGAGACCTCGGGATACGGTCAGAGCCGAGAGGGGGTAGGTGTCGCCAGGCTCCGGGTAGGGCGACGAGGACGGGCGAACCCGTCCTCGTCCATAGATCAGATCGACGGCTCGATCAGTTGTTTTCGCGGATGAGGGACACGGTGGCCTGAGCGGCGTCGCCCTTGCCATCGGCCGCCATGCTTTCGGCCCAGAGGTCGAGCATGTTGGGTAGGGCGGCTTCGAAGGCCTCCTTTTCCTCGAACTCCACGATTTCCAGACCGGCCTCGGTTATCGCTTCGACAGCTTTCGCCTCATCAGCGGCGATCAGTTCGTTGCCGTATGCTTCCGCGTCGGCAGCCACTTCCTCGAACAGCGTGCGGACCTCTTGCGGCCAGCTTTCCCATTTGTCCTTCGCGATGAAGAGCGTGTGGGCCGAGATCACGCCGAACGACAGGTCGGTTGCGTAATCGGCGACCTGATCGACCTTGAACGCCTTGACGGCAGAGTTGAACATATAGGTGCAATCCATCGCGCCCGACTGCATCGCCTGGATCATGTCGGTCGGCGGGATGTTTACCGGGATCGCGCCCAGAGCTTCGAACATTTTCGGAACGAAAGCACCGTAGGAACGGATCTTGGTGTTCTTGAAGTCTTCCATCGTCTTGATGGGCTTGGTGCAATAGACGCGGTAGTCCGGCAGGTAACGGAAGAGCAGCGGATGCAGGTTCGCCTGATCCAGTTCGGCCTTCGCCGTGGGGTCCGTTGTCATGATCTCGCGGGTCAGCTCGTTGACCGCCGGACCGTCGGTGTAAGTCACGGGCAGCGAGTTGGTCACCGCAGAGAACGGCAGGCGCGCGGCCTGGTTGCCCATGACGATCAGGCCGAGGTCGACGGCGCC
>LUOO01000032.1 GCA_001626765.1 Maritimibacter sp. REDSEA-S28_B5
GACGAGGCCCAGCACCCGGTCACCGAGAAATTCGAGCCGCTGGTTGTCGGGTCGTGTCGGGGAAGAGACCGAGCCATGGGTCAGCGCACGGATCAGGAGGTCGGGCTTGGCAAAGTCATGCCCGAGCCGCGTCGAAAAATCCTGAAGATCGCCAGAGAGTTTCATTCGAGTTGCATCCAAAGTCGTTCGGGCCGCCAGTGCCTCGGGTCATAAAGCCATCCGGTGGAAGAGAAAACCACCCGGTCGAACCGGCCCTCGATCAGGTCCATGGGCACCATGCCCACCCCGCCCTCCGCTTGCCCCAGGCGGCTGTCGGCGGAATTGTCGCGATTGTCCCCCATGACGAACACATGTCCCTCGGGCACCGTGTAGGCCCGAGTATCGTCCAGCGCCTGTGGGCCGATGTCGAGGATGCGGTAGCTCTTGCCACCCGGCAGACGCTCGACGAGCCGGGACTTGAGACAGTCCTCGCCGGGGCCGGGCCGGTTGGCGCAGCGGGGGTGCGGCGCATCAGGCGACACACCGACGGGTTCGGAGAAGTCGCCGTCCGGGATCTGCACCAGAGGCACGCCGCCAATCGACACCACGCCTTGCGAAACCGATATCGTCTCTCCCTCGAGCGCGATGACTCGTTTGACGAAGTCCTCGCTGGTGACCGGATGGTGAAACAGGATCACGTCGCCACGCTCCGGCGCACGCGCGAAGAGCCTGTCGCCATCGCACAGCCCGAAGCAGGGAAGACCGTAGGCCAGACGGTCGGCGAAAAGATAATCACCGATCAGAAGCGTGGGCTTCATGCTGGACGAGGGGATGAAGAAGGGCTCGTAACGGATCGGCAGCAGCGTCACGAGGATCATCGCGACGGCGGTGGCCCGCAGTGCGATTGGAACCGGGCGTGGGTTGGGGCGGGCCTTGCGCAGGACCAAGACCGCCACGAGAGCGAACCAGAGGACGGGTAGGACATAGGCGAGCAGCAGCCACCGGGGCAGTCCCGCGTCGGTCAGCCTGCGCAGGACCAGCGCGGTCATCGGCAGGCTGGCCAGCACCCCGGCGAGGCGTCCGTAGTCATACCACGTGAGCCCGCTCGCCGCGACCAGCACATCCGTGGCCGAACCGGCCATGGCGACCAGCATCATGATCGCGAACCAGACCGCGAACTCCGACCGCCCTGCCCGACCGCGAAAGGTCAACGTGCGGCGGATGGTGGTGAGTGGCAGGCGCATCCGGGACGACCGTGGCGCCCCGGCGCGCATCAGTCGACTTTCTCGAAGAACCGGTCGCCGCGCCAATCCCAGAAGAACAGGAGCCGCTTGCCCGCCGACGAGAAGATCACGCGATCCACCCGGCCCAGCAGGTATTCCTCGGACACGAAGCCGACGCCGTTCGCGCGCTGGTCGACCCGGCTATCGGTCGAGTTGTCGCGGTTGTCGCCCATGAAGAAGTAATGGCCTTCGGGCACGGTAAAGACATTGGTGTTGTCGAGCCGCCCGTTGCCCGCGTTCAGAATCGAATGGCTCACGCCGTTGGGCAGCGTCTCGATGAACTTTTCCTTCTCGCAGGTGCCGCCATTGCCGACCGCGCCGTTGATGCAGATGGGATAAGTGCCGAAACGCCCCTGGCTCTGGTAGGTCTCGGTATAGATGCCATCGGGCACCTGCACCGCCTCTTCGCCGTTGATGAAGAGAACGCCGTTCGTCACCTGGATCTTGTCGCCCGGCTTGCCGATCAGGCGCTTGACGTAATCGGTGTTGAGCGTCGGGTGGCGAAATACCACCACATCGCCCACGTCCGGTTCACTCCCAAGGATGCGGCCCGAGATGGGGCACATCGCGAAGGGACAGGAATACTGCGAATAGCCGTAGGCCATCTTGTTCACGAAGAGAAAGTCGCCGATCAGCAGCGTATCCTTCATCGACCCGGTGGGGATCCAGAAGGGCTGGAAAAACAGCGTGCGGAACACACCCGCGATGATCAGTGCCCAGAAGACGGTCTTGACCGTCTCCATGATGCCTTCTTTCTTTTCGGCCATGCCTGCGCCCCGCTCGTTCGTGCCCGTTTTGCCCTCGCGGTATGAAACCGGGTGTGGCCCAAGTCAAGTTACGGCTGGGTGACGCCGGTGCCGACGGGCCGCGCTTCGATCAGCACGAAAGCCTGCGCCCAGGGGTGATCGTCGGTGAGCGTGACATGCACGATGGCCTCGTGCCCCTCGGGAGTCATCGCGCGCAGGCGCTCGGCGGCCCAGCCGGTCAGGTGCATGACAGGCTGGCCCGTGCGCAGGTTCGACACTGCCATGTCCTTCCACGAAATGCCCATGCGCAGACCGGTGCCCAGCGCCTTGGAACAGGCTTCTTTCGCCGCCCAGCGTTTGGCATAGGTGCCCGGCGTGTCGGCCCGGCGTTCCGCCTTGGCCTGCTCGACTTCGGTGAAGACGCGGTTGCGAAACCGGTCGCCGTGGCGTTCGAGCACGCCGGCGATGCGGTCGATATTGGCCAGATCAGTGCCGATACCCAAGATCATGGGTCTAGGCTGACTGGGGCGCGAGCCGCAGGCCCAGCCGGTTGAACCCGAACTGAATCGCGATCAACAGCAGGATACCGATGAACAGGTGCGTCGGCGCAAAGCCTTGTGCCATGAGTTGACCCTGCGTTGCCGCGTTGTAAAGCCCGGCGAGAAGCAACGTGATACCAAAACTCACAGCCGTCATCCGCGCGGCCCCCTGCATCGCAATCTGCCCCGTGGGCCGTGTCCCATGCACTTTGGAATAGGCGTTGCCCTCGACCACGGCGGCGATCAACGGCGGAAGCGCGGTGGCGAAGCCGAGCGCAGAGGGCATCGACAGCATCGGTGGCAGAACAGCCAGGATAACGGTCAGAACCGCGAAGACGCCCGCATAGCGCGCGAAGCTGATCTGCATGTCTGGCCCCTTTCACCGTCCGGCTTTCCGGTCGGCTGGACCCTAGACGCGGGGGAAACGCTTGGCAATGCAGGCCCGTGCCCTCGCAAAATTTCAGTCGCGCGCGCGGGGCAGGTCCGACAGTTGCCGGGGCGACAGGCCGACGAGCGCAGGGTGATCTAGGGGGCCTTGCGGCTGGCGTTTCGGGATGGGGAGCGATCGCAGGATGCGGGGCAAAAGATGTGTCATAGGATTTCCTTTCATGTCCCGTCAGATATAGGCACCTGTCTCTCCATAAAAAATTGGAGATTTCGAGAAGGTTGTTTTAGATTATCTGAATGGAAAGCCTGAACCGCGTTCACCTGTCCGGCCTGCGCGCCGCCGAAGCCACCGCCCGCCTTGGCTCGCTCTCGCGGGCGGCGGGCGAGCTTCAGGTGTCGATCGGCGCAGTGAGCCAGCGGATCACCCGGCTGGAAGAGGCGCTGGGCTGCCGGCTGTTCGACCGGGTGGCCCGCGGTATGGTGCCCACCGAAACGGGGCGCGAGGTCATGGCGCTCCTGTCGTCGGGATTCGGCCAGTTGGGCGCGGCGGTCGACCTCGCCACCCGCGACCGGTCACACACGCTCACCGTCTCGGTCGCGCCGATCTTTGGCGCACGCTGGCTGGTCTGGCGCTTGCCCCGGTTCACCGAAAGACACCCGGACATCCGCGTGCGGGTGGATAGTGACTCGCGCCTGCTCGACCCGAACACCTCGGACGCGGACCTCTGCATCCGGATCGGGCGTGGCGGGTGGGCCGACGTGCGCGCCGAACGGCTCTTTGATCAGCGTGTCATGCCGGTCTGCGCGCCCGCCCTCGCGGACCGTCTGCAAACCCCGGCCGACCTCGCCCATGTGCCGATCATCCGGGACCTGAATGCCGCGTTTTCGTGGAACGACTGGCTCGCCCCCATCGGGATGGACGCTGCGATGCTCGGCCCCGGCCCCGAGTTTTCCGACGGCGCCGTCGCCTTTGACGCGGCGATGAGCGGGGCGGGCGTGTTCCTCGCGTGGGAAACACTGGACCTCAACGCGCTCGCCCGCGGGCTGGTGGTCGCGCCCTTCGAGCGGCGCGAGCCAACCGGCCATTCCTACTGGCTGATCAGTGCAGGCGGACGCGCCGTCTCCCCGGCGACCCGTTACTTCATCCGCTGGATGAAAGAGGAGCTGGAGGCAGACGGTATTCCGCTCTGCGACTAACCTATCGCGGGCCGATCTCGACCCGTGGCGCGATCTCGCCCGTCGACTGGTTGAGCGAGAAGGTCAGCGTCGCATCCGTGATCTCGTCCCCTGCTGCCACCCGCGCCGGGATCGTGAACACAAGCCCGCGCGCGGGATCGTAGTTCGCGTCGAGGCTGGGAAAATCGAGCCCCGCGAAACCGATGGTCTGCTTCCAGGTGATCACCTTGCACTGGCGAAACCCAAGCTCGTCGAAGGGCGGCGAAATCACGAGCATGTGGTAGCCGCCCATCGCCGGTTCCACCGTGTCGAGCTTGGCCAGACGCACGGCGCCGTTGGCAAAGAGCGCGGTGTTCTCGTCCCAGGGCTCCGCGATATTGTCCGCACGCGCCTGCCAGTCGCAGTCCACGACATCCTGGGCGGTGGCAGCCAGCGGCAGAAGCGCGAGCGTGACGGCGATCAGATGGTGCATGACCTCTCCTTTGTGGGTTGCCAGACCTTTGGCCTACTCCCCCGGCAAGTCCAGTTTGGTTGCGATCTCACCGGTCTCGGCATTGAGCGAAAAGGAAAACGTGGCAGGCCGAGCTGTGTCATCAGAGGACTGCCAGACCGTGACCGGCAGAGAGAACAGCATCCCGGCCGCGGGATCGAATGCCGCATCATGGGCGGCAAAGTCCATCGCAGCGAACCCCCAGCCTTCGCCGCCGGAGATCACCTTGCACTGACGAAGCCCTGCATCATCCACCGGCGGAGACAGGACCAGAAGTTTGAAGGGGACCTCTGCCGGCTCTGTCATGTTGAGCAGCACGACCCGCGTATTGCCTTCGGGAAAGGCACGTGTCGCGGTGTCCCATGGCTCTGCGATATGTCGCAGGTCCGTCTCCCCGTTACAGTCCGAAACGGTCGCGGCGGCGGGCGGCGTCAGCGTGGGGCCTTGGGCAAAGGCGGGCGTCGCGGTGAAGGCGAGGAGGGCACAAAGGCGTATCATGTGGCCCTCGTAAGCAGAACCGAGACCGCTGCAAAGCCGAAAAGCCCGGCGAACGCGCCCTCGAACCAGCGGCGGGCCGACAGATAAAGCCCCGCGATCCTTGGCGTGGAAAAGGCAACCGCATAGCCAAGCACCACGAGCGCCGAAACGGTCATGCAGCCGACCCCGAGCTCGACGATATCCGTCACCGGAGCATCTGGCGACAGGACCACCGCATAAAGCGAACCCCAGAAAAACACCGCCTTCGGGTTGGTCAGGTGAACAAGCGCCCCCTTGCGCCAGCCCCGGGCAAAGCTGACCGGATCGGTCACGGGCCTCAGCGCCTTTGCGCCCGGACGTAACGCATTGCGCGCGGACTTGAGGGCGAGGAACAGAAGATATCCCGCCCCCGCGTAGCGCAGGATTTCGACCGACCAGGCGTTGGCCATCATCACCGCGCCCAGCCCCAGCCCGGCCGAGATCGCCGAGAAGGCCGACCCGCACATGATCCCCAGCGCAACGCCCAGCGCGGCCCGCCGTCCCGCGCCAAGCCCGGTGGAAATGAGCGCCAGGATCGCCGGGCCGGGCGAGGCGACGCCCACGGCCCAGACGACGAGGATGGGGGCGAGTTCGGAGAACGTCATGCGAGCCTCGTGGTCAGGGGATAGACGGCCGTCACCGCACGCCCTCCGCCCGCGCCTCGTCCATCAGCCGCCGCATCTCGGCGATGCTGTCGGTCAGGCCGCGAAAGATCGCCTCGCCGATCAGGAAATGCCCGATATTCAGTTCGCGCAGTTCGGGAAAGGCCGCGACCGGCTGCACCGTGTCGTAGGTCAGGCCGTGGCCTGCGTGGACCTCGAGGCCCAGATCGTGCGCATAGGTCGCCATCGACCGGAGCCGCTCCAGTTCCACGTCCCGCGCGGTGAAATCGCCCTCGGCGTGCAGGTCGCAATAGGCCCCGGTGTGCAGTTCAACGACCGCCGCCCCGATGCGCGCAGCCGCCTCGATCTGCGGCCGGTCGGCGGCGATGAAGATCGACACGCGGCAGCCCGCATCTCGGAGCGGCGCGATGAAATGAGCCAGCCGGTTTTCCTGCTTGGCAACTTCAAGCCCGCCCTCGGTTGTCACCTCCTGCCGCTTCTCCGGCACGATGCAGACCGCATGGGGTTTGTGGCGCAGCGCGATCGCCTGCATCTCGTCCGTCGCGGCCATTTCGAAGTTCAAGGGCAGCGTGAGCTCGGCCATGAGCCGGTCGATGTCACGGTCCGAGATATGGCGCCGGTCCTCGCGCAGATGCGCGGTGATGCCGTCCGCGCCCGCCTCTTCCGCCAGCATCGCCGCACGCACCGGGTCGGGGTAAGCCGACCCGCGTGCATTGCGCACGGTCGCCACGTGGTCGATGTTCACACCCAGTCGAAGCGTATCGGACAGCATCTTACCGGTTATCTCCCGTCTTCCCCGCGGGCCTGCTGCGCTGCATGCTCGGCCATGCGTTTCTCGTATTTCTTGCGGATGCGTTTCACCCGCTGCTTTTGGTAGGTGGTCAGGATCGGTTTGGACAGTCCAAAAGCGACCATGGCGGTGGCAAAGCCCGGAAGCAGCCCCCCCACGAGATAGGGCAGGAACACCCGGTCCATGAAAAGCGCAAGGCCCGCCCACTCCGCCGTGTGGTGGGTGAAGATCGACAGAGTATTGTGCCCGATGTCATGCGTCGCCTTGGCAAAGGCGTCAAAGACATAGGCGAGCTTCACGTCCTGCATCGGCAGGTCCAGAAACCGGTTCCCGATCCTGAGCGACATCGAGGCGATCAGCGGAAAGGTCACGGGATTGCCCACGAAGGTCGCGAGAATCGCGGCGAGGTAGTTGCCCCGCACCACCCAGGCAAGCAGCGCGGCCAGAACGAAGTGCAGACCGAAAAGCGGCGTCCAGCAGACGAACACGCCCACCCCCACGCCCCGCGCGATGCGGTCGGCGGGATCGGGCAGGCGCCGCAGCCGGTAGATCATGTAGCGCCCGGCCCGCAGCCATCCGCCGCGCGGGTAGACGAGATCGCCCAGCGATTGCAGGTAGGAGCGCGGTTTGCGTTTGAACAAGGCGGCCCTCCTTTCGTCGCTGCGCGACCGATGCCCACGCCTATGGCGCGCGGGTCAGGTCACGGTGCCGACGGATGCTCGCCACATCCGTCTCGGCTTCGAGCACCAGCATGACCGCGTGCAGATGTTCGATGTCTCTCAGGTCCACGTCGACAAGGATACGGAAAAAATCCTGTTTTCGGTCGACGAAGTGCAAGTCCGAGATATTGGCCTTCTGCTCGCCGATCAATGTGCAGATGCGCCCGAGCACCCCTGCATCGTTCGATATGGTCAATTCGAGCGTAACCGTATGCACGGCAGCGTGTTTGCCCGAATGCCAATGCACATCGACCCAGCGGCTCGAATCGTCGGCCAGTTCGGTGAGCGTGTGGCAGTCGATGGAATGAACCACGACACCGCGCCCCCGGTAGGTGATGCCCACGATCCGTTCGCCCGGCACCGGCTGGCAGCAACCCGCGATGGTAAAGCTCTGGTCAGGTTCAAGACCGATGACCGCCCGGTCGCCAGTGATGGTCGTGCCCGGATCGACCGCGTCCGGATAAAGGATCGCGACCACGTCACGGGCGGCCAGATCGGCGGACCCCAGCCGCGCGAGCAGGTCGTCGGGGCCACCGATGGACAGCTGCTTGGCCGCCGTCTCGAGCGCCTTGTCCGTGGCCTTGCGCCCGACATGATCAAAGGCCACGCGGGCCAGTTCACGCCCCAACTTGATGAACCGCTCCCGGTCCTCTTCGCGCAGCCGCCGCCGGATCGCGCTCTTGGCCCGGCCCGTGACGACGATGTCGAGCCAAGTGGCCTGGGGCGATTGCCCCTCGGCGGTGATGATCTCGACCGATTGTCCGTTCTTGATCCGGGTCCACAGCGGCACGCGGATGTTGTCCACACGCGCGCCCACGCAGCTGTCGCCGATCCGGGTATGGATCGCGTAGGCGAAATCCAAAGGCGTGGCCCCGCGCGGCAGTTGCACCACCTCGCCCTTGGGCGTGAAGCAGAACACCTGATCGGTATACATCTCGAGCTTCACGTTCTCGAGAAACTCGTCGTGGTCCTCGGCGTTCTCGAACCGCTCGGTGAGCTTCGCGATCCATTTCGCCGGATCGACGGCAAAGGGGTTCTCGCTCTTCACCCCGTCCTTGTAGGACCAATGCGCGGCAACGCCGGCCTCGGCGACCTCGTGCATCTGCTTGGTGCGGATCTGGATTTCCACCCGCTTGCCGTCCCGGCCCGACACGGTCGTGTGGATCGAGCGGTAGCCGTTGGATTTCGGCTGGCTGATGTAGTCCTTGAACCGCCCTGGCACCGCCCGCCAGCGCTGGTGGACCGCGCCCAGCACCCGATAGCAATCGGCTTCGGTCTGCGTAATGACGCGAAAGCCATAGGTGTCGGACAACCGCGAAAACGACTGGTCCTTTTCCTGCATCTTGCGCCAGATCGAATAGGGCTTCTTGGCCCGACCAAAGACCTGCGCCTCGATCTGCGCGGTATCGAGCTCCTTGCGGATGTCCGTCGTGATCTTGTTGATCACGTCGCCCGATTCCTTTTGCAGCCGGATGAACCGCCGGATGATCGACGACCGCGCATCGGGGTTCAAAACGTGGAACGCGAGGTCCTCGAGCTCCTCGCGCATCCACTGCATCCCCATCCGGCCAGCCAGAGGCGCGAAAATATCCATCGTTTCGCGGCTTTTCTGCGCCTGTTTCTCGGGACGCATCGCGCGGATGGTGCGCATGTTGTGCAGCCGGTCGGCGAGCTTGACGAGGATCACCCGCAGATCCTTGGACATCGCCATGAAGAGCTTGCGAAAGTTCTCGGCCTGCTTCGTCTCGGTCGAGGACAGTTGCAGGTTGGTGAGCTTGGTCACCCCGTCGACCAGCTCGGCCACGTCGGCGCCGAACTGCGTCGCGATCTCGGTATAGGTGGACCCGGTGTCCTCGATGGTATCGTGGAGCAGCGCAGTGATGATCGTCGCATCGTCCAGCCGCATCTCGGCAAGGATATGGGCCACGGCCACGGGATGCGTGAAATAGGGCTCGCCGGACTGGCGCGTCTGCCCCTCATGCATACGCCGCCCATAGTCAAAGGCGGCGCGGATCAGGTCCGAGTTGGACTTGGGGTTGTAGGCGCGGACCTGCGCAACGAGCTCTTCTGGATCAAGTGCCGGCATTCAGGTCCGCGAGAAAGCGGACTTACCGCTGCCCCTGAGCCTCCATGAGAGCGCGGAGGAGTTTCTCGTCCGTCATGTCGTCGTCATCGGGCTTGTCGGCCGATTCCTGCCCCATGAGCAGCGCCATCTGATCGTCTTCCGGCTCGTCGATTTCGATCTGGGTCTGGTTCGACTCGATCATGCGCTCGGTCAGCTCGTCAGCAGTCTGGGTCTCGTCCGCAATCTCGCGCAGCGCCACAACCGGGTTCTTGTCGTTGTCACGGTCGACAGTGATCGCCCCACCCGACGAAATCTCGCGCGCACGATGGGCGGCGAGCATCACCAGATCGAACCGGTTCGGAACCTTGTCAACGCAGTCTTCAACCGTCACGCGGGCCATTGGACACTCCAGAGCTGTTGGTGTGAAACGGCTGCATAGGCCCCTTCGCGGGGAAACACAAGGAAAAAAGGGAAAACGTCCCGGTGCCGCCCCGAGCAGGGGGCCGCCCAACAGAATGTGAAAACCCGGCCCGGTTTCGTGACCGGCGGGCTAGCCCGGCAGCGCCACGATGTCCGCGGTCTCTTCGGGCGGAAGGGCCGCGAGCAACTCGCGTATCGTCTTGCCGAAGAGCGGATGCACCCACTCCCCCGCAATCTCTGCGGCAGGCACCAGCACGAAGGCCCGATCCTGCATCCTTGGATGCGGCAGGATCAGCTCCTTGGGGGCAAGTTTCCGCTGACTCTGCGCGTCCAGATCGACCCATTCACGAAGCGTGGACTGGTCAGGCAGGATTTTTTCATTATACGTAAGGAGGTCAAGATCGAGTGTCCGGTTACTCCACCGCGTTTCGCGGGTTCGGTCAAAGTCGGTTTCGATCTCGTGCAGGCAGGCAAGCAAGGCCTCTGGATCGAGGTTCGTTGCCACGGAAACGACCGCGTTCACCACATCGGGCTGTGCCCCTCTGGGCATAAAAGGAGAAACATAAAGACGAGACCGGGCGAGGAGCGTCATTGGCCCGGCTTCGAGCGAAGAAATCGCCGCACGCACCGTTTCCTGCGGACCACCGGCTTGTGACGTTGCGTTACTGCCCAGGCAAACAAGGGCATTGCCATTAGGTAAACCTGAAGTGTTTGCTTGCGACATGGTGACTGTCCCGTATTTTGCCCCGCAGATTCGCCGCGCCCCGCTTTTTTTCGCACTTACCACTCACGGCTCTCGCGGCGAACACAATTCGGAAGGATGGATTATGTTCTACAAGGACGAACGGCTTGCGCTGTTCATTGATGGATCGAATCTTTATGCAGCGGCAAAATCGCTCGGGTTCGACATCGACTATAAACTTCTCAGGCAGGAGTTCATGCGCCGCGGCAAACTGCTGCGCGCGTTCTACTACACGGCTCTGCTCGAGAACGACGATTATTCGCCGATTCGGCCCTTGGTGGACTGGCTCCATTACAACGGCTTTTCCATGGTGACCAAACCGGCCAAGGAATTCACGGATTCAATGGGTCGGCGCAAGGTGAAGGGCAACATGGACATCGAACTGACGGTCGATGCCATGGAAATCGCGCCTCATGTTGATCACATCGTGCTTTTCTCCGGCGACGGCGACTTCCGCCCGCTCGTCGAGGGTCTGCAACGCAAGGGCGTTCGCGTGTCGGTCGTGTCGACCATTCGCAGCCAGCCCCCCATGATCGCGGACGAACTGCGCCGCCAGGCCGATAACTTCATCGAGCTGGACGAACTGCGTGACGTGATCGGTCGCCCGCCGCGCGAAGACCGCTTCGAGCGCAACGACAACACGGCCGACGAAGACGCCGACGCGTAATCCTGCGCACTATGGAAAAGAAAAGGCCCGGCACCGCGCCGGGCCTTTTTACTTGCCGGAACTGCCCCGGTGTCGCGCCCCACCATCTCGCGCCAAGGTCCTCACCCCATCTGCACTCGCCACCCGGCGTGCGACGCGCCCTCATGGAAAGATGATGCCCGCCGCACTAGACCATGACGGAGTCCGGGACTAGGTGTGGACGGACAAAGGAGCGCGCGACACGATGACGAAACAGCCCCTGAACCTCTATCTCGCGGCCCCGCGCGGGTTCTGCGCCGGTGTCGACCGGGCGATCAAGATCGTCGAAATGGCGATCGAGAAATGGGGCGCGCCGATCTATGTCCGACACGAGATCGTGCACAACAAGTTCGTCGTGGACAGCCTGCGCGACAAGGGCGCGGTCTTTGTCGAAGAGCTGGACGAATGTCCGCCCAACCGCCCTGTGATCTTTTCCGCCCATGGCGTGCCCAAGGCGGTGCCGGCCGAAGCCGCGCGGCGCGAGATGATCTATGTGGACGCCACCTGCCCGCTGGTGTCCAAGGTGCATATCGAGGCCGAGCGCCACCATGTGAACGGCCTTCAAATGGTGATGATCGGCCATGAGGGCCACCCGGAAACCATCGGGACCATGGGCCAACTGCCGGAAGGCGAGGTGCTGCTGGTCGAAACCGTCGCCGATGTGGCGACGATCACACCCCGCGACCCGGAACGGCTCGCCTTCATCACCCAGACCACGCTCTCGGTGGACGACACCATCGACATCGTCGCGGCCCTGAAGGCGCGGTTTCCCGCGATCATCGGCCCGCACAAAGAGGACATCTGCTACGCCACCACCAACCGGCAAGAGGCGGTCAAGGCGGTCGCGCCCAGGGTCGATGCGCTCCTCGTCATCGGCGCGCCGAATTCATCCAACTCCCGCCGCCTGGTCGAGGTCGCCAAGGGTCAGGGCTGCGCCTATGCCCAGCTCGTCGGACGCGCTGCCGAGATCGACTGGCGCGCGCTCGAAGGCGCGACGGCGATTGGCGTCACCGCCGGTGCCTCGGCGCCCGATGTGCTTATCCAGGAGGTCATCGACGCGTTCCGCGACCGCTATGACGTGACGCTCGAGGTCGTGGAGACCGCTGTCGAGAACGTCGAGTTCAAGGTCCCGCGCGTGCTGCGCGAACCGGCGTGACGCTGGACCTTTGCGCGGACCTCGCTAGGCTGTGTCTGCACCGCTAGGCACCGCACCAGAAGGCACTGACATGTCCCCCGAATACCTGCTGACCACCCTCGTCGTCTGCCTCATGCCGGGGATCGGCGTAATCTATACCCTGTCCGCGACGCTGGGCGGCGGGCTACGCGCCGGGCTCTGGGCGGTGGTCGGCTGCACGCTTGCCACGGTCGTGCATCTGGTGCTGGCGCTGGCGGGGCTGGCGGCGGTGCTCCATACCTCGTCCCTGCTTTTCCAGACGGTGAAATGGGCCGGCGTCGCCTATCTCCTGTGGATGGCCTGGGGCACGCTTCGCGACCGTGACGCGCTACGGGTCGAGGGCACGCCGTCAGAGGCTCCCCTGCGCCTCGTCTGGCGGGGCATCGCGCTCAACCTGCTCAATCCCAAGGTCCCGCTCTTTTTCGTGGCCTTCCTTCCGCAATTCGTGCCCGCCGATAGCCCCGACCCCACGGCCCTGCTGATCCAGCTGGGCGGCGGCTTTGTCGCGATGACCTTCGCGGTGTTCCTGATCTATACGTTTCTCGCGGGAGCCATGCGGACCCGCGTCCTGTCCTCGGCCCGCGCGATGGACGGGATGCGCCGCGCCTTCGCCGCCTCTTTCGCCGCATTAGGTGTGAAACTCGCCGTGGAACGGAGCTGAGCATGGCCGACCCGCAGACGATCCGCTTCTACGACGACGTGGCCGCGAAAGCGCAGAAGATGTCCGCGGATGGCCCGCCCGAGCCCGCGCTCGCGGCCTTCATGGAACTGCTGCCCCCTGGCGGGGCGGTGCTCGACTTTGGCTGCGGCCATGGGATCGCGACGGCGCAGATGATACGCGCCGGATTTTCCGTCACCGCGCAGGATGCCTCCGAAGGTTTGCTCGCCATCGCGCGGTCCCTGGCACCTGAAGCGCAGTTCGTCCTGGCCGATTTCGAGGATCTCGCGGGACAGGACCTCTATGACGGCGTCTGGGCGAACTTCGCCCTCGTCCACGCGCCCCGCGACCGGCTGGCCCCGCTGATCGCGAAACTGCATGCGGCGCTGCGCCCCGATGGAATCCTGCATCTGTCGATGATCCTTGGCGAGGGGGAGCTGCGCGACAACCTCGACCGCGCCTATACCTATGTCACCCAACCCGAACTGACCGGCCTCCTGTCGGCGTTCGAAATCCTCTCGTCCGAGACCGCGACCAAACACGGCGCTCTCGGCGAACACGATGTGATCCGCATCCGCGCGAGGGCCGCGTGAACGGTATTCCCCGCATACCGCTGCTTCTGGGCCTCGCGGGCCTTCTGCCGTTTCTCTGGGGCGTCCTGACCGCCATCTCGCCGATCGACGGCGTGACGGACTATTTCCAGGGCTGGGCCGTCCTAGCAGACTACGCCATGGTCATCCTGCCTTTCATGTCCGGCGTCATCTGGGGCTTTGCGACCAAGGCCACCGGCAAACAGGCCACAACGCTCTACGTTCTGTCCGTCATCCCCGCGCTCTGGGCGTTCTTTTTCATCCTTGAAGAGACCGCGCTCCTGTCAGCCGCCGTCGGTTTCGTCGTGCTCCTGCCGATCGACTATGCCTGCCATCGCGCGGGCCTCGCGCCCCCATGGTGGATGCGCCTGCGCCTCATCCTCACGGGCGTCGTGGTCCCTTGCCTCGTCATCGGCCATCTGGTCTCGGCGCCCAGCTTCGTGTCGTGAGTGCCGATCCCCGAACCCTCGCCGTCTACGACGCCCGCACGACCGATTACGCCCGGATGGTCAGCGCTTGGCAAACGCCCGGGCTGGAAGGTTTTCTCACTGCGCTGCCCCGTCCCGGCCATGTGCTCGACCTCGGCTGCGGCCCCGGCCTCGACGCGCGGGCGATGATGGACGCGGGCCTTGCCGTCGATGCGGTGGACGCGAGCACCGCCATGGTAATGGCGGCGCGAGAGATAGGCGTGCCTGCGCGGCAGGCCACATTCGACCAGATCGACGGGACCGACATTTACGATGGCATCTGGGCCAACTTCTCGCTCCTCCACGCCCCCCGTGCCGCTCTCCCCGGCCACCTCACGGCACTTGCCCGCGCATTGAAACCCGCTGCCCTCTTGCACATCGGCATGAAACTGGGCGAAGGGGAAGGCCGCGACGCCCTCGGGCGCTACTACACTTACTACGACGAGGACGACCTTGTGCGACATCTGACCATGTCCGGCTTCACCCCCCGCGCCCGGTTCAAGGGGATGGGCAAGGGCCTCTCAGGCGAACAAAGCCCGTGGATCTGGCTTCAAGCGACCAAAGAGGCGCACCATGGTTGACCTTGTGGCCCACACCGACGGCGCCTGCTCCGGAAACCCAGGCCCCGGTGGCTGGGGCGTGCTGATGCAGGCCAAGGACGGCGCGACCGTGGTCAAGGAACGCACCCTTTCGGGCGGCGAGGCAGCGACGACCAACAACCGGATGGAGCTCATGGCTGCGATCATGGCGCTCGAAACTCTCGAACGCCCCGCGACGATCACTATCGTGACCGACAGCGCCTATGTGAAGAACGGCATCACCGGCTGGATCCACGGCTGGAAAAGGAACGGCTGGCGTGCATCGGGCAACAAGCCGGTGAAGAACGTCGAGCTTTGGCAACGGCTGGAAGAGGCGACGAAACGCCATCAGGTGTCGTGGAAATGGATCAAGGGCCACGCGGGCCATGCCGAAAACGAACGCGCCGACGAATTGGCGCGCGAAGGGATGAAGCCGTTCAAATAGCCGTCTGGCCTCAGTTGTGAAAAGCTACTTCCGAACGAAGGTCTGCCAGAACCAGATCAGGAAGACCGCGCCCAGCACGGCCCCGACAAAGCCAAAGGCGACTCCGGACACCGTCACCAGCGCGCGCAGCATCAGCCCGCCGATGAGGGCGCCCAGGACGCCCACTGCCACGGTGACGACCATATTGGTGTCGACCCGCATGATACGCGTGGCAGTGAACCCCGCGGCCGCCCCGACGATGATGAGTAATGCGACTGCCATAGGCCTAATATGGGGATACCGGCCCGCCGCTCAATCCCTTTCATCTTTCTCCAAACACGCAATCTACCGACCGCCACGGATCCGGCACAACGCTTCGCGCCAAACGCGCCCACCGCCCGGATCCCGCCGCAGGCGGGACCGGGCAAAACCTGCGCGCGCAAGCGCACGACTTCCCTAGTCGATGACCTTGAGCACGGGGTCGGACTGCGCGGGGGCCTCTCCGATACGATAGGCCCGGCGCACCGCCTCTTCCGCCGCATCCAGTCCCGCCTCGTCACGGGCATGGATCGTGCAGAGCGGCGTGCCGACTGCAACCGCCTGCCCGAGGTCGATCAGCCCGGTAATCCCGACCGCCGGATCGACCGGATCCGTGGCCTTGCGCCGCCCGCCGCCCAACTCGACGACCGCGAGCCCGATTCCCCGCGTGTCGATGCTTTCCACATGACCCTCGACCGGCGCCTCCACATCCCGCACAAGCGGCGCTTTCGGCAGATGGTCGTCATAACGCTCGACGAAATCCCGAGGACCGCCCAGCCCCGCGACCATCCGGCCAAAGACCTCGGCGGCGCGGCCGTCCTCGAGCGCCGCCCGCGCGACCGAGAAACCGGTGTCGCGGTCATCGACCAGTCCCGAGAGAAGCAGCATTTCTCCGGCCAGCGCCAGCACCACCCATTCGAGCCGCACATCGCGATGCACCTCGATCAGGAATTCGACCGCGTTCTTCACCTCGACGGCGTTGCCCGCGTCGCGCGCGAGCGGCTGGTCCATGCCGGTGACCAGCGCGTTGCAGGGCATCCCTGCCGTGCGGCTCACGCTCACGATGCTTTCCGCGAGTTCCACCGACCGTTCAAAGGTCGGCATGAAGGCCCCGTTCCCGGTCTTCACGTCCATCACCAGCGCATCGAGCCCCGCGGCGAGTTTCTTGGACAGGATCGACGCGGTGATCAGCGGCACGCTTTCCACCGTCGCGGTCACGTCGCGGATGCCGTAGAACCGCTTGTCTGCGGGCGCGAGCGCGGTCGTCTGGCCGATGATCGCGCAGCCGACCGTGCCGACCACCTTGCGAAACAGGTCGTTGTCCGGCACCGCGTTGTAACCCGGAATGCTCTCCATCTTGTCGAGCGTGCCACCGGTGTGCCCCAGCCCCCGGCCCGAGATCATCGGCACATAGGCCCCGCAGGCCGCAACGATGGGGGCGAGCATCAGGCTCACGTTGTCGCCCACGCCGCCGGTCGAATGCTTGTCCACCACGGGCCCGTCGAGGTCCCAGCGAAACACCTCGCCGGAATCACGCATGGCCAGCGTCAGCGCCGCCGCTTCCTCGCGGGTCATGCCCTGAAAAAACGTGGCCATGGCAAATGCCGCGACCTGCCCCTCGCTCGCCGTGTCTTCGGTGATGCCCGCGACCATGGCGGCGATCTCGGACTCGGTCAGCGTATCGCCGTCGCGTTTCTTGCGGATGATTTCGGATATCAGCATGGCGCCACTTTGACCCATCGGTAAAATTCCGCAAGTGCGGCTTGCGAGCCGGGCGCAGGCGGGCGAAAACCCCCGCATGATCATCCGCGAGCATATCAAGCACGACGCACCCTCGGTCGCGACCTATTCCGACTGCGAACGCTACCGCTACATGCTGACACGCACCTGGAACCCGGCGGGCAAGCGGGCGCTCTTCGTCATGCTGAACCCGTCGACCGCGACCGAGGTGCAGAACGACCCCACCGTCGAACGCTGCGAACGGCGTGCCCGTGCGCTCGGTTTCGGGGCATTCCGTGTGCTCAACATCTTTGCCTGGCGCGACACCGACCCCCGCAGGATGCGCGCGGCCTCTGATCCCGTTGGCCCCGAGAACGACGCGGCCATCGTCGAAAGCACCGATTGGGCGGACCAGATCATCTGCGCCTGGGGCACCCATGGGGCGCATCTGGCGCGTGGACAACAGGTCGAGGCGCTGCTGCGCGCCACCGGCAAGCCGTTATATCATCTCGGGCTGTCCAAGGACGGGCACCCCAAGCACCCGCTCTACATCGCCTATACCCAGCAGCCCGAGCTTTGGACCTGAGCCAAAGTCAGGCGGCGCGCGCGTCCTCATGCAGGCGGTGAACCACCGCCACCATGCCGTCGAGCCCGGTCTTGGCATAGATCGACCGCAAATGACTGCGCACGGTGGGCAGACTGACCTGAAGGCGCTGGGTGATCTCGGCGGGGCGTAACCCGTCCGCCAGCGATTGGCACACCCGCACCTCGGCCCGCGTGAGCGCGAAGGGATTCTCGGCGGACAGGACCGCCTTTCCTTGGGTGGTCCGGGGCGCGTCGTCCTTCCCCAGCATTTCCGTAACCAGCCCCTTGCGCCGCCGCGCCCAGAGAAACGCGAGTTCATGGCCGAGCAGCTCGGTCACCGAAGGATCGGCACCGGCAAGGAACAGGACATCCGCGTGCCCCTCGGACCGCCCGAGCAGCACGGTCACCTTCTGCGAATACTGCCCGGAGTAGGTTTTGAGACTGCCGACTTCGCCCGATGCCGCGGTCGAAATGAGCGCCGCCAGCTTGACGTGATCGACGCCGCCGAAATCGAAGACGATGTCGTGACGGTCGGGGGCCGGGTCATAGCGCACGATGGCCAGACGGTCGGCGCGCACGGCTACCGCGATGGACTGCGCAAGGCTGCGAAAGTCGGTCTGACCGGCCAGTGCGAGCGTCGCGACATGGCCCACACGGACAAAAGCGCCGATGTCGGCGCGGACGGATTCGGCCACCGCCCGTCGCTGTTTCGCGGCAAGGGTCATGTCTGACGCGCCTCATGGACGTGCGGCAGCGTCAAGAGCGGCATCAATGTCGCAGATCCGGGCTTACTGATTAAGGTATTATCAAGGCTTTTCATGTGTACCGCACAGACCATTACAAACCGAGATTGTGGCACAACCCGAAACAGTGCGAAGTGATCGCCACGTCACCCCCGGAATGTGGCAGGAGTGTGGCGGCAGCACGGCGCAACTTTGGCACCGGCTTGGTCAAACCCGGATCTTCGCATATTGCACACAATCACAAGCTGCAAATCTCATCCGATGCGATGATGTTTTTCACAGCGGGTTTCAACATCTTCCTCCTCAAGGCGGCCCGCGATTGGTCCGCCCCTAGCAGGAGCAAACCTATGATGAACACCCTCAAGAAAGCCGTGGCCAACTTCAGCCGCAGCGAATCCGGCGCCACACTCGTCGAATACGGCATCGCCCTCACCATCGCCATCGGCGTCGGCGCGACCGCTTTCGGCACCCTCAGCAGCAACACCAGTGCCTCTGTCGATGCGGCTGCGAACGCGCTCCCGGCAACGGCACCGGCAACGCCGTAAGACGAACCTCACCAGACCTTTGCCCCCTGTGCCGAACCCGCATTCGGCGCAGGGAGGCCCCACAAGTCCTGACCCCTGTCGATCGGTCAGGCCCGTCAAAAGGACATCAGCGCACCATGCGTCTGGCCCCCATCCTTCTCGCCGTCTGCGGCATCGGGCTCGCTGGCGGATGTCTGTATCTCGCGCGCGAGGTGCTGGGCACCCCCCACGCCACCGCGTCGGCAGCCCCCACGTCCGCCTCCCATGTCATATTGATCGCGGCAGATCGCGATATCGCCTTTGGTGAACCGATCCGGCGCGAAGACCTCGTCCCCCAGACCTGGCCCGCAGATCTCGCCCCGACAGGCGCCTTTGACGACGCCACCCGGCTTCTGGGGATCGACGGCACAGCCCCCCGTAAGGCCACCCAGTCGATCCGCGCGGGCGATCTCGTCCTCGCGTCGAATGTTTCCGAATTCGGGGCAATCGTGACCATCGGATCGACCCTGACCCCCGGCACCCGCGCCGTCGCGATCCGGGTCAACACCGACACCGCCGTCGGCGGCTTCATCAGCCCCGGCGACCATGTCGACGTCGTGCTGACCGAAGGGCGAGGCGACAGCCTACGCACCGGGGTCATCCTGACGCGGGTTCGCATCCTCGCCGTTGATCAGAACACCGAAACCCGCGGCGCGACCATGGCACGGACCATGACGGTCGAGGTCTCGCCCCGCGACAGCCAGCGGCTCGTCCTCGCACAGGAGGCCGGGCAACTCAGCCTCATCCTGCGCAATGACGACCTCGACGTGGCGTCCGGAAACATCACCATGCGCGATGTCTGGGGCGACGTGGAACCCGTCGCCGCACCCCTTCCCGTGGAAGCGACCCCGAACACCGTGCGCGTGCGCCGGGGGCTCGACGAAACCGAGATCGTGGTCGAGCAATGACGACACCCCGCAAGAGCCTGTCGTTTCGCCAGGACGAAGACGGGGCGATCCTCGTTCTCTTCGCCCTGATGCTGGCCGCTTTCGCGGGGCTGGTGGCCATGAGCTACGACTTCGGCCAATCCGCCGCGACCCAGTCGGAATTGCAGAGTTTCTCGGACAACGTGGCGCTCGCCGCGGCGGGCGAGCTTGACGGAACCGAAGGCGCGATCAACCGCGCCCGTCTGGCCGCCGCGACCCTGATCGCGGACAGCCAGACCTATGGCGAGGGCACCATCGCGCTCGGCCCCGACGACTACACGCTTGCCTTCTATGCCACCCGTCCCGGCACGAACCCGACACCCACGACCACCGACAGCGCCGCCGCCTTTGTCGCGGTCCGGGTGACCCCGCGCACGGTCGGCTCGGTCTTTCGCCGGGTTCTCGACACCCTGAACGGCGATGATCTGCAGGACACCACCGTCGCGGCCTATTCCGTTGCGGGCTTCACCCGCTTTGCCTGTAACGTCACGCCCCTGATGATCTGCGCGCCTTCGCTGTCCTTTGATCTAAGCACCGCCGAGGGTTCGACGCTCCGGCTCCACGTGGGCGCAGACACCGGTCGGCTGACCGCAGGCGCGCTTGCCATGCTCGACCCGGTGGCCGAGATCGTCGGCGCCGAAGGCCTGTGCCAGGGCCTGTCAGGCATTGGCCTCGACCTCTGCATGGTCGCGGCGGAAGGCGACCGCGCGACCTGCTTTGCCGACGATGGCGTCGATGTCGACGACAGCTTTTCCATCGCGCTCGACGCGGCCCTGAACGTGCCCTTCGACGTGTTCCAGGGTGTCTCTTCCTCCCTGCGCAACAACCCCCTTTACCGGCCCGCCTCGAACGTCCTGTCCGGCCTGAGGCCCCGCAGCGGTCAGTGCATGACCGACACGAACGTGCAGACCAGCGCGCGCGTCGGCCTGCCGCTCGACGATTGTCAGCGCTCCGCAACCTGCGGCCTCCTGGGTGACGGCAACTGGGACGCGGGCCGGATCGCCTATGTAAATGCCAACTACGGCGGGACCGACCCGCATCCCACCGCCGAAACCCGGTTCGATTTCTACGTTGCCGAAGTCGAGGCGTTGGTGGCCGCTCGCAACAGTAGCGGCCCGGGCGGCTTGCTCGGTGGTCTCGTGAACCCGCTGCTGTCCTCGCTCACCAACCTGCTCGCCCCCACCTGTAGCAGCGTCGCCTCGCCCGACCTCTCGCGCCGGGTGCTGTCCGTGGCCATCGTGGATTGTTCGGGCTCGATCCAGGCGGGAGACAGGAACCTGCCCGTCATGGACTACGCCGAGATTTTCCTGATGAGCCCGGTCGGTTTCGATGGCACCGACGAGGTGCGGGTCGAGGTCATCGGTCGCTTGGGCGAGAACCCCGAGGACAACGTCACCGGCGCCTCGGTGCGCAACGTGGTGAGGCTTTACGACTGATGCGCCGCCTGCCGTCATACGCCCGGGACGAAGGGGGCGCCGTGCTGGTCGAGTTCGCGCTCGTCCTTCCGATGCTTCTGATCCTCTTCGCCACCACCATCGAAAGCGCGCGGATGTTCTGGGCCTATCAGGCGACCATCGCGGGCGTGCGCGACGCCACCCGCTTTGTCGCCCGCGCGGCGGATGCCGACCTCTGCGAGACGGGCGGCGACCTGTCAGGCTGGCAGGAGACGGTTTTCGACATCGTGGCCAACAGCGCCGATGGATCGACGCTGTTCCCCGACAGCATGTCGGTCACCGCCGTGACGCCCGCGCTCGTCTGCACCACGGCGGACCTGAGGCAGGCGCGAACCCCCGTCGCGACGGTCACCGCCGATCTCCAGGTCACCTTTCCCTTCTCGTCTCTCTTCACGCTTGCGGGCGTGACGCTGCCCACCGTGGCGACCCAGGTCAGCGACAGCGGAAGGATCTTCGGCTCATGATCCGCCCCCTCACACGCTTTCGCCGCGACGAAGCCGGTTCGACCCTGGTCGAGTTCGCCATCGTCGCCCCGATCTTTCTTTTCCTCGTCTTCGCCCTCATCGACTACGGGCGGCTCGGGTTTTCCTATGTCATGGCGCAGAAGGCGACCGAGCGTGCGGTGCGCATGGCGGTGGTGCGCACGCCCGCC
>LUOO01000033.1 GCA_001626765.1 Maritimibacter sp. REDSEA-S28_B5
GAGAGAGTCAGGCCGACCCGTTCCAGCCGCGCATGAAGGTCGCCCCGCATTTCGGCCTCGCCACCGAAGAGATGCGGCACACCGGAGATATCGGCGATAAGCCCGTCCGGGCCGTCGCGCGCCACCATTGGCGAATAGCGACCTGCCCACCGTCTGAGGCCTGCCAGTGCCCCTGCTTCCTGTGCGAGATCGGCGCGCCGGGTGATCAGCTCGGGGCAGATGGCGCGGGCATCGGCCGCCGCCATGCCGGGATGCAATCCGCGTGTCTCGGCGGCCGGGTTCAGGCAATGCACATGATCGGCATTCCCTGACCTGTGGATCAGTGCGAACGGTCCCTCAACGGGACGTCTCCGCAGGCTTGTGTCGCTTGCCAGCCGCGGAAACCGGATGGACAGCAGCCGTCTTGCCATTCCAATGCACAGTCCAGGTTCCAGATGTTCCCTTTTTGTTCTTATTAAGGGCCCATTGATGCAGAGTCGAGTCCCGTCGTTCCGACGCATTCGGTGCGCAATGCCACCGCGTCTCTGCGGCATTGCTGCCCTGGCCTTCGCGGATCAGCATGAGTCCGGTGGTTCGACCGGCTTCCGCGGCCAGCTGCAGGCGTCGCCCGGCGATCAGGGAGAGGGGCTTCTCCGGCTCCGCGATCACCAGTCCGACGCCTTCAGAGCGCAGCGCTTCCTCGGTGGCCCAGAGCAGGTCGGTCTCGCTCAAAGGACGGATGAGATACAGCCGCTCCCCGACGCCTACGGGCAGACCCCGGAGCATCGGCTGGTGCGGGGCATGGCCGGGAATGATCCAGATCAGGGCCTCGGTATGTCTGGCGGCCTGCAGCAATGCGAAGCTGCGCCGGCCCGGGCCTTCGGCCTCATGGACCCGATGCCTGGCCAGGGCAAAGAGTTCGCTCGGAGCCGGATCAAACCGCATCCTCGCGCACCCCCTCGGCAACGATCTTCAGCATCCCGTCCGCGAGGGGACGCTGGAGCTTCAGGGCCTCCTCGGCGGGCGCGGTCAGCCAGTGCCGCCATTCCTCGGGCTGCGTGAGGATGACGGGCATGGCTTTGGGGTGGATCGGCGCCACCTCGGCATTGGACGGGCAGGTCAGGAAACCGAAGATCTCCGCCGTCACCTCGCCTTCCTTCAGTTTGCGCACCGAGGTCCATGTCGTTCGCAGTCCGGCGAAGAAGGCGAGCGGCCGATCCTCGTCCAAAGCGAACCAGACCGGCGAATTGCGCGGCGCACCCCGGCGTCCGTCGATCTCTGAAAAGCTGGTGAAGGGCACGAGGCAACGATGTTCGACACCGAGCCAGCGCCGCCAATGGGGAGAGCCGACATTGCGGATATTGGTGACACCCTTGTCGGTGCGCTTGCCTTCGAGAAACTTCGCAGGGGTCGGCATGCCCCAACGGGCCATTGCCAGCTGCCATGCTGCGCTTTCGCCATGTCGGATGATCGGTGCCGGATAATCGGGCCAGATGCCAGGTTGAGGCGGCAGGTTCCCGGTGCTGTCTACAAGTTCCTCATCCCCCTCGACCATGTCGTCGAACAGGTGGCGCATCGCGTCCTGGCTCTTGGTCTGGGAATAGAGATTGCACATCTGCGGTACGCTCGGGAATCGGAACAGGGTTTCGATTGAGAACAATGACAGAACATGCGGCCGCTGGAAAGTGCGACCGGCTATAGCTTGCGTTCCAGCCGTCGTGACGAACGCAGTCGCTCAAGCAGGACGCAGCGAGGGTCGGTTTTGAGCCCATTTTGACCGTTGCTGGACGGTGTACGAATGACTGCTATCAGGACACGCGACTCTTACAAACGAGGGCAAAATTAGCTTCCAGAAAATTACGCGCTTCCACTTGCTGCGAATAACAGCCGCGTGCGAGCATCAAAGAGAAGTATTTGGTAGAAGGCAAAAATCTTGAACCGCCCCAAAGCACACCATTTCGTCCCGCAGAACCAACAACGACGCTTCCAAGACGAAGAAGGGAACCTTTTCCTTGGGATTAAGGAACAAAACAAAGTCATCCCAATATCGACCTACAGTGCGATGCAGCAAAGTGAGCTTTACTCCACCCTCGTCACAGAACCGATGGCAGGTAAAGACAACCGTTACGACAGCCGACTAGAAAAAGATTTCTTTGCACCACTGGACGGACAATGGGCTACAATGTGCGATGAAATCTTAAACATCACAGCTGATGGCAATTTGCCTGAAATGGATGAAAGTACTCGCAGAGCTTTCGCGCAGTATGTTTACAACGCTTACACCCGTGTACCAGAAGTCCATCAGAGATCGTCGGTACATCAAGATCCGGAGGGCGCTCTGCGAGACATATTGGGCACTGAGCTGTCAGACTCGCCTCGACGCGCCGATTTCCGAAGCAGGATTACTGATCCAGCCTTTCAAACTAGAGTTGTCAAGAATGCGACAGTACGGGCGATCGCACAACAAAATCATCAAGCCATCGACGACCTTGCCAGATGCAGCTTTTCATGGCTAACGCCCGCTAGCCCGGAAGGTCAGTTTCTGATCGGAAGTGTGCCTGTTGTGTTGAAATCCACCGAAGACGTCGACCCATTTGATTTGGGAATTATCTTCCCGATAGCGAAGCGATTGTGTTTGGAAATTCGTTCCGAGCCAGAAGATGAGATATGTCATATCTCGGGAAGGCTCGTCGACGAAATTAACCTGCGATCTGCGCGGCAAAGCCGGTTTTGCCTGGGTCCAGCCCCATCGGTAATCGAGAGGGCATTTACTCTTCTGAAATAGTACTCTCGTTTGATTGGCTGCAAAGTTATGAGCCGACATTAGCGCAGTCATGGCGAACGGCGCGAACGGCTGAAAAGTCCGCGTCGCTGCGTTTCAGTGACCATCCAGCAGATGGTGACATACAGTCCAAAAGTGGCACGGCCAATGAGAACGGCAGAGCTTTCTTGAGTCGGCATGCGTCGGCTCGGTTGAGCTGATGCGGTCGTCGCGCGACTCGCCACCGCGGTGTTCGCGAGCGTTGATCTTCCTTGTTTGCGGGTGCCGCCTTTGGATTTTGTCCTGAAGCACCAAAAAAGTGAAAGCTGGCCTTGGGTCCTGACGGATCCGGAGAAGGCTGGAAAAGGGTCAGGCGGGGTTCCGGAGGGATCCCGCTCCCCCGCCGGGAAACTGCTTTCCAAGACCGTTCTCCGATCCGCGCACGGTTGCCGTGCGCTCCTTCTGACATCGGAGACAACCCATGGCCAAATCCAAACCCAAGTTCAACGCTGCCGCGTCGATCACCAACGAACTCATCCGCATCATCGAACGCGGAGTCCTGCCGTGGCGCAAGCCCTGGACGGCAGGTGGGAGTTCCCGGCCCCTGCGCGTGTGCGGTGAGCCCTACCAAGGCGTCAATAACTTCCTGCTGACCATGCGGACGACGATGGCGGGCTACCGCTCGCCCTTCTGGATGACGATGCCACAGGCCAACGCGCTGGACGCCAGGATTCGCAAAGGCGAGAAATCCTCCCTGGTGGTCTATTACGGGCAGAGCCGGAAACAGGGGGAGGGGGATGAAGGGGCTGACGATGGCGAGACCGACGACACCCGCGTCTTCCGTTTCCAGAAGTCCTACCGGGTCTTCAATGCCTGTCAGATCGAAGGGCTCCCGGACAGTTTCCATCCCGACCCCGAGCCCGTGCCGGATCATCCGGCCGCAGAGCCGATCGCGCATATGCAGGCCTTCTTCGAGACCATCGACATCACCACGGTGTTCGCGGGCGACGAGGCTTATTACATGCCTGCTGTCGACAAGGTCTACATGCCGGCCATCACACGGTTTCAGGACCCGCGAAACTTCTACGGCGTTTGGGCGCACGAGTATTCTCATAATGCCGCGCTCCGGTTTATGCCGCGCCGACCCTTACAACCTGTTGCGTTGCGGTTAGATCGGCGCAGCATATCGGCATAATTCAGAGCGCTTCGAGGAATGCCAGGAGTTCGTCACCCGGTCGATATCGTCCACCCGTCTGGTCAACCGGCTTTGTCAGAGCCATCGCCTTTTCTTTCAGTTCGATATCGGCGTGGATGTAGACCTGTGTCGTCTCAATCGATTCATGGCCCAGCCAAAGGGCGATAATCGTTCGGTCCACACCGCTCTGTAGAAGCTGCATTGCAGCGGTGTGGCGCAAGACATGGGGTGTGACGCGCTTCAGTCTGAACGTCGAGCTGGTCGAGGCGGCGGTTGCCGCATGTTTCCGAACAATTCGCTCAACCGCATCTCTGCTGAGCGGCCTGCCACGGATGGTTGCGAACAGGGGATCGCTGGGCTCAGTCCGGCACTGCGCAAGCCATGCCTTCAATGCAAACCGACTGTCTGTCCGAAGCGGCGTTGCGCGTTCTTTTCGACCCTTGCCCACGCATCTGAGGTGCGCTCCGGTGCCAAGCTCGACATCGCCAACGCGAAGGCCGATCACCTCCGATACACGCAAGCCGGTTTGGAGCATTGTGAGAAGCAGAACGCGGTCGCGCCGCCCAAACCAGGTCGTCTGGTCAGGTGCCTTCAGCAAGGCCTCCATCTCGTCACGGGTCAGGAAGTCCACGACGCGTTTTTCGTGCCGCTTGGACGGCATCGCCAGCACCTTCTGGCAATGGTGCAGGAGCTGGGGCTCACAGCCCGCGACGTATTTGAAGAACGAGCGAATGGCCGCGAGGCGAGTGTTCCGGCTTCGCGCGCTGTTACCTCGTTCCTCCTCGCAGAAGGTCAGGAACCGACCGATGATGTCGGCGTCAATGTGAGCCACATGTAGCTCAGTCGGCGGCAGCCTTGTCTGCGCCTCGGCGTATCTCAGCAAGAGCCGGAAGGTGTCGCGATAGCTGGCAATCGTGTTTGGACTGGCCTGCATCTGGGTCAACAGCCGCTCGGTGAAGAACCGCTGCACATAGACGGGCAATGGATAGGTTGCGATCATGATGCGTCCTCCAAACCCCGCCGTTCGGCCCGCGCCGCGGCTAACTGCATCAGCTCGGGCACGGCCTCGATGTACCAGAACGTGTGCTTGGGCTCGGAATGGCCGAGATAGGTGCTGAGCTTGTACATTTCAGTTTCGATGTCCCGGCCATCCCGGAACCAGTCCAGGATGGTGTGAACGGCAAATGTGTGCCGCAAATCATGGATGCGTGGCCCATGTCCGTGGCGGTTGAAGGCTTGTGGTGACCGAAGGCCGATGTTTCTGCTGACCTGCGCGAAGTTGTAGCGTGCCCCGCAATCTCCCGCCGGTTCGCCATCCTCTTTGATGAAGAACCGGGATGATTGCTGCGGAACCAGACGATCCCGCAGCTCGGCATATCGAACAAACCAATGAGCGGTATCCTCGTTGACGGGAAGCTGTCGATCCTTGCCATTCTTGGTGTTTCTGAGCGTTAGGATAGCGCGTTCCAGATCGACGTCATGCTGATCCAAAGACAAAGCTTCGTTCACGCGCATCCCCGTCACCGCGATCAAGCCGAACAGGGTCTGCCACAATGCGGCACGGAGGCCATAAGGTGACGGCAGTCGACCGGCTTCAACGACAAGATCCGCGATCTGACTGGGCGCATAGATGTAGGGGACACGCCTTCGGTATCGGCCTGTGACAAGCTGGCTGGACGGGACCTCGGTCCGATTGTCGTGCTCCGCAAGCCAAAAGGCGAACCGGCGCACCATACCAAGGCGATGAGACCAAGTGTTGTTGTCCGCGCTGCCGTAGTTTGCCTTCCAATCGAGGAACAAGGGCGTCGAGATCCGATTGAACCCGTTTTCACCGGCATAAGTCGTGAACTTGCGCAGGACCCGTTCCTCAAAGGAGAGGTCAAACCCCATCGAACGCCGAAGGGCCAGATATTCATCAAGTCGTTGGGACAGCGTCTTCATTGGGCGTCTCCCGAAGTTGGCCAGGGGCGCGAGATCGAGCGCAGGGCAGCCACATCGTATTGCGCATAGATGGTTGTGGTCATTGCAGATCGGTGACGCAGCACGTCCCCGATCTCAGCAAGCGAAGCACCCTTTCGCAGCATGTCGGTGGCCAGGCTGTGCCGCAGAATGTGGGTGCCTATATAGGCTTGTGGCGGGCTAATGCCGGTCGCGTCATAGGCGTCTCGCAATATCCGTCGCAGGATTTGCGCGTCCTTGAACCTCTTGAAGGGCGGTTTCACCGACACGAACAGCGCGCGGTCCGGGCCCCGGCGCTCATTCTTGATGTAATCGACAATCGCCTCACCAACCTCCGCCGACATCGGCATCCGATCGTGCAACTGCCTCTTGCCGCGGATCAGGATTTCTCCAGCGCGCCAGTCGATGTCATCCAGTTCGATCGCTGTCACTTCCGGCGCACGAAGACCGAGACGGGCGATCAGCATCAGCATTGCATAGTTGCGCCGACCCGTTTTCTGGTGGTCGCGCACCACCTCAATGAGCCGGTTGACCTGTTCCGGCTCCAGATACCTCGGGATGCCGGTCGGTTTGGGCTGCCTGGCTTTCGGCACAGCATTGCTCAAGTTGCGCTCAGTCTTTCCGCTCCAGAACAGGAACTGGAAGAGGTTGCGAAGATGCGATGGGCCTGTCTTGTCCCGCGGCGCGTTTTGTTCCTTGCGCAACCAAAGTATGAACCCAGTGATGTCGTCTGGCTTGATGGTGTTCAAGTCACCCAGGCCAGAGCCGAACTTCGCAGTCAGGAACCGATCAAAGAACCGTAGGCAGTGATAAATTGTGTCCTCAGACAAGCCGCGCTGACTGCGAAGATAGGTTTCGTATTCCCGTTTCAGGCAGGCCCTCGGTGACATGTCGAGCGGCGGTTCTGAGCGCGGCGGTGCGCCTGCATTTTCAATGAGATAATCCCTGAACCGATTGATGCGGTACCGACAGTGCTTTTGGTCTCTCGCAGAAGCCGCACTGATGATCGACGTCGCCAGATGGTCCACACGATCATCGGTCAGCTCAGTGGGACAGACGTCTGCCTCCAGCATCGCCGCCCAAAGCGCCTCGGCTGTGGTTCTGTAATTGGCGATGGAACGGAGGCCGTATCCCTCCGCCTCGATCTGTAGGGCAAAGCGATCGGCATGGCTGCCAGCTTTCAGTTTCCGCCTCGTCGTTTGATCTGGGTGCGTATCGTTTTCCATGAGTGTTTCCTTCTTTTGGTTGAAGGTTGCACCTATGGCAAATCGCCGGCCCCAATTGCGCAGTTCGCCACGCTCACATGGCGGTTCTGAACTACAGTCTTATGCAGCCGGAAAACGACAAAAACCGCAGGAAACAAGACTTCGCCTGAACAAGCGCGGCATAAACCGGAGCGCGGCATTATGACCCTTATGCCGATGTCGGCATAATGCCCATGCCACCAAGGCGCCGCACCGCCTGAACCGCAACTACGGTCTGTCTCGGTTCGGGAACACAGCCTACGCACGCGAAGAAATCGTTGCCGAGCTGACGTCCTGTTTCCTGGGCCAGCAGCTCGGATTCACGGCGCATACGCTCGAGATGAATGCGGCCTACCTCTACAACTGGCTCCGGGTCCTGCGCTCGGACACCAATGCGATTTTCAAGCATGCGGCGGACGCGCAGCGGGCCTGCGACTATCTGATTGCCCGGTCGGAGGCGGGCAGGGCGGGGGATGCCGATCGGGCCGCGTGAGGTGATGTCTCAGAGCAAAGGAAAAGAAGGCTTCGGGTTTGGTGGTTTCAACCCATCCCGAAAGGACAGACCCATGAACACTCCCGAACCCGCCGAGCTCTCCCCGCCCGACGTCGCCGCCATCGCGGCCCAAAACGACGCCTTCCGCAGGTTTGCCTGCCTCGGAATTGCCCCGGACCAGCCGATCCAGGGCCGCCTCGTCGTAACCCAGTCCCTGATCGAAGCAGGCGATGGCTTCGTGACGGAAGCCGTCCAGGCCACCGGTGCCTTCGACACCTTCGAGCCCGAGAACGATCCCGCAGGTTGGCACGATTTCGGGGCGGCCACGATCCGCGGCGAGACCGTGTTCTGGAAAATCGATCTCTACGAGGCCAGCTCTGACTTCCGCTACGGCGCCGAGGCTCCCGACAATCCCGAAACCACCATGCGCGTGTTGACCGTCATGATGGCGCACGACTGGTAGGGTAGGCCGCACCCCAACCTTCCATCACCGACAGGCCCGCTGACCCTCCGAAAGCGAAAGTGGGCCTCTTGTCCTTGTGAGCCGTTTTCGGACATTTGGAATCGCCTTCGCACCCGAACGCGTTTGCTGAGCAAACGCTGCCTCGGGCGCGGTGGCGACACACCATTCACGATTGGTCCGAAAACGCTCGAGTTCCCCAATCCCGGGGATCGGTCGCGCGAAGACCCGTGCGGCCCTTTCAAACACGTCGAGAAGGACATGTCATGACTCACACGTTCAAACCTACCACCGTCGCCATCGGCGATCTCGTCGCCCATCCCGCGAATGTACGGACCAATTCCCCCGAGACCTACGCCTCGGAGAACATCGCAAATCTGAAAGCCAGCATCGCCGTCCTCGGCCTTCTGCAACCGCTGCTCGTCCAGAAGATCGACGGCAAGTTCGGGGTGCTCGCCGGTGGCCGGCGGCATGCTGCACTCATCGAGCTCGTCGCGGACAAGACCGCCAAGGGCTTCACCAACCGCACGAAGATCGATTGCCGCCTTGTTCCCGATGATTGCGATGTGACCACCGCGCTGTCGCTCGCCGAGAACATCACCCAGGCCCCGATGAACGCAATCGACGAGTTCGAGGCCTTCGCCCGGATGATGGAGGTCGACGGTCAGACCCCTGAGACCATCGCCAGGACTTTTGGCACGACCGTGGCCGCCGTGAAAGGCCGTCTGCGCTACGGGCTCATCCATCCCGACATCCGTGCCGCGGCCCGCGCCAAATCGATCACGCTCGACACGATGAAAGCCTTCGCGGATCATCCCAGCCAGGAGGTGCAACGCGAGGTTTTCGAGGCGCTGACCAAAGAGGACAACCATGTCCAGGCCTACACCGTTCGGAACGCGTTGAAGTCCCGCGGCGTGCAGGTCAGCGACGATATCGGGGCCTTCGTGCGCAAAGACTACGAGGCGCGCGGCGGCGCCATCGCGGCCGATCTACTGGACGAGCATTCCGTGCTCGAGGACTCCGCGCTGGTCGAGACGATCCTGCTGGAGAAACTCGCCGCGGCCGCCGAAGAGGCGCGGGCAGAGATCGGCTTTGCCTGGGCCGACGCGGTCATCCAGTACGACTATGCCGCAATGGCAGACTACGGCCGGGTCTATCCGGGTCCTGTCGAGCCCGACGAGAAGGGCCAAAAACGCGTCGATGAGATCACCGCCGAGCTTGAGAAACTCGAACATGAGATGGAGAACGAGGAGCTCGAAGACGAGGCCTACAACGATTTCTACGATCGGGTCGACGAACTGGAGGCCGAGGCACGGGATCTGCAGGAGGCCTATAGCGCCGAGGATCTTGCGCGCTCCGGCGTGATCGCCGCCTGGTTGCATGGCAAGATCAGTCTGCATGTTGGCCTGGTGCGTCCTGAAGACAAGGCGGAGAGCTCCGGCAAGGCTGCTTCCACCGCGCCGGGCGAGAAAGGCACGGCAGATAGTGATGAGATCACCTATCCCGCCTCGCTCACCGAGGATCTGAAGACCGAACGCGCGATGGCGCTCGGCGCGGCCATGGCGATGCATCCAGAGGCGACGCTCGACCTCACGCTCTTCAAATTGGTCACGGATGTGCTGACCAGCGGCTTGGGCGTCACCCAAGCGATCAAGGTCGATGCGCGCCAGGAGTATCGTACCCACGCCAAAATGGACGAGATCGACGGCACCTCGCTTGAACAGGTGGCCGAGGCCCATGACGCACTCGACCTCTCCTGGGCCGATGACGCGAAATCCCCCGCCGACCAGTTCGCGCTCTTCCGGGCGCTCGATGCGGGCGAGAAGGCGAAACTCGTGGCCTACGCTACGGCCGCGACCACGCAATCCTGTTTCGCACGGGACCGGCAGCGCGACAGCCTGATGCATGATTTCGAGGTCGAGATTATGCCGGACATCCGGGAGCATTGGACGCCAAACGCGGCACTCTTCAACCGCTTCAAGAAGGCCTGGCTCCTGAAGATCCTCGGCGAGGAGCTGGGGCTCGCGCAGGAGGCTGTGACACTGGCCTCCTCGACCAAGAAGGAGGTCGTTGCCTTCTGCGACAAGCTCTTTGCGGAGCCCTTCGCCACGCTGACGGATGCACAGCGGGCGGCGGTCGCGGCCTGGTGCCCGCCGATGATGCAGACGGCAGGCGTCGAACCGGTTGATGCCAGCGAGGCCGAGACACCCGAAGACGAAACCGAGGTCGCCAGAGCGGCCTGACCCTACAGGCGACCCGCTCCGACCGGGGCGGGTCACACCCTTCCCTCCATCTTACAGGTAAATCCCATGGCACTTCTCAGCTTCACCGCGGCGAGCGTCGCGGCGCAGATCGCGCATGCGCGCGACTGTTCCACCTTCCTTCCCAACTGGAACGGGCCGGTTGGCAAACCTGCCCTGATCCTGATCGTCGGCAATGGCGTCCATCTGCGCTCGAACGGGATCGATGGCACGTCGACACGGATCGTCACCACCGAACGCGCCGATCCGGCCCATGCCTTCGCTGAAGGCATCAACCCGTTCCGCGATCCGGACTGGATGGCCGAGCGACAGGCGGCCTTCCGCGATCTGACCGGCCAGTTCTACACCGACATTCTCGACGACGTGCAGATGCTCATCGACCGCGGACACGACACGATCCGGCTGGCCACTGACGGCCACTCGATCCGTGTCTTCCTGCGCCGCGCAGCCGACTACCTGATTGGCGGGGCTTATGACGTGCCCTCGGGTCTCGGCGGCACCTTCCGGGTGATCCTCAGGGACGCCACCGACACCCATGCGATCGTGCAGAACAGCGGCAATTGCGAGGATTTCGACGAGATGCTGCCCTACCGGGTGCCACTCGACGCGCTGAACGAGATCGATGACCGGAGGGTGGCTTAGCGCCCTTTCTCACAATCGCGTCGCCAATGTCCTGCCGCGCTTCGCGCTCTCGGGACATAGGCGACAAACAATTCTTTCTAAGAGAAAGGACTCTGAAATGGGTTGGCTCTTTTATACAGATCGTCGTGTGAAGACTTACTCGGACGAAAAGGCTGAAATCACCCGGCTCTGCACCTTCGAGACGGATACCCGCAAGACATTGTTGCTCAAGGCCTGCAAGGTCGGCTCGACCTGGTATGCAGCTTTGAGGCTCACAAACATCGTTGGCGTGCCGATTGAAGACAGAACCTACGTGACCGATGCCGACGGGTCGATCACCTTTGGAGCCGTGTTTCTGACCCGCTATGACGAGGGCTGCTGGGGCTACAAGGACATGGAGGAGAGCGCCGGGCCCGTGGAGTCGCGCGCGCCGCTCAGCCTTCTGGCGTTGCTCTCCGAGTTGAAGGATCCCGACAGCTATGCCCATGCCTGGCGTCAGCGCTGCCGCGACTGGGCGGCAATCCCGGACTACGACGAGGGTGACAAGATCAAACTGGCCGCACCGGTAACGCTGACCGATGGCAGCACCTGCCAGATCGTGACCGCCACCCATTACCGGCGCGGAGGGCAAAAGCGTCGCTGCTACCGCATCGAGGAGACAGGCGGCTTCGTGCGTCTGTCGAAAGCCTCGCTCGCCGGGTCCGAGCTCCTCGGCTCGGCGAAGAGTGACGCGAGTCCAGTTCTGGCGGAGTTCTTCGCCGGGAAGGATTCCTGACCGCCACCAGCGACGTCATCTGTCCAGCTTCGAGCCGCCTCCGCGCATTTGAAAGCGCAGAGGCGGCTTTTTGTCCTGTCGGACCCGATACCTGACCCAAAGGACAGACGACATGCCCGATCACAATCCACAAAACGGACCCAAAATCCCATCACAAGCCCACCTCCTGGAGGCCTTGTCACAGATCGCCAGGGAGATCGAAGACCAGCCCCTCAGAAGCTCGACGCTCGCTCGGATCATGCGTGAGACGTTCGGCGGTAGCGATGCCGGCGGCGCGTGGTCCTGGCGCATGGCCTATGACCTGATGCAGGCCGCCACGGTGACGACGATCATGCGGGACAGCGGTTCGGACGTGCTCGCGATGGCCAGATTGCTCGCCTCACGGCTCCTGACGGAGACCCGGCGCTCCGAGCAACAGATTCGCCTGCAACAGTTCTCGACGCCGCTGCCCTTTGCGGCACTGGTAATACGCGCAGCAGCCATTCGCCCCGGCGAAACCGTCCTTGAGCCGTCAGCCGGGACCGGCGCACTGGCCGGTTTTGCCGTCCGTGCCGGCGGCAAACCGACGCTCAACGAGATCGATCCCTTCCGCCGCGCGCTGCTCGAGGTGGTGTTCGGAAGCCATGCGACAGGTTTCGATGCCGAGCATATCGACGATCTCCTGTCGGTGCCCGATTTTCCGGGCGTCATCGTGATGAACCCACCCTTCGCCTCCTCGGTCGATCGGTCGCGCGACAAGCACATCGCGGCGAAACACCTGATCGGCGCTGCCAAACGGCTGGCGCCCGGCGGACGTCTCGTGGCGATTATGCCCATGGGATTTTCGCCGGAACGGGACGCGGCCCATTGGGCGCGGGCATCAACCATTGCAAAACCGCGCCTTGCGCTCACGATCCCCGGCCATGTTTACGCCAAGCTCGGCACCACTGTGGAAACCCAGCTCATGGTCTTCGACAAGGTGCGGGAGGAGATTAAATGCGTCCGCACAACGGTCGGCGATCTGGATGAAGCGCGGGAAATTGTCGATGACATCGCCGCAACCCGCACTGCCGCTCCCTTGATCCAAACCGGTGCGCAGTTTCGGACTGACTCGCGCCGGGTCGGTGTCCCTATTGCACGTAAGCGCCCAATCGCCCAGGCGGCGTCTGCCAAACCCAAATCCCATGCCGCCATCCCGCTGACCTTCACCTGTCTCGCCACGCCCCGCGAAAACACGCCCGTCTCTGACATCTATGCCCGCTATCGTCCGCAGCGGATCGAGATCGCGGGTGCCCAGGAACATCCCACACCGCTGGTCGAAAGTATCGCTATGGCCTCGGTCGCGCCCCCGGTTCCGTCGAATGAAGCCGCCGCCGATCTGCGCCTGCCCGGCCGCCTGATCGAGGGGGGTCATCTCTCAGAGGCACAGCTCGAGACCATCCTCATGGCGAACGATGCCCACGCGCGCGACCTGCCGGGTCGGTTCACCATCGACGAGGACCAGACCCGGATGACCCGGGCTGATGATGACCCCGAGGCCCGCGCCTATCGCCTAGGGTATTTCCTCGGCGATGGCACCGGCTGCGGCAAGGGGCGGGAATGCGCCGGGCTCATCCTGGTCAATTGGCTGGCGGGGCGGCGCAAAGCGGTCTGGATCTCCAAATCCGCCACGTTGATTGAGGATGCGATCCGCGACTGGACCGATCTCGGCGGCTCGCCCGCCGACATCCAGCCGCTCTCCAAGTGGAAACCCGACCAGCCGATCGCAATGGGCGATGGCATCCTTTTCGTGACCTATGCGACGCTGCGCTCGGCGGGCAAATGCGGGACGACGCGTCTTAGCCAGGTCCTCGACTGGATGGGTGGAGAGTTCGACGGCGTGCTGGCCTTCGACGAGGCCCATGCCATGCAGAATGCCGCCGGGTCTGACGCGGGCAGGGGGGTCAAACCCTCCCAGCAGGGCCTTGCCGGGCTGCGCCTGCAGCTCGCGTCCCCCCGGGCGCGGGTTTTCTATGTCTCGGCAACCGGGGCCACCAGCGTTCAGAACCTGGCCTACGCCTCCCGCCTCGGACTTTGGGGACAGGGGCCGGAATACCCCTTCCCGAGCAGGGAGAGTTTCGTCTCGGCGATGGAGGCCGGAGGCGTTGCCGCGATGGAAGTCGTGGCGCGCGACCTCAAAACGCTCGGCTTCTACACCGCGCGAGCACTCAGCTTCGACGGCGTGGAATACGACGTACTCGAACATGCTCTCACACCCGCCCAGATCGAGATCTACGATGCCTATGCCGGGGCCTTCCGGACGATCCATCATAATCTCGAGGCGGCGCTGACCGCGACCGGCGTCAACGATGCCTCCGGCCAGACCAATGCCTCTGCCGCGAAGGCCTCGGCGAAGTCGCGTTTCGAAAGCACCAAGCAACGCTTCTTCAACCACCTGCTGATGGGCATGAAAGCCCCGACCGTCATCCGCGCCATCGAAGAGGATGTTTCGGATGGTTATGCCTGCGTCATCCAGGTGGTTTCCACGGGCGAGAGCCTGCTGAAGCGCCGACTCGAGGCGATGGATCCGGAAGACGAGCTTGTGGAAGGTGCGCTCACGCCGCGCGACTATGTTCTCAGTTATCTCGAACAGGCCTTTCCGATCCACGCCCAGAAGCTCGTGGAGATCGACGGAAACATGGTGGCCGAGCCGCTGTGACGGGGCGGTCCATCCGGCCCCTGAAATCCAGCGACGGTGCCCTCTTCATCGAGAAGCGTAGCGCCAGCAGTAATTCCTCGGAAACCCGCGTCTTCATGGACGGCGAAAAGCATATCCTGACCTTCTCCGATGCGGGTGGGACGGGACGCTCCTATCATGCCGCAAGGACGGCGAAAAACCAGAAGCGGCGGCGGCACTATCTGCTCGAACCTGGCTGGCGCGCAGATGCGGCGATCCAGGGGCTCGGCCGCACGCATCGCTCGGCTCAAGTGTTGGCGCCCTTCTTCCGGGTCTGCACCTCGGATGTGCACGGCGAGAAGCGCTTCACCTCCACGATCGCGCGGCGTCTCGATCAGTTGGGGGCGCTCACCAAGGGCCAGCGCGAGACCGGCTCGCAGGGCATGTTCCGCGAGGAGGACAATCTCGAAAGCCCGATCGCCAGAGGTGCGCTCCGGGGCTACTATGCCGATCTCGCTGCCGGGCGTGCCGGGGCGATGAGCTACGAGCAGTTCACGGACTGGACAGCTCTTCGTTTGATCGACCAGGACGGCGTGCTGCTTGAAGAGCTGCCGCCGATCCAGCGCTTCCTCAACCGTGTCCTGGCGCTGCCAATCCACATGCAGAACGCGCTCTTCGCCGAGTTCATGAGCCGGATTGCCGATCAGACCGAACGCGCCCGCGCCGCAGGCACGCTCGATCTCGGGGTGGAGACACTCCGTGGCGAAAGGATCGAGCAGGTCTCGACCGAAGACCTCTGGACCTGTCCGCGCTCCGGGGCGGTGACGCGGATCGTCGGGCTCGAAGTGACGGACCCAGTGTATGTCCTCTCGGCCGAGGAGGCTTTGGATCGGAACCCCGACAAGCTGACCATGATCAACCGCGCTTCCGGACGCGCGGCGCTGATCTCCGCCCGCCCGATGCAGATGTATGACGAGGAGATCGTCACGCTTATGCGGAAGGTCACGCGGCCGAGCGGGTCCACCTATGTCGAGGAAGGGAAGTTCCAGGCCTCCGCTTGGGAGGAGATCGAGCAGCCCGAGTTCCGCCGCCTCTGGGACGCGGAGGCCGACAGCCTCCCCAAAACCACCACGACGAAGCTCTATCTCCTGACCGGGCTGCTGCTGCCGATCTGGAAGGACATCCCGTCGGGCAACGAGCGCATTTACCGGGTCACGCCCGAGGGGCAGGCGAGCATGATCGGCCGCACCGTCAGCGAGGACGGCGCCGCGGCCCTGCGCGAGATCGACGGGGCCGACCGCGGCATGATCGACGGGCTGAAGGCCATGGGCTGCTTCACGGAGATCATCGCTTTCCAGCTTCGGGTTTTCGTGCCCCACGGGGACGGCGTCGATGCCGCCGCGATGCTGGCCCGGATCGTGGGGGAGCGGTCTCCGACGGCGGCTGAGCGCGCCGCCTGAAAGTGAAAGTGGACCTTGGGTCGGGGGAACGCGGAAGGGGGTTTGCCCGTCCGCGTTCTGCCGCCGTGGCGGGCCTCCGGACCCCTCGGCGCTTTCCCCCAATCCCAGACACAAGGACCAGACCCATGACCGATCTCCAGATGAACTTCGCCGAGACGATGGCAAAATGGCAAGCCGAGCGCGAAGCCGCCAACAAGGCCGCCCGGAGCGAGCTGCTCCCGCTGTTGCGCAGCCTCGGCATCACCGAGGTGACCGCGGAATACGAAGGCTACGGCGATTCCGGTAATATCGAAGACGTGACGGTGCAGCCTGCAGGGATTGCGCTCCCTGACGAACTACGCACGAAGCTCGGCGACTTCGCCTGGTCCGTCGCCTATCACCAGCATCCCGGCTTCGAGAACAACGAGGGCGGCTATGGCACGCTGACCTGGGATGTCACCGCCGACAGTATCACGCTCGATCATGCCGACCGTTACGTCGAATGCACTCACACATGCGACGAGGGGCTCTGACATGGCCCATCCCCTGCATCATGCCGAAAGCTCGGCCCGGAAGTTCGGCGGAAAGCCATCCGACTATCAGGTGGTTCATGACTGGTTCGATGCCTCCAAGGAGCATCTCGCCATCTTCACCCACCGTGCGCTGCGCCATCACACGCAAGGCATCTTCGAGGCCGAACGTGTCTTCGGGCTCACCCTCACCAACGCGGCGGGGCGCGTGATCCCCGTCCGCTGGATCGGCGAACAGCATGTCCGGGAAGACTGCCAGGGCCGCATTCCGAGCCTCGCCGACTGGCTCGGGCGTATCCAGCCAGAACCCTGGATGGCCAACGGCCATCTCGATCGGCAGGCGCATGAACCCGTCGGCGATCCGCGCACGGAATGGCTGGCCGAAGTCGCTGAGGGCAAGACGATCCTCGGCCTCAAAGACTGGATGGAGGCGAGGGGATCATGATGCGCAACGTCCGCAGATTCTACGATTGCAGCACCGCACATCTGCCTGAACAAACCGTCCAGGCCATCGAGAACGGGCTCTTCGCCAGGTCGCCGTCTATGCGGAACGAATATGGCTGGCTGTTCTCCGTCCCTGAAACCCTCGCCGACATGCCGGAAGGCGTCGACTGCGACGCCTTCAAGGCGGTCATGGCGTTGGCGATGGATGCAGGCTGTGACTACGTCCTCTTCGATCGAGACGTCCCACCCGTCGCCTATCTCGAGGTTTTCGGCTGGTAGATCGAATGCGGGTGTGCAGAGGCCCGATCCGCGGTTCGGGCCTCTGTGCTTCCAGCGCCAACATTGGAAATGGAGATCCAGATGAACATCGCGGAGATCAAGGCTGCCGTGGATGCCGGCAAATCCGTCCACTGGGCGAACGAGGGCTACCGGGTGCATCGGGATGGCCTCGGCCAATACCTCATCCCCTTTGTGCGGAACGGCAGCACCATCGGTCTGACCGACCGGAGCGGCCGTAGGCTGAACGGAGCCGAGGCCGACTTCTTCATATCGGAGCCGGGCCATGATGGCGCGACAGCGCAGGGGAGGGTGGTGCGCGGGGCGACGTCGGACACCTCGTCTACCGCCGGGCCGGGCTGACGGGCAGGAGAGAAAGGAAAGAGGGCTTTGTGGTTTTGCGATCCCATGAGGGGTCGAAAAGCAATCCCGCGTGCTCTGGCCAAGTGCCGGGCAGCGGCAAACCCAAGGAGAAGACCCATGTTCGCAGGAACCCTGACCAAGAATGCCGAAACCGCAGCCACCGCCTATTCCGGCATGATCCATTCGACCCGGTTTGACATCGCCATCCAGCTCGAGACTCGGACGAAGATGTCCGAGCGAAGCCCGGACTATGATGTGACGGCGGTGAACAAGTCGGGCCGCAAGGTGCGCATCGGCACGGCCTGGAACGAGACCGGCAACACCACCGGTAACCATTACATCTCGATGCAGATCGATGTCGGCCTCGGGCCCTTCCGGGTCAATGCCGTGCAGACCAAGGAAGCACGCGAAGCGATGACCGGTGAATTCGAGATCATCCCGCTGGTTTCGAACGGTGCGATGAAATCCGGCTCGATCTCGGGCGAGCTGACCGCGATGGATGCCGACAACGCCTTCGCCGGTTACATCGCCAACATGATGTTCGATCTCGACTTCATGCTCATCGAGAACGAGTTCAAGACCGAGGAGACCCATCCCGACTACCGGATCGAGGTCTCCTCACCGCGTGGCCACCCCATCCGCATGGGCTCGGCCTGGATGGCGACGAGCAACCGCACTGGCAATGACTATGTTTCGCTCCTCATCAACACGCCCGATGGCGACCTGCGCGTCAACGCCGTTCAGAACGAGGAGCAGCGCGGCGGCCAGACCTTCTCGATCATTCCCTTCGTGGAGAGCGCCGGCCAGGACCGGTCGGACAACGCCGGGCTCGCCCTCGTCGGCTGACAGGCAGCGACTTCTACAGAACTGGCGTCCCGGGCAACCGGGGCGCTTTCGCCCGTGCAGGCCTGATCCTCCTCCCATGAAACAGGCCTGACGGGGCGGTGCCGGTCCTGTCTCCGACCGGCCCGCGCCTCCTGTCCCCAAGAGGCAGGTCCCGTGAGGGGAGCCGCAGTGACGCGGCTCCCCTCTTTTCGTTTCACCCGACAGAAGGACGATACCCATGTTCAATTTCACCCATCCCAAATTGGTCACGCTCGCCGAAACCGAAAGTTACGCCGAGGTCGCGGATTTTCTGGAAGATCACGCGCTCGATAGTGTCGTGCCCGCGATCTGCATGGCGCCCGATTGCGATCACACTGCCGATCTCGAACCGGATCAGCGTGCCGGCTTCTGTGAGGCCTGCGGCCGCCCCACCATGAAATCCGGCCTCGTCATCGCTGGCATGATCTGAGCAGCGCCCGCCGCGACACCCCCAAACGATTGGAAACGACATGATACCGTACGATCCAAAAGAGATCGCCGAACGAGGCGCATCCGGTTTCTCCGAAGCCGAAATCGCGACCATCGACGCCGCCCGCACCATCCTGCGCAGGCATGCCCGCTCGACCGTTGCACTGCAGTCCTGGGCCATGCTGACCGGCTACCTGGCGCTCAACGCCGTTCATGAACGGGTCGAGGTGTTCCGGGTGCTGCTTCTGGACCGGAAGAACAGGCTGATCCGCGACAGGGTCATGACACGTGGCAGCATCGATCATGTGCCGGTCTATGTCAGCGAGGTGCTCCGCTCCGCCCTCGTTCTCGACGCCTCCGCTCTCATCCTCTGCCACAACCACCCCTCCGGCGATCCCCAACCGAGCCAGACCGACATCGATCTGACCGGCAAGATCGTGGAGGCCTGCAAGTTGATGGAGATCGTTGTCCACGATCACATCATCGTCGGTTTCGGGCGGGAGAAGAACGCCTTCAGTATGCGGGCGGCAGGGATGATGTCCGACTAGGCCAGCGTTGAAGCACCCTGCGATGCGCCCTTGCGTCGGATGTCAGGCAAGACCGATTTTCCTGTCATGTCTCTGACCCAGGCCGCATGTAGCAAATTGAAACTGCCGTTCATGCAGCGTGCGGCGAAGGTTCGGATTGAGCCCTTCTTGACCAACACTGCCACCTACACGAATGTCGGCAAGGCGAGGCCTGTTCGTGTTCTCATATTGTCTTTGTTTCAAGATGGAGTTTTCATTGCAGTTTTCCGAGAGCTATTTGGGGCAATTGCGCGCCTTGGTTGGAAACAGGCGGCTCTTGGCAGTCGGTGCGCGTGTCTTGATCGAAGATGACATGGGCAGGTTCTTGATCATCAAGCGGACAGACAGCGGTCACTGGGGGCTACCGGGCGGTTCGATGGAACTTGGAGAGTCCTTGATGGATGTTGTTTTTCGCGAAGCTATGGAAGAAGCAAATGCGTCTTTGGAGCGGGTAACACCATTCGGCTTGTCGTCAGACCCAAACATTGAGCAGCACACTTATCCCAATGGGGACCAACTGCAAAACATCTCTCTGCTTGCGCATGGCTATCTTGCAAACTCCGACTATGCACCTGACGGAGCCGAAGTATCAAAAATCAGGTTTGTTCGCTACGAGGAAATTGATCGCGATAGTTTCGTCGCGACCGAGTACCCTACATTTTCGCACTGGCAGTCGTTCAAAGACACGGGAACTTTCCAAATCGTTTGATTGAAGCACCCGACAGACACGAGATCACCAGAGCGGACATCGTCCGGAACAACATCAACGACCGCTCTGCCTACCTTCGTGTAGATCGCACCCAAGGTCCGGTCTGGGTTGGAAATGCTTGGCGGTAGAGCCGAGGTTGCGCGACACATCTTCCCGACAGATCTCAGAAAACGCGAGAGTTCGAGTCGCTTTCGCTCGACATTCGACACCCTTTCAGTCGTATGGCTAGCAGTAGCTTGCTCGCCTGATCCGCGACCGCGCCGCCGGTGCCTCAAGATGGGTATACCGACCCCCGGAATATCTCCGACAGTCGAGCGCGTGACCGGCCGCGATCAGCGCGGCACCGATATCCTCACCATCGGCGTAACAAATACCTACCCATCGGTCATGGGTCCGCTCGCCGTTGAGCTCGCATTCTAACGAACGGCCATCGAGGTAGTTCACCATCCAGCGCCGGGCGTCCTGGCCCGCCCGTGTCCCGAGTTCGGGCGCATCGACGCCATTCAGACGCACAGGTGTTCCGGAGACCACGATGGTGTCCGCGTCCCGGATCTGCACCTGCGCGATGGCTGGTGATGTCAGCAGGATCACGACGATCGGGATCAGATATTTCAACTTCCGCCTCCTCTGCAGGTGGGTTCACATTCTTCCGGGGGTAACACTCTCAGACCCTTATCGCATCAATTGGCCCGAAGCGCCCACTGCCTTACGGCCTCCCCCGCTCGGCTGCGCGTGTCGCAGGGGAGAACGCCCCTTCGGTCCGTCGCGCATTCGGCCATGCGGCCTCACCGCGGCGTGGCACCCGGCGTCCCGGTTTCCCCGTCTCGCGAGCACGTCGCTCCCCGGCCGCTCCGCCGGATTGCGCTCCGGTCTGTTTTGGCCGGAGGCCAAAACGATCCCGCCGCTCCATCCGTCTCCCGCGTCCGGTCACGCCCTTTGCCTGCTCGCGTCGGGCAAACCTACCGTCAACACACACACATGAGTGCGGAAGCATATCCTCCGGATGGCCCCCAAATCAGCCCGCGTCAAGGATCGCAAAACTTTTCGGCGAGGCCGGCGGGGGTGAAGAGGGCAGTCCAGTGGTCGATGACGCGCCTGTCGTGGGC
>LUOO01000034.1 GCA_001626765.1 Maritimibacter sp. REDSEA-S28_B5
CAGCAACCGGTTTGCGGGTTCCGGAAATTCCCGGACACTCTTTCCGGTAAATCCCGGACAGTGATTTCAGTAATTCCGGGACAGCGATTCCGCTAATTCCCGGACAGTTCCCGGAGTGGAATTTATCGGTCGGATCTCGGCTGCGCCGTTTTGGCAATGTGGGTTCTTTTCAATGCATTGAGAGAGCCCATGCCAAGACGGAAGCAAGCGAGAAGAACGACAGTGAAAGACATTCGATCGATCCTGCGCCTGACCTTTGACCAGGGTCTTTCAGTGCGGGAAGTGTCCAAGCGGCTGAAGATCAGCAAGACAACGGTTTCCGCCTATCTGTACCGGGCCCGGGAGGCAGGGCTTTCCTGCTGGCCACTTCCCCCAGGCCATGATGATGATGCGACGCTGGAACGGCTTTTGTTCCGGCGTGCCGGCCGGCCGCCGCTCGATCTGAGCGAGCCGGACTGGGGCAAAGTCGCCCGGGAACTGAAGCGCAAGGGCGTGACGCTGACGCTGCTGTGGCAGGAGTACCGTGCCGCCCATCCTGATGGTTATGGCTTCACCTGGTTCTGCGACCGGTTCGCGGCGTTCCGCAAGAAGACGAGCGCGACCTTCCGCAACCGCTACGAGGCGGGCGCGGTGATGCAGACCGACTATGCGGGCCAAACGGTACCGATCGTCGATCCGGCCACCGGAACGGTTCATGCCGCGCAGATCTTCGTTGCGGTTCTGGGAGCCTCTTCCTACACCTTCGCCCTTGCCAGCCTCAGCCAGAAACTGCCGGACTGGATCGACGGCCAGATGCGTGCGTTGATCTTTTTCGGCGGCGTAACGGACAGCCTGGTCTGCGACAACCGCATTACGACACCACGATCCTGCCGGCACGCAGCCGCAAACCGCGGGACAAGGCCAAGGTCGAAGGCGCCGTGCTGATCGTGGAGCGCTGGATCCTCGCCCGGCTCCGGAACCGGACCTTCTTCTCGCTGGCCCAACTCAATGCCGCGATCGCCGAGCTTCTGGAGGATCTGAACAACCGACCGATGCGTCACATCGGCAAAAGCCGCCGCGAACTGTTCGAGGAGTTGGAGAAGGCGGCCCTCAAACCCCTGCCGGATACGCCCTTCGAATATGCCGAGTGGAAGACCGCCAAGGTTCATCCCGATTACCATGTCGAGGTCGACAAGACCTTCTATTCCGTTCCGCACTCCTTCATTGGCCGGACGGTGGACGTGCGGCTCACGCGCCGCGTGGTCGAGATTTTCCACGAGCACCGGCGTGTTGCCAGCCATATGCGCCGGTCCCAGCGATCCGGCCACGTCACTGTCGCGGCTCATATGCCCAAGACCCATCAGCATTACGCCAACACGACACCGGCCAGTCTGGTCGAACGGGCCGGACGGATCGGCGTCAACACAGCCACCCTGGTGGAACGGCTGATGCGGGAGCGGCGTCATCCTCAACAGGGATACCGAGCCGCCATGGGCATTTTATCGCTGTCGCCGCGCTACGGGCGAGAGCGTCTGGAGGCCGCCTGCGCGCGGGCGCTCACCATCAACGCTCTCACCTATTCCTCCGTCAACGCCATTCTCAAATCCGGTCTCGACGGGGCTGACCCCATGGCCGAACCGGCAAAGCCCGCGCCCGCACACAAGAACATCCGCGGCAGCGCCTATTACCAGTAAAAGGAAGGAAGACGATCAATGCTGACCAATCCCACCCTTGATCAGATGCAGGCTCTCGGCCTGACCGGTATGGCAACCGCCTACCGGGACCTGACCGAACAGGACACGGCAAAAGAGCTCAGCCTGGACGAATGGCTCGGTCTGATGCTCGACCGCGAGACGGCCATGCGCGCTGACAAGCGCCTCAAGAACCGGCTGACCGCCGCCAAGCTGCGCTTTCCGGAAGCCTGCATCGAAGATGTCGACTTCGCGACCCGCAGGGGCCTCGACCGGCGCAACACCATGGCGCTCGCACAGGGCGAGTGGCTCAAGGCTCATGAAAATCTGATCCTCACCGGTCAGACCGGCACCGGCAAGAGTTGGCTCGCCTGCGCCTTCGGTCGCCAGGCAGCACGCCTCGACCAATCTGTCCTTTATGTGCGCATGCCCAGGCTGCTCGAAGACCTGGCACTCGCCCGGCTCGATGGACGCTTTCCGCGTCTCATGGACAAGCTCGTCCGGGTGAACCTGCTGATCCTCGACGACTGGGGAACCCATTCCCTCTCAGACCAGCAGCGCTTCTATCTCTTCGAAATCGTCGAAGAACGCTATCGCCGGAAATCCACACTGATCACCGCCCAGGTGCCGGTGGCCAAATGGCACGAGCTGATCGGCGACCCCACCGTCGCCGATGCCATCCTCGACAGGATCATCCACAACGCTCACCGGATCAGCCTGGAAGGAGAAAGCATGCGCAAGCAAAAAGCGCCGCCCCACTTGACGGACAACGAAACCCCGGAAAACAATCCCGCATAACAGCAACCTGGCAACCGAGGACCGACACCACTCCTGCTGTCCGGACTTTTGCGGAACAAGTGTCCGCGAATTAGTGAAACAGCTGTCCGCGACTTAACGGAAACGCTGTCCCGTTTTTCCGGAAACCGCAGGATGCGCAGGCAGCGGCACATCGCCCGCACCGAAAACACGGAGCGATGCTCGGCGATGAAGGCGTACCTCACTTTGCATCCTTGGCGAAGTACGCGGTTGCCTTTTTTAAGATGTCGCGCTCCTCGGTGACGCGAGCCAGTTCCTGCTTCAGCCGGCGGATCTCCGCAGCCTGGTCAACTTCGCCCGGATCGGCAGGCTTTGCGAACTTCTTCTTCCAAGCATAGAGCGAATGTGCACTCACGCCCAGACGCTTCGAAACCTCCGAGACGGGATAACCCCGCTCAGTAATCTGCGCCACTGCGTCCCGCTTGAAATCGTCACTGAAATTGCTCGTGCCCATCATGGCCTCCTTGCCTCAAAATTAGGGAAGAAGACGTCTACATATCTAGGGGCTATTCACAAAATATCACGCGCCAAAAGCCAGAAAAGGTTTCACTGACTACTATCCCTGGACTTCATATTTTGCGGAATCGGAAATCGCCACTCCAAGGACCAGCTTTGCGATTTGGCACGCGCATGGAATGAAAAAATATTCGCGCAGCATTCGCCTCGGTCTTACGCATTACATGGGATCGGTGCAGCGGGCGCGAAGCTGGGTTTACGGCAAAAAGGGCATTCGCATGAATGCCAAGGAAAGCCTCTCGAATTGGCCTGGCGCGAACACATGGCTCGACCCACTGATTTTCTCACCGCTGCTTGTTCTCGGTTTCGGGTTTGGAAAGGACGAAACCTTCCTCAGATGGTTGTTTTTGGAGCGAGCAAGGCTTCACAAAATCCGCCGCGAATGGAAACAGCAGGCTTGGTACGTGACGAACAAATCAAGCGCGAACAGGGACCGGAGTCCCTTTTTCAAGGCATTGGGTATTCAGACGATCGAGGCCGAAAGCTACGAAGAGATTTACGACAATCCGGCTTGGTTACCCTGATGCAAGCCCCATTGGATAAAGATATCCCCTCTGAAGGCGGCAATGGAAACGGCAGGCCAGGGATCGCCTGCCGCGTGGCGGTTAGCCGAAGGGTGGACGAAGCGCGAGTTCAGCCTCAATGTTTTCAAGTGAAGCCAAAGCATTTCTGCGATCTTCCGATCCGCGCGGTGCGGATGCGAATGCGTTGAATGCCTCACGGTAAAGAGCGTTGAGTTC
>LUOO01000035.1 GCA_001626765.1 Maritimibacter sp. REDSEA-S28_B5
CGATCAGATGGGGCTCAATGACAGCCTGCCCGTACGCTATCTCGGCTGGCTCGGGGGCATGCTCACCGGCGATTTCGGGGTGAGCTACACCTACAAGGTCGCGGTGAGCGAGCTTGTCATGGACCGGCTCTGGGTGTCGCTACCGCTCGCGCTCTTCGCGCTGATCCTGTCGACCGTCATCGCAATTCCCGTGGGGCTGATCGCAGCGTCCCGGCGCGGCGGCGTGACCGACTACGGGATCATGGGGGCGACGCAACTAGGCATCGCGGTGCCGAATTTCTGGTTCGCGATGATCCTCGTCCTGATCTTCGCGGTGAACCTGCGCTGGTTCGGCGCGGGCGGCTTTCCGGGCTGGGAGGGCGGCATCGGCCCGGCGATCAAGGCGCTGACGCTTCCCGCCATCGCTCTCGCCCTCCCCCAAGCGTCCATCCTCGCCCGCGTCATGCGCTCGGCGCTGATCGAGACGCTGGGGCAGGACTACATCCGCACCGCGCGGGCCAAGGGGCTGTCGGTGCGTCAGGCCGTCACCGGGCACGCGTTGCGCAATGCGATGATCCCGGTGCTGACCATCATCGGGCTTCAGTTTTCCTTCCTCCTCGCGGGCGCCATCATCATCGAGAACGTGTTCTACCTGCCCGGCCTTGGGCGGCTGATCTTTCAGGCGATCACCCAGCGCGACCTCATCGTGGTGGAAAGCCTCGTCATGCTGCTCGTGTTCGCGGTGATCCTCGTCACCTTTCTCGTGGACATCGCCTATGCGGCTGTGGACCCGAGACTGAGGAAGCGCACATGAGGCTGCCCGTCCAGTTCGTCTTTGGCGCGGTGGTCACGGCGCTCTTCGTCACTGTGGCGCTTCTGTCCTTTGTCTGGGTGCCCCATGACGTAGCCGCGCTGTCCATCGCGGACAAGCTCAAAGCCCCCTCGCCCGACTTCTGGCTCGGTACCGATCACCTGGGGCGCGACACGCTGTCGATGCTCATGGTCGGTGCGCGGACCTCCATCGCGGTGGCGGTGGTCGCGGTGGGGATCGGGATCATCGTCGGCGTGCCCTTGGGCCTCGCCGCTGCCGCCACGCGCGGGAGCCTTGTAGACGAGGTCATCATGCGCGGCAACGACCTGATCTTTGCCTTCCCCTCGCTGGTCATCGCAATCCTGATCACGGCGGTCTTCGGCCCCTCGGCCACCAATGCGATCATCGCCATCGGGATCTTCAACATCCCCGTCTTCGCCCGCGTCACGCGCGGGGGCGCGCTGAGCCTCTGGACGCTCGACTACATTCTCGCCGCACGCGTGGCGGGCAAAGGAAAGGCGCGGATCAGCGCCGAACATATCCTGCCCAACATCCTGAACCTGCTCATCGTCCAAGGCACGATCCAGTTCTCGCTTGGCATCCTCGCGGAAGCGGCGCTCAGTTACATCGGCCTTGGCGCACAGCCGCCCACGCCCAGCTGGGGCCGGATGCTGGCCGAAGCGCAGACGATGATCTACACCGCGCCGCGCCTTGCCATGTGGCCGGGTTTCGCCATCGTCGCCATGGTACTGGGCCTCAACCTGATGGGCGACGGGCTGCGCGACCTGCTCGACCCAAGGGTGAGGCGCCAGCGATGATCCGGCTTCAGAACCTGACCGTCCGGGTCGGAACCTTTTCGATCCTCGAGGACGTCTCGCTCACCATCTCACCCGGCGAAGTCTCCGGGCTCGTCGGCGAAAGCGGCTCGGGTAAGTCGATGACCGCGCTCGCCATCATGGGGCTCCTGCCGCGCGGGTTCATCACCTCCGGCTCCGTCTGGCTCGGCGATCAGGATCTGCTCAAGGCCCCCGAACGGGACATGTGTCGCATCCGGGGCAACCGGATCGGGATGATCTTTCAGGAGCCGATGACGGCGCTCAACCCGGTCAAGACCATCGGCGATCAGGTGGCTGAGACGCTGCTCGTCCACGGCAAGGCGACGCGCTCCGAAGCGCTCGCCGTCGCCGCCCGGCGGCTCGACCGCGTGGGCCTGCCCGCCGACCGTTTCCCGCTCACCCGCTTTCCACACGAGCTGTCCGGCGGCCAGCGCCAGCGCGTCGCCATCGCCATGGCCGTGGCGCTGCACCCCGAGCTGCTCATCGCGGACGAGCCGACCACGGCGCTCGACGTCACCACGCAGGCGCAGATCCTCGACCTTCTGAACGAGATCGTGGACGACGAGGGCATGAGCCTCCTCCTCATCACCCATGACCTCGCCGTGGTCGCGGGCATGGCGGACCATGTCGCGGTGATGAAGACCGGCAAGGTGGTCGAGGCGGGCGTGACCGAGACGCTCTACCGCACCATGTCGCACCCCTATACCCGCGCGCTCTTCGCGGCGACGGATCACCAGCCCGCGCGCAAGCCAGGCGTGTCGAAGGAGCCGCTTCTGACCGTCGAGAACGCGGTGCGCGACTACGCCACCCCGCGCAAGTCGCTTCTGGGACCACCGGGCCGGTTTCGCGCCGTGAACGACGTGAGCTTCACGCTCCACGAAGGCGAGAGCCTTGGTCTGGTAGGTGAAAGCGGCTGCGGCAAATCCACCCTCGCCCGCGCGATCCTTGGGCTGGAGCCGCTGCAATCGGGCCGGATCACCGCATTCGGCCGCCCCCTCGGCCCCGATTTCCCCAACGCGCTCCGCTCGGGCATCCAGGTCGTGTTCCAGGACCCATACGGCAGCTTCAACCCGCGCTGGCGGGTCGAGCGGCTGGTGGCCGAACCCTTCCACCTCATGCCCGCACCGCCAGCCGACAAACGCGACCGGGTGGCACAGGCGCTGACCGATGTGGGCCTGCCAGCGGACAGCATGGACCGCTACATCCACGAATTCTCTGGCGGCCAGCGCCAGCGCATCGCGATTGCCCGCGCGCTCGTCACCCGCCCGGATCTCATCGTGCTGGACGAGGCGGTCTCGGCCCTCGACGTGAGCGTGCGCGCGCAGGTGCTCGACCTCATCGCGCGGCTGCAGGCCGAGCATGGGCTGGCCTATATC
>LUOO01000036.1 GCA_001626765.1 Maritimibacter sp. REDSEA-S28_B5
CTGCCTCTCGGTTGGCTTCGCCTTCGCGGTCTCTGTCGCGCTCCACTTCATGGGCTGGCTGCGCCGGGGGCTGATGCCGCTTCTCGTGGCGAGCCAGACGGTGCCCATCGTGGCGCTCGCCCCGCTCATGGTGCTCTGGTTCGGCTTCGGGCTCTTGCCCAAGGTGCTGCTCGTCATCCTCGTGACCTTCTTCCCGATGGTGATCAGCCTCATGTCGGGCTACGCAAGCCTGCCAGACGCCTACCGCGACCAGCTCGTGTCGATGGGCGCGCGCCGGTGGCAGGTGTTCCGCCGCGCCACGTTGCCCTCGGCCCGCGCACCGTTCTTCGCGGGCCTGCGCATCTCGGCCACCTATGCCATCGTCGCGACGATCTTTGCCGAATACGCCGGTGCACGGTCGGGTCTGGGTATTTACATCCTGACGGCCAAGAACAACTTCCGCGCCGATCTCGTGCTCGCCGCCGTCGTGGTTTCGGCCTGTTTGACCCTCGCCCTGCTCGCATGTCTCACAGGCCTCGAACGCGCCACCGGGCGGCGTTACCGGAGGCCGCGCCATGCTTGAGCTTCGTCACCTCACGATCCACGCAGGTGCGGCGACGCTCGTCGATGACTTGTCCTTTGCCCTCGCCGCCGACAGCGTCACCTGCCTTATCGGTCCCTCGGGCTGCGGTAAAAGCTCGGTCGTCAAATGGCTCTCCGGTGTCTTGTCGCCCGAACTTTCGGTAAAGGGCGAGGCGCATCTCGCGGGCCAGCCGCTCGCGCCGCCCGACCGCGCCATCGCTTACCAGCCGCAGGAGGACAGCCTGTTTCCTTGGCTCACGATCCTTGAAAACGCGTCGCTCGGGCTCGAGGTCCGGGGCGAACCGCGCGCCTTGGCCCGACGCCGGGCCGCCGAGCATTTCCCCGCCTTCGGGCTCGCTGGCCATGAAGACGCCTTTCCCCACCAACTGTCCGGCGGGATGCGCCAGCGTGCCGCATTTCTGCGCACGATCGTGCAGGACACGCCCGTGATCCTGCTCGACGAACCCTTTTCCGCGCTCGACGCGGTGACCCGGCTCACGCTGCAGGACTGGCTCATTGCCCGGCTCGACGACCGGGGCGATGGCCAGTCCCGCACGGTCCTCATGGTCACCCACGATCTGTTCGAGGCGACGCGCATCGCCGACCGCATCCTCGTCCTGTCGTCGCGGCCTGGACGCCTCGTCGCCGACATTCCCCTTACCACCCCCCGCGTCGATCGGACCGAGGCCACTCTGGCCCCGACTCGCGCGACGCTCAAATCCCTGCTTCTGGAGGCCACACAATGACACGCCCGATCTGCACTTTCCTCTCAGGTCTCGCCTGCCTTGCCGCACCCGCGGCCATGGCGGACGATGTAACCATCGCATTGGACTGGACGCTCAACACCAACCACATCGGCCTCGTCGTCGCGCAGGAGCTGGGCTATTTCGACGATGCCGGACTCGAGGTCGAGATCCTGCCCTATTCCGACAGCGCCTCGACCGCGCTTCTGGCCGCGGGCGTCGTGGATTTCGCCTATATGACCGCGCTCGGGTTCATGTCCGCCAAGGCCGCCGACGCGCCGATCACTGCGCTTTGGGTGACCATGCAGCACGAGGCCGGGCGGCTCGTCTACAATTCGGACAACCCCGAAATCACCCGCCCCGCAGATCTGGAGGGCAAGACCTACGCGGGCTTCGGCAGCGCGTGGGAGGATGCGCTCATCACGACCATGATCGAGAACGACGGCGGCACCCCCGACTATGACACCGTCACGCTGGGCACCGGGGCCTACGAGGCGCTCGCCTCGGGTGCTGTCGATTTCACGCTCGAGGTCGCGACGTGGGAGGGCGTGAACAGCGAGCTTCTGGGGCGGGAACAGTCGCATTTCGTCTACAACGACTACGGTGTGCCGGAACCCCAAGGCGGCTATATCGGCACGCGCACAGAAACCCTGGCCGACGACCCGGCGCTTGTGGGCGCCTTCATGGAGGCGACGCGACAGGGCTACGAATGGGCGGCGGCCAACCCGGACGAGGCAGCCGAGATCCTGATCCGGGTGGGCGATTTCCCGAACGAGGAGCTCGTGCGCGGCTCGATGCGTGTCATCGACGAAGGCGGCTATCTGACCGACGGCTCGACGCCGGTGGGTGAAATCGACACCGACCGCCTGACGACCATGGCGCGGTTTCTCTACGACAGCGGCGTGTTGACCGGCCCGGATGGCGCACCGCTGGCATGGCCCGGCGACGTCACGGGCTGGATCGACCAAAGCTGGCGCGACCAGTGATCCGTCAGGTCCGACCGCGTGCCTTGAGCCGGTAATCAAGCTGCGCGCGCGTCATTCCCAGACGCCGCGCGGCCGCTGAAATGTTGCCTGCGGCGTCCTCGACCGCCTGCCGTTCGATCAACGCGGTCAGGTCGTCGAGCGCGACGCCCTGATCCAGATGCGCGGCAACCTGCGCGAGCAACGCTTCGGTCCCGACATCGTCCTCCCGCGCCTTCGGCGTGGGCGGCACATGCGCCGCCGCAGCGAGGTCCGCGTCGGTGATCGCCTCCGGTTCTGCCGCCGCCAACGCCGCGCGCAGGACCGTGCTGCGCAACTCGGGCAGGTTGCCGGGCCACGGCTGGCTGCGGACATAATTGCGGGCGGCAGGCGACAGATGCGCCTGGAACTCGGTCTGCCGCGCGGTGAGATGTGACAGGTAGACATCGCCGAACAGCGATATGTCGTCCCCTCGCGCGGCGAGCGCAGGCATCGCCACCGGCAGGACCGACAGCGCATGCAGGAAATCGGCGCGCAACGTGCCCCGCGCGGCAAGTTCCGGCAGGGACAGGTGCGACACGCCGACCACCAGAAGGCTTTCGGGTGGCGCGCCCTCGGTCTGCAAGAGATCGACCAGTTCGAGCTGCTGCTCGACGCCCAGATCCTCGACCGCCTCGATGACAAGGGTCTGCGCCTGCGAGCCTTTTTTGGCGAGGGTCTGGCGGATGGTGCGGATCAGTTCGGGCAACGCAGGCGACATGGCGTGACGGCGGTGCAGGTGGCCCGAGGGGAACCGGCTCGCGTGCAGCCAGGCGGCTGCTTTGAAGCACCCGGCCCCCTCCGGCCCGGTGATGATCGTGCTCAGTCCCGCCCGCGCCAGACGTTCGAGCGTCGTGCGCACCGGGGCGACGATCATGTCCTCAAGCACCGTCTGCGCATCCTGCCCGCGGGTGAGGTCGCTGCGCCGCTGCCGCGAGGGCGTTTCGGCGCGGGTAACCAGAACCTCGTCCAGAAAGGTCCGCACGAAGGGGTCATCCTTGCCCCAGTCGTCCACCGTCTTGCCGACCACACGACAGGACTTGTCGCCCATCGCGGCGCAACTCACCTCTTTGTAAAGAATGAGTTTGCGGAAAAACACGCTGGCGTATCCGGCGGCATAGCCGGTCTGGGCCCAGCATACCGGTTTCGTCGCACGACCGTGGCGGCGCTGGTATTCCCGCGCCTCGACGGAATCGTGCCACAGGAAATCGCCCGAGAACCGGTCGTTGCGAAAGTCGAAATCGTTGTGCAGCGTCTCGACCCGCACCGTGCCCGTGACCATGTGGAGGCGCGTTCCGGCGGTAAAGGCATCGCCTACGTCGAGGTTGGGCCACGCCCGCCGGATGAACTCGGCATCCTCGCGCCCGTTGCGGTAGCCAAGTCGCAAGAGCAGCACCATCGCCTCGTGGTCGCCATAGCGGCGCACCAGCTCGTCCTGCAGGTCAGCACCAAAGGTCGTGCGCGTCAGCACCATGCGTGCGCCGTTGAGGTCGATGGTGCCCTTGGACGGGCTGAAGGTCATTTTCTCGAGCAGGTCGGCCAGCGTCGGACGACCGCCACGCGAGAGCAGGCTCTCTTCGTCGCGATGGATTTTCATGGATCCCGTTTAACCATTTGATGAAATGATTTCACCAAATAATTAAGCTGCGCCGCAGAAGGACCGGGCTGATGCCAACGACATTGTACCGTGCGCCGCTTTGTTTCGGCAGGCTAACAGGCCGCATCTTTCAGAATTTTCGCGTTTCCGAGCATTTGCTGCCCTGCGGCGTGAAAAAATGTCTTTGACGAAATGTCGCACCCGACCCTCTGCTTGTTCCCGCTCCTGACATCAGGGGGCACAGGGAGGACACCATGAACAAGCAAGACCTGATTACGAAACTGCCGCCCGAGCCGCACGAAGCGATGATCAATCGTTTCGGCAAGGAGGGCGCGTTCATTCCGGGCGACGATGAAAACAACCCCTGGGTGCCCTTCGGCGACCAAGCTGCGATCAAGCATCTGGCCTTCGACATCCGGCAGAACTCGGCGGCGAACATCCTCTGGGTCAAGGGCGGGGGTCGGATCGGCACGCACAAGCACCGGGGTGTCGTCTCGGCCGTCACGCTCGAGGGATCGTGGGGCTACTACGAATACGACTGGGTCGCCCGGCCGGGGGATTTTGTCTACGAACTGCCGGGCACGGCGCATACGCTTTATTCCGACGATCCGAACGGAATGAAGGCGCTCTTCTGGCTCAACGGCGCGATCGAATTCTATGACGACGAGGCGAACTACGACTTCACCGCTGACGTGTTCTGGTTCATTGACCATTACGTAAGCTACTGCGAAGCCAACAATATTCCGGTCAACAAGGACATGTTCATCTAAGCCGCGCTTGGATGAGGGAGGAACGCATGTCGCTTGAGACGATGTTCGAAGTGGCGGGGAAATCCGTGATCGTGACCGGCGCCGCCTATGGTCTGGGCCGGGCCTATGCCGAGGTGATGGCCGAGCGCGGCGCCAATGTGACGCTCATCGACCTGAACGAGGATCAGCTGGCCAGGACGCTGGCCGAGATCGACGCGCAGGGCTGGCGCGGGCAGGTGCGCGGCGCGTTGGTCGATGTGACCGACCGGGCGGCGCTGGCCCAAGCCTTTGACGAGGCGGCGGCCCAGCAGGACGGCGTGGACGTGGTGTTTTCGAATGCCGGGGTCGATGCCGGTCCGGGGTTTCTGACCCCCGAGGGCGCGCGCAATCCCGAGGGCCAGATCGACGCGCTCGACGATGCCCATTGGGACAAGGTGATCGGGGTGAACCTCACCTCAATGTACAACACCATGAAGCTCGCGGCGCGGCACATGAAGGCGCAGGGGCGCGGCGGGTCGATCATCGCCACCTCGTCCATCGCGGCGTTTTACGTCGATGGCATCGTCGGCACGCCCTACATGCCCGCGAAGGCGGGCGTGAGCCATCTGGTCAAGCAACTGGCGATGGAGCTGGGCAAGTTCCAGATCCGCGTCAACGCGATCTGCCCCGGTCCGTTCATCACGAACATCGCCGGCGGGCGCATGGCCAATGTCGAGGATCGGCAGGCTTTCATTCGCTGGTCCTGTCTTGGCCGCGTGGCCGAGACGGACGAGATCAAGCCGCTCGCGCTTTACCTCGCTTCGGGCGCCTCGGCCTATGTCACCGGCTCGCAGATGGTGATCGACGGCGGGCTGATCCTGCGCCCGGCGCAGGAAGTCGCCTGAAACCAGACGAATTTCGGTGTGGCGGCGTGGTGCCGCCACCCGTTACCTGTCACGCACCCGGCGGGAGGGCCGCGCGTGACGCACTCAGGGAGGAAAGACAATGGAAATGAAGATCAATCCAGCCGCGAAACTGGACCGGCGCACGCTGCTCAAGGGTCTGGGCGCGGTCACGGCGGCGACCATCGCCCTGCCGCATTACGCCCGCGCGCAGGGGTCCAAGACGATCAAGATCGGGGTGATCAGCCCGATGACCGGCCCGCTGTCGCTGTTTGGCGATACCGACGCCTATACCGTGGACAAGATCATGGCGCTGGTGAAGGACGGGATCGAGGTCGGGGGCGAGACCTACAACATCGAAATCCTGCTGCGCGACGCCCAGTCCAACCCCAACAAGGCGGCGGAACTCGCGGGCGACCTTATCCTCAATGACGAGGTGGCGCTGATGCTGCCCGCCTCAACCACCGACATCAACAACCCGACCGCGGATCAGTGCGAGCTTTACGGCGTGCCCTGCATCTCGTCCAACTCGCCCTGGCAGGCCTTTGTCATGCCGCGCGGCGGGGCCGAGAACCCGTTCCAGTGGACCTATCACTTCTTCTGGGGTCTCGAGGACGTGCTGGGCACTTTCACCGGCATGTGGAAGTCGATCGAAACCAACGGCAAGGTGGGGATGCTTTTCCCGCGCAACGCCGATGGCGAAACCTGGGGCAACGACGACTACGGTCTGCCGCCCGCCGTGCGCGACGCCGGGTTCGAGGCCATCGCGCCCTCGATGTTCGAACCGCGCACCAACGATTTCTCGGCGCAGATCTCCGAGTTCAAGGCGAACGATTGCGAGATCGTGGGGGGCATCACCTATGTAGCCGACCTCAAGACGTTCATCACCCAGTGCAACCAGCAGAACTACAAACCCAAGGTGGTGACGGTGGCCGCGGCGCTTCTCTTCCCGTCCGGCATCGAGGCCATGGGTGAGCTGGGGGAGGGCATGTCTTCCGAAGTCTGGTGGACCCCTGCCTTCCCCTACACCTCCTCGCTCACCGGACAGACAAGCCGCGAACTGGCCGATGTCTGGGAAGAAGAAACCGGCAAGCAGTGGACCCAGCCGCTGGGCTATGCCCACGCGCTGTGGGAGGTCATCCTCGACACGCTGAAACGGTCGTCCGATCCGCTCGATCGCGAAGCCAACCGCGAGGCGCTGGCAGCCACCAACCTGGACACGCTGGTGGGCAAGATCAGCTTTGGCGACGGTCCGCACCCGAACGTCTGCAAGTCGCTCTACCCGGACGTGCTCCAGCCGGAAGCGGCGATGACACCGCTCGACTGGGCGTAAGGGGATAGCATGTCTGATCAGGTGCTCCTGTCGGCCCGCGGCCTGACCAAGCGTTTCGGCGCCGTCACCGTGGTGGACGACGTGACATTCGACCTCACGCGGGGCGAGGTGCTTGGCATCCTCGGTCCCAATGGCGCGGGCAAGACCACGCTGTTCAACCTGATCAGCGGCGATCTTGCCGCCAATGGGGGTGAGCTGTCGTTGGACGGCTCCCACCTTTCTGCCGAACCGCCGTTCAAACGGTGCCAGCGGGGCATCGGGCGCACCTATCAGGTGCCGCAGCCCTTTGGCGACATGACGGCGTTCGAAAATCTGATGGTGCCCGCGATGATGAGCGCGAAGATGGGCGAGGCCGAAGCCTCGGACTACTGTGCCGAGGTGCTGCGCGACTGCGGGCTTCTGCCGCGCGCGAACAAGCTCGCGGGAGGGCTCACGCTTCTGGACCGCAAGCGGCTCGAACTGGCGCGCGCGCTCGCGGGTCGCCCGAAACTGCTGCTGCTCGATGAAATCGCGGGCGGGCTGACCGATGCCGAGGGAGCCCAACTGGTGGACCTCGTGCGGCGGGTGCAGGCCCGCGGCGTCACCATCATCTGGATCGAACACGTGCTGCACGCGCTCATGGCGGTGGCCAACCGCGTGCTGGTCCTGAACTTCGGCGTCAAGATTGCCGAAGGCGCGCCCGACCGGGTGATGCAGGACCCCGAAGTGCAGCGCGTCTATATGGGGATCGAGGCATGAGAACTGAGTTGACGGGCGACACGCCAATTCTGTCGACACATGCGCTCACGGGTGGCTACGGCGACTTTCAGGCGCTCTTCGGCATCGACTTTCACATCCTGCCCGGCGAGGTCGTCTCGCTCATCGGCGCGAATGGCGCGGGCAAGTCGACCTTTCTCAAATCCGTCTTCGGGCTTCTGCCCGTGGCCCGCGAGATGGTGCGCTATCAGGGCGCGCCGGTCGGCGGCACGCCCGCGCACCGCATGGTGAGTCAGGGCGTCGCCATGGTGCCCGAGGGGCGGCGGCTGTTTCTTGGCATGACCGTCGAGGAAAACATGCGCGTCGCTATCGACAACGCGCGGCTGGCCGAAGGGCAGGGTGAATGGACCCGCGACCGGCTCTTTGACCTCTTCCCGATCCTGCGCGAGAAGCGTCGCCAGCCGGTCGAGGATCTGTCGGGCGGGCAACAGCAGATGGTCGCCATTTCCCGTGCGCTTCTGTGTCAGCCCAAGGTGCTGCTCTGTGACGAGATCAGCCTTGGCCTCGCGCCCAAGGTGATCCGCGAAATCTATGCCGTGGTGCCCGAGATCAGTGCGGCAGGCACCGCCATCGTGCTCGTCGAACAGGACGTGACGCTGGCCCGCGAGGCGTCGAACCGGCTCTACTGCATGCTCGAAGGCCGGATCACGCTGACTGGCGCCTCAAACGACATTTCCCGCGACGACATCGCCGCGGCCTATTTCGGAGCGTCTCATGCAGTGGTTTGATGCGATCATTCAGGGCGTTCTGCTCGGCGGTATGTATGCGCAATACGCGCTGGGCATGGCGCTCATGTTCGGGGTGATGCGGATCGTGAATATCGCCCATGGCGACGTGATGATCCTTCTGTCGCTTATCGCCGTGTCACTGGCGGGCGTGCTGCCCGTAGGGAACGTGGGCCTCATCGTCGTGATTGTGCCGATTGCCGTGGCGGTCGGCTGGGTGCTGCAAAAGTTCATCCTCAACCGCGTTGTGGGGGCCGATCCGCTGCCCTCGCTCATCGCGACCTTCGGCCTGTCCATCGCGCTGCAAAACCTCATGCTCGAGGTCTGGTCCGCGGACACCCGGTCGCTGCCCAACTCGGGCGTGGCGAGCGCCAGTTTCCAGATCGGGCCGTTCTACGTGGGTCTCCTCCCGGTAATCGTGCTGATCTGCGCCTTTGTCCTGACCGGCGGGCTGGACGCGGTGCTTCGCTGGACCCGCTTCGGGCGCGGCCTGCGGGCGGCGGCGGCGGATACCGAGGCAGCCGCGATGACCGGCGTCGATCCCAAGCGCATCATCGGCGGAATGGGGTCGATCTGGGGGGCGTTTCTAGGGGCCATGGTGCTGGGCGTGGCTCAAGCGGTCGGCCTGCGCATCGACCCCGGCCTCGGCATCCTCTTTGGACACCTCGTTTTCCTTCTGGTGCTGGCGACCCGGCCCGAAGGCATCATGGCACGCAAGAAATAGGGAACGGACATGTCGACGATCAAGAACCTGCACGTCAGCCGCGCGACGCCCTCGAGCCGCATCGCCATGAGCCTTGGCGCCATCGTCCTTGTCGGCCTCGTGACGATGCCGTGGTGGGCGACCTCCGGCAATATCCGCTGGGCCATCGAACTGTGCTGCTACATCGCCATCGCCCAGATGTGGAACCTGCTCGCGGGCTACGCGGGGCTGGTGAGCGTGGGCCAACAGGCGTTCATCGGCGTGTCGGGCTACATGCTCTTCGTGCTGGCGCAGAACTTTGGCGTGAACCCGTTTCTCGCCGTGCCCCTGTCGCTTATCGCGCCCGCGATCCTCGCCGTGCCGACCTATTTCCTTCTGAAACGCCTCGACGGACCCTATTTCGCCATCGGGACATGGGTCGTGGCCGAGGCGGTGCGGCTGGGCATTTCCAACATCGACTACTTGAACGCGGGCGCGGGGCTGACCCTGCGCGTGATGACCCAATACAGCCAGCATGAGCGCGAGGTGGCTTTCGTCATCCTCTGCGCGCTGCTGCTCCTGACCACAATCGGGGGGAGCTACTGGCTCCTGCGCTCGCGCCACGGCCTTGCGCTGACCGCGATGCGCGACAACCCGAAAGCGGCGGCGTCCCAGGGCGTGAACGTGGGCAAGCTGCGGTTCTACATCTTCGTCGCGGCGGCGGTGGGCACGGGCTTTGCCGGGTCGATCTACTACATGGCGCAGCTGCGCATCACGCCGGCGGCGGGCTTTGACCCCTTCTGGGCGTCGATGTCGATCTTCATCGTCATGGTCGGCGGCATCGGTGCCATCGAGGGCGCGATCATCGGGGCGCTGATCTATTTCTTCGCGGACCGGCTGTTTGGCGAATATGGCTCGGCCTACCTGATCGTTCTGGGCCTGCTCACCCTGATCATCGCGCTCTACGCGCGGGGCGGGGTCTGGGGCCTGCTCCAGAAACTGGGCGACCACCCGTGGTTCCCCGTGCGTCGCAAGCTGATCGTGGAGGAGTGACCATGAAGGCCGCCATTTTCGATGCGCTCGGAAAACCACTTCGCGTGGGCGAGGTCGCGACGCCCGAAGCCGGGCCGGGGCAGGTTCTGCTCAAGGTCTGTCGCTGCGGGATCTGCGGGTCTGATTTGCATATGACCGAGGACCCGGCGTTTTTCGGGCTCGAACCGGGCGAGGTTATCGGGCACGAGTTTTCCGGCGAGGTCATCGACGTCGGGTCCGGCGTGACGCATTTGAAGCCCGGCGATCATGTATCGGCGGCACCGCTCAGGGGCTGCGGACATTGCCCGGCCTGCAAACGCGGCGAGCCGGCGTGGTGCACCGACTTCTCGCTCATCGGCGGGGGCTATGCCGAATACGCGGCGCTTCACGAACGCCAGTGCCGCAAACTGCCGTGGGGGATCACGGCCGCCGATGGCGCGCTCGCCGAGCCCCTTGGCGTCGCGCTGCACGGCATCATGCGGGCACGGATGATGCCGGGGCAGAGCGTGCTGATCGTGGGGGCCGGGGCCATCGGGCTCGCGGTTGCCTTCTGGGCGCGGCGGATGGGGGCAGAGCATGTCGTGGTTGCCGATATCCATGACCATCAGCGCGACCGGGCGCTGGACCTTGGCGCGACCGCCTTTGTACAATCGGGCGAGGACATGGCAGCCCGCGTGGCCGAGGCCTGCGGCGGGCACCCGCCCGAGATTGTCTTTGAATGTGTGGGCAAGCCCGGTCTCATCGACCATTGCGTCGATCTGGTCGCGCCCCGTGGCCGCGTTGTCGTGCTGGGCCTGTGCACCGCGCCGGACCACATGGACAGCTTCCGCGCGATTTCCAAAGAGGTCGACATCACCATGTCCGTCTTCTTTACCATGCCGGAATTCGAAATGGCGATCCGGGCGCTGGACGGCGGCACCTACCGCCCGCAGCACCTGATCTCGGACAATGTGTCGCTCGTCACCATGCCCGAGGCGTTTGAGGCGCTGCGCAAGCGCACGACCCAGTGCAAGGTGCTGGTGGACCCTTCGGCCTGAGACCGGGATCTGGTCGGGCGCGTATCCTGGCGGTGACCGCGCCCGCCGGACGCGCTAGGGTCGCGTCATGCACCGTCCGAGGCCCCGATGACCGCTCCAGACCCCGACTACGCCACCCTGTCGTTCCTGCACGCGCCGGTCGGTATCCTTTTTGCCGAGAACCGGGTGATCCGCGACGCGAACCTGCACGTCTGCGAGATGTTCGGCTGGCCGCACGAGGACCTCACGGGTCAGTCGCTCGAATGTCTCTATCCGTCGCGCGCCGAGTTCGACCGCATCGGCGCCAATGTCCCCGATCTGCTCCGGGTATCCGGGCGCTATGCCGACGAACGGATCATGAAGCGCAAGAACGGCGAGCTGTTCTGGTGCCGGGTGCGCGGCAGCACGCTCGACGTCGAAACGCCCTTCGGCAAGACGGTCTGGACCTTTGTCGATATCTCGGACCTTCGCCCGAGTGAAAAGCTCACCAACCGCGAACGCGAGGTGGCGGGAAAGCTGGTGCAGGGCATGACGGCCAAGGAAATCGCCCGTGATCTTGGGCTGTCGCCGCGCACCGTCGAAATTCACCGCGGCGCGCTCCTGCGCAAGCTCAAGGCCAAGAACACCCTCGAACTCGTCGCGCGGCTCGCTGGCTTTCCCTTCCCAGACTAGGGGTGGGAACTGCGGCTGGTCGCAAGGCGGTGGTGGCGGTGTCAGTCCGGACATTCCAGCCGGGCTTGAATGAGCGCGGTATCGCCCTGCATCGTTCCCGCCTTCATGGGGCATCCTGTCGCCTGGTGGATGGCAATGGCGGCCTTCGACATGACCTCGGACAAGCGCGGAAGGTATTCGGTCGATGTGCGGATCACTTCAACAGTGTCGCCCACACGGTAGACCGAAAAGGTTGCACCCTGCACGCTGATTTCGCGCCGCTCGGCATCCATGAACCGGGGCGACGGGCTGTCGCAGGCCGACAGGACGAAAAGGGCAAGGGACAGGAACGGCACGACCTTCATGCCCCCGTCCTAACGTGCGCTTGGTTAACAGGCGGTTAACGCGCCTTCGCCGCAGAAACCCGCAGATCCCCGTGCCGCTTGGGTGCAGCGCCTTGTCGCAGGGCCAAGGGCGCCCAGATCCGCCATAACAAATTCAAATTAACGAATATGAAAGGCTCTTGCAATGCAGACACGACGCCCGGCGGACAGTTACTCGCCGATCTATTTTCTCTCTTCCGTCGGGGCCGGCGGCCTCGCCGTGACGTTCTTCATGTATCTCCTGTTCTGGGTGCCGCATCCCGAACGATCGGTTCCGAACTTCGAGGACATCTCGGCCGCCCTGGCCACAGGCAGCCTGCCCCAGCAGGTCGGCATCGCCATCGCGATGATCGGGATCGCCGTCTTCGCCGCCATGAATATCCAGAAACTCGCTTGGAACATCGGCGCCTTCACGCGGTTCAAGCGGACCGAAGCCTATGACAAATTGCGTGCCTCGAACGCGGAAACCACGCTTCTCGCCTATCCGCTCGCCCTCGCCATGACGGTGAACGCACTTTTCATAGTGGGGCTGGTATTCGTGCCCAACCTCTGGAGCGTGGTCGAGATCCTGTTCCCCTTCGCCATGGCCGCCTTCCTGGCCATCGGCATTTTTGCCCTGACGATCATCGGCGACTTCCTTGGCCGGGTGCTGGTCAACGGCGGGCTGTTTGACGTGACCGTCCACAACAGCTTTGCCCAGATGCTGCCAACCTTCGCTCTGTCGATGGTTGCCGTCGGGCTTTCCGCTCCTGCGGCCATGTCGACCAACAGCCTTGTCGTTGGCGTGTCCATGATCGGCTCGACCTTCTTCGCCACCGTCGCCATCGTCTATGCGGTCGTGGCGCTCGTCACCGCCTTCAATTCGATGTTGCACTACGGCACCGCCAAGGAAAGTGCCCCGACGCTGATGATCCTCGTTCCGATCGTGACCACGCTCGGCATCATGTTCCTGCGCCAGTCGCACGGGATGCACACGACGTATCAAGGCCACACGACGGATGGAGAGACCATGGTGTTTCTCGCCCGGCTGCTGTCGATTCAGGTCGCGTTCCTGCTCTTGGGCCTGGTGGTGCTGAAGCGTGAAGGCTACTGGAGCGACTTCGTGTTCGGCTCGAAAACCTCGCCGGGGTCCTACGCGCTCGTTTGTCCGGGCGTGGCTCTGTCGGTCATGATCCAGTTCTTCTTGCACAAAGGGCTGGTGGCCACGGGACTCGTCACGAAATTCGGCGTGGCTTATTGGTCGGTCGAAGGCGTGGCACTCGCCTTTCAGGCCGCGATGATCCTGCTCGTCCTGCGGCTCAATCGTCAGCATTTCGCCAAGGCGGGCGAACCCGCCGCCGTGCCCGCCGAGTAAACACCGGACACCGGCCACGCGATCCGGGTCGAAGGGGGGCGCCTGCCCGCGCTCCCCTTTGCCACACTTGTGTCTTTCGGCGCGGCGACTAGGATCGACCCCTCGAACGGGGACCACATGATCCAGAGCATCGCCATACTTCTCGGCTTTCAGCTGGGTGGAGAGTTCACCGCGCGGGCCTTGGGCCTGTCGCTGCCTGGCCCCGTGCTGGGCTTTGCCGCGCTTTTCTTCGCGTTCCTTCTGGTCCCGCGCCTGCATGACCTCATGGCCCCCACGGCACGCGGCCTGCTCGCGCATCTGTCGCTGCTCTTCGTGCCCGCAGGCGTCGGCATTGTCCGCCACCTCGACAAGCTGGGGGACGGCGGGCTGGGCGTGCTGGTCGCTATCGTCGTCTCGACGGCATTGGCCATCGCGGTTGGCGCAGGAGTCTTCGTGACGGTGGACAGGCTGGTGCGGAAATGACCGATTTCGCCGACATCTGGTCCTACCTTGCCTCCGGTCCGCTGCTCTGGCTGACCGCCACGCTCGTTGCCTACCTGATCGGCGCAAGGCTGCAGACGCTGTCGGGCAGGAAGCCATGGGTCAATCCGGTGCTGATCGCCGTGGCGCTGCTTGCGGTCGTGCTGATGGTGACGCGCACGGACTATGAGACCTATTTCGAGGGCGCGCAGTTCGTCCATTTCATGCTGGGTCCCGCGACCGTGGCGCTCGCGGTGCCGCTATATGACAACCGGGCCTTGATCCGGGCCTCGAGCATGCCGATGCTCGCTGCCTTGATCGCCGGGTCGTTCACCGCGATCCTCTCCGCGCTTGCCATCGCACGCGCTTTCGGCGTGACGGGCGAGGTCCTGATCTCGCTCGCACCCAAGTCCACGACCGCCCCCGTTGCGCTTGGCGTGGCCGAGGCGATCGGCGGCTCGCCCACGCTCACCGCCGTGCTCGTGATCCTCACGGGCATCACCGGGGCGGTCATCGCCGCGCCGATCCTGAATTTGATGCGCATCCGCGACGACCGCGCCCGCGGCTTTGCGCTGGGCACGGCAAGCCACGGCATCGGCACGGCCCGGGCGTTTCAGGAAAGCCAGACCTCCGGCGCCTTTGCAGGCGTCGCAATGGGGCTCAATGCCATCGTCACCGCGCTCATCGCGCCCCTCGTCATCCAACTGTTCTTGTGAGGAAACATGACCGAAGACACCCAGGCCGACACCGACCGTCACAACATGAAGATGGCCAAGAAAAAGGCTGCCCGCGACAAGATCATGTCGACCAAGACCGAGGAAAAGGGCCTCATCATCGTCCATACCGGCAAGGGCAAGGGCAAGAGCTCCGCCGCCTTCGGCATGGTGTTCCGTGCCATCGCCCACGACATGAAAAGCGCCGTGGTGCAGTTCATCAAGGGCGGCATGGCCACCGGCGAGCGAGATCTGATCGAAAGCCGGTTCTCGGATGTCTGCGAATTCCACACGATGGGCGAGGGCTTCACCTGGGAAACGCAGGACAAATCGCGTGACATCGAGATGGCGCAGGCGGCTTGGGCCAAGGCGAAGGAGCTCATTCGGGATGAGACGAACCGCATGGTGCTGCTCGACGAGATCAACATCGCGCTGCGGTATGACTATGTAGACGTGAACGAGGTGGTGGCGTTCCTGCGGGACGAAAAACCCCCGATGACCCATGTGATCCTGACCGGGCGCAACGCCAAGGAGGAGTTGATCGAGGTCGCCGATCTGGTGACGGAGATGGAACTGATCAAGCATCCGTTCCGCTCGGGCGTGAAGGCACAGGCCGGGATCGAGTTCTGAGGTTTCGAACTGGTTTCGCGCCGGGCTTCGCCCGCCACGACCCGCTGGGGGAGGCGCTGCCTCCCCCAGACCCCCTCCGAGGTATTTATGAAGCAGTGAAGAGAGCGTTCATGCTTCCTTAATCTCGTCAGGTCTAAGAGTTGTTCGCGGCACAGGCTGAGGAGCCGATGACCGCAAGCGGTGAAGCCCTCTGCGCTCCGTCACGAGGCGCCTCGTGTCCGAGATGCAGAGGGTGGAGCTACCGGCTTCACTGCTTCACAAATACCTTCGGGGGGTGAGTGGCTTTGCGATGCAAAGGCACTCATGGGGGCAGACAGCCCCTTCCGCACTCTCCTTCTTTCACTGAAATCCAACATTGCGCCCGCCGAGCGCAGCGAGGCCCCCCGCGACGGGGCGAAGCCCCGGCGCAATACCTCCCTTACGCAGCGTTTGGGAGTGACAGCGCGTTGCGAGCCCATATCTTCCCTGCCAAACAGGGAGGACACCATGACCCACTATCCGCACCTTCTCGCGCCCCTCGACCTTGGCTTCACGACGCTCAAGAACCGGGTTCTCATGGGCTCCATGCACACCGGGCTCGAGGAGCGCGGCGATTGGGACCGGGTCGCGGAATACTACGCCGCGCGGGCGCGGGGTGGGGTGGGTCTCATGGTGACTGGCGGCATCGCCCCCAATCCCGAGGGCGGCGTCGCGGTCGGAGCCGCGGGGCTCTACACGCCCGAGGACATCGCGAACCACAAGCGCGTGACGGACAATGTCCATGCCGAGGGTGGCAAGATCGCCATGCAGATCCTTCATGCCGGGCGCTATGCCTATAACCCTGACTGCGTCTCGGCCTCGCCGGTCAAATCCCCGATCTCGCCCTTTCCGCCCAAGGAACTCGACGAGGAAGGAATCGAGAAGCAGATCGACGATTTCGCCACCACCGCCAAGCGCGCCAAGGAAGCGGGTTATGACGGGGTCGAGATCATGGGGTCCGAGGGCTATTTCCTGAACCAGTTCCTCGTCACCCATACCAACAAGCGGACCGACCGTTGGGGTGGCGATTACGAAAACCGGATGCGTCTGCCGATCGAGGTGGTCAAACGGGTGCGCGCCGCCGTCGGTCCCGAATTCATCATCATCTACCGCCTCTCCATGATTGACCTCGTCCCGAACGGCTCGATCACCGAGGAGGTCATTCGCCTCGCCAAAAAGATCGAGGCGGCCGGGGCCACGATTCTCAACACCGGAATCGGCTGGCATGAGGCACGGGTGCCGACCATCGCGACCTCTGTGCCGCGCGCGGGCTTTGCCTGGGTCACCAAGAAACTCATGGGCGAGGTCGGCATCCCCGTCATCACCTCGAACCGGATCAACAACCCCGAGACCGCCGAGGCGGTGCTGGCGGAGGGTTGCGCGGACATGGTGTCGATGGCGCGGCCTTTCCTCGCCGATCCCGATTTCGTGGCCAAGGCCGAGGCGGGTCGGGCGGGTGACATCGCGCCCTGCATCGCCTGCAATCAGGCCTGTCTTGATCATACCTTCTCGGGCAAGATCAGCTCCTGCCTCGTCAATCCGCGTGCCTGTTACGAGACCGAGATCGTCGTGACCCCGACCGATACGCCCAAGACGGTCGCCGTCGTCGGCGCGGGTCCTGCCGGGCTGTCCACCGCGATCACCGCCGCCTCGCGCGGGCACAAGGTCACGCTGTTCGATAGCGCCGAACGGGTGGGCGGGCAGCTGCACATGGCCGCGACCATTCCGGGGAAAGAGGAGTTCGCGGGCCTCATAGACTGGTTCGAGCGGCAGGTGGCGAACGAGGGCGTGACGGTGAAACTCCGCCAGCGGGTCACCGCAGACGACCTGACCGGTTTCGACGAGATCATCGTTGCGACCGGCGTGAACCCGCGTGACCCGCAGATCGAGGGGCAGGGCGCGGACAACGTGCTGTCCTATATCGATGTGCTGCGGGGCAAGGCCCCCGTGGGCAAGCGGGTGGCAATCATCGGCGCCGGTGGCATCGGGTTCGACGTCGCGGAGTTCCTCGCGCATGAAGGCACCTCGCCCACCCTGGATCTCAACCTGTGGAAAGAGGAATGGGGCGTGTCCTGGGCAAGAAGCTGGGCAAGACCACCGGCTGGATTCACCGTGCCGCGCTCAAGATGAAAGAGGTCGACATGGTGGGGGGCGTGAACTACGAACGGATCACGCCAGAGGGGCTCGAGGTCACGAGCGGCGAGGCGCGGGAAAATCCGCGGCTGATCGCGGTCGATACCATCGTGCTTTGTGCCGGGCAGGAAAGCGAACGCTCGCTTGCCGATGCGCTCATCGCGGCGGGCAAGACCCCCCATGTGATCGGCGGCGCGGATGTTGCCGCCGAACTGGACGCCAAACGGGCGATCGACCAAGGCGTGCGGCTGGCCGCCACGCTCTGATTTCAGGCGGGTTTCGTGCGCAGGAACAGGTAGAGCGGGAAGGCAAAGGACACGCCGATCATAAGCGCAGGCAGCGTCCAGAGCGCGACCCAGTTGCGGCGCACGACCGTCTCGGCCACGCACCAGATAGCGAGCGTCACGCCCGCGATCATCAGGTCGATGGCCATGCCGGTGACGGCGGGACCTTGGGTCCATTCTGCGAATAGGCCCGGCAAGGTGCCGCCCGTCGTCAGGTAGGTTACGAAATGCCACATGGGCCAGACGGCCCCGATGACGGCGAGGATGAGATAGGTGATGCGCAATCCAGACATGGGGAGATTACGCATGCCCCGCCAGTCTGGATCAAGCGTCAGTTCGGGGTGAGCGTCACGCGGCTGTCGGCGGTCACGTCCTGCCAGTCGCTGGTGCTGCCGTGGGGCCAGATCACGCGAACCTCGGCATCAGTCGCCTCGCCCAGCCCGAAGTGCAGCCAGCCCGCGTCGCCACCCGCATGACCGCCCCCGACCGTGACCTCGCGTGTCTGGACGCCCGCCTCGGTCCGAATCTCGACAAAGGCGCCGATCCCGCCGGTGTTGGGCGCAAGGGCGTCTAGCCGGACGAGCAGCCAGTGACCCATGGGCTTGGGGCCTTGATAGACCTCCATCGCCGCGCGGCGGTTGATCACGGCAAGGTCGAGTGTTCCGTCGAGGTTCAGGTCCGCGAGCGCCGCGCCGCGTGAGCGTTCCATCGTTGCGATCCCGGCCTCGACGCTTGCCTCGGAGAAGGTCCCGTCCGCCTGCTGGATCAGCAGCGAATTGGGGTCCTTCATCGCCGCATCGGGCATCTGTTCGACGTTGCCCTTGGCCACGAAGATATCGTCGCGGGTGTCGTTGTTCACATCGCCAAACGCCGCGTGCCAGCCGGTTGAGGGCCGACCGTCGCCGCCCACATGGGGCCGGTGCGACGTGGTGCCCCGGCCGTAGGTCGCGTCGGTATAGACCGGACCGCCCGCCGCGTGGTCGAACACCTGTAGCTTCTGGTCGCCCATGGACGTCAGATAAACGTCGGAAAACCCGTCGCCCGAGATGTCGCGCGAGGCAATGCCCATGCCCCAGAGCTTGTAGGCTTGCCAGCCGTCCTCGGGACCATAAAGGCGCGGGGTGTCCTCCATCGCCCACATCTGTTCCTCCCCACCGCGCACGTAGTAGTGCCGATCGTTGGACACCCGCAGGTCCGCGCGCCCGTCGCGGTTCCAGTCGGTGAAGAGCATGGACAAAGCACACCAACCGGGGGTGAGCGTCGTCGGCGCGGCGTAGCGGTCGCCCTCGGGACGATAGAGAAGCGTTACGTCACAAGCCTCGAACGGGCCGTCCTGCCGGGTGCGATCGACATAGGTGCCAAAGGCGAGGGTGGGCAGGCTTTGCCCGGCCTCCCACGTCGCGGAAAAGGCGGTGGTCCAATGGTCGGACGAGGTAAAGCCCAGGTCGAAGGGTTCGAACGCGCAGTTTCCCAGCCCGCGCAGCAGGTGATCCTCGCCCACGCGCAGCACGGCCAAGTCGAGGATGCCGTCGCCGTCAACGTCGAGCGGATAGGCCCCGATGACGCCGGTCAGCGCCAACGCCTCGGGCGTGTCCGGGTGGAAGGCGAGCAAGCCGCCCGGTTCCCCACTGTCATTCTTGAACAACGCCGCCGGGTTCGTCCCGCCCGCCGCGTAAAGCTCGGGCAGACCGTCGCCGGAGCAGTCAAAGGCCGCGACGCCACCGCCCACGAAGTGTTCCCACCCGCCCGCGTAGACGTGCTCGGCTACCGGGACCGGGGTGAACACGGGGGTCTCCTGCGCCATGACGGGCGTGGCGGTCAGCGCCAGCATCCAAAGGTTACGCAACATTCTGGCCAAGCTCCCTGAGGGTAAGGATCGTCACCTGTTCCATGGCATAGGCCGCAGCCCCCTTGGCCCACATCAGGTTGCCCCATTGGTTCACCTTGATGTCGGGAAGCGGCACGTCCACGTCGATGACGAGGCGTTTCATCTTGTCGATGACCCAAGGTTCGAACATCGGGCGCTGCGCCACCTCGGTGCCCGCGAGGATAATGAGCTGAGGGTCGAAGATGTTGACCAGATTGGCCAGACCCATGGCGAACATGTTCCCTGCGCGATCAATGACTTCCGTCGCGATCGGGTCGCCGTTGCGGGCGGCGGCGAAGAGGTCGGTGACGTCCTGATGGTCGGCGTCCGCCGCGCTCATATGGGCCTCGCGGAGCAGCGCGTAGTCGCCAACATAGGCCTCCAGGCACCCCCGTTGCCCACATTGGCAAAGCGCGCCATGGGCCTGAACCTTGGTGTGCCCGAACTCGGCCCCGCAGCCTCGCGCACCGCGGTAGAGCTTGCCGCCGATCATCATCCCCAGCCCGACCCCGTGTTCCACTGTCACTACGAGGAAATCGGTCAGCGCGCGGCCCATGCCGAAGATATGCTCGGCCTTGGCGACGAGGTTCGCGTCATTGTCGATGAAGGCGGGGCAGGGAAAGACCTCGGCGAGCGCAGGTCCTAGGTCGACGTTGCGCGAGGACAGGGAGGACGACCAGTAGACATGGTTTCGGGTGGCGTCGATCTGGCCCGCGAGCCCGATCCCGACCGCCGAGAGGTCGTGCCGGGTCAGTCCCGCATCCGCGCAGGTGCGATCCACCGCCGCGGCCACCGTCGCGGCCAGTTGTTGGCCGGTCATGCGCGGCGTGGCGAGCGGGTCCTCGCGCGAGGCGATCTCGTGGCCTTCGAAGTCGATAACGAGAACGGTGACGGATTTCTGCGTGACCTTTACGCCCGCGATCCGATGCGCCGCGCCGCGCAGTTTCAGAAGCACGCGCGGACGTCCACGTCGCGATCCGGCGGTTTTCTCTTCGGGCAGGATCTCTTCGATCAGGCCCGCGGCAAGCATATCGGCGGTGATCGAGGTGACGGTCGCGGGCGACACGCCGGTCGCCTCGGCGATGTCGATTCGCGCGATTCCCTCAGAGCCGCGAATCGTGTCCAGAACGGCCAGCCGCCCGGCATCGCGCGGATCGAAGCGGTCGGTCAGACGGCCTTGGTCCTGGGCGACCGAAATCATTGGTTCCATTGGCGTTCCTCCCTGACCCGGAGCGAATTTCCCACGCATTTACGGTGGGTTGGCAAAGCGCGTCCGGGGTCTGCGGGGTGCCATCGTCCCCGCAGGACAGCCCTAGCATGAATATTTTGACAGGTAAATTAAATCAGACTAGGGTCATCAGCGACCCCGCCGTGACCGCTAACGGTCGTGACCCGCAAAGGGCATGTCCAGAACCGGGAGGACGCGCGGACGGGGGAGCTATGGGAGGATAAATCCGTGAAATTTCTCGCAACCGTTTCGGCGGCAGCGATGCTTCTTGGCACCGCCGCTTATGCAGAGGGCCTCACCGTTGGTGTGAGCTGGTCGAATTTCCAGGAAGAGCGCTGGAAGACCGACGAAGCCGCCATCAAGGAGGCGCTCGAGGCCGCTGGCAACACCTACATCTCGGCTGACGCGCAGAACTCGGCCGCCAAGCAGCTCACCGACGTCGAGGCGCTGATCGCTCAGGGCGCCGAAGCGCTGATCATCCTGTCGGTGGACAAGGACGCCATCGGTCCGGCCATTGACCAGGCCGCTGCCGAAGCGATCCCGGTCGTGGGCTACGACCGTCTCATCGAAGATGACCGCGCCTTCTACCTGACCTTCGACAACAAGGGCGTGGGGTCCATCATCGCCCAGGAAGTGATGAACGTGCAGCCCACCGGCAATTACGCGATCATCAAGGGCGACAAGGGCGACCCCAACGCGCTTTTCCTGCTGGAAGGCATGATGGAAGTCATCGGGGACAAGGTCGACTCCGGCGAGATCAAGATCGTCGGCGAAGCCTTCTCGGACGGCTGGAAGCCCGACAACGCCCAGAAGAACATGGAGCAGATCCTGACCGCCAACAACAACGAGGTGGATGCGGTACTGTCCGAGAACGACGGCATGGCCGGTGGCGTCATCGCCGCGCTGAGCGCCCAAGGTCTCGCCATTCCGGTCGGCGGTCAGGACGGGGACCTCGCCGCGCTGAACCGCGTTGCCCGTGGCACCCAGACCGTGTCGGTGTGGAAAGACAGACGTCAGCTTGGCGCTGCCGCTGCCGAGATCGCCGCCGCCCTCGCCGGTGGCACCGCGATGGCCGATGTGGAAGGTGCGGAAAAGTGGTCGGGTGGTGAGAAGGGCGTCGAGATGAACGCGATCTTCCTCGCTCCGACGCCGATCACCGCCGACAACCTCGACGTGGTGATCGACGCCGGTCACATCTCGAAAGAGCAGGCTTGCGAAGGCGCGATGGACAGGGTCGCCGCCTGTCAGTAAGCCAAACAGCCGGACCCGGCGGATACGCATCCCCCACCGGGTCCGGTTTGCCACCTTCCCCCCGCGCGCAATCCGCGCTGAATTTTCCCGGACGGCTGGTCGAGCCCGGCGCTCCCATCCCCCCGGCCCGTAAGAGTGGACGACCCAGATGACGGATCAGACAACCCCCGTATCCACCACGATCCAGCCAGATCCCGGCGACAATGCCGTGAAGCGGTTCCTCAAGGCGACCGAGATCGACACCCGCCTTCTGGGCATGGTCGGCGCGCTTCTCATGATCTGGATCGGCTTTCATCTCTACGGCGCGCTCGTGAACGGTTTCGGCGCGTTCCTCACGCCACGCAACCTGTGGAACCTTTCGGTGCAGACCGCGTCGATCGGGATCATGGCGACGGGCATGGTGCTGGTCATCGTGCCCCGCCACATCGACCTGTCGGTTGGGTCACTTCTTGGCCTCTGCGCCGTGGTCATGGGTGTCGTGCAGACCGAAGTCCTGCCCGCGGTCTTTGGCCTCGGCCATCCGATGATCTGGGTCTTTGCCGTCATCTCCGGGCTCGTCGTGGGCACCATCGTCGGTGCGTTCCAGGGCGCACTCATCGCCTATGGCAAAATCCCGGCTTTCATCGTGACGCTGGGCGGTCTGCTCGTCTGGCGCGGCGTCGCCTATCTCGTCGTGCGCGGCGAGACGATTTCGCCACTGGATTCGACCTTTTCGCTCCTGGGCGGCGGACCCTATGGTGCGGTCGGCGCAGTGGGTAGCTGGATCGTCGGCGTCCTCGGCTGCGTGGGAGTCATCTTCCTGCTCGTCAACGGTCGCCGCCAGCGCCGCAAGTTCCACTTCCCGCTGCGCCCGGTCTGGGCCGAGACGTTCCTCGGCATCCTCGGTTGCGGGATCGTCATCGGGGCGGTGCTGCTCGTGAATTCTTACCCCTGGCCGCGCGGGATCGTGCGCCAGTATGCCGAGGCCAATGCCATCGAGGTGCCCGAGAGCGGGTTGTTCATCTCGCACGGCTTCGCCATTCCGGTGCTGATCCTGCTGGCTGTCGGCATCGCAATGACCTTCATCATGACGCGCACCCGTTTTGGCCGCTACGTGTTCGCCATCGGCGGCAACCCCGAGGCGGCGGAACTGGCCGGCATCAACACCAAGCGGATGACGGTCAAGATCTTTGCCCTCATGGGGTTCCTATGCGGCCTTTCCGCCGTGGTCGCCAGCGCCCGTCTGAACTCGGCCACCAATGCGCTGGGCACGCTGGACGAGTTGTTCGTCATCGCCGCCGCCGTCATCGGGGGCACGTCGCTGTCGGGTGGCATCGGGACGATCTACGGGGCCATCCTCGGGGCCTTTGTCATGCAATCGCTGCAAACGGGCATGGTTCTTATCGGCTTTGATGCCGCCATCCAGCAGGTCGTCGTCGGCTCGGTCCTCGTGATCGCCGTCTACCTCGATATCCTTTACCGCCGCCGTCAGAAGTGAGGCCCGACCATGGTTGACAGAACTGGAACCCCGCTCGTCGAACTTCGCGACATCTCGATTTCCTTCGGAGGGATCAAGGCCGTCGATCACGTGTCGGTCGATCTTTATCCCGGCGAAGTCCACGGGCTTCTGGGCCACAACGGCGCGGGCAAGTCGACGCTGATCAAATGCCTGTCGGGGGCCTACAAGATGGACACGGGGGAAATCCTCGTGAACGGCAGACGCGTCGAGATAAACAACCCCCGCGACGCCCGCGCCAACAATATCGAGACGATCTACCAGACGCTCGCGCTGGCCGATAACCTCGACGCCGCCTCGAACCTGTTTCTGGGGCGCGAGTTGACGACGCCGCTCGGCACCGTGAACGACGCGGCGATGGAGGCGGAGTGCCGCAAGATCATGGGGCAGCTCAACCCGAACTTCCGCAAGTTCAAGGACCCCGTAAGCGCGCTCTCCGGCGGGCAGCGGCAGTCGGTCGCGATTGCCCGCGCGGTCTATTTCGATGCCCGCATCCTGATCATGGACGAACCCACCGCGGCTCTCGGGCCGCACGAAACGCAGATGGTCGCGGATCTGATCAAGCAGCTCAAGGCGCAGGGGATCGGGATTTTCCTGATCGACCATGATGTCCATGCGGTCATGGAGCTATGCGACCGCGCGTCGGTGATGAAGAACGGCCAGCTTGTCGGCACCGTCGATATTCCTGACGTGACGGACGACGACCTGTTGGGCATGATCATTCTGGGCAAGAAGCCGGGCCAAGCGGCGGCTTGAGCGAAGATTTGAAGAAAAGGGCGGCACCTACGCCGCCCTTCCTTATTCCGCAGCCTGTTCCATCGCCTCGGACCCCAGCGCCTCCATCTGGTGGTTGGCCCAGAACCGGATGTCGTGCTTCGCCACGACCTCGCGCAGGTTCGCCATGCGCCCGCGCCGTTCCTCTTCGTCCATGTCGAGCGCCTGCTGGATCGCGCTGTCCATCGAGCGATGCGAAAAGGGATTGACCAGAAGCGCCGACCCCATCTCGACCGCCGCGCCGGCAAACTCCGACAGCACGAGCACCCCGTCGCCATCGGTGCGGGCGGCGCAGAACTCTTTCGCGACGAGGTTCATCCCGTCTGCCAGCGGCGTGATCCATGCGACGTCCGCGGCGCGGTAGAAGGCGACCAGCCGTTCGAAGGGAATGGCGCGGGAGATCAGCGTGATCGGCTGCCAGTCGAGCGTGCCATACATGCCGTTGATCCGGCCCGCCATGCCCTCCAGATCCTGCTGGATGTTCTGATAGACGGTCATGTTCTTGTTCGCGGGCACCGAGACATGCATGAGCTTGACCTTGCCGCGCAGTTCGGGCCGCGCCTCGAGCAGGCGCTCAAAGGACATGAGCTGTTCGATCCCGCCCTTGGTGTAGTCGGTACGCCCCACGGAGAGCACGAGTTTCACGTCGCCCAGATCGTCGCGGATGTCGAAGGCACGGGTCTCGGTCGCCTCGCGCCCCGAGACCTCTTCGATATACTGCGCGTCCACGCCAACGGGCGACGCCTGAACGGCGATCTTGTGGCCGTCATAGTCCAGCACGTCCGGCACGCTGACCTCGGTCAGCGCCGAAGCGGGGCCAGCAAACTCGGGATCGACCTTGATCCGGTGCGTCACGTCCACGTCGAACATCGACCGGGCGGCGGACACGAAATTCGCCACGTAGCGCGGGATGTGGAAGCCGACGACATCGCAGGCGAGCAGTGATTTCAGTATTTCCTTTCGCCACGGCAGCACGTTGAACATGTCGGCGGACGGGAACGGCGTGTGGTGGAAAAAGCTGATCTTCACGTCCGGGCGCATCTGGCGCAGGTAGCCGGGGACGAGCCAGAGGTTGTAGTCGTGGACCCAGACCACGGCACCGTCCGCGGCTTCGGAAGCGGCAGCCTCGGCAAAGGCCCAGTTCACCTCGCGAAAGGTGGGCCAGTCGACGGGGTCGTAGTTGTAACGTTCCTTGAAGCCGTGAAGGATCGGCCAGAATGCCTCTTTCGAAGAAACCTCGTAAAAGCTCTTCACCTGCGCGCGGGTGAGCGGCAGGCGCGTCACGGCGTATGTCCCGTGGGCATCCTGCCGCTCGAAACCGGGGTTCGAGGTATCCTCGGCCTCTTTCCACGCGACCCATGCGCCTTTCTCGAAACGTCCGAAAAAGCTCTTGAGCGTCGGCACGATCCCGTTCGGGCTTTTGTTCTCGCGGTATTCGATTTTTCCGTCGACCTCGACCTCTTCATAGGGCTGGCGGTGGTAGACGATGACCAGATTGGACGACATCAATGGTCTCCTTTCGGTGGGTTGGGGTGCAGGTCCAGCGCCGAGATGGCCTCCATGATCCCCGCGGCTCCGTGACCGGAGGCGAGGTAGACATGGCCTAGCGGCGCGACCTGTTGGACAAGTTCGAGTTCCGAGTTCCCCACGGCCACGGCAGGCAAGCCGCAGGCCAACATGGAGAGATCGTTCAATGTGTCGCCCGCGACGAGGACGCGGTTCTCGTCCATGCCGAGATGGGCGACGAGCTTGCGGATCGACGGACCTTTGGAAATCCCCTTGGGCAGCACGTCGAAGAAACGATTGTCCGAGATGAGCCAGTCGAGGCCCAGCTCGGCCACCCGAACCTTGGCGTCGTGATCGAAAGCGTCAGGGTCAAGATCGAAGCTGACCCGGTAGCGGAAGGGCGTGGGTTGCAGCGTCAGACCCGGCACATTGGCCAGGGCGGTGCGCACCCGCTCGCCGCTGTCGTTCCACAGCGACGAAATATCGGCCTCCAACTCCGGGATCGGCGCGATCTTGCGGTCGCGGCCTACTGCGGCAATGGTGGTGCCCACATCGCCAACCACGTAGTCGGGCCAGGGCAACGCGCCAGAGGCGCACATTTCACCGATGAACATCGGGTCGCGGCCCGTGACGAAGATCAACCCGACACTACCGCGGCTGCCCTCGATCCAGTCATAGAGCCGACGCCGCTCGGCCTCCTTGCCACCCAGAAAGGTGCCGTCGAGGTCGGTGGCCAGCGTGAAGCGGCGCTGGGCGAGGGAGGGCAGGCTGTCGGTCATAAGGTTCATGAAGTTCTAGATCCCAGTTCTAAAGCCAAGGGTTGCGGTCGGCGCGGGGTGTTCGAGCAGGATGTCGAGCGCGCGGGGTTCGGCCTCGATCGGCCGGGTCCACAGCGCGTTGAACGACGATTGCAGGTCCGCGCCCTCGTGCAGCACAGCGTTCACGGTTTCGCAGATCGGCATGGGCACGCGAATGCGGCGGGCGAGGTCCACGACGGACCGCGCGTTCACCTCGCCTTCGACCACCACCGGCTTGCCGTCGAAACAGTCGCCGCGTGGGGTGCCTTGGCCAAGCTGGGTACCAAGGCTCATGTTGCGCGAGGTGGTGGAGGAACAGGTGAGCGTCAGGTCGCCCGCACCCGACAGGCCGGTGACGGTTTCGCGACGGCCACCCAATGCCTCGGCCAGCGATTTCATCTCGTCGATGCCACGGGTGATCAGCGCGGCGCGGGTGTTTTCGGCAAAGCCCGCACCCGACATCATGCCGCAGGCGATGGCGATGACGTTCTTCACGGCGCCACCGACCTCGACCCCGATCAGATCGTCCGAGACATAGGGACGAAAGCCGCCCCCGGACATAGACAGCGCCAGCCGCGCGGCGGGGCTGGTCATCGGGTTCATCCGGTCGCGGTAGTGGAAGTTGAACGCCACGGTCGCCGCCGTCGGATGATCGAGCGCGGTTTCGCGGGCGAAGGTCGGGCCGGAAATGGCGCCGATGGGGTGGCCCGGCAGTTCTTCGGCGGCCACCTCGGACAGCAGGAGACCCGAGCCAAGCTCGATCCCCTTGGCGCAAAGGGCGAGCGGCACGCCCGCCTCGATATGGGGCGCAAGGGCCTGACACATCTCGCGCAGCGTCGAGGACGGCGTGACCAGCAGCACGGCATCCGCCCCCTTGAGCGCGGTGGCAAGGTCCGCGGTCGCGCGCATCGGCGGCAGGTCCACGCCGGGGAGGTAGTCGGGGTTGGTTTGCGTGGTGTCGATGGCGGCTGCAAGGTCTCCGCGCCGGGCCCAGATCGTTACGGACCGGCCCGCGCGCGCCGCGACACTGGCGAGGGCGGTACCCCAAGACCCGCCGCCGATCACGGCAATGCGGGAATAGGGCAGGGTGGACGTTCCCGTCACACTGTCTTTCATATCGGGCCAAAGCCCCTCTGGATTATCGTGGCTCAGCCGGTCACGGGCGGTTCCGGCCGAGGGGACGCGGGGCGCAGGGTGCCCCGGCGTCCGCCATTCCTTGCCGCGCGTCCCCGTTCCGCCCGGGGTCTTTGGTCGCGGCCAAATGAGCGTAGGGCAAACGTAATCCGTGAATGCCCGATGTCCATCGAACGCTGCGCTGCGGCACATGGTTCCGGAGCTTAGCCCCGGATCGAGGTGCTTTTGATGTACAATTGTGACCTGTGCCCAAGAATTGTGCAGATCAGACGTGTCGGGCAGGATTGCCAAAGCCCATCTGCCCTCGCAGGGTGGCGCGACCGATGGAGGATTTCGGATGTATGGACTGATTGGCAAGATTATCGCGGCCGAGGGCAAGGGAGCGGAACTCGCCGCCATCCTCGGGCAAAACGCCGGGGCCACGATGCCCGGTTGCCGATCCTACGTGGTGGCGCCCGATGCAGGGAATCCGGACCACATCTGGATCACGGAAGTCTGGGACACTGCGGAAGCGCATAAGACGTCGCTGGGCCTGCCGTCGGTGCAGGCCGCGATCACGCGGGCGCGTCCGATCATCGCCGGGATGGAGCGGGTGGCCGAAACCGGGCCCGTTGCGGGCGTCTGAGCCATGGCGCAGGTCGAACCCTTCGGCGCGCTGCCCGATGGCACGCCGGTCGAGCGGGTGCGCATCGCGGGCGGCGGGCTGACCGCCCATGTTCTGACCTATGGCGCGGTGGTGCAGGATCTGCGGCTCGTGGGAGTCGCTCATCCGCTCGTGCTCGGGTCCGGGGAGCTTGCGGCCTATCTCGGTCCGATGACGTGGTTCGGGGCGATCGTTGGACGGTTCGCCAACCGGATCGCGGGCGGGCGGCTGACCATCGACGGACAAACCCACGCGCTTGACCGTAACGAGGCCGATGCGACCTGTCTGCACGGCGGTGCCGAAGGTGCAGGGCGGCGGGTCTGGCGCATCGAGGCACTGACCGACAGCCGTGTGGTGCTGGGGTTGACCGATCCCGACGGGCACATGGGCTTTCCGGGCAACGTCGAAGTTCGTGCCGTGATCGACCTGCCGGGCGAGGGGGCGCTGTCCTTCGACATCACGGCCACGACCGACGCGCCGACGGCGGTGAGCCTTGCGCATCACGGGTATTTCAACCTCGACGATACGGCGGATATCCTCGGCCATACCCTGCGGATCGACGCCGACAGTTTTACGCCCGTCGACCGGCAGCTCATCCCGACCGGGGTGAGCCCGGTCGAGGCGACCCCCTTTGATTTCCGCTCCGAACGGCCCGTGGCCCCCGGTGGCTTTGATCACAATTTCTGTTTGTCCGGCGAGGCACGGCCCTTGCGCGAAGTCGCCCGGCTGACCGGCACCACCGGCGTCACCATGGGGATCGAGACGAACGCGCCGGGGCTTCAGGTCTATGACGGCGGCCATATCGCGGACCTTCCGGGGCTGGGCGGGCGGGTGCATGGCCCCCACGCGGGCATCGCGCTCGAAACGCAGGTCTGGCCGGATGCCCCCAATCAGCCGGGCTTTCCCCGCTGGCGGCTCGATCCCGGCGAAACTTACCGCCACCAAGTGATCTACCGCTTTCAACGCGCACGTTGACTCGCTCTGTTAGCGCCAATAATTTGGCGACTGAAATAAATGCCCGGAGGAGAAGCGGGCAGAGGGAGGATGGATGTATCTGGGTCTCGATCTGGGAACCTCGGGGTTGCGCGCGATCCTGACGGATGGCGACGGCTCCGTCGTCGGCGTGGCCGAGGCGCATTATCCGAACCCCCATCCCCATCGCGGCTGGTCCGAACAGGACCCGGCGGATTGGGTCTCGGCCTGCGAGACATGCGTGGCCGAGTTGCGCGCGTCCTATGGCGCGGCTTTTGCGGAGCTGAAAGGGATCGGCCTGTCCGGCCAGATGCACGGGGCCACCCTGATTGACGCGTCGGACAAGGTGCTCCGGCCCGCGATCCTGTGGAACGACACGCGGTCGGCGGAGGAGGCGGCGGCGTTTGACGCAAACCTGCTCCTGCGCGACGTGTCGGCCAACATCGTCTTCCCCGGCTTCACGGCGCCGAAACTCGCCTGGGTGGCCAAGCACGAGCCGGAAGTCTTTGCCAAGGTCGCCAAGGTGCTCCTGCCCAAGGATTACCTGCGGCTCTGGCTGACCGGCGACCATATATCCGACATGTCCGATGCCGCCGGGACCACGTGGCTCGATGTCGGCAAACGCGACTGGTCGGAGGACGCATTGGCCGCAACGGGCATGCGCCGCGACCAGATGCCGGAGCTTGTCGAAGGCTCGGCGCCGGGCGGGACGCTGCGCGCGGCCCTCGTGGCGGACTGGGGCATAAGCGGTCCCGTGGTGGTCGCGGGCGGCGGTGGCGACAACGCGGCGGCGGCCTGTGGGGCGGGGTGTTTCGCGGAGGGCATGGGGTTCGTGTCGCTGGGCACCTCGGGCGTGCTGCTCGCTGCGCGTGACAGTTTCGCCCCCGCGCCCGAAAGCGCCGTTCATACCTTCTGCCATGCCGTGCCCGACCGCTGGTACCAGATGGGGGTGATCCTCTCGGCCACCGACAGCCTCAACTGGCTCGCCCGCGCGGTGAACTCGGAACCCGGCAAGCTCGCGCAGGCGCTGCCGGATCATGCGAGCGGCCCCGGCGACCTCCTGTTCCTGCCGTATCTGTCAGGCGAGCGGACGCCGCACAACTCGGCCAAGCTGCGCGGGGCCTTTGTCGGGCTCGACGTCGCCCAAGGCACCGAAGCATTGACCCAAGCGGTAATGGAGGGCGTGGCCTATGCCCTGCGTGACAGCTGGGAGGCGTTGAAATCCACCGGCGCGACGCTGGACAGCGTGCTGGCGGTGGGCGGCGGGGCGCGCTCGCGGCTGTGGTTAGAGACCATCGCCTCCACCCTCAACCTGCCCCTGTCGCTGCCCGCGAGCGGCGAGTTCGGCGCGGCGCTGGGCGCGGCGAGGCTCGCTATCTGTGCCGATACGGGCGCGGACCCGGCGACGGTGATGACCGCGCCTGAGGTGGCCGAGGTGATCGCGCCGAACCCGGATCATGTGGCGGCCTATGAGGCCGGATATCAACGATATGCCGCACTCTACCCGGCGCTCGCGGCAGATGCGGAGCGGACAGCATGACACGGTTCTGGATCGGTTTCCTCCTTCTCCCGGTGGCGGCAAACGCGGCAGAGGATGTGCCGTTCCGCCCCGACCTTGGCCCCGAGCCGGTCTTTGTCACCACGGACATGGCCCGCGTCGAACTGGGGCAGAAGCTCTTTTACGACCCGATCCTCTCGGGCAACCGCAACATCGCCTGTTCCACCTGCCACCATCCGCGTCTGGGCACCGGCGACGGTGTATCGCTGTCCATCGGCGAGGGTGGCACGATGATGGGGCCGGAGCGGCACATGGGGGCCGAGAACCGGCCAGAGCAGCGCATCCCGCGCAACGCACCGGGGCTTTGGAATCTTGGTGCCGAGGAGTTCACCGTGATGTTCCACGACGGACGGCTCGAGGCTGACCCGGACGAGCCCAACGGCATCCGCACGCCCCTGGGGGCCGAAATGGTCGCGGGCTTCGATAGCGTCCTGTCCGCGCAGTCCATGTTCCCGGTGCTGTCGGGCGACGAAATGGCCGGGCATTATTCCGAGAACGAGGTGAGCGAGGCCGTGCGCCTTGGTTTCCTTGCCTCGGAAGGTGGTGCCTGGGATCGGCTCGCTGCCCGCGTTGCCGCGGTGCCGGAGTATGCGGCGGCCTTCGAGGCCGTGGCACCCGGCCAGCCGATCACCTTCCCCGAGATTTCCAATGTGGTCGCCGATTTCATCCGCTTCGAATGGCGGGCAACGGACTCGCTTTTCGACCAGATGTTGCGCGGCGAGGCCACGCTGCCGCCCGAGGCGCAGCGGGGCATGGAGCTTTTCTACGGCGAGGCGGGCTGCGCGTCCTGTCATTCCGGATGGTTCCAGACCGACCACGATTTCCACGCCATCGGTATGCCGCAGTTCGGCCCCGGCAAGGCGGCGCGCTTTGAAAACCACCACCGCGACGAGGGCCGGATGCGTGTCACGGGCGACCCGGCGGATGCCTATGCCTTCCGCACCCCGTCCCTACGCAACGTGACGCTCACCGCGCCCTATGGCCACAACGGGGCCTATCCGACGCTGGAGGGTGTCGTCCGTCAGCACCTCGATCCAGTCGGGGCGCTAAAGGCCTATGTGCTGGAAACCGCCGCGCTCCCGGCCTTCGATAAGGCCGACGATACATGGGTCATCGCGAACCCGGCCGAGGTCGATCTGATCGCGGCGGCGAGCGATCTGACGCCCAATCCCCTACCGGACGAGGACGTGGCCGCGCTGGTCGCCTTCCTCGAAACCCTTACCGACAAGGCTGAACGTCTGGGCGTGCCCGACAGCGTGCCGTCGGGACTGCCGGTCGACCGCTAGGCGCTTATCCCAGCCGTTCCCGCCACGCCGCGATCTGTTCGCGGACCCGGACGGGGGCGGTGCCGCCATAGCTCATCCGCGACGCGACCGAGGCATCGACGGTCAGCACGTCATAGACGCCCTCGGTGATGTCGGCGTGGACGCTTTGCATGTCGTCGAGCGACAGGTCGGGCAGGTCGCAGCCCTGTTTCTCCGCCATCCCGACCAGCGCCCCCGTGACATGGTGCGCATCGCGGAACGGCAGACCAAGCTCGCGCACCAGCCAATCGGCAAGGTCCGTGGCGGTCGAAAACCCCGAAGACGCGGCAGCGGCCAGCGCGTCCTTGTTCGCGGTCAGGTCACTGACCATCCCGGTCATGGCCGCAAGCGACAGCATCAGGTTGTCGGCGGCGTCAAAGAACTGTTCCTTGTCCTCCTGCATGTCCTTGGAATAGGCCAGCGGCAGGCCCTTCATGATCGTGAAGAGCGCCACCATCGACCCCATGATCCGCCCGATCTTGGCCCGGATGAGTTCCGCCGCATCGGGGTTCTTCTTCTGCGGCATGATCGACGAACCGGTCGAGAAGCGGTCCGACAGCGTGACGAAACGGAACTGGGCCGAGGACCAGATGACAAGCTCTTCGGAAAACCGGCTCAGGTGCAGGGCGCAGATCGTGGCGTTCGAGAGAAACTCCAGCGCGTGATCGCGGTCCGACACGGCGTCCAGTGAATTTGCCATGGGACGGTCGAACCCCAGCGCCTCCGCCGTCATGTGGCGATCCGTCGGGAACCCGGTGCCGGCGAGTGCGGCGGCGCCGAGTGGCGACTCGTTCATCCGCACGCGGGCGTCCTGAAACCGCGACTTGTCCCGCGCGAACATTTCGACATAGGCCATCATGTGATGACCCCAGGTGACCGGCTGCGCGGTCTGCAGGTGCGTGAACCCCGGCATGACCCAATCCGCGCCCGCTTCGGCCTGATCCAGAAACGCCCGGATCAGCGCATCCAGCCCCTCGATTGCCGCATCTACCTGATCGCGGACCCAGAGGCGGAAGTCCGTCGCCACCTGATCGTTTCGCGACCGCGCGGTGTGCAGCCGCCCCGCAGGCTCGCCGATGATCTCTTTCAGCCGCGCTTCCACGTTCATGTGGATGTCCTCGAGCGCGGTGGAATAGACGAACGTCCCGGTCTCGATCTCTGACAGAACCGTGAGGAGGCCTTCCCGGATCGCTTCGGCATCCTTATCAGTGATGATGCCCTGCGCCGCGAGCATCGACGCATGGGCGCGCGAACCGGTGATGTCCTGCCGGGCCATGCGCTTGTCGAACCCGATGGAGGCATTGATCGCCTCCATGATCGCATCGGGACCCGCGGCAAAGCGCCCGCCCCACATGGTATTCGCCGAATTTTTGGTGTCGTTTGTCATGGCACGGACCTGGGAGAACTGGATGAACTATCGCACGGCTCTATACGCGGCCCTCCTCATGGGTGCAAACGCGGTGTTCGGCAGCAGTGCGTTGGCCGATACGGCGTCGCTCGAGGCGCTGCGCGAGGGGAGCCTGACGAAGCTCATGTTCCACGGCGACCCCAAACCGGTGAGCGAGGCGGTCTTTACCGACGAGGCGGGCGGCGAGGTGTCGCTCGCTGACTATCGCGGCAAGGTCGTGGTGCTCAACTTCTGGGCCACGTGGTGCGCGCCCTGCCGCCACGAAATGCCGATGCTCGATGCATTGCAGGCCGAGTTCGGCGGCGACGACTTTGCCGTGGTCACGGTCGCCACGGGTCGCAACAAGCCGATGGCGGTCGAGAAGTTCTTCGACGAGGTGGGGGTGACGAACCTCCCCAAACTCTATGACCCCAAAAAGGCGCTCGCCGCCGAGATGGGCGTCATGGGTTTGCCGGTGACGGTGCTTCTGGACCGCAACGGGAACGAGGTCGCCCGGATGATGGGCGACGCCGACTGGTCGTCGGAAAGCGCCAAGGCGATCGTGGCGGCGATGATCGCGGAGCCTGCAAGCTAGGGCGCGAGCGAGAGGGGCCGCTTTTCGATCTAGGCGGGCAATCGACCCTGCGCTATTCAAGCGCGCATGACGCGTGTGCTGTCCCTGTCCTGTCTTCTGTGCCGCTGGGTGATCCTTGCGGCACTGATGCTTGGTGGGATGATGCCTGCCTCCGTCATGCCGCATCTGGCCGATGACGGCACGATGACGGTCGTGATCTGTTCCGGCGACGGTCCGCTCGAGTTGCGGCTGGATGCCGAGACGGGCGAGCCGGTCGGGGATGACGGGGGCGACGAGCGTCGGGCGTCCCCAGGCTGCCATCTGAACGGGCTTCGCGACGCCGGGGTTTTTGCCAGCACTGTCGAGATTCCTGTGACCGTGGTTGCCGCGCGGCCCCTGCGTGAGGTGGCCATCGCGATATTAACGCATCACGCGCTGCCCTATCCGCGCCCGCTGATCCGTGCGCCGCCTTCGGCTGTCTGACTCACGCCAATCAACCATCAGACAGTCAAAGGAGGTTCGTCATGACGACGACCGACACCATCGGCGTGGCACCGCGTGTGCGCGCCAACCGTTTCTATTTCACCGCATGGCGCTGGCACTTCTGGGCCGGGCTATACGTCGTGCCCTTTCTTGTCATGCTGGCCACGACAGGGCTTCTTATGCTCTGGGTCAGCGCGATGACCGAAATCAACGGCGAACGCGGACGCGTCGCCGTGGGCAATGACCTGCTTGCCGTGTCCCAACTGACCCAAGCCGCCGAAGCCGCCGTGCCGGATGGCGCCGCGGGACAGTATATCGCGCCGATGGGCGTGGACCGCGTCGCTGTGTTCCGGATCGACGCGGCCGAGGGGTCGCAGACGGTGGTCGTGAATCCCTATACCGGCGACGTGCTGGACGTGTTTCCTTGGGACGCCGGGCTTTATAATCTGGCCAACAATATCCACGGCACGCTCCTGATCGGGGACGTTGGCGACAGGCTGATCGAAGTCGCCGCCTCGCTCGGTCTTCTTCTCGTGGCGAGCGGACTTTATCTGCATTGGCCCCGCAACGGCAGCGGCCTGCGCCAGATGCTCGTGCCATCCTTTGCCAGCAAAGGGCGCGGGCTGTGGAAGTCGCTGCACGGCGTTCTTGGCACATGGATGTCGCTCGTCCTCGTCGCATTCCTGATTTCTGGACTGAGCTGGGCCGGGATCTGGGGCGGCAAGATGGTGCAGGCGTGGAACACCTTTCCGGCCGAAAAATGGGGCGCGCCGGTGTCGGACGAAACGCATGCCTCGATGAACCATGGCGCAGCGGACGAGGTGCCTTGGACGCTCGAACAAACGCCGATGCCGCTTTCGGGATCGCAGGTCGGCAAGGATGCGGTGGCCATGCCTGTGACGGTAGACGGTGTCGCTGACTACGCCCGGTCGCTCGGGCTGCCGGGTCGGTTTCAGATCAGCTATCCTGCGGACGGTACCGGGGTCTGGAGCATCAGTCATGACAGCATGTCGAACGACGGGCACGATCCGGCGGCTGACCGGACGCTGCATATCGACCAGTATACCGGCCGTGTTCTGGCCGACGTCGCCTATGCCGACTATTCGCCCTACGCCAAGATGATGGCCTGGGGTATCGCCTTTCACGAGGGTGATCTCGGAAACTGGAACCTTGCGCTTAACACGCTGTTCTGTCTGTCGATGATCTTCATCCCGCTGTCGGGCATCGTGATGTGGTGGAAACGTCGCCCCGAGCGGTCGCGCCGGGTCGCGGCCCCGCCGCGGGCGGGCGACGGGCGGTTCTGGATCGGGGGCGCGGTCGTCATGGCGGCGCTGGCGCTCGCCTTCCCCATGGCCGCCCTGGCCATCGTGATCGTCGCCGTCATTGATTTCGCGATCATCCAGCGGATACCGGCGCTCAAGCGCAGCTTGTCCTGAGGCTACAAGAAACCGGGCGGCAGGAGTCGCCCGGCCCTTCCCCTGTGTCCACGTTGACAGGAAAAGGGCGGATCGCGACGATGTCGGGCAGGGAGGAGCCGTCATGCCGCTCGGTCTTTTGGCCGTCATTGTTGTCATGGGTCTCGTCGCGATATTCGCGGTGCTTTATTTTGCCGGTCTGACCCGCGCGATGGAATTGACCGAGGCGACGGCGCGGGATGAATTCATTGCCGACAATCCGTCTCTGACACCGGATAGCATCACGCTCGCCGCCTCGCGGAAGGCGGCGCTGATCGAGGCGCAGGGGCTGCATCTGCTCTGGGTCATGGGCACGGACGTCGCATCGCACCGATTGGCGGGTGCGATCCCTGTCGAGACAAAGACGGGCCTCTCCGTCCACATCGCTGACTATGCCGCGCCGCGCGTGGCGCTGACCCTCACGCCCGAGGAAGCCCGCGACTGGAAAGCCCGCATCACGGAGGCCACCTGATGGACCTGTCCACACTCAACTACCCCGACATCGTCTCGCTCGCCGTGCCGTTCTTTGTCGCCGCCGTGTTGATCGAGATCGCCTGGATCGTGATCGCGAAACGCGGCGGGCGGTACGAGGCGCGGGATGCCATGACATCGCTCGCCATGGGGGTGGGGAACGTCGTGGCGGGGGTGCTTCTGGGCTTTGTCACCTACGGGTTTCTCATGTGGCTCTGGGACCTGACGCCGCTCGACCTGGGCACGAGCCCATGGGTCGTGGCGCTGTGCTTCGTGCTGGACGACCTGCGCTACTACTGGGTGCACCGCTTCGGCCACCGGGTGCGCTGGGTCTGGGCGAGCCATGTGAACCACCATTCGAGCCAGCACTACAACCTGACCACGGCGCTCAGGCAGACGTGGACGGGCACCTTCACGGGCATGATGGTCCTGTCGGCCCCGCTGGTGCTTCTGGGCTTTCACCCCGCCATGATCCTCTTCGTCGGCGGCCTCAACCTGATCTACCAGTTCTGGATCCATACCGAGGCGATCCATAAACTGCCGCGCTGGTTCGAAGCGGTGATGAACACGCCCTCGCACCACCGCGTCCATCATGGCCGGAATGCCCGCTACCTCGACGCGAATTACGCGGGTGTGTTCATCGTCTGGGACAAGCTTTTCGGCACCTTCGTGCCCGAGCAGGACCACGACCGCCCCGACTATGGCCTCGTCCACAACATCGGCACTTTCAACCCGGTCCGCGTGGCCTTCCACGAATGGGTCGCGATCTGGCGCGACCTGCGGCAACCGGGGCTGTCCATGCGAGACCGCCTCGCCTATGTCCTGCGCCCGCCGGGCTGGCGGCATGACGACCCCGGCGGCGGATCGGCGCGGATCAAGGCAGACTATGTCGCGCGAAATCCGGAAGCGTCTGGTACCGCTGGGTTCGAGGGCTACTGAGCGCCTTTCTGGGTCGGGGGGCAGAGAGCCGGGTCCGGTCGTCTGTCCCGCTTCTCTGGTTCAAAAATGTCCTGGGGGGTTTGGGGGCTAGCCCCCCCAACCGGTCGTCGCGAACGCAGGTCGCGGCGAAACCCGTCTACTGCGCCTCGGCTTCCATCACCGTGCGACCGTCCGGCCCGCGCACCCAGAGCTTGCGTCCCGCCCGACATAGGGTGAGCACTTCGGACTGAATCGCCGGGGACAGGCCCCGGAACTTGAACTCGGCCAAGGGGCCAAGCTCGCGCTCGGCCTTGAGCATGAGCATCTGCGCCAGAAGCGGACCGTGGGTCACGAGACCGGGGTAGCCCTCGACCTCGCGGGCATAATCCGCGTCATAATGGATGCGGTGGCCGTTGAAGGTGAGCGCCGAGTAGCGAAAGAGCCGGGTGGTCGAGAACTGGACGGTTTCGGTATGGGAATCGGCGGGCGCAGGTTTGGCCGGGACGGCGGGCGCGGTGGGATCGGGATCCTCGCGGTAGACGAGGTCCTGCATCTCGCGCACCCGGAGCTTGCCGTCCTGGAGGATGTCGTGGCGCAGGGTGACGAAGGCAAGCGGCCCGGAGCGGCCCTCTTTCCGTTTCGTGCTCATCACGCGAGACTTCTTTTCAGCCGGAATGCCCGCCCGGAGCGGGGCGGGAAAAGACAGTTGCCCGCCCGCCCACATGCGTCGGGGCAGGCCCATGTCGGGGATGAGGCCCTGGCCCACCTTCGGGTGCCCGTCACGTCCCAGCCCCGTGTCCGGAACCGTATCCCAGAAGTAGATCTGGTGAAAAAACGGCGGCAGCGCGTCGCCCTGGGCAAAGGTCCGGTCGAGGCCAAGCGTCACGGCCAGCGCATTGGCGCGGGAAGGGGCCATGAGGTCGGTGGTGACGATTTCGGTCATCTGGCGATCTCCTCGCGCAGGCGGCTCATGAGTTCGGTGAGGTTCTTCGTCGACCGCTCGTCGATCAGGCGGCCATCCTCCCCGAACGCCCTGGACGAGTTGGCGATGAAGACTTCGGGACCGTAGACCAGCGCGGGGCGGAAGGGCATCACGCAGAGAATGAGGTTGTGCATCATCCGCTCGCCTCCCGCGCGCCCGTCCGAGGCTGCGATGAGTGCGAGCGGTTTGCCCTGCCACGGGTTGCCCTTGACCCGGCTCACCCAGTCGAGCGCATTCTTCAGAACGCCGGGGATGTTCTTGTTGTATTCGGGTGAAGAGATGATCACCGCGTCCGCCGCGCCGATCTGGGCATGGAGCGTCAGAACCGCCTCGGGAATGCCGGGGCCGTCCTGAATGTCCTGGTTGAACACCGGGAAATCTATGTCTGCCTCGGTATAGTCGCAGGGACCGAAGACGCGGATCGCCTCCTTCAAAAGCTGGCGGTTCGTGGACGCCTTGCGCAGGGCACCGGGGATGCCCAGAAGTCTGGGACGTGGCTGGGGGTCGGACATGCGGGCCTCCGGGGTTCTGGTCATGTGTAGGGCAACGCGGGGCGGGGTGAAAAGGGTTCATCAGGACCAGTGTCGGCATAGTGAGGGCCCGGAGCACGGTCTAGCGCCGGGGCTTTGCCCCGTCGGGACGTAGGATTTGCGCCGGGGCTTTGCCCCGTCGCGGGGGGAGGGGCCTCGCTTTGCTCGGCCCCGGCCCGTGACGGTCGGGCGCGTTCCTGGCGGCTCGGGCCTGTGGTCATGTCAGAGGGGGCCGCCTGTCCCTCGCCGTCTACGGCGGCCCCCCGAAAGTATTTGGAAAGCAGTGAAGGGGGGCGGTCAGGCGGTTTCGACGCAGTGGCGGCGGAAGGCGCGTTTGAGCATGTCGAGTTCCGCGCGCATGAGCTCCATTTCCGCGCGGAAATCCTCGTCCAGCGGTTGGCCGGTCACGATGGTGAAGCTCGCGAGCCGGTCGCCGTCTCTTTGGCTGATGATGAAGGTCTGCACGCCCTCGGACAGAAGTTCCACCGGGATCGGGACACTCACGCGGAACTGGCCCTCGACGTTGGGATCGTCGCGCAGCGTGGCGCCGGGGATCTCGATCCCATTGTGGGTCACGTCGATGTCGGGCGGGGTGGCGGCGCCGGTGAGGACGCCCTCCCACACGCCGGCGTGGATACGGGTTTTCGTGAGCACGAGGTCGGCCATTCGTTACACCTCTGATCGGGGGCGGCGCGAGAAGTTCACGTCACGCAGCATCACCTGGTTCATTTCGGGGCCTTCGAAGATCAGGTCGATCCACGCCCGTTCGACGCGCTTCTCGTTGAGCTTCGTATAGGCGAGGTCGAAGTCCACCGAGAGGTCCCGGTCGCCCAGAGGCAGCTCGCGCACCATCTGTTCGGTGTTGGGGCCGTGCTGGACGTTGAGGCGGGCAAATATCTCGAGTTTCTTCTCGGTTTCGACCGTCGCGTTCATGCGCAGCAGGTGCTTGCGCCCCAGCCCCCGGATCGCGCTGTCAGGCAGGTCGATGACGAGCGACAGAAAGGAGCCATCGAACTTGAACACGTCGAGGCGCAGGCCGTAGGGGGCGAGGTCGTCCTCGAGCCCGTTGCGCAATTGGCGGACGGTCAGCTCGGAGATGCGGCAATCGTGGAAGATCGTCACCTCGGGCCCGAACTTCGTCTTGCTTTCGACGCTGGCGCGTCCAGGGGGAAAGATCGGGCCGCGCCAGAGCTGGGGCCGCCAGGACCAGTCGGAATGAAGCGGTTTCGGGAAGGAATTCGAACCGATGAGCGGCAGCGCGAGGCGGCCGTTGGACACGTGGAGAACGCGGTCGGTCACCTGCCGGATCTGTGCGGCACGCAGTTGCAGGCGGCGCAGCGCGTCCAGGGACACGCTGTCCGCGCTTGCCGCGATGCGCGCCCAGCGGCGCATGACCAGCCGATGCAGGATCCTGTCGATGGGGCCGAATGCCATGATGCTCTGTTTCTGCTTTCCGAACGATACAACGTCTAAAGCAAATTTATTGCCTTATAGCAAACGCTTGAAGAAAAGGGCGAGGCCTTTGGCCTCGGGTTGAGGTAGGTCGGTTGTTGCCGTGGTGTCGCCCGCCGGGGTCGTCGCAGGTGCTGGGGCCGCCGTGTTTGCGGCACGGATTGCGGCGACGAAGTCGATGATGAGGGCGCGGCCGTCCGCGGGGGACAGGTCGGAGGTGCTGTCGGGTGTGCGGGTGCCCGAGACGGTGACGGTCACCAGCGCATCGGCGGCCACGAAGATCGCGCGCCAATAGTCGGGCGCGAGGTCGCCGGTGGCGCCGTCGCGGGCGCGCACAAGGATCAGGTCCGAGGTTGTCTGAAGCGACTGCACCTCGACCTCTGCCCCGCTGTCGGTGCGCGACAGGGCCGATTTGCCGCGCTCGGTGGACAGGAACTCGGCCAGCGCCGCGATGCCCTCTGCCGAGGCGAGCGGCGCGCCACCGGTCGGGGCCACGGCGGCGGTCAGGACGGCTGGCATTTGGGCACGGGGGCCGGGTTTGCCCAGCCCGCGGCAGGGACCGTAAAGCACGAAGGCGCCGGTCGGCCCTTCGCGCAGGGTGCTTTCGTCCGGGCAATAGCCGCGCGGAGCCGTGAGCGCGACGGTGCCACCCAGCACTTCGCGGAGGAAATCCCGTTCCGGAACAGCCGGCCAATATCAGTGCCAGAACGACGGCCAGAGCGCGGTGTGGTACGAAGAACGAGGAAAGGGCACGCATCGGGTCTGTCGGCGGTCTCATGGTCCGTGTCTGGCCCCGGTGCGGGGCGCGGTCTGTGTCATTGGTCTAGGCAGCGGCGTCGGATGATGCAACAGGCGGCGAGGAAACGCGCCGCGTTGAAATCGGATGGCTCTCTTGCCCCCGCGTCGGGCGGGACTATGTTCGACGGGACGACGATTTGCCGAGGCATTGAACCCGGGCGACAGGAGAACGAGACATGCAGTCATTCTGGGAACCCGCCCTGCCGCGCGTGCAAGTCTGGCGCACGGTGATCGGCTTCGCCCTGCTCATCGGTATCTTTTTCGGCGCCACGGCGGCGGTGTTCCAGATCGGCGCGCTGGTGCTCGACGCTTCACCGCGCGAGCTGGTCTCGGCGCTCACGCCGCAATCTACCATGCTGTTCTTCCTGACCTTCATCGGGTTTCACATCGGGCTCCTGTTGGTGCTGCCGCTTCTGCACCGGCGCGGATACCCATCGCTCTTTGGTCCGTCGCGCCGGATCGACATGCGGCATTTCGGCTGGGGCGTGCTGGTCACGGCGGGGCTGGCCACGTTCCTCTATGGCTTCATGTATGTGGACCGCGCGTTCGTCGCAGAGGAATTCCGGCCCGCCATCGTGCAGATCCGGCCCTTTTCCGAATGGATCGTCTGGCTCCTGCCCGCGCTCGCGGTGATCCTCTTGCAGACCTTCGGGGAAGAGGCGGTGTTTCGCGGTTACCTCCTCCAGCAGTTGCGAGGGCGGTTTCGCAGCCCGATCATCTGGGCGGTACTGCCGTCGCTGATCTTTGGTCTTCTGCACTTCGATCCGGGCACCTACGGCCTGTGGAACGCGGTGGCCTATGTGGTGAACACGACAACGACCGGCATCCTCCTGTGTCTCATCACCATCCGCACGGGGAACATCGGCGCGGCGGCGGGGCTGCACTTCGGCAATAACGCGGCGCTGGTGTTCGTGGGCATCAAGGGCAACCTCGAGGGCTTTTCCTTCTTCGCCGTCGAGATGGGGCTCGAGTCCGGCTACACCGCCTGGTCGATCCTGTCGCAGACCGGGTTTACGCTGATCCTCTTTGCCCTCTGGTGGCGCTGGATGAACCGACGTGACGCGATTGCAAAACCGGCCTTCGCGGCATAGGTAAGGCCGCAAACGCGACAGCCGAAACAGGTCAAGGACCCTGCGATGAACTGGATTTCCAACTACGTCCGGCCCCGGATCAACTCGCTTTTCTCGCGCCGCGAGGTGCCTGAGAACCTGTGGATCAAGTGCCCGGAATGCGGGACGATGCTGTTTCACCGCGAGCTGTCGGACAACCTGAATGTCTGCACCTCCTGCGATCACCACATGGCGATCACCCCGCGCGAGCGGTTTTCCGCGCTTTTTGACGGCGGCATCTTTGCCGAGATTTCGGTGCCCGCGCCGATCGAGGACCCGCTCAAGTTCAAGGACCAGAAGCGTTACCCCGACCGGATGAAGGCCGCGCGCCATTCGACGGGCGAGCGTGAGGCGATGCTGGTGGCGGAAGGTGAGATCGGGCGCACGCCCATCGTGGCGGCCTGTCAGGACTTTTCCTTCATGGGCGGGTCCATGGGCATGTATGTGGGCAATGCGATCATTGCCGCCGCCGAACGGGCCGTGGCGATGAAACGACCGCTCGTGCTGTTTTCTGCCGCAGGTGGCGCGCGGATGCAGGAGGGTATCCTGTCGCTCATGCAGATGCCGCGCACGACCGTGGCCGTGGACATGGTGAAAGAGGCGGGTCTGCCCTACATCGTCGTGCTGACCCACCCCACGACAGGTGGTGTCACGGCCTCCTATGCAATGCTGGGCGACGTGCATATCGCCGAACCCAATGCGCTCATCTGTTTTGCCGGTCCCCGCGTGATCGAACAGACGATCCGCGAGAAGCTGCCCGAGGGGTTCCAGCGCGCCGAATACCTGCTCGACCACGGGATGCTCGACCGCGTGACGCACCGCAAGAAGTTGCGCGACGAGTTGATCACCATCCTGCGCATGATGATGGGGATGCCGCCCGCGGTGAAGGGCGACCTGCCCGCGCCCGAGGTCGAGGCTTCGCCGGCGCCTGAGCAGCAAGCCGGACCGGATATCGTCGTGGAGCCCGCCCGGAAGTGACCGCCACAGGTTCGGACGTCATCCTCGAGAGGATGATGGCGCTGCATCCCAAGATCATCGACCTCACGCTCGACCGCGTCTGGCGGCTTTTGGGCGCGCTCGACCATCCCGAACGGCGCCTGCCGCCGGTGATCCATATCGCTGGCACAAACGGCAAGGGATCGACGCAGGCGATGATCCGCGCAGGTCTGGAGGGGGCGGGAAAGACCGTCCATGCCTATACTTCGCCGCACCTCGCGCGGTTCCACGAACGCATCCGGCTCGCCGGTGACCTGATCTCCGAAGATCATCTGACGCAGGTGCTTGATCGCTGTTACGAGGCGAACGGTGGCGAAAGCATTACCTATTTCGAAATCACGACAGTAGCCGCGATCCTGGCCTTTGCCGAGACGCCCGCGGACTACACCCTGCTCGAGGTTGGTCTGGGCGGGCGGCTCGACGCGACGAATGTGGTCGACCCCGTGCTGTCCGTGATCACGCCGGTCTCCATCGACCACACTCAGTATCTTGGCGATACGATCGCGAAGATCGCAGGCGAAAAGGCCGGGATCATCAAGCGCGGCGTGCCGGTGGTCGTGGGTCCGCAGGAGGACGCGGCGTTCGAGGTGATCGAAGGTGTCGCGGCACGTTTGGGCGCACCGGTGATCGCGCAGGGGCAACAGTGGCATGTCTGGGAGGAGCGCGGTCGGCTCGTGTTCCAGGACGAAACCGGGCTGGTGGACCTGCCGAAACCCGTTCTTATCGGCGCGCACCAGATCGACAACGCGGGGGCGGCGATTGCGGCACTGCGCACACTGGGCTTTGGTGAGGACGCCTGCGAGGCGGCGATGACGAAGGCCGAGTGGCCCGCGCGGATGCAGCGGCTGAAACGCGGACCGCTCGTCGAGATCGCAGGCGGGGCCGAGCTTTGGCTTGACGGTGGGCACAACCCGGCGGCGGGCGAGGCGATTGCCAAGGTGCTCGACGGCCTGCACGACAAGCCGCTCTACCTCATCTGCGGGATGCTCAACACCAAGGACATCGCGGGTTTCATGCGGCCACTGATGGGTCATGCGGAGCGGCTGACGGCGGTGTCGATCCCCGGTGAAGCGGCGACGCTTTCGGCAGAGGAAACCGCGCGGGCGGCCAAGAATGCGGGAATGATCGCCGACACAGCAGCCGACGTGGCCAGCGCGCTGCGAACCATCGTGGCCGAGGCGCCGGGCGCGCGCGTGCTTATTTGCGGTTCGCTCTACCTTGCCGGTCAGGTGCTGCGCGAGAACGGCTGACCAATTTTTTTTTGGCCTTTGCCGTGTCGTGGCCCCTCAAGCGAATCAAGCCATTGTTCTGACTCGGTTTTTGCCAGCCTAAGTGGGAATCGGTGCGAATCACACCACATATTGACCGATTCGGGCGATTCGCTCACAATCCCAATCATTCATACGAAACGGGGCCTCTGCCAATTCGGCCCCGGCAATTACGAACCTGTCGAGCAGGACAGGACTGGGGGACGGGATGTTGAGGTTGCTCGTGAGCGCCATTTTGGTGCTCGTGGCCACGTACAGCCAGACATTCGCACAGGATGTCCGGATCACACCGGACACGTCGAGCTACTCCATCGAAGTTGCGGGCAAACTCGTCACGATTCAGCGCAACCAGAATACGAACAACATGCTGACGGGCGATTTCACCAAGACATCCCGTCCATGCCCCCCTTTTTGCATCCATCCCATGTCGGCGGCCGCCGGGGTCGAGACCCTTGGTGAACTGGAGCTTATCGGATTTCTTCAAGCGATCGTCGCGCCGGGAAACGGGCTGCTTCTGGACAGCCGTCTGCCGGAATGGTTCCAGAAGGGCACGATCCCCGGCGCGGTCAACGTGCCGTTTTCGACGCTGGAGCCGTCGAACCCCTACCGTGACCAGATCCTTCAGGCGCTGGGCGGGGTGAGGGCCGGAAGCGGCTGGGATTTCTCGGCGGCCAAGGAGCTTGCGCTCTTTTGCAACGGCCCGTGGTGCGACCAGAGCCCGCGCGCGATCCGATCGCTGGTGGACGCGGGGTATCCGGCGGGCAAGCTGCATTACTACCGGGGCGGGATGCAGAGCTGGCTCATGCTCGGGCTGACCGTGCAGACGCCGAACGCGTAAGGCGCGCCGGTGTATCGTGCCCTCATCCTTGTCACGGCTTTCCTGATTGCCGTTTCGGGGCTCTTGTTCCTGCAGGGCGAAGGGCGTGATTCGAATGACCTTGCCGCTGCGGGGATGACCCTCACCGATGTGCGCGACATGAACACGCCGACGGTGGTGCAGCCCGCCGTGGGAAGCGATCTCGATCTGTCGTTGCTATCCTCTGCTGTCGAGGCCACAGGGACCTCCGCCGCGCAGGGTCAGGTGTCGGAGATGGACGCGCTGGTCTCTTCCGTTCTCGCCGGTCTGGGTGCGGCGCCTGCCAGCCCTGCGCCCGTACCCGACGAGATGCGGGCCGCCACCAATGCTGTCCTCGCGGCCCTCTCGGGTGGTGCCGGGCAAACGCCCGGCGGCTCGAACGATCTGGCCACCCTCATTTCGCAGTCCATGGCGGCGGGGCAGGGCGATGCCTACCTCGACGCGCTCGTTAACGAAGCCGTCGCGTCGGGTCAGGTCATGGTGCCGGAGGCGATGATGACGGCGGACGGGCGTGTAGACACACGGACGCTGATCGCGTCGGTCGTGAGCCAGAGCCTTGGCTCTGGCGGGGCCGTGAGCGCCACACAACCGGTCACGCAGGAGGTGGGCGGGCAACGCTATTACACCGTCGAGGCAGGCGACAGCCTCGCGTATATCTCGGTGCTGTTCTACGGCACCTCGGCGCAGTTCCAGAAGATCTTCGACGCGAACCGCAGCGTTCTGGAAAGCCCGAACAAGATCCGCGTGGGGCAGACGCTCCTCATCCCCGGTTGAATCCGCGAGACGGGAGAACCGCCCCGGTCTCAGCCTGAGTTCATCCGTCCCGGTCGGCTCTCGCCTGATCCCCGTGACCTACTGGCCCCAGTCCTTGTCCTGCATTTCGCGCAGGCGCGATGCTGTGCGTTCGAACTCGAACGACCCTTCGCCCTCGAGGTAGAGATACTCGGGTTCGGCGGCCGCCGAGGCCACAAGCCGCACATGGGCCTCGTAGAGCGCGTCGACGAGGGTGACGAAGCGCTTGGCCTCGTTGAAGTTCGACCGCGAAAGCGCGGGAATGTCCTCGAGCACCAGAACCCGCAGTGCGTCCGCGACGGCGAGGTAATCGGCGGGGCCCAGCATCTTGCCGCAAAGATCGTGAAACCGCGCCCGACCCACGCCGTTACGGTAGGCCGGGATCACGACCTCGCGCCCCTTCACGGTCAGGACCAGCGGCTGCGCCTCGCCCCCGCCGCTCAGGTCCTGCCAGACCGTTTCGATCTGGCGTCGGGCCTCGGCGTTGGCGGGCGTGAAATAGACCTGCGCCCCGGTCAGCCGGTGCTGGCGGTAATCCTTGGGACTCGCCAGTTCGTGTACAATGAGCTTTTCCTTGATCAGGTCGATGAAGGGCAGGAAAAGCTGGCGGTTGAGACCGTCCTTGTAGAGATCGCCGGGCACCCGGTTCGAGGTTGTGACCACCACGACGCCCGCGTCGAAGAGCATCTGGAAAAGCCGCCCGACGACCATGGCATCCGCGATGTCGGTGATCTGCATTTCGTCCAGGGCAAGCAATCGTATATCGCGAGCGATCCTGGCCCCGACCGGTGCGAGCGCGTCGGATTCGCCCGACTTACGGGCCTGGTGCAATCCTTCCTGCACCTCTTGCATGAAAGCGTGAAAATGGACGCGCCGCTTGCCCTCGATAGGCAGGTGCTCGACGAAGAGGTCCATGAGCATCGACTTGCCCCGGCCCACGCCGCCCCAGAGGTAAAGCCCCTTGGGCATATCCTCGGGCTTGTGAAAGAGGCCGGACAGGAAACCCTTTTTCTTGCCCGCCGTGGCGATCAGCCCTGCGCGGATATCGTCGAAAAGCGGCAGCGCCGCCTCCTGCGCCGGGTCCGGGGTCAGCTCTCCCGCCGCGACCTTGGCCGCGTAGATCTCTTGCAACGTCTCGCTCATGGGCCCCGTCTACCGCGCGTTCCGGGATAGGGGAAGCTGATTGCTGTCATCACCAAATGTCGTTTGACCACGCCTGTGATTGCGACAATCTGTCCCGACAGGCGGGAGACACCTCATGGACATGGCACAGCCGCGCGCGGGCGGGCATCAGAACCTCATCACGCCGGTGCTGGTGGCCGGGTGTATCGTCATCATCGTGAGCTTCGCGATCCGCGCGAGTTTCGGTGTGTTCCAGATCCCGATTGCCGAGCAATACGGCTGGGCGCGGGCCGAGTTTTCGCTGGCCATCGCGATCCAGAATCTCGCCTGGGGCATCGGGCAGCCGATCTTTGGCGCGATTGCCGAAAAGATCGGGGACCGCAAGGCCATCGTCATTGGCTCCCTCATGTATGCAGCGGGGCTCTTGCTGTCGTCTTTCGCCACCACGCCACTTGCCCATCAGATGCTCGAGTTCATCGTGGGGTTCGGCGTTGCGGGCACCGGCTTTGGTGTGATCCTTGCCGTGGTGGGCCGGGCCTCGTCGGACAAGAACCGGTCCATGTCGCTGGCCATCGCCACGGCAGCGGGAAGCGCGGGGCAGGTGTTCGGTGCGCCGCTTGCCGAATGGATGCTGTCCTTCATGTCGTGGCAGTCTGTCTTCGTCGTCTTTGCCGCCGCGATCATCGCGGTGCTCGCCGCGCTCCCCCTGATGCGCGCGCCCGCCGTGTCGCGCACGGAGCTTGAGGAGAGCATGGGAACCGTGCTCAAGCGCGCCTTCCGCGATCCGAGCTACACGCTCATCTTTCTGGGGTTCTTTTCCTGCGGCTACCAACTCGCCTTCATCACCGCGCATTTCCCGGCCTTCGTGACCGAGATGTGCGGGGCCATCGACCCGTCGGGCACGCTTGCCTCGATCGGCGTCACCTCGACTTCGGCGCTGGGGGCGGTGGCGATTTCGCTCATCGGTGCGGCCAACATTGCGGGCACGCTGTTCGCGGGCTGGATGGGCAACAGGTTTTCCAAGAAATACCTGCTTGCGGCGATCTACACCGGGCGAACCATCGCGGCGGCGGTGTTCATCCTGATGCCGATCACGCCGACCAGCGTCATCGTGTTCTCAATCGTGATGGGGAGCCTCTGGCTCGCCACCGTGCCGCTGACCTCGGGCCTCGTCGCGCATCTTTACGGGCTGCGCTACATGGGCACGCTCTACGGGATCGTGTTCTTTTCCCACCAGCTTGGCAGCTTCATGGGCGTGTGGCTCGGGGGCCGGATGTATGACATCACCGGCGACTACACCTTTGTCTGGTGGATCGGCGTCGGTGTCGGCGCGTTCTCGGCCATCGTGCATCTGCCGATCAAGGAGCGACGCTCGCCGGTGATGCAGGCGGCCTAGACCGGCAGGGCAGTCGTCTTGAAAACAGTGCGGAGCGCGAAGCTCGATTGCATTCCCAGGACGCCGGGCAGCCGGGCGAGTTTCTGGCGGTGGACACGGGCGAAATCGTCGGTGTCGCGCGCCACGACCTTGAGGATGTAATCCGCCGAACCGGCCATCAGGTGACATTCCAGCACCTCTGGAATGAGAGCCACCTCGCGCTCGAAGGCTTCGAGCAATTCGTCGGCCTGTCCCGAGAGCTTGATTTCGACGAAAACCATGGTCGGATAGCCGATTCGGCGGGGATTCAGCAGCGCCACGTAGTCGCGGATATACCCCTCTTTCTCGAGCCTCTGCACCCGGCGGTGGCAGGCAGAAGCCGAGAGGTGGACCTTGTCCGACAGGTCCGCGTTCGACATGCGGCCCGCGCGTTGCAGGGCCGCGAGGATGCGCCGGTCGGTGTCGTCCAAGTCGTCGTCACCGGTAATGTTTTGCATGTTCCTCCCTCGAGACGCTCGTTTCTTCGAACATTTCGCGCAGGAGAACGAGGGATTTCAACCCGATTGCGCGGCTGACGCGTAATTATCGGATCAAGGAGGACTCAAACATGCTCATCGGATGCCCCAAGGAAATCAAGCCGCAGGAATATCGTGTCGGCGTCACCCCCGCAGCGGCGGGCGAGGCGGTGGCGCACGGCCATGGCGTCATCATCGAGACGGGGGCCGGGTTGGGTGCCGGCTTTACCGATGACGATTACCGCGCTGCGGGGGCCGAGATCGTCGGCACGGCAGCCGAGATTTTCCAGCGCGCCGACATGGTGGTGAAGGTCAAGGAACCGCAGGCCGTTGAGCGCAAGCAACTGCGCGGGGGGCAGCTTCTGTTCACCTACCTGCACCTCGCCCCCGATCCGGATCAGACCCGCGACCTGCTCGCCTCGGGCGTGACCGCCATCGCCTATGAAACCGTGACCGACCGCGACGGTCGTCTGCCGCTCCTCGCGCCGATGTCCGAGGTGGCCGGCAAGCTCGCGCCGCAGGTGGGCGCATGGACGCTGCAAAAGGCCAATGGCGGGCGCGGTGTGCTTCTGGGCGGCGTGCCGGGCGTGACGCCGGGCAAGGTCGCCGTGCTGGGTGGTGGCGTCGTCGGGACGCAGGCGGCGCGTGTGGCAGCGGGCATGGGTGCGGATGTGACGGTGTTTGATATGTCGCTGACCCGGCTTCGGCAGCTCGACGACAGTTTCCGGGGCGAATTTGCGACGGCGTTCTCGTCCAAGGCCCGGCTCGCCGAGGCGCTGGAAGAGGCCGACATGGTGATCGGCGCGGTCCTGATCCCCGGTGCCGCTGCGCCCAAGCTGGTGTCGCGGGCCGATCTCGGGATGATGCGGCCCGGCGCGGTGCTCGTCGATGTGGCCATCGACCAGGGCGGCTGCTTCGAGACGTCGAAGCCCACGACCCATCAGGACCCGATCTACGAGGTCGACGGGATCATGCACTACTGCGTGGCCAACATGCCTGGCGCAGTCGCGCGGACCTCGACGCTGGCGTTGGGCAACGCCACGCTCCCTTACATGCTGCGCCTCGCCGATCTGGGCTGGCGTGACGCCTGCCGGGCGGACGAAGGGCTGGCGGCGGGGCTGAACACCCACGCGGGCAAGCTCACGAACTACGCCGTGGGGCGCGCGCTCGAGATCGACGTGACCTCGCCGCAGGTGGTGCTGAAGAGCTAGTCGCGCGTCCGGCAAACGCTAGATCCGCTGGGCGGCCATCGTGTCGCCCGACGGAACCCCGATGGGGAGGGGGACGTCCTGATCCTCGGCATTGTAGAAGGGCACGGTCCGCGCATAGCCGGGCGTGACGGGGGCCTGCCCGCTTGCGATCAGCTCGATGAACCCGCGTGCGCGATCCGCTGCCTTGCCGTCGAAGGCACCGTTGCTGAACTCCCGTGCCGCCCAACTGATGTTGTAGGCATCGGTGAAGCGGCCGGGGTCGGTGATGGCGACATCGAAGATCCGGTGCAGGTCGATCATATTGCGCGCTACCGGGATCTGCAGGTTGTCCCAGATCTGGTCGAACTCGATATATTTCGTGGTGACGGCGACCTTGCCGATCAGGGCGGCCTCGAGCAGCATCGTCGAGTTGATCGACACCATCATGTCGCTGATCTGCACCGTCTCTTCGGCTGTCGTGCGGTAGCCGATTTCCGGATCGTCGAGCACCACGTCGGGCAGCGTGTTCACGAGCTTGAGCACATGCTCGCTCAGGATGCTGTCCTTGGACGGGGGCAGGCGCAGGATGACCTGACTACCGGAGGCGATGGCCGCGCAGATGACGTTGTCGATGGCGTGGTTCTGGGCCGCGCGGGCGAGCTTGGCGTCATACTGGCTGTCGAGTGGCTGGGCGGCGAAGGTCGTGATCCGGCGGTTCGGGTCGAGCCCCAGTTTCACGGCAGGGGAGCGGTCCCCCGTGGCCGCCGCCGCGAGGTAGTCGAGCTTGGGCGCCCCGATCTCGAAGATCCGGTCAGCCGGGTAGCCCCGTTCAAGAAAGACCCCGGTTTGCAACGCGCCCCAGGACAGGACGATGTCACAGGCGGGCGCGTTGATCGGTCGCTTGGGATGCCGGTAATACATGTCCCGGTTCGCGAAGATCGATTCATGGGGCAGAAGGATGGTCGGGATGCCAAGCTCCGCCGCCGCATAGACCAAATGCCGCTGCGCCGGGTGCCAGTCCATCGTGACGAGCAGCGCCTTGGCGCGGCCCACATGCGGGCGCAGCCGGTCGAGCATCAGGCGACGGAAGGTGCCGCCATCCCAAGTGGCGTGCCACATGATATGGGTGCGCGTGACTTTGTCGTCGGCGTCGAGGAACATGTCCAGATCGGTGAGGTGGTAGTCGGGCGAGGCGACGCTGTTCACGAGCTTGCCGGTGTGCGACCAGATCCAGTTCTGATAGAGCACGGCGTTCTCGGGACAGTCGATCCGGTGCGGATTGAGCCACGACCGAGGACCCGGACGTTTCCGTTTCCCGCGCCACCGTTTCATCATGGTGTATAACTTCGGCATCTCGCGCCCCATCTGGTCACGAGCGACGTTGTGCGAAGATTCGGCAGACGGTTCAATTCTAACTATCAGTAAACAATGAATTTTTTACATTCCCGTTACATTACTCGATGACTGTGCCGTGAAATATCGCACTGAGGCTCGTCGGGGCGGACACCCGTGAAATCTGCGTCCGCCACCCGCAAGGCGGTCATACAGGGGGCGTGGGGGGTCGACGTCAACGGACCACCCTGCGTCGATGCGGGCGAGTGCAGGGACCGAGATGAGGAAAAAATGAGGGTGATGGTAGCGTGAGGCGGACTTGAACCGCCGACCCCAGCATTATGAGTGCTGTGCTCTAACCAACTGAGCTATCACGCCATCACAGGGGGGGCAGATACCGCCCCCCGGTGAACCTGTCAACACGCATTCGGCGGAAAAGTTGCCCCGCCCGGCATCGCGCATTTACTGCCGCAGAAATTTCGCCGAACACCAGCCCACGGTGCCGCTTTCGTGCCGCACCCGCACCCAGTCGCCGGCGCGTTCGAGGATGCGGACCTCCTGCCCGTTATACATCGGCCCGATGATCGAGAACTTGGTTCCCGGACCGGTACGCAGGTTCAGGAAGCCGTCGTTCGGGGAATAGACGTAGTAATAGGGCGACACGCCGAGCGAGGCGAGGTACCGGGACGAGCACCAGCCGACCGTGCCGCTGTCATGGCGCACGCGCACCCAGGCCCCGGCGTTCTCCAGAACCGTGACTTGGCTGCCGTGGTTCATGCGCCCGATGATGTCGAATTGCTCGCCCGGTCCCGTGCGCAGGTTGAGGTATCCGTCGCGAGGCGAGTTGATGGCGTAGGTCTGAGCCTCTGCCCGCCCCGCCACCAGCGCGGCGATTCCCGAAGCGATGAAAATCCTGCGGTCCAAAGCGACCTCCCCTCATATCCAATGAGGGGAGGATAGCATGGATTCGGTGTCGCGCTATGCGCCTTCACTCTGCTGCGCGCTGGGTCTGCGCCACCGATACCGAGGTGCCGCTGTCGGACTGCACCCAGGACACCTGCTGCGGGAAGGGGATCGACAGGCCGGCTTCGTCGAAGCGTTCCTTGACCGCCTTGGTCATCGCGAATTTGAGGTCCCAGTAGTCGATCGCATTGGCCCAGATCCGCATGGTCAGATCGACCGAACTGTCGCCCAGGTTCGTCACCCGCACCCAGGGCTCGGGGTCGGCATGGACGCGGGCATCGGCACGGGCCATGTCGAGCATGACCTCCATCGCGCGGTCCATGTCGTCGGCATAGTCGATGCCGACGGTCAGATCGACGCGCCGCGTCTCATGCGCGGAATAGTTGGTGATGATCGCGCCCCAGGCCTTGCCGTTGGGCACGATGATCTGGACGTTGTCGGGGGTCGCAAGCTCGGTGAAGAAAAGGTTGATCTCCTTCACCGTGCCGGATGTGCCGTCAATCGAGATATACTGACCGTTCCCATACGGGCGAAACAGGATAATCATGAAGCCCGCCGCCATGTCGCCCAAGGTGCCCTGGAGCGCAAGCCCGATGGCCAGCGTGGCGGCCCCGAGCATCGCCACGAGCGATGTGACCTCGACTCCAAAGACGTTGAGCACCGTGATCCCGACGATGGCCAAGAGCACCCAGCGCACCATCGAGGCGATGAAATTGCCGACGGTCGGGTCGATCCGCTTCGCGCCTTCGACCCGTTTGCGCACCATGCGACTGATCGCCCCCGCGATGATCCAGCCGACGATCAGGATGACGAGCGCCTTCAGGCCGTTCACGAAGTAGGGGACAAGCTCTCCGAACCGGTCGAGCCATGTGGCGATCTGGGTTTGAATTTGCTCTTCCATGAGGTGTCCTTTTTTCTTGTGTCGTGTTCAGCAAAAGAAAAGGGCCCGCCGGGGCGGACCCTTTCGTGTGATGTTCTTGAGTGTCAGCGGGCCTTTAGCGCGTCGCGGATTTCCGTGAGCAGGGCGACTTCCGGCGGCGGCGGCGGCGCGGCGGCTTCCGGCGTCGGCTCGGCCGGTCCCTCGGCGGCTTCCTTGATCTTGTTGACCATGCGAACGAGCATGAAGACCACGAAGGCGATGATCAGGAAGTTGATGACAGCCATGATGAAGCTGCCGTAGGCAAAGATCGACGCCCCGGTTTCGCGGGCCGCTTCCAGCGATGCACCCTCGGCAACGTCGCCCGAGAGCACCGCGTAGTTGTTCGTAAAGTCGATGCCACCGGTGAAAAGCCCGATGATCGGATTGATCAGGTCGGCCACGAGCGACGAGACGATCGCGGTGAATGCGGCCCCAACGATGATACCGACGGCCATGTCCATGACATTGCCGCGGGCGATGAAATTCCTGAATTCCTTGAGCATTTTGCCCCTCACTGTCCACACACGCCGGTTTTCCGGCTGTTTCTGATGCTAGCACAATTCGAACATCGTTCAAATCATGCTTTCGGTTGGTGCGTGACACCCGTGCCAGCGCTGACGAATGGCCAAAGGCGGCACGGGAGGTCCCGGCCGCCTGAGGGTTCTGTGTGTCGCGATTGCCCCGCAAGGGGCGTTACACCGCGCGCGGGCTCGATTTCGGTCCGGCGATGAACCAGATGATCAGGCCAAGAAGGGGCAGGAAGATCACGAGCAGTGCCCAGAGGATTTTCGCCCCCGTCGAGGCGCTGGACGAGAAGATCGAGATCAGCGCCCAGATGTCGAGGGCGAGAAGGATGAGGCCGAAAAAGCCGGATAGTTCGAACATGGTCAACTCCAGTCAGTGATCGCCCGGCGGTCTGTCGCACGGGCAAGGGAGGTCTGGCAGAAGAACGCGGATGGCGCGCGCGATGTTCCCTGCGCGCCGGATTGCCGATTTCAGGGGATCGTTGCCGAGGGCTGGCAGGCTTTCGCTGCCCTGCGGCAAGGCCTTGCTGAAATCCGGGGCTTACGCGCTTGCCTCTCGAAACAGGGGGCCGTTGGACACAGGTTGGCGGGGCAAATGATCAGAAACCACGAAAGGACCGATCATGACTTCGAAGAAATCCTTCGCTCTTCCCGCGCTCGCCATGGCGGCGACGCTGGGGGCCGCCGGTCTTGCCAATGCTCAGGCCATGAGCTTTTCCGGGATCGACGCGAATGGCGACGGCACCCTCGACATGACCGAACTTCAGGCGACCTTCGGTGCCAATGCCGAGCTTGCCATGCAGACCTATGACATGAATGGCGACGGCATGGTCGAAGTGTCCGAAGCGCGCGACGTCGCGATGCGCGGCGCGGTGACCACCGGCGGCGCGATGGAGCAGACCGCCGAGGGCGCGAATGAAATGATGACCGACCCCGCCGCTCGGGCCGCCGGATCGCTTGATGAGACGCTGGAGAACGTCGAGGACGCGCTCGACGAACAGGCGGCGAGCATGGCGGGCGAGACGTCCATCGACGCGGACGTTGAAGCGGACATGGGCGCGGGCGTCACGGCCAACTAGCCTTTCCTCCCCCCCTGACGCACCCCCCCCTGCTCGCGTCAGGCACCCCGGCCGGCCCCGTGCTGGCCGGGGATTTTCTTACCCCGTGGTGACGATTACAACGGCCCCGTATCGGGCGCGACCCGCCGCATTCCACTGTGCGAGAAAAAACGAAGCCCCGGGTCAAGCCCGGGGCGCGCTGTGTCTTGTCCTGACCTTATCCGGTTGGTGCCTCAGCTTCTGAGGCTGCCGCCCGTCGCTTTGGTCACCTTCTCGACGATCTTGCCCGACAACGCGTCGAGGCCTTTTTCGGTCAGGGTGGCGTCCTTCGGTTGGATGCGCACGGTGATGGCAAGCGATTTCTGCCCATCCTCGCCCAGCTTGCCTCCGGTGAATTCGTCGAAGACCCGCACCTCTTCGATCAGCGCCTTGTCGGCACCCGCCGCAGCGTTGACGAGCGTCAGCGCGTCCACGTCGCGGGCCACGACAAAGGCGAAATCGCGTTCCACCGGTTGCAGGTCCGAAATGGTCAGCGCCGGACGCGAGGCCGAACTGGATTTCGGATAGGGGATCGTTTCGGGGTAGAGCGTGAAGGCGACGGCGGGACCTTTCACGCCCATCTCTGTCAGCACCTTGGGGTGGACTTCGCCAAAGACGCCCATGACCACCTTGGGACCAAGGCAGAGCTTGCCGTGGCGACCGGGGTGCCACCAGGCTTCAGCCCCGCGCTGGATCATCATCTTGGCGGGGGCGCCCATGGCGGCCAAGATCGCCTCGGCGTCGGCCTTGGCGTCATAAAGGTCCACCGACCGGCTTTCGCCGTGCACGTCCTTGGGTCCGGTCTTGCCGACGAGAAGCCCCGAGATGCGCAGGGTCTGTTCCCCCGGTTCGCCGCCGTGCCATGCCGCACCGACTTCAAAGAGGGCGAGGTCCGCGACACCGCGAGACTGGTTGCGGGCGGCGGCTTGCAGGAGACCCGGCAGGAGGTCGGGGCGCATGTGCGACATTTCCGACGAGATCGGGTTGTCGAGTGCCGTTGCGCGCCCTTCGACCCCGAACAGAGCCGCAGAAGCCGCGTCGATGAAGCTGTAGGTCACGCATTCGTTGTAGCCGAGCGCGGCGGCGGTGCGGCGACCGATGTTCTCGCGCTTCTGGAGCGGCGTCAGGATCGGCTTCGGCACACCGGTGTTGGCGCGGGCGAGCGGCTTGCCCTCGAGCTTGGTGAGCGACGCGATCCGCGCGACTTCCTCGACCAGATCGGCCTCGCCCAGCACGTCGGGACGCCACGAGGGGACGTGGGCCAAGTCGCCCTCCATCTCGAACCCCAGCGCGGTCAGCGATGCACGCTGGACCTCGGCCGGAATCTCCATGCCCACGAGCGACGAACAGCGCGCGGTGTCGAGTTTATAGGCGCGGGCGACGTTGGGCACTTCGCCGGCGGTCACGACCTCCGACGCCTCGCCCCCGCAAAGGTCGAGGATCATCTGCGTGGCAAGCTCGATGGCCGTCGGGTTGAATGCCGGGTCGATGCCGCGTTCGTTGCGATAGCGCGCGTCCGAGTTGATCTTGAGCGCGCGGCCTGTCTTGGCGATCTGGATCGTGTCCCAGACAGCGGCCTCAAGAAAGACGTTCACGGTGTCCTCCGTGCAGCCGGTTTCTTCGCCCCCCATGATGCCCGCAACGCTTTCCACGCCCTGGTCGTCCGAGATCACAACGGCACCGGGGGCGAAAGTGTAAGTTTTCTCGTCCAGCGCGAGCAGCGTCTCGCCGCCCACGGTCTTGTGGATGCGCAGATTGCCATGGACCTTGTCCGCGTCGAAAACATGGAGCGGGCGGTTCTGGTCGTAGGTGAAGAAGTTGGTTACATCGACAAGCGCTGAAATCGGGCGCAACCCGATGGCCTTCAGCCGCTGCTGGAGCCACGCCGGGGACGGCCCGTTCTTGACGCCCTTGATCACCCGTCCCTGGAAGATGTGACAACCGTTCTCGTCTTGCGTGTCCCCGTCGATGGTGACGGTGATCGGGCAGGGGAACGTGCCGGGGACATGCGCGGTCGGCGCCGGTTTCAGCGTGCCCAGACCACGGGCGGCCAAGTCACGAGCAATGCCACGCACACCCAGCGCGTCGGGGCGATTGGGCGTAATCGCGATTTCGATGACGGGATCGACCTTGGCCGGGTCGTTCACCGCCAGCCAGTCGACGAACTTCTGCCCGACCTCGCCCGAGGGCAGCTCGATGATGCCGTTGTGCTCGTCCGACAGCTCGAGCTCGCGTTCCGAGGCCATCATGCCGTGGGACTCGACGCCACGGATCTTGCCCACCGACAGGGTGGTGTCGATGCCGGGGACGTAATCGCCGGGCTTGGCCAGCACGACCGTAATGCCTGCCCGCGCATTGGGTGCACCACAGACGATGGTCTTGTCGCCCTCGTCGGTTTCCACCGTGCAGACGCGCAGGCGGTCGGCGTCGGGGTGCTGCTCCGCGTGCTTGATCCTGGCCAGCGTAAAGGTCGACAGCTTGTCACCGGGGTTCTCGATGCCTTCGACCTCAAGGCCCAGATCGGTGAGCGTTTCCGCGATCTCGTCAATCGAGGCGGTGGTGTCGAGGTGGTCGTGAAGCCACGAGAGGGTGAATTTCATCGAGACAGTCCTTTGCGCGTGCCCCGCGCGATTTACGGCAATTGGCCGGGATTGAAAAGCCTGCGGCTCAGGGTTCGGCCCGTTGTGCGAGATATTCCACGTGGCCCATCCGATAGAGCTTGATCTCGCGCAGCAAGCGTAGCGTCGGTTTGGCTGCAAAGAGCAGAGATCCTGCCAGATAGACCCATATCACGGTCGTATCCGCGACCCCGATGATATACATTGCCGACCCTGCAACAAAGGCCAGGGACGCGCCGAAATCCACGGCGGTGTAGACAAGCTGGAACCGGGCGTAGACCGTTCTGGAGGCTTCGCTGCGTTGCCGGTTCGAGAGGCGGAAAAGGGCCATGTAATCTCCGTTTGTCTGGCGTTGCGACGCGCCTAACGGAGAGCGACGGAGAGTTGTTCCGCGTCGGTCAGCGGTCGGAAAGGTCCTCGACCAGCTCGAACTCCTCGATGAGCAGCAGCGTGTCGGGGGAAAGCCCGGTGTTTTTCTGCCAGAGCGAAGGCGAGGCATCGTCGCCCATCGCGGCGATCTGGGTCGTGGTGACATCGCCCACCCGAACCTTGCGCACGGCGCGGGTGCGGATGACGAGGGCCGGGGTGCCGTCCCAGTTCATCGCGATATCGGCGCGGCCGGGCTGGGGTTTGGACTGCGGATCGTCGGCAAAGTCGGCGAGCGGGGCATAGTTCGCCGTTTTGACGCCGGAACGGACGAGGGCAAGGATGCGCTCGTTCTCCTTGGCCGTCTCGCCAAACAGGAAATTCCCGGCGCCGGGGTAGGTCTGGTTCAGGTCTTCCATGTCGTCAGTCATCGTAGCGCTCCGCGAGTTTGCCGAATTTGCCCATGCGGTAGAGGTGAATTTCCCGGACGAGCCGGATCGTCGGTTTCGCGGCGAAGGCAAGGGACCCCGCAACGAAGAGCCATGTGGCGGCATACTGCGTGGCATCGGAAAAGAACAGGAAAGACCCGATCAGGAAGCAGGCGGCGGCGAGGAAATCGACGATGGTATAGGCGATTTCGTAGCGGGCGTAGAGGGTGCGTGTGCGGTCGTTGCGGTCGCGGTTGGAGGGGTGGAAGAGGGGCATGCCCCAACCTACCCCTCGCACGTCTCGGCCTTCAAGACCGAGCTGGTAGGATGGCGTTGAACCCCATCCTACGGGTCAACGACTGACCCCACCCCGCATCGACGGCACTTCCAAAGCGCCGAACCCATAATGCCGCAGCCACTTCAGCAAGCGACATAAATGAAATCCCCTGATGATAGCTTAGTCCAAATCGATTTGGTAAATTCCAGCTTGTATCCAAAGCCACCGTTCCATCTAAGAACGTAACTTCCTAAGGCAGGGATTCTTGGAACTGCATCTGACAATGCCGCAATAAATCCATCCTGTTGTTGACGGTTCTCGAATACTTCAGCTGCGGCCAGCACCGGAAAGTGTTCTGTTTCTGTACACATATCAGAGCGAAACGTGCCGCCAATGGTATCGACCACTATTGACGGACCGTCGTCTCCATTGAACTGTCTATGCAGGTACCCTCCTGAATTGGTCGATGCCAGCTTCGCCGGAACTGCGAACCCCATTGCAAAACCGTTCTTTATAACGATGTAGCGCAAGCGCCCATCATGGATTGGATGTTGGTAGTGAAAGTAAACACGAAATCCTGTGTTTTGATTTTCGATGAATTTTCCCAACCGCTCATCTTTGCCGCGGATCCAGTCGCCCATATCAATCTGTGTCAGGCCGTATTCGACTTCTGTCGCCATGAGTACCACCCTTCAGATTAATTTCACCGCGAAACCCCACCTCGCATCGTCGGCACGTCCAGCGCGGCAAACCCATAGTGCCGGAGCCAGCGCAGGTCCGAGTCAAAGAATGCCCGCAGATCCGGGATGCCGTATTTCAGCATGGCGATCCGGTCGATGCCCATGCCGAAGGCAAAGCCCTGCCACGCGCTCGGGTCGACGCCCGCATACTTCAGCACCTTAGGGTGGACCATGCCGCTGCCCAGCACTTCGAGCCAGTCGTTGCCTTCGCCCACTTTCACCGTGCCGCCCTCGAACGAACATTGCACGTCGACCTCGGCGGACGGCTCCGTGAAGGGGAAATGCGAGGCGCGGAAGCGGGTTTTGACCTTGGTGCCGAAGAAGGCGGTGAAGAATTCCTCGAGCACCCATTTGAGGTTCGCCATCGAGATGTCCTTGTCGATGGCCAGCCCCTCGATCTGGTGGAACATGGGCGTGTGGGTCTGGTCGTAGTCCGAGCGATAGACGCGGCCCGGTGCGATCACGCGGATCGGCGCGCCCTGGGCCATCATAGCGCGGATCTGCACGGGCGAGGTGTGGGTGCGCAGCACGTGGGGCGGGCGATTGTCTCCCTCGTCGCGGTGCATGTAGAAGGTGTCGTGCTCCTGCCGCGCCGGGTGGTGCGGCGGGATGTTGAGCGCATCGAAGTTGTGCCAGTCGTCCTCGATCTGCGGACCCTCGGCCACGGCAAAGCCCATGTCGGCGAAGATGGCGCTGACTTCCTCGGTCACCTGCGACACGGGGTGGATCGTGCCCATCCGACGCCCGCGCGAGGGCAGCGACACGTCGAGCCATTCGGCGGCCAGACGTTCGTTCAGCGCGGCATCGCCAAGCGCGGCTTTCTTCGCGGCGAGGGCCGAATTGATCTCGTCCTTCAGCGCATTCAAAAGCGGACCCTGCGTCTGGCGCTCCTCCGGCGTCATCTTGCCCAACTCGCGCATGGCGAGGGCCACTTCGCCCTTCTTGCCGACGGCTTGCAGGCGGATGTCCTCGAGCGCCTGCTCGTCGGAGGCCGCGTTGATGAGGCCAAGGTATTTCGTCTTCAGATCGTCCATCGGGGGTCCCCGTTTTTCAGCTTGCCCTCTGCTAGCACAGAAGCCGTGCGATGCAAGGCTGTGGGCGCATAAGGAAAGGGCCGCCCTGTTTCCAGCGCGGCCCCTCAATTCAAAACCGATCCGTTGGATCAGGCAGCCAGCGCGGCTTTCGCCTTGTCGACGATCGCACCGAAGGCTTCCGGCTCGTGAACGGCCAGATCGGCGAGCACCTTGCGGTCCACTTCGATACCAGCGGTCGCGAGACCGTTGATGAATTTGGAGTAGGTCAGCGCTTCGTCGTGCGAACGCACGGCGGCGTTGATGCGCTGGATCCACAGCGAACGGAAGTTACGCTTGCGCTGCTTGCGGTCACGCGTCGCATACTGGTTGGCCTTGTCGACGGCCTGGGTTGCGGTCTTGAAGGTCTTGGACCGGCTGCCGTAGTAGCCTTTGGCCGCCTTGAGGACCTTCTTGTGACGTGCGTGGGTGACGGTTCCGCCTTTGACTCGGGACATGTCTCAGCTCCTCTTAGCGATCGTAGGGCATCATCGACTTGACGATTTTCGCGTCAGGAGCCGACATGACAGTGGTACCGCGAGCGTTGCGGATGAATTTCTTGTGGCGTTTGATCATGCCGTGGCGCTTGCCGGCCTGGCCGGTGATCACCTTGCCGGTGGCAGACACCTTGAACCGCTTTTTGCAGCTCGATTTGGTCTTCATCTTGGGCATTTGCGTCTCCATTCTTCTTCTGACGTTAGGCGCGACTCGGCATGCCGCATTGGCCGGCCGCGCATGGAAGTGCGCCGTATAGAGGGGGATTCTCTGTCTGGCAAGGGGTTTTGGCTGCGCCGGGGCACGACCTGTCAGAGATAATGCCCGATCACGGTGATGAAGCTCGTCGGCAGGTCCTGCCACTGGTAGCCGCCCGGTTTTTCCCGCCAGGCATAGGCCATGAGCCCGCCACCCATCACGATCAGCACGCCCGACACGATGGGCAGCCGCCGGTCGATCCATGCATTCAGCGCCGCCGGAATCGACAGCGCGAGGATCGTGATACCGATCGCCATGTGCAGGTCGTAAGGCATGGGACCCTCCGTCCCGCGACGCTACTCCGGATCGGTGGCAAAGATCAAACGCTCGGCGCAGGGCGCGACGCGCAGGATGTTCGTGGTGCCGGGCACGTTGAAGGGCACGCCGGCGGTCACGACGATCTGGTCGTCCTCGCCCGCGATGCCGCTGTCGCGCGCTGCCTTGGCCGCCGCGACCACGGCCATCTTGAAGCGGTCGACCTTGGCGGTCATGTAGGACTGCACGGCCCACGTCAGGCACAGACGACGCGCGGTGCCCACGAGCGGGGTGAGCGCGATGATCGGCACCTCGGGGCGTTCGCGGGCGACGAGGGACGCGGTGGTGCCCGACTGGGTGAAACAGGCGATGGCCTTGATGTCGGTGGCTTCCGCGATCTCGCGCGCGGCAGACACGATGCCGTCCGCGATGGTCCGGCGTTCGACATAGCGCGAGTTGTTCAGGACCTGCCGATAGGTCGGGTCGCTTTCCACCTCATGCGCGATCTTGGCCATGGTCGCGACCGCTTCGCGCGGGTAGTTGCCCGCCGCCGATTCGGCCGACAGCATGACCGCGTCCGCACCCTCGTAGATCGCGTTGGCCACATCCGACACCTCGGCCCGCGTCGGCACCGGGCTTTCGATCATCGACTCCATCATCTGGGTCGCGACAATCACCGGCTTGCCCGCGCGGCGGCAGGCATGGACGAGCCGTTTCTGGATCGGCGGCACATTCTGCACGGGCAGTTCGACGCCCAGATCGCCACGCGCGACCATTATCGCGTCGCAGACCGCGAGGATGTCGTCAAAGGCGCGCACGGCGGCGGGCTTTTCGATCTTGGCGAGCACGGCGGCGCGTCCCTTGGCCAAGGCGCGCGCTTCCTCCACGTCTGCCGGGCGCTGCACGAAGGAGAGCGCGAGCCAGTCGACGCCCAACTCGCAGGCAAATTCGAGGTCGTCGCGGTCCTTGGGCGACAGCGCCGCCAGCGGCAGAACCACGTCAGGCACGTTTACGCCCTTGCGGTCGGAAATCGTGCCGCCAACGATCACCTCGCAGTTGGCGTAATCGGCCCCGCAGTCCTTGACCTTGAGCCGCATCTTGCCGTCGTTGACGAGCAGCGTTGACCCCGGTTCCAGCGCCTCGAAAATTTCTTTGTGCGGCAGACAGACCCGGTGACTGTCCCCCGGCGTCTTGTCGAGGTCGAAGCGGAAATCCTGCCCGTCCTCGATGTCCGCCGCTTCGGCCACGAAGGTGCCGCAGCGCAGTTTCGGACCCTGAAGGTCGGCGAGGATCGCGATCGGGCGGCCCAGTTCCTCTTCCACCCGCCGGATGGTCGCATGGCGTTCCCGGTGATCATCGTGGTTGCCGTGGGACATGTTCAGCCGGAACACGTCCGCGCCCGCCTCGGCCAGCGTCTTGATCATCTCGTAGGTCGAGGAGGCGGGGCCAAGGGTCGCGACGATCTTGGTGTTACGGGAAGGGGTCATGGCACCTCTGGGTTTACAAGGGCGGTTCAAGGCCGGGAATGTTTGCGGTAACGCTCGGGTTGTCTCTATCGCGGGGTGCGAGTTGGCGCAACGGCAAGCACGCGCGCAGGAGGGTTTCTCGGGCTGTCCCGGACCCTTTTCTTCGGTCCGGCTGTCCTTTAGGCACTGTTGGCGATAACCGTGACAGGCCCATGACGTATCATCCCTTTCATACCTTCGGATCCGAACGCGGGGGGCGCTGGCTCATCACCTGCGACCATGCCCGCAACTTCGTGCCGTCGCAGGTTGCGGGCGGCGATCTGGGGATCGCGGCCGAGGATATGGCGCGCCACATCGCCTATGATCCCGGTGCGGCGGGGGTCAGCCTCGCGCTGGGCGAGATCCTCGACGCCTCGGTCGTCTGCTCGAACTTTTCCCGCCTCGTGATCGACCCGAACCGGGGCGAAGACGATCCGACGCTCGTGATGAAGCTCTATGACGGCACGATCATTCCCGCGAACCGTCACGTGGGGGCGGAAGAGGTCGAGCGGCGCCTGAACCTTTGCTACCGCCCCTATCATCAGGAGGTCGAGGACAACATCTTGCCGCGCTTGATCGGAGAACTTGAAAGCTCCTCTGACTACCAGGCCCGCCGTGAGGCGATCCTGCAGCACAATGCCCGTTCCTCCATCATCAAACGGGGACTTGCGCTGACACCGGTCAAGTTCGGCATTTCTTTTACAGCCACCTGGTACAATCAGGCCGGCGCGCTGATCCACATCTACAATGACGGATCGATCCACCTG
>LUOO01000037.1 GCA_001626765.1 Maritimibacter sp. REDSEA-S28_B5
GGACGACTGCACCCCGCCCACCGTCACCACGCGGTCAAGGGTTCCGTCCGGCAGATACCGCGCCACGCGGCCCGCGCCCCACTGGGCATTCCACAAGCCGCCCTCGGCATCCACCACCGCGCCATCGGGATGAAGCCCCGCCGCGCGCAGATCGGCAAAGACCGCGCGCGGCCCCACCGGCCAGCCCTCGGGGTCGAGCGGCTGGACCCAGAGGCACTGACGCGCTGTATCGGCGAAATAGGCCCGCCGCCCGTCCGGCGCGAAACAGATCGCATTGGGAATCGTGATCCCGGAGAACAGCCGCTCGACCCGACCGTGATAGAAGCGATAGATCGCCCCCTGCCCTGTTTCGGCCCGCTTGCCCATCGTGCCGATCCAGAACCCGCCCTGCGGATCGGCGCGCCCGTCATTGGACCGCGTATCGGCCCGATCGGCCTCGAGCGCCACGAGCCACTCCCGCGCACCGGTCTCGATGTCGAAACGGTAAAGCCCGGTCTCCGCCGCGATCAGGAGCGTGTCACGGTCCACCCAGCCCGCCGCCGAGACATGTTCATCAAAGGACCAGTCGAGCGCCCGGTCGCCAATCCGGGACAGAAGCCTGCGCCTGAGGATGTCGAACCAGAAATACTGCTGCCGCTCCGGGTGCCACAGCGGCCCCTCGCCCAGAAGGCAGGGCCTCTGATCGAAAACCGCCGCGCTCATGGGTCATAGACCGCGTTAAAGGCCGCGACGATCACCCGCGCGCGGGCCGAGACGACCGCCGCCTCGTCGCCGGGCCGGCAAAGCGCGGTGCCGATCCCGAAGCCATCCGCGCCGGCCGCCTTCCAGTCCGCGAACTGCGCGGGTTCCACGCCGCCCACGGCATAGACCGGCAGGTCCGGCGGCAGAACCGCCCGCATCGCCCGCAACCCGTCCGGTCCGACCAGTGAGGCCGGGAACAGCTTCAGCGCATCCGCCCCGGCCCTAAGGGCCGTGAACCCCTCGGTCGGCGTCATCACGCCCGGGCAGGACATCAGTCCCGCCGCCTTGGTCGCCGCGATGACGTCGGGATTGCAGTCCGGCGACAGGATCAGGCCGGCCCCGAGCGCCGCCACCGCCTCGACCTCGAGGGCGCTGAGCACCGTGCCCGCGCCGATCAGCGCCCGGTCGCCGCAGCCGGTGACGAGCGCCGAGATACTGGCGAGCGCCTCCGGCGTGTTGAGCGGCACCTCGATCCGCCCGATCCCCGCGTCGATCAGGGCGCGTCCGATCCCGGCGGCGGCCTCCGGCGTAACGCCGCGCAGAATGGCGATCAGACTGCGACTCATGTCCCGTCCCCCCACAATCGCGCGTGATGCGCGCGCAGTCCCGCGAGCGTCACCGCCTCCACTTCGACCCGCCGGGCCGCCACGCCCTGCGCCGCGAGCGCGGTTTCATAGCGACCGGCAAGCGCCGTTTGCCCGATGATCGTCACCTGCCCCTCCTCCCAAAAACGCCGCATCGCGGTCAGTTCCGCCCCGATCAAGAGCCCCGACAGGAACGCGCGGGCCGCATCGCCCGACAGCCCGTCGATCAGCGACCGGGCGCGCGGTTCGAACAGCGCCGCGACGAGCGCCTCGGGCGCACCAAGGCTTCGGCTCACGCCTTCGGCAAAAGCCGCCTCATCCCATCCCTCGCCGAGCGAATGACGCAGCACCGACCGGGACGAGAGCAGCGCGAATAGCTCGCCGATCAGCGCCGTCGCGATCCCGACCACCTGGCCGCCGGAAACCCGCGCCCATTTGGCGTGCGTGCCTGGCAGACAGGCCGACCCCGCCACGACAGGCTCCAGCGCCAGCAGCCCGGCGATCTGGGTCTCTTCGCCGCGCATGACATCGGGCGGCTCGGACCGGCAAAGCCCTGGCACGATCCGCACGTCGAGACGCGGGTCGCGGGTCGGCACAGATACCGTCTCGCCCCCCGCCGGGTTACAGGGCACCGCGCGATAGGGCGCCTCGCGCCACCCCTGCCGCGCGCCCGCCATGCCACAAAGCACGGCCGGCACGCGCCCGGCCTCGGGCAAAAGCTTCCCGGCAAGGGTGAGCAAGACCGGCTCATAATCCGCCGGGGTCAGCCTGTCGCTACCGCGCGACAGCGCGCGCCTCGCCATGACCTCCCCGTCCCGGTCCAGCGCCCAGAGCCGGACGTTCGTGCTGCCCCAGTCGACGGCCAGCCACGCCGCGCTCACACCGGCGCACCCGCCTGTGGACTGGCCAGCCGCGTCGTCGTCAGCCGAAGCAGCCCCTTCTGCAAGACGATGAACAACAGGAGAAGCCCACCGATCACGATCTTGGTCCACCAGCTCGACAGGCTGCCGTCAAAGACGATGTAGGTCTGGATCAGCCCCATGGTCATCACGCCGATGAGCGTGCCGAAGACAAAGCCTGACCCGCCGGTGAGCAGCGTGCCCCCGATCACCACGGCGGCGATGGCGGTCAGTTCCGTCCCAACCGTGGCCAGCGGATAGCCCGACCCGGTGTAGACCGAGAACACGATCCCAGAGAGACCGGCCATGAACCCGGAGAAGGCGTAGATCCCGACCGTCGTGCGCCCGACCCGCACCCCCATGAGCCGCGCGGTCTGCACCCCGCCACCAAGCGCAAAGACGCTCGCCCCGAACCTTGTGCGATGGGCCACGATCATCCCGACCGCCACGCTGGCGAGCATCAGCACACCGATCAGCGTGAGCCGCCCCTTGCCCGGCATGAGGTAATAGGCGTCCTGCAACCGGTCATAGAACGGATCGACGATGGGCACCGAGTCGATGGTCAGCATGTAGGCCGCGCCACGGGCAAGGAACATGCCCGCAAGCGTCACGATGAAGGGCGGCATGGCCAACGCGTGAATGAGCCCGCCCATGGCAGCGCCGAAGAGTGTCGTAACGACCAGCAGCAGCGCCATGATCACCGGCGCGGGCAGCCCGCTGTCACGCAGCATCACCGCGATGAACACGCCGGAAAAGGCGATGACCGATCCCACCGACAGGTCGATCCCACCCGACAGGATCACGATGGTCATGCCCACCGCGACGATCCCGAGATAGGCGTTGTCGGTGAGCAGGTTCCCCAGCACCCGCGTCGAGGCCATGAAGGGAAACTGGATGTAGCAGACCAGGCAGGCGAAAAGGAAAATGCCGATGGTCGCGTAGAGCGGATAAAGCCGCGGGTTCATCGTGCGTCCTCCTTGACGGTATCGGGCGCGAGGTTCTTGCGCCCGAAGCGCCGCCAGAAAAACACTTCGGCCATGAACTGCGGGCTTTGCAGGACGAGGATGATGACAACCAGCGCCGCCTTGATGACGAGGTTGTATTCGGACGGGAACCCGGCCAGCAGGATCCCCGTGTCGATGGTCTGGATGATCAGCGCGCCCAGAATGGACGCGGCAATCGAGAACCGGCCCCCGAGCAGGGAATTGCCTCCGATCACCACCGCGAGGATCGCGTCAAGCTCGAGCCAAAGCCCCGCGTTGTTGGCATCGGCCCCGCGAATGTCCGCCGTCGTGATGATCCCGGCAAAGGCAGCGCAAAGGCCCGAGGCGACATAGACCGCGATCAGCAGCACGGTCGCATTCACCCCCGCGATAGCCGAGGCACGGCGATTGACCCCGATCGCCTCGACCAGCAGGCCAAGCGCAGTGCGCCGCATGAGAAGCGCGAGCGCGACGCCGGTCACCACCCAGATCACTGCCGGGACCGGGACGCCCAGAATGGCACCCGACCCGAACCAGGCAAAGCCCGCGTCGTTGAAGGTGAGGATGCGCCCTTCGGTGATGAGCTGCGCGATGCCCCGCCCCGCCGTCATCAGGATCAGCGTGGCCACGATGGGCTGAATGCCGATGATCGCCACCAGCCCCCCGTTCCACAGCCCGCAGACGAGCCCCGTTGCGATGGCCAGCGCCACCGCCGGGCCCACGCCCAGACCGCTGTCCAGACACCACGCCGCTACCGCCCCGGTGATCGCCATGGTCGTGCCCACCGACAGGTCGATCCCCTTGGTGGCGATGACCAGCGTCATCCCGATGGCCAGAAGCGCAACCGGCGCCGAGCGTTTCACAATGTCGATCACCGGCCCGACAAGCCGCCCGTCCGACAGGCGCAGGTCGAGAAAGCCGGGGAAGAACAGAGTGACGAGGACGCAGACCGCGACCAGCGTGACAACTTGCGGGGCGACGCGTCGCAGGACCGGCGGCAAAGCAAAGGACATCAGGCCACCTCCTCCCGCCCGTGGTCCGCGATGGCACGCACCACCGTTTCGGTCGTCACATCCGCGCCGGTCAGTTCCGCCACATGGGCGCGGTCGCGCACAACGATGACCCGGTCCGAGACCGCGATCAACTCGTCAAGTTCCGACGAGATGACGAGGAGCGACATGCCCTCGGCGGTCAATTCGTGGATGAGCCGCAGGATTTCCGCGTGCGCCCCCACGTCGATCCCCCGCGTGGGTTCATCGAGGATGAGAAAGCGCGGGTTCATGGCGAGCCAGCGCGCCAGAACGACCTTCTGCTGATTGCCGCCCGACAACTCGCCCACCGCCTTTTCGGCGTCCGAGGTGCGGATATCGAGCCGCTTGATATAGGTTTCGGCCAGCCGCGCCTGTTCGGTCCGCGACACGGGCCGCGCCCAGCCGCGCCGGGCCTGAAGCGCCAGCGCAATGTTTTCACGGATCGACAGGTCGGCCACGATCCCGTCCGTCTTGCGGTCCTCGGGGGCAAAGCCGAACCCGGCGGCAATGGCCGCGCGCGGGCTGTCGATCCGGACCGGCCCCACCTCATCGCGCGCCGTGCCCGTGGTCGTGCCCCGGATGCCGAACAAAAGCTCCGCGCTTTCCGTCCGCCCGGACCCGAGAAGACCCGCCAGCCCGACCACCTCGCCCTTGGCGATCCTCAGGTCAAATGGCTCGACCACGCCCCGCCGCGACATCGCGTCAAACGCCAGCATCTCGGGCTTCACGGGGCCGGCGACCCCGTGATCCACCGCCCGATGCTCCACCTCGTCCTCGAGCGCGCGGCCCAGCATATGTTCGATGAGCCGCACCCGGTCGAGCGCGGCGGTGTCTTCGGTCACGATGTGGCAGCCGTTGCGCAGAACCGTGATCCGGTCCGACAGCGCAAAGACCTGATCGAGGAAATGGGTGACAAAGACGATGCCCAGCCCCCGGTCGCGCAGCCCGCGCACCACGTCGAAAAGCATCTCGACCTCGCGGGCATCAAGGCTCGCGGTCGGTTCATCGAGGATCAGCACCTTGCCCGACAACGCCACCGCGCGGGCAATCGCGACGATCTGCTGGATCGCGACCGAATAGGTCCCCAGATCGCGGCTCACGTCCACGTCGATCCCGTAGCCCGACAGCATGTCCTGGGCCATCCGCTTCATCTCGCGCGAGGACACCATGCCGAAGCGGCGCGGCTCGCGCCCGAAGCACAGGTTCTGCGCGACGGTGAGGTTGGGCAGGAGGTTCACCTCCTGGTAGACGGTGCCGATCCCCAGTTCCTGCGCCTCGCTGGTCGAGCGCGGCGCGATGGGCTGGCCGTCCAGCCGTATCTCGCCCGCATCCGGGCGATAGGCCCCGGTCAGGCATTTGATCAGCGTCGATTTTCCCGCGCCGTTTTCGCCCAGAAGCGCATGGACCTCGCCCGCGCGCAGGTCGAACCGCACGCCGTCCAGCGCCTTGGTGCCGGGGAAGGTCTTGGTCAGGGACCGGATCGTCAGAAGCATTACATCATCCAGAGTGTGCGGCACGGTGGACAGGGCGGGACCGGCACGACAGCCGACCCCGCCCCGTCCTTGCCTTTATCAGTAACCCAGATCCTTGCGGTTCTCATACTCCGCCTGCGGATCGTCGGCAGGGGTGTAAAGACGGCTCTCGGTCTGGATGAACTTCTCGGGCATCGTGCCGTCCTTCCAATAGGCCGCCAGCGCGTCAAAGGCCGGGCCGGCCATGTTCGGCGTCAGCTCGACGGTGGCGTTCGCGTCGCCCTCGGCCATCGCCTTGAAGATATCCGGCACCGCGTCGATCGACACGATCAGGATGTCCTCGCCGGGGTTCAGCCCCGCTTCCTTGATCGCCTGAATCGCGCCCACCGCCATGTCGTCGTTATGGGCGTAAAGCGCACAGATGTCGGCCCCGCCGTTTTCGGCCTGCAGGAAGCTCTCCATCACTTCCTTGCCCATCGAGCGGGTGAAATCGCCGGTCTGCGAGCGCACGATCTCGATATTGTCATGCCCGGCGATTGCGTTCTCGAAACCTGTCTTGCGGTCGATGGCGGGCGAGGACCCGGTGGTGCCCTGAAGCTCGACCACACGGCAATCTTCGCCGGCCACTTCGTTCACCAGCCATTCGCCCGCAACCTGCCCTTCGTGCACGAGGTCCGAGCCGACGGCGGTGAGGTAAAGGTCATCCGCGCTGTCCACGCGACGGTCGAGCAGCACGACCGGGATCTCGGCCTCCTTGGCCTCTTCCAGCACGCTGTCCCAGCCGGTCGCCACGACCGGGGCCAGCAGGATCGCGTCAACGCCCTGTGCGATGAAGGACCGGATCGCGGCGATCTGGTTTTCCTGCTTCTGCTGCGCGTCCGAGAACTTGAGGTCGATGCCCCGTTCCTCGGCCTGCTGCTTGGTCAGCGTGGTCTCTGCCGCGCGCCAGCCGCTTTCCGACCCGATCTGCGAAAAGCCGACGGTCTGCGCCGTGGCGGCAAGGCCCATCAGCGAGACGGCGGCCGTTGTGGCCAAAAGTGTCTTGAGTTTCATGGTGTTTCCTCCCTTGGATTTGGTCGCCCTCTCGGGGCCGGTGTCTGGCATCTTTGCGCCGGGTCTTGAACGGACCTGTGGGTCTGTGCTCTCCCCCACCGCCGTTATTGCAGGTCGTCCGGCAACAGCGCCGGGTCGATGTTCTGAAAGCAGACCGGCCGCAGGAAGCGGCGGATCGCCAGGGTGCCGACACTGGTCGCCCCGAAATTCGTCGTCGCCGGATAGGGCCCGCCGTGGACCATCGCATCGGCCACCTCGACCCCCGTGGGAAACCCGTTGGCCAGAATGCGCCCGGCCTTGCGTTCGAGGATCGGCATGAGCCCCCGCGCCTCGTCCCCGTCGCCCGGCTCCATCTGGAGCGTCACGGTCAACTGACCGGCAAGCGCACGGGCCAGCGTCGCGCGTTCGGCAGCGTCTTTGGTGCGGATCACGATCCCGGCGGGGCCAAAGACCTCTTCCGCCAGCGCCGGTTCGGCGAGCCACGCCTCGGCCGTCGTCTCGTAGATCGCCGGGCTCGCGTGTCGTGCCGGGGCCTCCGGCCCCCGAAACACCGGGGTCAGGGCACCCGAGCCGTTTAGCCGTGCAATCCCCGCGACATAGCCCGCCGCGACCCCGTCGTTCAGCATGACCCCCGGCGCGACATCTGCGAGCGCCTCGGCAGCGGCGCGCAGAAACCCCGCCGCGCCCTCGCCTTCGGGCAGCACGACGATCCCGGGATTGGTGCAGAACTGCCCCACCCCCATGGTGAGCGATGCCGCCCAGCCCGATGCAATCGCGTCGCCCCGTTCGGCCAGTGCCTCGGGCAGGACGAATACCGGGTTGATCGCGCCAAGCTCGCCAAAGAACGGGATCGGCTCGGGCCGCGCGCAGGCCAGATCGAACAGCGCCTTGCCGCCCCGGAACGATCCGGTGAACCCCACCGCGCGGATCAGCGGATGGGTGACCAGTGCCTCGCCCGCCGCGTTGTCGTTGGACTGCACGAGCGCAAAGGTGCCGCTGGGCATACCGCAACGTTCGATGGCCGCCGCGATGGCGCGCGCGACGATCTCGCCAGTGCCGGGATGGCCGGGATGGCCCTTGACCACCACCGGGC
>LUOO01000038.1 GCA_001626765.1 Maritimibacter sp. REDSEA-S28_B5
GCACACCTCGCGCGACCAGGCGGCGGTGGTTCGTCCCTACGTGAAATGGGATGATCAACCGGCGTCGCTGGCCGCCTCGCTGTCGTCGCTGATGCGGGCGATGCAGATTACCACCTCGGCCCCGATGGCGCCCACCTATGTCTGCTTCGACGTGACGGTGCAGGAAACCGCCATCGAAGCCATGCCCGCGCTGCCCGATCCCGCGCGTTTCGCAGCCCCTCAGGCCCCGGGTGCGAGTGCCGCGCAGGTCTCGGCCCTGGCCGACATGCTGGCCGAGGCGCAATCGCCGGTGATCCTGATGGGCCGCGTCTCGCGCGATGAAGGGGACTGGGCGCGGCGCGTGGCGCTGGCCGAGTATTTCGGCGCCCGCGTCATCACCGACATCAAGACCGGCGCCGCCTTCCCGACGCGCCACAAACTGCACGCGGGCGCGCCCGGGTTCTTCCTGTCGGCTGAATCGGTCGAGGCGCTGTCGGGCGCGGATCTGGTGCTGTGCCTCGATTGGGTGGACCCGGCCGGCACGCTGGCGCAGGGCAAGCTGGGCGCCGGGGCCAAGGTGGTCAACGCCACGCTCGAGCCGATGCTGACGAACGGCTGGTCGATGGATCATCAGGACGTGGTGGCGAGCGATCTCACCATCCTGACCGAGGCCGATGCGCTGGTCGCGGCGCTGTGCGAACGGCTGGGGCTGGAACCCGCCGCACCCGCGCCCCGCACGGCACCCGCGCCGCACGGGCAGGAGCCCGATGCCGTGCTGTCGCTCGACGCGCTCTCGCATGTGCTGCGCGCGGGGCTGGCCGAGGATCCGCACACGCTGGTGCGTCTGCCCCTGGGTTGGGACGGTCGCCATTGCGATTTCACCGGGCCGCTCGATTATCTGGGCTATGACGGCGGCGCAGGCATCAGCTCGGGCCCCGGCATGGTCGTGGGCGCGGCGCTGGCACTGAAGGACACGGGCCGCATGCCGGTCGCGGTTTTGGGCGACGGCGATTTCATCATGGGCGCGACCGCGCTGTGGACCGGGACGCATCAGAGCGTGCCGATGCTGATCGTGGTGGCCAACAACCGCTCGTTCTTCAACGACGAGATCCACCAGGAACGCGTCGCCCGCGACCGCGACCGCCCGGTCGAGAACAAGCATATCGGCCAGGCGATCGACGAGCCGGATATCGACATCGCCGGCCTCGCGCGGGCGCAGGGCGCGGTGGGCATCGGCCCGGTCGCGACGGTGGCCGCCTTCGAGGCCGCGCTGGCCGATGCCGTGGCGCAGGTGCGCGCGGGCAAGTCGGTGGTGATCGACGCCCGCATCCTGCGCGGCTACGTCAAGGAGATGGCCGAAGGCATGACCGCGGAACAGGACGGCTGAACAGAATGGCTATGCGGGGCGTCGTGGATGGGCAACGGGTGACACGAAACGGTTGAAAAGACATCTAACCCTTGCGTCCTGCACGGGAAATCAGCACAAATGGAAGCGACCCGCCGCCGGCATCGCGCTGGCGACGGGGCTTTCGTTTCTGGCCGATTGAGACCGTTCCACATGGATGAAACCGCGCCCTCGGGGCATGAAGACTTCGATCCCAAGCTGACCAAAGAGCGCCTCGCGCGTCTCGTTCGTCTCGCCGCCAGGGCTTTCAACCGTTCGCTGCAGATGCGCCTTCAGGACGAGGGGATCACCTTCGGCCAATGGATCTTCCTGCGCATCCTTTGGTACAATGACGGGTTGTCGCAGCGCGAGCTGAGCCAGCGCGCGCATCTGACCGAACCCACCGCGCATGCCGCGCTGACCAAGCTGGAGAAGCAGGGCGTGATCACGCGGCAGAAGATGGACGGCAACAAGCGGACTTTGCGGATATTCCTGACGCCCAAGGGCTGGGAATTGCGCGACCGGCTGGAGCCGATGGCGCATGACGTCAACCTGATCTCGCTGAAGGGGCTGGAGGAGGACGAGGTGCGCGTGCTGCGCAAGGGTCTCCTGGCGATCATCACGAATCTCGAGGCCGATGAGAACGCCGCCGCCGAGCAGGGGATCAAGGTGCCCGCGACCCGGTCGAGCTTCTGACCGGGTCGCAGGCGGGTTGGTGGGGCAGGGCGCCGTTCAGGCGCCCGCCATCTCGCGCATCAGCGCCGCGTCGAGCGAGACCACGTCGGCATATTTCGCCTGCAGGTCCAGCAGGCTCTGCTCATGTGCGGGCTGGCTGCGGTCGCCCACCGCCTCGCGCACGACGATCGGACGGAAGCCGTTCTGCAGCGAGTCCACCGCCGTCGCGCGCACGCAGCCCGAGGTCGTGCACCCGGTGATCACGAGCGTGTCGACACCCTCGGCCACCAGCCGGCTCGACAGGTCGGTGCCGAAGAAGGACGAGGCGTATTTCTTCACCAGCGTGCGTTCTCCGGCCGCGAGGCTCAGCCTCGGGTCCAGCTCGGCCCCATCGCCGCTGGCGGCCAGAGTCTTCAGCCCGCCCTGTTTCAGTGGCCAGATCCCGGCGTCAGACAGATCCGGCTCGTCGTAGCGCACGGTGGTGAAGAACACCGGCTCGCGGCGGGCCGCGAAATCGGCGATCAGTGCGTTGATCGCCACGATCTGCGACGACAGGTCCGCGCCCAGCGGCAGGTCGGGATTGGTGAAACCCTTGATGACATCGATCACCACCAGCGCCGAGCGGCGGCCGAAACCGATGGTCTGCCCGAATCCACGGGCCTTGAAGGCTTGTTCGTCCATGAAGTTTCTCTCAGTTTGGATCCCGGAAGCCCAGGGATCGGGATATGGAATGGGCATAGAGGCGGTTGAGCCGCCCGGTATCCTCGCGCCGGCCGTCGCGGCTGCCGTCACGGTCGTAGATCGTGCTGAGCACGCTCACCGGCGCACCGGTCTCGTCGCGGAAGGCGCATGCTGTGCCCTCGATATTCTCCAGCCCGCTGCCGAGGTTCTCGGCGTAACCCAGGTCGCGGGCGGCGGTGACGTGCTCGGCCAGACCCTCGTAGGTCAGGCCGCTGTCTTCCAGGTGGCGGCTGATCTCATCGCGGCGCGAGGTCAGCTCGACCTCGGGCTTGGCGGCGATATAGGCGATCTGGAAGGCCACGAAATCGGACCAGCCGTTGATGATTCGCCAGATCGGCACGCGGGTGCCCGTGGGCCAAAGCCTGCGCATGGGATGGGCGATCGGCGTACCGATCCGATCATAGAGAATCAGTTCCTGGCTTTCCTCGGCTGCCAAAGTGATGTGCACGAGGCAGTTCGCCTTGAGCGCGAGCCCGTCCGCGTCGTTCAGCGCAACTTGCCCCGCGCGCGAGTGCAGCCAGACCTCGTAGCCCATCTCCCAGTAGCGCAGCGAAGGGCTGTAGCGGGACTTGGCGTTCTTGTGAACGAATCCATACGCCGCAAGGGTTTGCAACAGGCGGTGCACGTTGCTCTTGGTCATGCCGAGAGCCGCCGACAGGTCGCTGATGCCCGCCGGCGCCTCGCAGGTTGCCAGGTGCCGCAACAGGATCAGCCCCTTCGAGAAGGACTTGTCAAGACCTGCCTTATTGTAGGGCAGATCGGGGCTTTCGTCGGTCATGCTGCACGCCTCACTCGACGGAAAGAAATGTGAAAGATTATTCTCTAATTCCGGTACGCATTTTCTACAATATAGAACACTGGAGGCCAATACGATCCGCCATACCGGAAAGCCCCTTCTCACCACCGCGCTTTCTTCCGCGCTGTTCGCAGGTGGCTTCACCGGCCCCGCGCTGGCGCAGGAGCTGAGCCAAGGGCATCTCAACATCATCGGGCTCAGCCAGCTTCATGCCGCTCTATGCCGAGCGGGATATGCCGTTCTGGACCCAGACCCTGGCCGAGGTGTTCTCTGTGACCTCGAACTGAACGGGGCGTTGGGTCTTGCTCTGGATGACGGAGACGCGCACGCAACCGCCGTTGACACCGTGAACCTTGATCGCCTCATTGTCCGTCTCCTGGTTGGGGCGGACTCTACCTCAAACTGGAGGAAGAAGTGGGGCTCAGGTCAGAAGGAGCGATGCTTACGTAGACAGCATTTAAAACCCCACTGCATCATCCTATCCGGAAGATATGTGGCCAACGCCGGGAACAGGATCAGGATCCCCACCAGCAGGATCATCGCCACCCAGAACGGCAACACGCCGAGGAAGATTTCAGCCAGCGGCACCCGGGGCGCGATGGATCGGACGATGAACACATTGACCCCGACCGGTGGCGAGATCATCGCCATTTCCAGCACGATGACGATGATGACGCCGTACCAGATCGGATCGAAGCCCAGCCCGATGACGATGGGGTAGAGGATCGGCATGGTCAGCACGATCATCGACAGCCCCTCAAGGAAGCAGCCCAGCACCAGATAGCACAGCAGGATCAGCACCAGCGTGGTGATCGGCCCGGCGGTGACCCCGGCCAGCCATTCGCCCACCACATGCGGCACGCCGGTGAGCGAGATGAACGGGTTCAGGATATAGGCCGAGATCAGGATCAGCATCACCGTCGCCGTGGTCCGGCCGCTGCCGAGGATCGCCCGCCAGAGCCCCGCCAGCGTCAGGCGGCGCAGCGCGAAGCCCAGCACGATGGCCAGTCCCGCGCCGACGGCCGAGGATTCGATGGGCGAGAAGATACCGGTGTAGATCGGCTCTGTTGCGCAAATCGCCTGATGGCCGAGGTTCCCCTTTCCCTGGACAGACTTATGCCACGGCTTCCGTGACAGGGATGCCGAGCGCGGTGTAGCCGTTCAGGACGGCGATGCGGACTTGGAGCTCGGCGACCTGACGGTCGAAGTCCCGGGCCATGAGCCGCTGGCCCAGCAGTTTCACGCAATGCATCTTCGTTTCGACACGGCTTCGGCGGTGATATCCGCTCCATCGTCGCCAGATCGCGCGGCCGAGGTATTTCGATGTCCGCAGTGCTTCGTTTCGTGCGACCGCGCCAGCGGTGAGAGCCTTCCACGGTTTGGCGTTCTTGCGGGGCGGAATGACAGCGTGGGCGCCACGGTCAGCGATGGCATCGTGACATTTGCGGGTGTCGTAGGCACCGTCTGCGGTGACGCTCCCGATCTGTTCGTTCGACGGAATCTGGCCGAGCAGGTCGGGCAGCACCGGTGCGTCACCGATATGGCTCCCGGTGATCTCGACAGCGCGGATCTCCAGTGTTTCCTCATCAATCCCGAGATGGATCTTGCGCCAGACCCGCCGTTTGGGGCCACCGTGCTTGCGGGCATGCCATTCGCCTTCGCCCTCGACCTTGATGCCCGTGCTATCGATCAGCAGGTGCAGTGGCCCGTCGGCTGAAGTCTGGGACCTGCCAGTTCAAACCGGCCAGCCGCAGCAGGCTCTCGACGAAGCCGGTCGTCTGCCGGAGCGCCATCCCAAACAGCACCTTCATCGTCAGGCAGGTCTGAATGGCAGCATCGCTGTAGGTCTGCTGACGACCACGCCTGCCTGTCGGCGCGGCATCCCAAGTCATAGTGGGATCGAACCAGATGGTCAGCGATCCTCGGCGCTTGAGCGCTTCATTGTAGGCTGGCCAGTTCCTGGTCCTGTAGGTCGGGGATGTGGGTCTGCTCATGCACCTGAGCTACCATGCTGGATTCACGAGATGAATCCCTCACGAGATTTGCGCAACAGAGCCCCTGCAGGGTGTCATTCAATCCTTTGCCACCTGCATACGGCGGGTTGGCCACCACCACCTGATACTTCGGCGATAGCGCCTCGGCCATGCGCAGCACGGCGATGACCCGCGCCTGCACCTCTTTCAGCAGCAGGTCGCCACCGAAGTCTCGCGCCTCGACCACCCGCAGCGTTTCGGCCGGATCGCGCAGTTTCGGCACGATCAGCGAGCCGAAGTTCTTGGCCTGCTCGAACTGCAGCAGCGTCTCGCGCAGCTCGTCGGTGAACAGGTCCTTGCCCACCACGGCGGCCACGTCCTGCATCTCGGCATCCGTAAACGCCACGTTTTGCAACACGCAGATGTCAGGCTTCGTCTCCATCCGCAGGAACCGCCGCCGCCCCAGCTTCGCTGCCGCCTTCATCGCCAGCGCAAAAGCCGCCAGCGCGCCTGCGCGGTCGTCGATCTCCACCCCCTTCAGGTTGTGCGTCAGGATCAGCGCGGGGATCTCGGTGGCGTCATAGCCCTCTTCCTCGTAGATGGCGTGGAGCAGGTCGAAGGCATAGGTCAGCATGTGCCCCGACCCGCAGGCCGGATCGCAGACCTTGATCTCCTCGGGCTTGCCGATCCTCAGGAAGTCCGTCTCGGGCGCTTCGGGCGCGATGTAATAGTCCATCCGCTCGGCCAGACGGCTATCGGGGCGGTTCAGCAGCCAGAGCCGGCCCAGAGAGTTCTCGACCAGGTAGCGGACGATCCAGTGCGGGGTGAAAAGCTGGGTGGCGGCGGGGATGTTCTCGGCCGTGATCTTCTGGTTCTTCTTGAGGCCAGCGAAGACCTGATCCTTCTTCTCGGAGATGTAGAACTGGTAGAGCCAGCCGATGATCTCGACGTCCTGACAGGCATCTTCGGTCATGACCTTGCGCAGCTCGGCAAGGATCGAGGATTGCGACAGCAGATCCTCGGGCATCAGCAGTTCGGTGTAGTCGTCGATTTCCTCGAACAGGAACGGCATGGGCCCGTGCCACTGGTTGCAGGTATGGACCAGCAGCTGGCGATAGGCCTCGGCCTGCGGGTCAGATGACGGGGTGCGGCCATCAAGCAGCGCCGCGATGCTGCCCGGCGCGCCCTCGGGCAGGTTGCCTGCCATCGCCTCGGCCAGAAGTTCGGGCCGCGTCTGATCTCCGGTCGGCGACACAACGCCCACGGTCGTGTAGCCATTCACATCCATGAAGCGCAGGGCGGTGAAGCGGTTGAACCAGGTATAGGCGACCTGTTCGATCACTTGCCGCTTGCCGTCCCGCGCGATGGCGGCATTCAGCGCCTTCATCGCCGTGGGATGCTCGCGCTGCACCGGGGAAGCGGGATCGAGCACGAGGTCGAGCTTGGTGGTGACCTGATCGATCAGCAGGTTCCGAGCCGCTTGGGCAAATTTCTTGAGCGCGTTCGTGTCCATCAGACGATCACCTTCTTGCCCGCGCGGATCTGCTCCAGCAGGGTCTTCTTCATTGCGTCGACATATTGTTCGACGTCCGCCTCTTCGGTCAGGTAGGGCTTGGCGAAGCCCACCTTGATTTCCGAAGCGTTAACGTAAGTGGGCTGCGGGGCGGGCGCCGGGGGCTCATTCATACCGGGTTTGGGCTGCGGCTGCGTGGCCGGTCGGCTGAGCCGTTCGACCTCCGCCAGAATGCGCGGCAGCAGATCGAGTTTCGCACCGTTTGCCCTGTCGCGCAGGATCGGGATCATCTTGACGCTGTCGAGCCCGGCTTTGTGGCTGTCGATGTTACGCTTGATATGCGCTTGGTCATCTGCTGAGAGTGCCTGGAACTCTGGCGTCTGCGCGACCTTGGCCGAACACTCATCGATGGCCGTGATCACGGCCTTGCGCTCCTCGAGCACGGTCAATTCCACGCGGTCTTTCAGTCCGTAAAGTTCCGCCTTGAGGGATTGAATGGCCGTGCCCCTGTAACAGGCAGGATCTGCCAGCGTGCGGGCCAAGGCCTCGCCCGCAACAGCATCGACGTAGGAAATATTCGCTTCCTGATCGCGCAGAAAATCGCGCGCATCGTCATAGATCTCGCGCTGTGCGCCGCCCATGAAACTGCGGACCTTGTCGAGCACGTCTTCCTTGGCGTCGAGCAAGTCGTCTTCCTGCGCCGCAGGTTCAGTTATATACCAAGTGGCGGGTTTGCCCGCCATAGCCGAGACTTTCGCCGCCAAAGGCTCAAGTGCCACGACAAACGGATACTGGGCTTTTTGGGCCAGCAGCTTTCCCAGTTCTTCCGACAGTGTCCGGGTGCTTTCCAGCCATTCCGCCCCAATCGTGCGGGCGTCGGTGCCGTCCGCGGGGAGGTCAAACAGCTCTTTGTAGAGCTCCTTCGCCTTCCGAATTTGGGCGGAGGTGAACTCGGTCTGCGGAGTCAGAAGGACATTGGCCAAGGCATGGCTGTTATTGAGCGCCTTCGCGAGTTCGGCGCGCTCAAGTACCATGCTGTCCGAGCGAGCCTCCAGCTTCCCTTTACCGGATAGGCTGGCGGCGAGGCATAGAACTGCGGTGACAGGCCACCCATAAGGTTTACCGCCAAACCGTTCTGTAAGGTACTTGACGGAGACCTTCACGCCGATCCGGGCCTGAGACTGGACGTAGTTCAACACGTCCTGCTCGGCCTCGGTCAGACCTTCGCCGTTGTCGCCAAATAGCCCGCTTTCAGGCGTTGCGGCCTTCAGAATGTCGGCCTCGGAATAGGTCACCCCCCGCAACATCGGGAGGTTGACATAGACTTTGTCGACGAGGCCCTGGAAGCCTTTCACGATCCGCTCTTGTGGCTCTTCGCCGCCGATATCAAGCTCATCGCCGCGCACGAACATCCGCGCCTCTGCCATGAGCTTGCGCAAACGCAGTTCGAGGTCCTTGTAGCGGCGGCTGTTCTGATCCCCTTTCTCCGCGACAATGCGGTCGCGCCCCGGCTGCTCCGAGCCTGCTCGGGCTTGCCGGATGAACTTGTCGGTCTGCTTGAAGAGAGTCAGATCACGAATGAACCGCACATCAGCTTGCAACACGACCGCTAGTTCCTCGCGGCTCACATTCCGCATTCGCACAGCCTCGGGCGAGGCGACATCGTCGTTGAAAGGGCTGATCAGATTGATCGAGAGCTCATGCTCCCGGCCCAAGAGGTGATCGTCCAGTTTACGGCTGAAGCTGTATTCATTGCCGGTGGTCAGATGCTTGATCTTGCGATGGCGCAGAATCGTATCAAATGCCAGCGTCTCCATTTCCTTCGACAGCTCGGACGGGTCGACATCGAGCGCCTTGATCTCGGCCTCGACATCCTTCTCCTCGTTTGTCAGGAACTCATAGACCTCGCCATTGCGCTGGATAAGCGTGTTTCGTTCGAGGAAGGACAGCGCCTCCTCAATCTTGCGGCGTTGTTTGATCTGATCAGTATCGAACTCAGAGAGCAAAAGGACGCTGATGTTACGCACCGTTGGCTTGAACTCCTTGACGTATTTGACAAGGAAGAGCGCTTTCAGCACCCGGATCGCAAAAGGGTCGATGTCCTGGATTTCTTTTTCGGCAATCTGGATCGACTGTTGGACGGCGGACTTCAGGGCGGTGCGGATGCCCTCGAACATAAGATCGAACGTAGCAAGGTCGCCCACAGGCTGGTTCGCCATCTTTTTGGCGACCTCCTGGAACACACCCAGCATCGAGCGTTCGCCGACTGAGCTGTGCTTGCCCTCGAAAGCGTTGTGCTGAGACAGCGACGTGATTGCCATCTGGAACAGCATGTATTGGTAGGGCGGGAACGGGTAGCTTGAGACGAAGTGGGCGCGCCCGTCAAAATTTTTCAGCTTTATCGACCCGTCCGTGAAATCGAAAAGGGTCTTGAGGTTGTTTTCTTCGCGATCATGCAGGTTGCCAAGCCTGACCTGACCTTCGTCGGTCTTGGATAATAGGCGACGCTGGATGACCTCTGCCACGTCGGCCGAGTTCAGCGGCATCTTCACGCCGAAGCGCGCCATAATCTTTGAGAAGTCCTGGGACTGGAATGCTTTACCGTCCCCGATGATGGCTTCCATGTCCTGTTGCGACGTGACGATGACCCAGGCCTGACCCTTGCATTTCGTATTCAGGCTTTCGGCGATGGTCTGCAGGTTCGTCATCAATTTGACGTTCTCGGCGATGTACTGGCCGACCTCGTCCACGTAGAAGTTCAACCGGAACTTTGGCCCCTGTTTGTCGATCCAGGCCCGCATCATGCGGAATAGGATCTGCCGAAGCTTGTTGCGGGTGCTGTCGCTGATCGAGGCCAGCCCCTCATTCCAATCGGCTTTGGCATCAAAGAATATGTCGAAGCTCTCGAGCGGCAGGTCCAGCTGATAGGCGAGATACCGATCACAAATGACCTCAACAGCGAACTCACGCACGAACCTGTAAGCCCGACATGTGGCGATCCACAGTAGGTGCTGTTGTTCTTGTCGACCGGGCTCACTGACGAAAAACCGGATTTCGTCTTCGGTCAGCGTCATCAGGCGGTTGACGATTTCGCGGAGGGTGCGCCGGTTTGAAGCCGCCTTCGGCAAAGACGTCGCCCCCTCTTCGAGCGCGCGTGAAAGCGTTACTTTCCAATCTTCACCAGCTACGTGCAGTTCGGCGACGATCACGCTCTCGTTCAGAAACAGCCCCCCAGAGGTGAAGGACATTTTGTAGGGCTGGTGGTTTGCTCCGAAGTCTGCTTTCCGTGCTGCCATGGTCATCCAACGACCTCGTCTCGATTCAACAGCACGATCTGCTGGTCCTGCGGTTTTCGAGCGGCGGGGTCGGTATCAAGCCCCAGCCTCTTGAGCGCGTAGAACAACAGCGCGCGGCGGACTACGATCTGCGCGTGGCCCGCCTCCATGCCATAATCCATCTCTATCGCGCGGCGTTGGTTGTCGGAGAGGTCCGGATGCGGCCCAATCTCGAGCAAGACGTCTGTGTGCCAAGCGCCATCGGAGCTAGGGTCCGATGTAACAGGCCCTTGGTCCCCGACCTCCACGATGCGAGAGAGCAGGAAATCCTTGAAAACCTGGTCATTCTGGCAAAACGCGCGCGCATGCCAACGGAAGCCGTCAAAGGCAAGAGCATGGGGCTCGATCCAGCGCGCGCTTGGCTCAGGGCGCGACATCGACTGATAGGTCACCTGCAAGGCGGCCGGCAAACGGATCGCCGCGAGAACATCGCGCAGCGTTTCAGGTGCCACGCCTCGGGCAGGTGTCGGCGTTGCTCCAAAGCCCGGAAAGACGCTGATCCAGCTTTGCTCCGCGCTCACCAACCCCTGATCGACGGCCCGCAGCTGCGCGAAGTACTCCTCCGCATCGGGCTTGAGATATTTGGGCTTGAATTGTTTGCCGCGCAGGTAGGTGCGCAGGCTCTTGTCATAGACGAGGTTCCGCTTGGCCTGATCGATATAGGCGTTCAGGTCCAGCGATGCCTGCTGTGTTGAAACCCCGAACGCGTCCATCAAATCCCCTCGGTTTATCCGCCCCTGCCAGAACAGGCGAAACTCGATGAACTCATATCGACGTTCGACACCCCAGTTCAGCTGCTTGCCCTTCTTGCGAGTCACTTAGTGCCCTCATGTATATGTCGCAAAGTTACACGCGTCCAGTTTTTAGATTGACTCACAAATCAGACCATATGACTCTTGAAGTGTCAGGAAGTCGATTCGTGACAAGCCCGTCGCGTTATTAGACGTATCACAAACTTGGGGGCTCGCCCCAGCATTACCCTCCCGCACCGCTCACTGGAAGGGAAAAGGAGCTTTTGCATGACGAAACTTCGTACGCTCACCGCATCCCTGTTGATCAGCACCTGCCTGACGGCAGGCGCCGTCGCACAAGAAGGCCCAACAGGCCCGAGCGTGCATATTTGATCGTTTTGAGGAACAATTAGCGAACGGGCTGGCTATTGACGGCTGCGTTTGACTGCGGTTGGCTATCTC
>LUOO01000039.1:0-13638 GCA_001626765.1 Maritimibacter sp. REDSEA-S28_B5
CCGCGAAAATGACGAGCGATGCCACGAGCAGGCTGAGGGCAAGGGACAGGAACCGGGACACGGCGAAGCGGAGCATGGGGCGAGACTAGGACGGTGCACGAAGAGCCGAAAGAGGGAAAGCGAGACCGCGTGAAGGCTCGGTACGCGAAACCGAGAACGCCCCCGCCGATGGCAGGGGCGTTCGACTTGTCATGACAGCGTGCCAAGACGGTCAGATCACTCGGTCCAGGAAACCGCCGTCATGTCGTTGGCCTGCGTCGGCGCGTTTTCCCACAGGCCTTGGATCTTGGCGTTGGCCACACCGATCTTGGCCAACTGGAAGAGATAGACGTTCACGAAATCCTTCGCGATCATCTCCTGCGCCTGCTTGTTCAGCTCCGAGCGCCGCGCTGCGTCCGAGGTCACGCCAAGCTCGGCGATGATCGCCTGAAATTCGGCGTTGTCGTATTGGTAGTAGTAGTCGGGACGGGCATAGATGTTGATGTCGGCAGGCTCGGTGTGACTCACGATGGTGAGGTCATAGTCCTTTCCGCCCAGCACCTGTTCGATCCACTGTGCCCATTCTAGGTTGGTGATCTCGGTCTCGATCCCCACTTCGCGCAGTTGCGAGGCGATGATCTCGCCCCCGCGCCTTGCATAGGTCGGCGGCGGCAGCATGAGGCGAAGCGTCAGGTTCTCGACCCCCGCCTCGGCCAGCATCGCCTTGGCTTTCTCGGGGTCGTAGGCCGACATCTCGGTCAGGTCGACATAGTCCGGGTTGTGCGGCGCGAAATGCGTGCCGATGGGCGTGCCGTAGCCGAACATCGCCCCGTCGATGATGTCCTGCCGGTTCACCGCATGGGCAATCGCCTCGCGCACCATCACGTTGTCGAGCGGCGGCTGCTTGTTGTTCATCGCCATGATCGTCTCGCCCTCGGTCGAGCCCTCGATCACCACGAAGCGCGGATCGCCCGCGAATTGTTCGACCAGTTCCGGGGCCGGGAAGACCGGGAAGTAATCCACGTCCCCCGCCATCATCGCCGCAAAGGCCGCATTGGCGTCCGCAATGAACTTGAAGGTCACGGTGTCGAGCTTGGCGGCCTCGCCCCAGTAACTCCCGTTCTTGGACAGCGTCACGTGATCGCCCTGCACCCATTCGGTGAAGGTAAAGGGCCCGGTGCCGATGGGCGTCGTCGCCGCCTGTTCGATGGTCTCGGGCGCCACGATGACCGCGTCGCCCCAGGCCATGTTGAAGGGGAAATTCCCGTTGGGCTCGGCAAGCGTCACCTTGACGGTGAGCGGGTCCACCGCCTCGACCGCCGAAATCCCGGCAAAGAGCGGTTTCTGCGCGTTGGTCGAATCCTCGGCCCGCGCCCGGTCGAGCGAGAACACCACGTCCTCGGCGTCCATCGTGCTGCCGTCGTGGAAGGTCACGCCCTCGTGCAGCTTGAAGGTATATTCGGTGCCGTCCTCGCTCACCTCCCAGCTTTCCGCGAGCGCCGGCAGAATCTCCCCGTCCGGCCCGAATCGCGTGAGGCCCTCGAAGACGTTGGCATAGACCACCTCGTCGATGGCCCCCGCGGCCCCTGCGGTCGGGTCGAGGTTCGGCGGCTCGAGCTGCATCCCGATGGTGATCGTCGTCTGCTGTGCAAGCGCCGTGCCCGCCATGAGCGCGAGCGCGGCGGTGGTGAGTGTGAGATGTTTCATGTGGCTCCCTCTCGTCCCGTGAACGGGTGGCCCGGCAAGGCCCTGCCGGTCGCCTGCATGAAACAATCCTGCGAGGAACCACGCAAGCCAATTCGGAAAATTGCGCGGACAGGGGCGGGACGGCTTGGAAAACCGGCCTCGACGCGATAGGAGACGCCGCAGCGCAACGGACGTAGCGTCAAGCAGGCCCGGACCTGCCATCGTTGCGCGAGGGAGGAAAACATGAGCGTCAACGCGGCCATCAAGGCGAAAACCCCCGGCGACATCGGCGCAATGAAGGGGGCGGCCCCCATCGTCTGCCTCACCGCCTATACCACGCCTGTCGCGCGTCTCGTGGACGTCGAGGCCGATCTCGTCCTCGTGGGCGACAGCGTCGGCATGGTGCTCCACGGCATGGACAGCACGCTGGGCGTGACGATGGAGATGATGATCCTGCATGGCCAGGCTGTCGCGCGCGGCACCACACGCGCCTGCCTCGTCATCGACATGCCCTTCGGTTCCTACGAGGAAAGCCCCGAGCAGGCCTTCCGCAACGCAGCCCGCCTCATGCGTGAAACCGGCGCTGTGGCGGTGAAACTCGAGGGCGGTGTGACCATGGCCGAAACGATCCGCTTCCTCACCGCGCGCTCCATCCCCGTCATGGCCCATGTCGGCCTCACGCCGCAGGCGATCAACACGCTGGGCGGTTACAAGGTGCAGGGCAGGGGCGCCGACCGCGCCCGCGTGCTGGCCGACGCTCGCGCGGTGGCCGAGGCGGGGGCTTTTTCGGTCGTGCTCGAAAAGGTGCCCGCGGGCCTCGCTGCCGAGATCACGGCGTCTCTCGCCATCCCCACCGTGGGCATCGGCGCAGGCGTGGAGTGCGACGGTCAGGTGCTGGTCGTCGATGACATGCTGGGTCTCTTCGACGCCTTCAAGCCGAAGTTCGTGAAACGCTACGCGAGCCTTGCGACGGACGCGCGCGCCGCCATCGCCGCCTACGCCGCCGAGGTGCGCGAGCGCCGCTTCCCGGCTCCCGAACATATCTTTTCCGACGAGTGACGCCCATGCAAACATTCACCCAGCTTTCCGAAATGCGCGCCGCCGCCGCCCGCTGGCGCGCCTCCGGCACGCTCGCCGTGGTGCCCACGATGGGCGCACTTCATGCCGGTCACCTGTCGCTGGTCGAAGCCGCGAAAGCCCGGGCCGACCGCGTGGTCGCATGGATCTTCGTGAACCCCAAGCAGTTCGACAATCCCGAGGATCTCGTGAACTACCCCAATCATATGGCCGCCGACACGGCCAAGCTCGCCGCCGCAGGGGTCGATGCGCTCTATGCGCCCGCGCTGGATCAGGTCTACCCGGAGGGCTTTGCGACCAAGGTCAGCGTCACGGGCCTGACCGACATGCTCTGTGGCGCGCACCGTCCCGGTCACTTCGACGGGGTCGCCACCGTGGTGACCAAGATCTTCACCCAGACCCAGGCCGATTTCGCCATGTTCGGGGAAAAAGACTACCAACAGCTCCAAGTGGTCAAACGCTTGGTCACCGACCTGAACCTGCCGATCGAAATCGTGCCCTGCGCCACCGTGCGCGAGGAGGACGGTCTTGCGCTGTCGTCCCGCAACGAACGCCTTGCCCCCAAAGACCGCGCCATCGCCCCCGCCCTGAACGCCGCCATGCGCCGTGCCGCAAGCCGGATGCAGGCGGGCGAAGCGCCCGGTCCGGTCCTAGCCCGCGCCGTGCAGGAGATCGAGGCCGCGGGCTACCGTTCGGTCGAATACCTCGAACTGCGCGCCGCCGATGGCCTCACCCTCATGCCAACCCTCGACCGCCCCGCGCGCCTCTTCGCCGCCGCGCACCTCGGCCCCGTCAGGCTCATCGACAACATCGCCGTCGGTCCCGCTTAACGGGTCCTGCCTTCTCTGGTTCATAAGTATCCCGGAGGGGTCTGGGGAGGCAGAGCCTCCCCAGCCGGTCGGCTTTCGCGCAAGCGAAAGTCGAGACCTATTTCCCGGTCCAGCTCCGCCACCAGCGGCTTACCGAACTGCGCCGCTCGTCGGCATAGGCATCGACCCGGTCCCAGGCGTCGCGGGTGTCGTTCACGCCGGGGTCGATCACACGTTCGCGAAACTGCCGCCACATGGCGCGGATGAAGAGCACCGCGAGGCCCAGGAAGATCAGGAAAAAGATGTTGAACCACGGGATGATCCGCACGTCCGGGCCTTCGATCGGCTTGATGGCAATCGCGTTGGGGTAGATCGTGAAGAAGCGGTTGCGCCAGCCGTAGCGCGTGATCTCGACCCACTGGACATTGCCTGCTGTCGATACATTGGCCAGCGCCTCGGCCTGCAGGTCCGAGCTGTCGAACTTGAAGTAGGGCGGCCAGATCCAGCCCGTATCCTCGTTGCGGTAGACAAAGACCTTTTCGCGGTCGCTCCGGATGAAGCCCAGCAGATAGGTCCGTTTCTTCACCGTGTTGATAAGCCGCACGTCCCGCTGCGGCAGGTCCACGTTGGCACTATCCGACTGCGCATAGAACGGCCGGTTGATCGCGGAAAAATCCATCCGGATGATCTCGGTCCCGGTGATCCGCGCCACGTCGTGCCTGGGCAGCACGTAATGAAGCAGCACCGCCGCCATGAGGATCAGCGCCCAGGTGATCGTCTTTCTCACAAACCGCATGAAAACCTCAATTCGCGTTGGTCATGTAAAGGATGATGCCCACGGCGAGCATGGGCACCACGTAGATCAGAAGCAGGAGCTTGGGCCGGATCGAGTCGTTGTAGTCGATCATGCCCTGCGTGATGTAGGTCTGCCGCCCCACCAGATCGTGTCCGTCGGGGTTCTCTGCGTCCCATTGTTTTTCGAGCTTTTCCCGCCGCACGGACCGGGAATACCACGACACGCACAGATAGATCACCGAAAGCAGCAGAAATCCGAAGATGACCAGCCGTATCAATCCCATCCCGTTACCTCCTCAGGGCCCCCCAAGGCCCCACAATGTCGATTATATCCTGTTTCGGCGCGGGTGAAACCGGCACTGGCGCGGGTTCTTCGCCCCCGAACAGCGCCTCGCGCGCCCCGGCCTTGTTGGCCGCGTAGTCGCGGGCCAGGAACTCGGCCACATACTCCTTCTTGCTCTCCGGCCAATCCGCGTAGGCGGCGTAGAACGCCTGCTTGTGGCAGATGAAGAGCTGCCGTATGTCGAGCGGAGACAGCTCGGACAGCAGCATGTTGATCAGGTCTCGGTCCGGGTGATCGGGCCGCGCGCGCAACGTGTAGAAATAGGTCGCATCGTCCGAGGCGATCTTGGGCCACGGCCCGCCATTCAGTGCCCAGCGCACCATCTGGTTTAGCTTCAGGAACTCCTCGGGCAGGGCGCTCCCCATCCGCTGGGCGAGCCGGTGCAGTGCCCGGTGGTCCATCCCGTCGATGTCCACGCCCGCCGTGGTGGCCGCATCCACGAGGATGAAGTCCATCTTCTGCCGAAGGATCGCGGCCCCGTCGACGCCGCGCGCCTTGATGATCGGCTCGACGAGGTTGTTGAGTTCAAAGAACGCCGCGATCCCGTTGCGGTCACTGAGGTCCAGCACCGTCTCGATCGGCAGTTCGCCCAACGCGTCCTTGTCCCCCACGCAGATCGCCGCAGGCTCCGCCACGTCGCGAAACACGTAGATGCCGCCGAAATGCGCGGTCCAGAAGTTTTCCTGCGCGTAGGTGGGCCGGTCGAGGTCGATGGGCTGGCGCGTCACGTCGCCGGTCTGCTTGGCCAGTTCGATCATCTCGGCGATGAGCACGTCGTCATACCAACCATCGGGCGCGCTCTGGAACCGCTCGATCTTGGCGGCGAGCGCGCGGGCATTGGCCACATGGCTCTGCGTCGTATCCGCGTTCACCGTGATCTTGCGAATGTCGAAAAGCCGCGCGGGCGAGGACGCCTCGAACACCGAGTTATCAAGCTCGCCCGACACCGCATCATTGGCCGTGAGCGCGAAAAGCCTGGTCTCGTTCTCCTCGATGAACTTGCGCAGGATCCCGCGCGAGGTCGAGAATTTGGCGTTGAGCAGCGGCGCCTTTTTCTGCTCGGTCGTGAGGATGATGAACAGCCGATTGACCCCGTTGGGGTTGAGGTAGAGGTGATCCCCCAACTCCTCGCCCACCTCGTAGGAATAGCCCGAAATGTCGATGTGAAACTCGTCGAGTTGGGTGCGCTTGCCGGTGAGGCTATGAAGCGCCCGGTTGTAGCGTTCGATGAGGGCAGGGGAGTCGACGCGGATCAGGTTCCCGAACATCAGGCCGCGTTTGATGAGGCGGATCATTTTGAAACCTCTCTGCTTGGAGCGACGCAAGCCGTGCGCGCGCCTGCCCGTGGGGTGGCGCCGCCGCCGACTGAACCGCGCGCTTTATCGTGCCACATCATTGCGACCTCCAAGGTCCATCCCAGCCCAGTCAAAGCGCCAGCCCGCCGGGACGGGCAGGCGCTCGCACGGCGCCTTCGGCGCGCATCGTGCGGGGAAAGTCTTGAGAAAAAGACCCTGTTGGTTGCGCCCCCTCATTGGCACGCACCCTTTATGAATGAAACTCCGTCATTCAAGGTGAACTGGATATATCCGTCTCGTCGGGGTGGCGCCACGGTAAGTAACGCGACTGGGCCGGAGTACACTCCCGCGGCTCTGTATTCGTCGCCGAAGAAGGCAACCGCGAGCCCCCAATTGTTAGAGTATTTTGAAAGAATTTGACGGCGTCCAAAAAACTGCGATGACGGGATCGGCCGAATTGCACCTGTATCGAGATCGACAGTAATATCTCCTTTGAAGATGTCTGGCTCGAACCATGGAGATGCATCTTGATGCCAAATTTCGTTTTGATATTCCGGGCTACAGGTTACTACTTCGGCAAACGTCGGGAACCCAAACACGCAAAACGTCAAACTGGTCCCAGCCAACAATCGTTTACCGAAACTTTTGGCGTGATTTGACTTAGTCTGAGACGTGGGACTGACCCCAGTGGGTCGGCTATTTCGCTGCGTTCGCGCGGCGAACTTTCCCGCCGTCGATGCTGGTACCTGCGAAGAAACTCGTAGACGCCGCATCAGAATTTCCCACCTGAGCGGATGGCAAAAATTGATAAGCCGGCAAGCGCCCCCGCAAAGGCAGGCCACCATCCCATTGATAAGGGATCATAAAGAAACCAACGGAAGCTATTTTCATGAGCTGACATGCCAGCGGCCAGCAGAGCTACACCCATGCCTAAAGTGGCGCCGAGAAGCATCCATGCAATTCTCAAACCTGCTCTATGTCCCATCAACCTCTCCGCCCCCTTTTAAACCCCACAAAAAACCCGAACACATAAACCGCGATCACCGCCATCGTCGCCGCAAAGGCCGCCGTATGCAGCTGCCCCCCGCACACGCTAGAAACATCCATCCCGGACCGCTCATGAAACCAGCCCGAAACCACCGCCAGCCGCGACGCCGCCTGCAACACCGCGAGCGACACCAAAATCGCCAGCGCGATCTTCAGCCCGTTCGCCTCGCCCATTCGGCCCACGATGCCGCCCACGATCCACGCTGCGATGCCGACCACCACGGCCACGGCCAACGCGACCAGCCCGAGCGTTCCGCAGTTCTCAAATCCCGTCACAGGCTCCCCTTCCGGCCCTTGCGGCCCATCACATATCCCCCGACCCACATCGGCGCGCTGAGCGCCGCCAGCACGCCGCCCACCATGGCACCCGAGAACCCCGGCTCGTCAAAGGCCTCACCCACCGGCACCTGCGTGTTGTTTACGGAAAACCAGATCGCAACCGCCGCGACCGGCACCAGACCAAGCCCGGCCAGCACCGCCCAAGGCGCGCCCGCCCGGCCAAAGCCCCAGGCAACCGCACCCAGCACGGCGCCCAGACCAAGGATCAGAAGAACAGTCACCCCTTGCCCTCGAGATAGCGCCGCTTGGCCTCTTCGGTCAGGCCGAACTCCCGCACCATCTTTGCAATCGCCACCTCGTCCGACTTGTCGGCATAGCGGAATTCGCTGTCGGCGTAACGGTTTATCTCCTGAATGACCATGTCGATGGTGATCGGCTGGCGCAGGTCCGAGATCATCGCCGATTTCTCGTCATAGGATTTGAACAGGAACAGGTCCGGGTTCTCCATCCACTCGTCCGGCAGCTCGAAGTCCATCGCGCGGACCTTGACCGCATCCGTGATGTTCTTGATCGCGCGGCCCGTGAACCGATGGTCGGCCTCCTGAATGGCCTTGAGGTAGGTGCCCAGCTTGGCAATCGTATCCAGCGCGCCGATCTCGCCCGCCACCCGGTCAAAGACCACGCGCAGACCCTCCTCATGGGGCTTCGAATGGCCCTCGAAGCTCGTCGCCACCGCGCGCTTGATCTCCTGCGCGGCGTAGAGTTCATGGTCGCCAAGGGGGATGTCATGCCGCTTGCCCATGAGGAGCGCGAGGATGTCGATATAATCCTCCCGCGTCTGCGGCCCGTCGACGAGGAACCGCGCCCCTGCCCGCTGCCGCAGCGCGTCGTCCACGTTCTCGGGGTAGTTCGAGAACATCCCGAATGTGCAGTTCCCGCGCACCACGGTATTGGCCCCCGCAAAGGCCTCCATGAAAACCGCCGTGACCTCCTGCTGCCCCGCCGAGGACTGCCGGTCCCCGCGCTTGCCCGCGATCTGGTCGATATCGTCGATGGTGCCAAAGCCGATCACACTGGGATCGAGCACGTTGTTCACGAAAGCCTTGGCGTTCTGCCCAGACTTGCCCTGATAGCTGTCGATGTTGTCGATACCGAAGTTCTGGTAGCGAAACGCATAGCCCGCGTTCTCGCAGTAGCCGGAAATCAGCCCGGCCATCATCTGAATGAGCGTCGTCTTGCCTGTCCCTGGCGCGCCGTCCCCCATGAAAGTGAAGATGAACCCGCCAAGCTCGGCAAACGGGTTCAGTTTCCGCTCGAAATCATAGGCCATCAGCATTTTGGCCAGTTTCATGGCCTGATACTTGGCGATGTGATTGCCCACGACCTCATGCGGTTTCTTGAACTGCATGGTCAGCGTCGTGCCACGCGCCTTGCGGCTCGCCGTGAAGCCCGAGATGGTGAAATCGTCTGCCTCGACCCGGTAGTCGGCCCCGGTAAAGGCGTCGAGCCGCGCCGCCCCCTGCGCCCGGAGCGACACCTTCTCCATCAGCGCCTCGGCAAAGGCCAGAACGCAGGCGACGAGCCGCGCCTCTTCGCTGGCCTGCACCGCGATCACCTGATCCAGTTCCCAAAGCGCACCGTTGAGCGCAAGAAGCGCGTTGTCCGTGAGCACCTCTTCCGGACTGCCCACCTCGACCGACATTTCGCTCGCATGAGGCGCCAGCAGGAATGCCGTGGCATTGGCGAAAACCCCAAGCACCACCAGTGCCTCCGCCGCCAGCAATTCGGAAAACGCGACCTTCTTGTCGGCGCCAAGGCTACCGGCCAGATTGGCCTTCTTCAACTCGGACAAGCCCGTCTGCCCAGCGAACCCCTCACCCACCGCCAGGGCTATCGCGATCGCCCGCCGCAGCCCGTGCAGCACCGTCGCCTCCATGGGCGACACCAGCGGATCGTCCCCGCCCACGGCCTCGATCCGTTCGGCCAGCCGAACCCCGTCAGGCCGCGCGGTGGACCGTGTCACCAGCCCCGGCGTGGTTGAACGGAACCGCCGTCCGGTGGCAATGCCCGGTGAGCGCTCCACTGGGGCAGGGGCCACCTCTGCCGCGCCGATCCGCGGCGCGTGGTCAAACCCCTCCAAGAGCGCCGCCGCAGCGCCGTAATGCGCCCGGATCTCTTCCTCGCGAAGCTCCATCAGATTCGCCGGTCTGCTCATCCCCTCATCCCTTCACTGCTTCATAAATACTATGGAGGGGGTCTGAGGGAGGCAAAGCCTCCCCCAGCCGGTCGCCTGTCGCGCAAGCGACGGGCGAAACCCCTACCGATAGCTCAAGACCCGGCCACCCTGGCCCACAACGAATTTCCGAACCTCCCGAAACCCCGGCGGCGTCTTTTCCGCCAGCACCTGAAACGGCCGCTCGGGCAGGATCACGGCGCGTTCGGTCGCCGTCGCCCCGGTGTCGACCCCACGCCCGGCGAAAGGGTCGAGAGCGAAAATCTCGCGCTCCACACTCCCGAACCAGCCGGATTTCTCGAGCTCCACCCTTTCGCTCCTCAGCTCTTCGACGGTCCAGGCCAGCGCCCAGTCGTCGCCCTCGGGCGCACGCGCTTCGGCCAGCACCTCGCGCAGCGGGCCGGACTGGTGGGTGTAGGCGTGGGAATACATCGGGCCCACGTGGAACCGCCGCAGTCGCTTGGGGTGCAATTCCCCGAAATCGCGATCGAAACCGCTCGCAATGGTCACGAGTTTCAGCCCCGCCAGCCCTTGGGCCATCAGGTGGCCCTGCGCCTCGGGCCAGCGTTTCTCGTCCTTGGGGAGCGCGATGCGCCCGGTGTCCTCGACTTCCATCAGATAGATGGTGGGCATGTTCACGCTGGAATCGTAGGCCGCCCAGTGCAGCAGGTAGCGCCGCCGTGGGTCGCGCCCCTCCGACAGATTGCCGAGCCAGACCACATCCGGGTGCATCTGCGGCCAGAACAGATCGCCCTTGAGAAGTTCCTCGTAATAAAGACGCTGGGACAGCGCGTATTGCCGCTCGAGCGGCACCTTCAACTCACCCACGATTTCGCGCACCATCTGGGCCTTCAGGCTCTCGATCGAGGGAAGCCCGCGCAGGTGGACCTCGGCCTGGGCTGCATCCGCAGCCATCTGCAGGATCTCGGCATGGACTGGAAAGCCGCTGTCCTCGCGGTCGAAGGTCAGCTTGCCTGCCCCTATGGTGCGGCCCGACATGTGGTATTTGTTGGCGAGCGCCCGGAAGGTGTGCCCCAGCGCGATGATATAGCGCGCGAGCACGGCGACATCGTCGCGCGTGAGCGACCCCTCGGCCTCCATCTGGCCTGCGACGCGGGCAAGATGGCCGGTGATCGCCTGCCATTTCTTGAAATAGCGCCGGGTGACCTGCGTGTCGTCGAGGTCCATGTGGTCGCGGGTGAGGTCGCCGGTCTCTGGCATCTCGTGTTCTTAACCTTGTTTGTCCGCGTCGCTCCGCGCCCGGTTCCTGACGGCGCGATCCCTGATCCAGAGCCAGCCACCCACGAGCGTCATTGCCCCGAGCGCCACGGCCGTGGTCAATCCCGCGAGGCTGTCAAAGCCCGACCGCAGACCGACGAGCGCCTCGGGCGCGAGGCTCATCACGAGCAGCGCGGCAAAGGCGATGCCCGACACTATCGCGAGCGCCAGTTTCATCACGCGCCGTAAAGGTTCTTGTCGTGTTTCTCGACGATGGACTGGAACCGGCGGGCAAAGCGTTCGTCAGCCTTGGCTTTCGCCTCCAGCACCTCGCGCGCGAAGACCATGTGTTCCTCATGCGCTTCCATCATGTCGGCCATCTTCTGGTTCGTCGCGGTGCCAATGGCGGCCATGGCGGCCTGTGCTTCCTTGTCCGTCTGCACGCCGATCTCGTTGATCCGGTGCGCCACGTCCTGTTGCTGCGCGGTCTTGAGCGACTTCGACAGCGCGTCATAAAGCACCACGCGCTGCTTGGTGTCCGTCTGCAGCTTGTTGATCAGCACCATCTGCGTCGCTTCTTGGTTCTGGAGCGAGTCGACCCAGGTCTTGCCCTTCTCGATATAGCGTTCGAGCGTCTGGGAGCGGGCGAGTTTCACTTGCTCCTGCTGCACGAGCGCATTGTATTGCGCGTTCAAGGCGGCCAAGTCGCCCTCGAGCTTGGTGCGGGCAGCCGCGTCCTGTTCCATCGAGATCTTGTTCTCGAGCTCGATGATCCTGGGGTCCATGGCGAGGATCTCGGCACGGTGTCCTTCGAGCTCGCCTACGACGGCTTCCCGTTCGTCCAATGTCTCGGTCAGGTTCCCCTCGACCTTGGTGCGCTGTTCCTGAAGCATCGAAAGCTGGTTTTGCAGAAGCTGCACGATGATGTCGGATTTCGAGATCAGGTCCTGCAACTTGTCGTCGATCGAGGCCGTGCGCATCCGTTCCTGACGGAGCGCCTCAGAGCGGTGCTTGGAGAAGACGCCGACGAAGCTCTCCCAGCCGGTCTTCGAGCGCATCTCGTCGAAATCCCTGGAGAATCCCGCGGTTACATCGTCGAGCCCCATGATCAGTTCCGCGATATTGGCGTTCATCACGTTGGTATGGGCATGGACGTCGTCGAGCGTGGCGTTCTCGATGTCGATCGAGATGTCCTCGCCCGATTTCATCCGCGCCCGCGCGGCTTCGATCCGCGCGGTCAGTTCGGTAATCTTGGCCTGAGCTTCGGCCACCTGCGTCTGGCTTTCCTGAATTTTGGTGTCGAGATTGGCGGCCATGATGTTCCCTGTCGGTCCCGAAAGTTAATGCTTGTTACATTTATCTATCTAGTGAGCCTACCCCCAGCCGCAAGGAGCGTCACCCCCGGTTTTGCATCGCGGCGGATTTTGCGGTGGGACGGCTGCGCTCGAATACACATCCTGTGGGCTGTCCGATTGCGGATTGCGGGCGGCGGGCAGAGTGCTAGCCTGACCGCATGGTAAAATCCGATGTCCCCCTGATCCAAGCCGTGGCCGGGCGCGAGGATGCGCTCGTGTCGCTGACCCAAGACCTGATCCGCATCCCGACGCTCAATCCGCCGGGGCGGATGTATCGCGAGATCTGTGAATACCTCGCCGCGCGGCTCGAGGCGCAGGGGTGGGCGGTGGAGCTCATTCGCGCCCACGACACGCCTGGCGACAGCGCCACCTATCCGCGCTGGAACATGGTCGCGCGCTACGAGGGCGGACGACCGGGGGAATGTGTCCATTTCAACTCGCATCACGACGTGGTCGAGGTCGGCAACGGCTGGACCGTCGATCCTTTCGGCGGCGAGGTGAAGGGCGGGCGCGTCTACGGGCGCGGGGCCTGCGACATGAAGGGGGGCCTCGCGGCGAGCGTCATTGCGGCGGAGGCTTTCATCGCGGCACATCCGCAGTTCGCGGGTGCCATCGAAATCTCGGCCACCGCGGACGAGGAATCGGGCGGCTACGGTGGTGTCGCCTATCTGGCCGAGCGTGGCTATTTCAGCCCCGAGCGGGTGCAGCACGTGATCATCCCGGAGCCCTTGCATAAGGATCGGATCTGCCTTGGCCATCGGGGTGTCTGGTGGGCCGAGATCGAGACGAAGGGACGCATCGCCCATGGCTCCATGCCGTTTCTGGGCGACAGCGCGATCCGGCACATGGGGGCGGTGCTCGAGGAGATGGAGCGCTCGCTCTATCCGCTGCTCGCGGGCAAACGCACCGAGATGCCGGTGATCCCCGAGGGGGCGAAGTCATCCACCCTCAATGTGAACTCGATCCACGGCGGCGAGCGGGAGCCCGAGGACGGCTACACCGGCCTGCCTGCGCCCTGCGTGGCCGACCGCTGCCGAATCGTGATCGACCGGCGGTTCCTGATCGAGGAATCCATCGACGAGGTGAAGGCCGAGGTGCGCGGGATGCTGGAGCGCGTCAAGGCAGCGCGGCCCGGTTTCGACTACGAGGTGCGGGAGTTGTTCGAGGTGCTGCCGACGATGACCGACGAGGATGCGCCGGTGGTGCGCTCGACCGCCGCGGCGATCGAGAAGGTGCTGGGGGCCTTGCCTGAGTATGTGGTGTCGCCGGGCACCTATGATCAGAAGCATATCGACCGGATCGGTCGGTTGAAAAACTGCATCGCATACGGGCCGGGGGTGCTCGATCTGGCGCATCAGCCCGATGAGTGGGTGGGTGTGCAGGACATGGTGGACAGCGCGGGCGTGATGGCGCTGGTGCTCGAGGAACTGCTGGTGGTGTGGGGGGTCGCCGCAGACTGCGTCTGCGACGATCCGCTGGGGAGGCACTGCCTCCCCAGACCCCTCCGAGGTATTTATGAAGC
>LUOO01000039.1:13651-16913 GCA_001626765.1 Maritimibacter sp. REDSEA-S28_B5
CCTCCGAGGTATTTATGAAGCAGTGAAGGGCGCGGGGTTTTTCAGGGCGTCAGCCGATGGTGCTGTTGAGGATGAGGAAAATGCCCGCCGACAGGAGTGCCGCAGCGGGGACAGTGATGATCCAGGCGGCGACGATGGTCATGAAATGCGAGCGGCGCACGAGCTTGCGGCGGCGACGTTCCTCGGGGGCCAGCCGTTTCACGGTGGGCTTGGCCGAGAGGTTCTGCCGGATGCGTTTTTCCGCATGGTATTCGCGGTAGAAGCCGACGCCGAAGACGCCGCCGACAGCGATATGGGTGGACGAGACAGGCAGACCCAGCCAGCTTGCCACGATGACGGTGATCGCGGCGGAAAGCGCCACGCAATAGGCGCGCATCGGATTGAGCTTGGTGATCTGGCTGCCCACCATGCGGATGAGCTTGGGGCCGAAGAGCATCAGGCCGAAGCTGATCCCGAAGGCGCCGATGACCATGACCCAGGTGGGGATCGAGACGCTGCCCGCGAATTCGCCGACCTGTTCGGCGTGGACGATGGCGGCGAGCGGGCCGACGGCGTTGGCCACATCGTTCGCTCCATGGGCGAAGGACAGAAGCCCCGCCGAGATGACGAGGGGCAGGCCGAAGAGCGCCTTGAGCGACTTGTTGCGGTTCTCCATCCCTTCGGACTGGCGGCGGATCAGGGGGGCGGAGGCGACATAGGCCACGGCACCCACGGCGAGGCCTATGATCACGGCGGTGAGCAGGTCGATCCTGACGAGCTTGTTGACGCCCTTCACGGCGAGGTAGGTGGCGAAGACGCCGGACATGATCGCGATGAGCACGGGCACCCAGCGGCGCGCGGCGGCGATCTTGTCGTCCACGTAGATGATGTTCTTCTTGATGAAGGCCAGGAAGGCGGCGGCGACCACGCCGCCCAGCACCGGCGAAACGATCCACGACAATGCGATCGACCCCATCGAGGGCCAGTTGACCGCCGCAAAGCCCGCCGCCGCAATGCCCGCGCCCATCACGCCGCCGACGACGGAATGGGTGGTCGAGACCGGCGCGCCGAGCCAGGTTGCAAGGTTCACCCAGAGCGCCGAAGAAATGAGTGCGGCCATCATCGCCCAGATGAAGACGTTCAGGTCGGCGAGCGCGGTCGGGTCGATGATGCCCTTGGAAATCGTCGAGACGACATCGCCGCCCGCCAGCAGTGCGCCCGCGCTTTCGCAGAGCGCGGCGATGACGATGGCCCCGCCCATGGTGAGCGCATTGGCCCCCACGGCCGGGCCCATGTTGTTAGCTACGTCGTTGGCGCCGATGTTGAGCGCCATGTAGGCCCCGAAACCCGCTGCGGCGATGACGACGAGGGTGCCCTGCTGGAACCCGAAGAAGGCGGCGGCGAGCAGCGTGGCGACGACGATGAAGGCAAAGGACACGCCAAGCCCGACCATGGGGCGACCGATGTAGAGCGTGGCCCGTTCAAGCTGGCTGATCCGGTCGAGATCCTTGTCCAGTGTGCGCCACTGGGACGGTTTCGGCTCGGTCATCGCGGGGGCTCCGTTACACCATCGTTACAGAAACGTCATGTTTCGCGCCGCGCCTAAACCAGCCCGGCTCGCATTGCAACGGTATGTGCGTGAAAACGATGGTCAGAACTGGCGCAGGATGTCCTTCAGTCCCTGTTCCTCGACCAGCTCGGCGGCCTTGGCGGGCGACATCCAGCTGCGTTCGCGTTCGCCGGCCTCGGGAAAACTGTCGGCCATGCTGCCCACTTCGACCGCATAGACCTGCGTGTCGCAGGGGGTGGGCAGGCCCTCGTCCCGGTCCTTGACATAGTCGAAGCAGCCGAGCGGTTCGCGGTGGACCGATTTGGGCTTCACCCCGGCCTCTTCCCAAGCCTCGGCAATCGCGGCGTCGCAGGCGGACATTCCGTCCATCGGCCAGCCCTTGGGCAGGATCCAGCGCCCTGTGCCGCGCGAGGTGACGAGGAGGACCTCTTTCTTCTTGCCCTTGGTCCGGTAGCAGAGGGCGGCGACCTGAAACTTGTTCGGTCGCTTGATGAAGGGACGGAGAAGTTCGTCCCACGCTTTGCTCAGAAGTGCCATGTGAAACCGCTTGTCTTGTTTTTGTGATTATTTGTCCAGTATATTGAAGAAACCGTTAACTTTCAATCAGGTTCCGCTGGATGGGTCAAAAGATGTGACCTGTCTCATGTTCCGCGTGGTTTCGCGCGTGTCGTTGGGGCGGCCTCGGCGGGATTTTCGGGCCAGGGGTGGCGCGGATAGCGCCCGCGCATGTCCTTGCGCACGTCGCTGTACGTGGTCTGCCAAAACGTCGGAAGGTCCATGGTGGTCTGCACCGGTCGGCCCGCCGGGGACAGGAGCGTGACCCGGACCGGGGTTCGCCCCACCGTCGGGTGACGGGTGACGCCGAACATCTCTTGCAAACGTACCTCGATCGTGGGGGCTTCGCCGCTGTAATCAATCGGGATTTTCCGATCGAGCGGCGTTGTGAAATGCGCGGGCGCAGCGGCGTCGAGACGGCACATCTGGTCGTAGGTCAGCATCGCCCGAAGAGGGTTGAGCAGGTCGAAGGATTTCCAGTCGCCCGCGCTCTTCACGCCGCCGAGATGGGGAAGGAGCCAGTCCTCGAGGCTGTTCATCAGGGCCGTGTCCGACAGGTCCGGCAGATCCGGATCGGCCTCACGCACGAGGGCGACGCGGGCGCGAAACCGCCCGGCGGCGGGAGAGGGCGCAAGACCAAGCTGGCGCACGCCCTCTAGCATCGCTTGGGCGACCGCCTCGGCGGGCGCGTCCTTCCACAGCCGGTCGGCAAGCGCGACCTGACCGAACATCTCCTGCTCGCGGGCGATCACGCGGCCCTCGCGCCGCGACCAGTCGCAGGTCTGCCGCCAGTGGATTGCGTCGCCATGAACGGCGCGAAGTTCGCTTTCCGAGATCGCGATGGCTTGCCGGATGCGCGCCTCGCGCGGGTTGCCGTCGGTGTCGGTCACGACGATGAGCCTTTGACCGGCCAGCGGATCTGTGTCCTCCATCACCGCGCCCTTGCCGCCCGACAGGATAAAGCGGGGCTGGTCGCCCTTGCGGCGCAGCCCCACGCGGTCAGGGTAGGCGAGGGCGGCCATTTCGGCGGGGGACATCGGGGTTGTGGTCACTGCGAGACGCGCAAGCCGTTTCGCCTCGGCCCGGATGCGCTCGACCGCGCCACGGTTCGCGCCGTGACTTACACCGTGGAGGCCGATATCGCGCAGCGCGGCGAGG
>LUOO01000004.1:0-10624 GCA_001626765.1 Maritimibacter sp. REDSEA-S28_B5
CCGACGAAGACGACATCATCGACGCGAGCGCCGATGCCGGCGGGATGACCCTGCATGGGCGGGGCGGTGACGACCTGATCATCGGGTCCGACGACAACGACCGGCTCGAGGGCGGGACGGGCGACGACACGATCACCGGCGGCGGCGGCGACGACATCTTTGTCTATAGCGCCGGTGACGGCACCGATACGATCACCGACTTCAACGCCGGCAATACCGGGCCGAACAACGACGGCAATTCGGCCAACAACGATTTCGTAAACCTGTCCGCCTTCTACGACACGGTCTGGGAACTTCGGGCGGACCAGGCCGACGACGGAATCTTGAACCAGTCGAACGACGGTGTGGACGGGGTCGACTATTCGGACAACACAGGCTTTGGCACTGGCAGCCTGACATTTGCCGGCGCGACGAGCGACAGCAGCTTCTTCACCGCCGAAAACACGGGTGTCGCCTGTTTCGTCAAGGGCACGCTGATCCTGACCCCGCGCGGCGAGCGGCGGATCGAGGATCTGCAACCGGGCGATCTGGTGCTAACGGCGGACAACGGCCCCAAGGCGATCGGCTGGATCGGGCGACAAAGGCTGGGGCGCAAGCGCCTTGCCGCCGATCCGCATCTCAAACCCATCCGCATCGCGCCGAGCCTTCTGGGCAGCGACCGGCCGCTTGTCGTCTCGCCGCAACATGGGATCCTCTTGCAGGAGGGCCGCGACGAAACCCTCGTGCGCGCCAGGCATCTGGCCGAGATCCACGGCACGCAGGCGCGGGTGCTCGAATATTGCGAGGGCGTGACCTACTTCCACCTGCTGTTTGACGGGCACGAGATCATCTTCGCCAATGGTGCGCGGTCCGAGAGCTTCTATCCGGGCGAACAGTCCATCGGTGCCCTGTCGCAAGAGGCGCGGGCCGAGATCGCCGCAATCTTCCCCGCGCTCGCGGCCCAGGGGCCGTCCAGCTGGGATCATGCGCGCGACTGGCTCGGGCGCGAGGGTCTGTCCGACGACCTGCGCGCGCTGCTGCCAGGCTAGGTTTCAGTCAAGTTTCAGGGTCAGGTTTCAGGCGACGCGGGCGTCCGCGAGGGCCTTGAGCACTTTCGCCGGATCGTCGGCGGTCCAGAGTTCGTCGCCCAGTGAGAAGAAATCGGTGACTGGCGAGAGCGCCCTGATCAGATCGATGGTCAGGCCACCCTCGGCCACCACCGGCACCTCGATCATCTCGGACCACCAGGCGAAAAGCTCCTCTTCCGCGATCGTCCCGTCGCCCAGGTTGGTGCTGCCGACCGGGCCGAAGCTCACGTAATCCGCGCCGGCCTCGCCCGCCGTCATGCCGTCGTGGCGCGAGGCCCCGCAGAACGCCCCGACGATGGCCTCTGCCCCCAGATCCTTGCGGGTCTTGCGCACGTGGCGCGACCCGTCCGTGAAATGCACACCATCCAGACCGAGGCGTTCCACCATCAGGACGTGATCGGTGATGACGAGCGCGATGTCGCGGGCATGTGTCACCTCGCGGCAGGCATCCGCCGCGCGCGCGATGGCATCCTCGTCCCGCGTGGCGAGCGCGAGGCGCACGCAGGCCACCTCGGTCGCGTCGAGAACCCCGGCCAGAAGGTCCGGAAAGCTCGACAGTTCGATCTGCGGCGGCGACACGAGGTAGAGTTGCGGGAGGTCTTCGGACATGTCGCACCTGTGGGTTGGATTCGCGGCCTTTTACAGGGGTTTCAGCGCATTGGCTATGCGGGGCGTCGATTTCGGCGGCAAGCCCCGGTCAAACGCGATGGCCATATGGACGAGCCCTTGGCCATGGGTCGTCTTCCGCGAGACATCAGGTCACCACGCAGGCGCAGGATGACCGGATGCGACCTCCGGCGGCCGCTGTCTTGTCAACTACGGGCGCTGGCGCATCGATTGCACTGCGCAGCAACTCTGCCGCGTCCATGCCCGACGCCATTTGCCGAGCTTTCCGCGTCTTGCTCCCTGTCCGGGCGCAGCGTATCACGCGCGCCATGAGCCATGCGAACGATCAGGCGGACACCGGTCCGCAGCCCGCCTTCATCCTCGTGCGCCCGCAGATGGGCGAGAACATCGGCGCGGCGGCGCGCGCGATGCTGAACTTCGGCCTGAACCGGATGCGTATTGTGGATCCTCGCGACGTCTGGCCCAACCCGCGCGCCGTGGCACTGGCGTCCGGGGCCGGGCGGCTTCTGGACGACGCCGGGGTGTATCCCGATCTGGCCGAGGCGGTGGCGGATTGCGACTATGTCTATGCGACCACCGCGCGGGCGCGCGAGCTGTCGAAACCAGTGAAAACACCCGAACGCGCCATGGCCGAGGCGCGTGCGATGCAGGCGGCAGGCAAGAAGGTCGCGATTCTCTTTGGCCCCGAACGCGCGGGGCTCGAGAACGAGGATGTGATGCGGGCGAATGCCATCATCACGGTGCCGGTGAACCCAGACTTCGCTTCGCTCAACCTCGGGCAGTCCGTTCTGCTCACCGCCTATGAATGGGGCCGCCAGACCATCGAGGCAGAGCCGGTCGTCGACGGGCTGGCCAAGACCGACTTCGCCACGCAGGTCGAGGTCGAGGCGCTAGCCAAGCACTACGAGGACCGGCTGGACGAGATCGGTTACTTCTTTCCGCCGGACAAGGCGCCTGGGATGAAGGTCGTGCTGCGCAACACCTGGACCCGGCTCGGGCTGACCCGCGCAGAAGTCCAGATGTTTCACGGCATGATGCGGCAGGTCGTTCGCAAGCTGACCGTTCGCGACTAGACCTTGCGGCGGGCGGCGATCACCCAGATGACGGCGAGACCGATGGAAAAGATCGCGTTGAGGTTCGGCATGGTCAGACCCGCCATCTGCCACGCGATCTCGTCACAGCGGATGAGCGGCGCGTTCATGATCTGATCCATGAGGTCGGTCGTGGACATGCCCGCCCCGGCAGTTCCGGTGCAGCTTGACGGACCTTCCCACAGGCCGCGCTCGACGCCCGAGTGAAACACGCCGATGAGCCCGGTGGTCAGGGCCGACAGTGCCCCGATCCAGGCAAGCCATTTCTGTTTCAGCGCGAGCGCGAGGACGCCGACGGCAATCGCTACCGCATGGGGGTAGCGTTGCCAGTAGCACATTTTGCAGGGCGCGATGCCAAAATACTGGAACACGAAGGCCCCGCCCAGAAGCGCCGCCGACCCGAGGGTCGCGACGAGGACGAGGGTTTTCCAGTCGAAACGTTGCATGATGTCTCCTCAGTGCAGGAAGGTCACCGCGTAGAAACCCGCGAAAAGCAACAGGACGAGGGCTACGAAGACGAGCCCCAGACGACGTTCGATGAAATCCCGGATCGGCTCGCCGAAGAACCACAGAAGCCCCGCGACAACAAAGAACCGCAGGCCGCGGGCGATGATGGACGAGATCATGAAGACCGGGAACGACAGATGCGTCGCACCCGACAGGATCGTGATGACCTTGTAGGGGAAAGGTGTCACACCGGCGACGAGCACCGCCCAGGCGCCCCATTCGTGATAACGCTGGGAAAACTCGTCGAAACCGTCGGTCTTGCCATAGAATTCGAGCACCGGGCGCCCGATGCTGTCGAAAGCCGTCGCGCCGATCAGGTAGCCGAAAGCACCGCCCAAGACCGACGAAACCGTTGCAACGCCCGCATAGAGGAAGGCCCTGCGCGGGGCGGCGATGATCATGGGAATGAGCAGGATGTCGGGCGGGATCGGAAAGACCGAACTTTCCACGAAGGCCACGAAGGCAAGACCCCAGAGCGCGTAGGGTGACTGTGCCAGGCTGATGGTCCAGTCGTAGAGCTTGCGTAACATGTCTGTCCCGCGCCCGGTCGGACGCCCTCTGGTTTTCGGGACAAAAGGACCGAAAAGCCGCGCGGGGTCAAGGTGGGGCTTGTTCGCGGGAACAGGACGGCGTTGAACTGGTTGTGAACGAGACTGTGCGGACGGGAGATCGCATCATGAAATATCGGGGTCGACGCGGCAGCCGCAACATCGAGGACCGGCGCCGGATGGGCGGCGGAGCCGTCGGTGGGATCGGCGGGGTCGGTCTGCTTGTGATCCTCGCCATCGGATATTTCGCGGGGATCGACGTGTCCCCGATTCTGAACGACGTGGCCAGCGGGCAGGGTGGGGGTGCCGAGGTCACCGCCGCAGACGAGGAGGCCGCGCAGTTCGTCTCGGTCACCCTGGCGGATACGGAAGAGGTCTGGGCCGACATTTTTGCCGAACAGGTGGATGGCGCTTATGAGCCGGTGACGCTGGTGCTCTACAAGGGCATCACGCAATCGGCCTGTGGCGGGGCGTCGGGTGCGACCGGGCCGTTCTATTGCCCCCCCGACCAGAAGGTCTACCTCGACACCGATTTCTTCACCACCATGTCGCGCCAACTGGGGGCCAGGGGCGACTTTGCGGCCGCCTATGTCGTGGCCCACGAGGTCGCGCATCACGTGCAGGATGAGCTGGGCATTTTGTCGGAGGCGAATGCGCTACGGGCCCGGTCAAGCCAGGAGCAGTCGAACGCGATTTCGGTGATGATCGAGCTTCAGGCCGATTGCTATTCCGGGATCTGGGCGCGCCATGCGGAGGCACAGTTCGGGGCGATCGAGCCGGGCGATATCGGCGAGGCGATGAACGCTGCCCGCCAGATCGGGGACGACACGCTGCAACGGAACGCGGGCCGGGTTCCCATGCCCGAGAGCTTTGCCCACGGCACCTCGGAACAGCGGCAACGCTGGTTCATGACAGGTTACGAGAGCGGCGACCTGCGCGCCTGCGACACCTTCAACGCGCGTCGTCTCTGACCACAATCGGCGTGGCGACCCTCGCAGTCTGACATTGACGTTCCTCGGCGCTGCGGCTAGATCACGGGCCGGGGCCCGAGTGGCGGAATGGTAGACGCAGGGGATTCAAAATCCCCCGACTTCGGTCATGTCGGTTCGAGTCCGACCTCGGGTACCAAAGCGAGCCTCACAGATGTTTTCCGGTCGGTCGAGCGTCGTCGCAGGAGGTCGCGACGGACGTGTTGTGAAGCCGCCCATTTTTCTGTCAGTGATTCGGATTTCCTTAACCATGTTATGCGGTTGCGAGGCGACAGAACAGTCGGCTTGCCGCCATTGGCTGCATTTCGTGGACAGAACGTGAGACGTCCGTCTCTCGAAACATGGCGAGAATGAGACATTCGTGAAACGTAATAAAGGCATCGGGTTTGTTTCCCCTGCGACAACATTGAACTGCACTATCATGCAAGAAATTTCACCGCTTCTGTGGATAACTGGCCCTTAGAAGGGCGCTTTGCCTGCGTTTGGGAAAAAGGGGCACAGCCGAGAGTTGTAGTCGTCCCTTTCCCTGAAACAGTGGCGTCTCATGCGACTCGAAACGACCGCGCGCCAAGTAACGAACTGTTAACCAAAGCCTCTGCTAATTCGCCGTTTTAACGCGAGAAATCCCTTTTTTGGCCACAGGAGGCGGGATAACGTGATCCTGCCCAACTGGGGGGCGATGTCTGAAGGCCACGGGGGCGGCCGCACACGATGCCACGGTTTTTCCGTGGGGTAGAGGTGTGTGCCGAGCTGCTCGCGTGGGCGGATTTGGCAAGCGTGATGATGGGTGTGGGCCGGGGGGCTTCTTCACTTCATTGATCATGCCGGTCCCTGTTCGGGTCCGATCTCTCCCCTGACGAGCCGTGACGTAGCCAAGTGTGCGGCGATCCGTGGTCTGGATGTCGCTCGACGCTTGGGTCGGAACGAACACCGATGGTGAGGGGACATAAAGGACATGATGTCTTTGTCTGATCTTGAACGTATCGCCGCCGCGACTATCGCGGGGGTCTTCGGCGTTTGCATCCACCCAGCGAAACAACTGAGCGACATCGATACCGGGAACCAGTGGTCCCGGTCTTTAGTGGATTACCGCAACGTGGCCAATCAGCACATCGCCCGCAGCGGACTTGAGCAAGGGAAACAGTGAGATGACCTTCAATACGACGAACAACACCATCTGGCAGCCCAGCGGCGATTACCGCCTCGACTGGGACCTGACAGGTGCGGACGGCTCCGCTGCGCTCGTCTCATCGACCGGGAACCCCAACGTGGCCGTGACGGTCTCGACGCCGACCAACGGGAATGGCGACAGTTTCTCGCTCTCGGGGGGCAAACTCTATTCTGACGACGTTCAGAACCAGACCCAGATGGTGATCAATTTCGGCGCCGCGGTCACCGGCGTGAACTTCCAGATCGAAGACGTGGACCAGAACACCGGCTGGCTCCTGTCGGACGAGTGGGACGACAAGGTGACGGTGCTTGCCTACGACGAAGACGGCAACCTCGTCGACGTGAACTTCAGCTACGATTCCAACGCCGGGATCAGCACGTCGGGCAACACGGTCGAGGGTGGCAAGAACATCGACGGCGGTCTGCTCTCGGGCGAAAGCTCGAAGGACAACGTGACCGTGAACATCGCCGGTCCGATCGTGAAGCTCGTCATCGTCCACGACAACGGCTCGTCAGACAACGACAGCGGCTGGATCAAGATCACCGACATGGGTTTCGACGCGATCCCCGAACCCTCGGGTTTCGACGGCATTGTCGAGGGCACCGATGATGCGGATCTGATCGACCTCAACTACGACGGTGACCCGGACGGCGACAAGGTCGACAACAACGACGCCAAGCTGCCGGGCGAATTCGGCAACGACGACATCATCTATGGCTTCGACGGCGATGATGTCATCAAGGCAGGCGCGGGGTTCGACGAGGTCTACGCGGGCGCCGGCAACGACTATGTCGAGGGCGGCGCGGGCAACGACCTGATCCGGGGCGACAGCGAAACCCGCATGGGCGACCTGGGCACGGGCGGGCGCGAAGTGTTCCAGTGGAACGCCGGTCCCAATTTTTCCGACGAACGCGATGTGTCGGGCTTTACCCAGAACACTGGCACCGTGAATGTCACCTTCTCGACCACGCAGAAATCCTCCCATGCGCAGGTTGAATACGAAAACGCGGCGGGCAATGTGTCGGGTATCGATACAGGAACGCTGGGCGCCGCCGATCAGAAATCGGCCCTCGCGCTGGAAGGCGACGATTCCGACGACGACGCCAAGATCGAACTGAAGTTCTCGGACGACGTGACCAATGTCGCGTTCCGCGTGAACGACATCGACATGGACAGCAAGGTCACGATCTATGCCTTCAATAACGGCCAGCCGGTCGCGGTCACCTTGACGGGCGGAAGCAAGGTCGCGGTCAGTGGTGACAGCGCCACGGCGCTTGGCGGCGATGTGGATCCTTCTGCTTCGCAGAACTCGCTTCTCGTCCAGATCGCCGGACCGGTGGATCAGGTCTATGTCAAGCACGACGTGACCGGTCACGATACGAGCCACGTGCAGATCACCGATGTCTACTTCGACAGTCCCGATGCAGGCGCGGTCGAGCCCGGTCTTCCCAAGGCGGCAGGCGACGACGTGCTGCTGGGCGGCAGCGGCGACGACACGATCTACGGCGGCTACGAGGACAGCACCCAGAACGTGTCAGGCATCGACACCGGTGGCGAGACGATCAACGCGAACAAGTCCTTCTTCTCGGAAACCGGCGGCAAAGGTCGCGACGCGACCTACGAGCTGAACTTCTCGAATGTTGTCGAGAACGTCGACTTCCGCATCAACGACGTGGACGGCGACGGCCTGGTCAAGGTCACGGCCTATGACGCGGACGGCAACAAGATCCCCGTGACGCTGTCTGGCGGGTCCAAGGTCACGCTTCTGGACACTGATGGCGTGCCTGGCGCGGACACCATCGACTCCAAAGGCGGCTACCAGGAAGACAACACGCCCGAGTATTCGACGCTCGTGGAAATCGCGGGTCCGGTGGCGAAGATCGTCATCGAGCACGCGCAGAACGGCGACAACAACTCCGGTATCAATATAACGGACGTGTATTTCGACGTGGCCAAGGTGGTGGGTGACGACTGCCCGGATGACGAGGGCAACGACACCATCGAAGGTGGGGACGGCGACGACCTGATCTATGGCAACGGTGGCGATGATACGCTGTCGGGCGGTGCCGGGAACGACGTGATCTACGGCGACCAGGGCACGACGGCGACCGGCGGCTATACCATCGGTAACCTCATCCAGAACGGATCGTTCGAGAATACCTCGGGCATGAACACGACCAACTACGGCTTCGAGGGCACCGGGTCGATCGTCGGCTGGAAAGTGCTCGACCCGACCGGCCGCTTCGATGTTCACAACGATGGGCGCGACGGCGTGGATCCGACGGACGGCAACAACTGGCTCGATCTCGAGGAAAGCCCCGGCAACATCTCGATCTATCAGGACGTGCAGAATGTCGTCGACGGCGAAAGCTACACCCTGACCTTCGACGCAGCCGACAGTGTGGTGCGCGACAACAACACCTTCGATGTCTTCTGGGGCGGAGAGAAAATCGGCACCATCGACCCCACCGGCGGGTCCATGCAGTCCTACAGCTTCAACGTAGTGGGCGGTGCAGGCGACGGCTCTGACCGCTTGATGTTCGTCGGCAACGGCGAAGCGGGTGACAACATCGGCGCGTCGGTCGACAACGTCCAGCTCGTGGGCGCAATCGACGGCAGCTTCTGCGACCCGAACGAAGGCAACGACACCATCACCGGCGGCGCCGGGGCGGACGTGATGTATGGTGAAGGCGGAAACGACACCTTCATCGTGACCTCTGGCGAGGATGGCGCGGGCGACCAGGTCGTCGGCGGCAACGGCCCCGACCAGAACACGGACAGGGACGTCCTCGACCTGCGCGGCGCCGGCCGGGTGGACATCAACCAGACCGCGGACGATACCGACGCTGGCGCGATCAAGGGCACCGTGACCTTCTCGAACGGCAAGATCCTGACCTTCAGCCAGATCGAAGAGATCCTTTACGACCCGCAGAATTCGGACCCGGACGCGGTTGATGACAGCCGTTCCGTCAACGAAGACGGTTTCGTCGACATTCCCGTGCTCGCCAACGACTCGGATCCTGAAAACGATCCTCTCTCGATCGAGAGCTTCACGCAGGGTGCCAACGGCAGCGTGACGCAGAACCCCGACGGCTCCCTAAAGTATACGCCGAATGCCGATTTCAACGGTCAGGACAGCTTCACCTACACGATCACCGACGGGAACGGCGGTCAGGACACCGCGACGGTGACGGTCGATGTCATCTCCAAGAACGATGACCCGGACGCGGTCGATGACGCGCGCACGGTCGACGAAGACGGTTTCGTCGACATTCCCGTGCTCGCCAACGACTCGGATCCTGAAAACGATCCTCTCTCGATCGACAGCTTCACGCAAGGTGCCAACGGCAGCGTGACGCAGAACCCTGACGGCTCCCTGAAGTATACGCCGAATGCCGACTTCAACGGTCAGGACAGCTTCACCTACACGATCACCGACGGGAACGGCGGCCAGGATACGGCGACCGTCACGGTCAACGTGCTGGCGAAGAACGATGATCCCGACGCGGTCGACGATGTGACGTCGACCGAGCCGGGCACTCCGGTCACGCTGAACCTGCTCGCCAACGATACCGACATCGACGGCGACACGATCACCGTGCTGAAGGCGACGAACCCGGCGAACGGCTCGATCACCGGCAATGCGAATGGCACGTTCACCTACACGCCCAACGCAGGCTTTGAAGGCACCGACAGCTTCACCTATACCATCACCGACGGCAACGGCGGCCAGGATACGGCGACGGTCTTCATCTCTGTCGGCGACGGCAACCTGCCGCCCGACGCAGTGGATGACACCGCATCCACGACAGCCGGATTGCCGATCTCGATCCCGGTTCTGGCGAATGACAGCGACCCGGACAACGATCCGCTCGTCATCGACAGCTTCACGAATGGGACGAACGGCACCGTGAGCCTCGGCAACAACGGCCAGCTAACCTACACGCCCGACGCGGGCTTCACGGGTGCCGACAGCTTCACCTACACGGTGACCGATGGAGCCGGAAACCAGGATACCGCGACGGTTTCCGTCAACGTGGGCGAAGCCCCCAACACCGATCCGGATGCGGTGAACGACACGGCTTCGACCGTGGCGGGCACGCCGGTGTTCGTGGATGTCCTGGCCAACGACTCGGATCCGGAGAACGACCCGCTGTCCATCGACAGCTGGACGAACGGGACCAATGGCACCGTGAGCCTCGGCACCAACGGCCAACTGCAATACGCCCCGAATGCGGGCTTCACGGGCGCCGACAGTTTCACCTATACGGTGACTGACGGAAACGGTGGCATGGACACCGCAACGGTCACGGTCCAGGTCGACCCGGGCGCGCCGCCCAACACCGACCCGGATGCGGTCAATGACACGGCCTCGACCGTGCAGGGCACGCCGGTGACGGTGAATGTGCTGGCGAACGACTCGGATCCGGAGAACGATCCGCTGGTGATCGACAGCTTCACGGACGGCACCAACGGCACCGTGAGCCTCGGCACCAACGGTCAGCTCACCTATACGCCGAACGCAGGCTTCACAGGGGTGGACAGCTTCACCTACACCATCACCGACGGCAACGGCGGGATGGACACGGCGACGGTCAATGTGACGGTTGGCATGGGTCAGCAG
>LUOO01000004.1:10724-64819 GCA_001626765.1 Maritimibacter sp. REDSEA-S28_B5
CAACGACTCGGATCCGGAGAACGATCCGCTGGTGATCGACAGCTTCACGGACGGCACCAACGGCACCGTGAGCCTCGGCACCAACGGCCAGCTCACCTATACGCCGAACGCAGGCTTCACCGGGGTGGACAGCTTCACCTACACCATCACCGACGGCAACGGCGGGATGGACACGGCGACGGTGTCCGTGACGGTTGGCAACAACCAGCAGAACTCGAACCCCGATGCGGTGAATGACGTGGCCAATACCACGATCGGCAATCCGGTGACCTTCAACGTGCTCGCCAACGACAGCGACCCGGAGAACGATCCGCTGCAGATCACCCAGCTCATCGGTGCGCCGCAGAACGGCACGCTGACGCCGGGGGCCAACCCGGGCGAGTTCACCTACACGCCCGATGCCGGGTTCACGGGGACGGATACCTTCAGCTACACCATATCGGATGGCAATGGCGGCACCGACACCGCGACGGTGACCATCAATGTTTCGCCCGACACGGGCGCTAACACGGTTGTCGCCAAGGACGACAGGCTCGACATCGACGAGGATACCTCGATCATCGTCGACCTGACGGCCAATGACTTCGACCCGCAGGGTGACGACTTCGAGGTGACGGCCGTCGGCACGCCCGCCAACGGCACCGCGACGCTGCTGGCCGATGGCACGGTTCAGTATACGCCGGATCCGGACTTCTTCGGGACCGACAGCTTCACCTACACGATCACCGATCAGTTCGGGGCGACCGATGTGGCGACCGTGACGGTGAACGTGGACCCGGTGAACGACGATCCGAACGCGGACGACGACGTGGTCGTGATCGAGCAGGACAGCCCGGTCGTGATCGACGTCGTCGCCAACGACAGCGATCCGGACGGCGACCCGCTCGAGGTTCTGACCTATACCCAGCCGAACAACGGCACGGTGACGGACAACCCAGACGGCACGCTGACCTATACGCCCAACGCGGGCTACACCGGCACCGATACCTTCGAGTACACGGTGACCGACGGCAACGGCGGAACGGATACGGCGACCGTCTCGGTGGGCGTCCAGCCGGACGCCGTCAACACCACCGATGCGGTCGATGACTATGCCTCGACCCAGCTGGGGACCGCGGTCGACATCAACGTGCTGGCCAACGACACCGATCCGGAAGGGGATGCGATCAACGTGATTGCCTCGACCCAGCCGGCCAACGGGACGATCACGCTCTCGGGCGGGGTGTTCACCTACACGCCGAACGCGGGTTTCACCGGGGTCGATACCTTCACCTACACCATTGATGACGCGCTTGGCGCGACCGACATCGCGACGGTGACAGTGCGTGTGATGGCCAATGGCCAGAACACGGTGGACGCGGTGAACGACACGGCGACGACGGACGAGGACACCTCGGTCATCGTCGACGTGAAGGCCAACGACAGCGACCCGGAAGGCGACAGCTTCGACGTGATCGCCGTGGGCACGCCCACGAACGGCACCGCCGAGCTATTGCCGAACGGCACGGTCAAGTACACGCCCAACGCCGATTACTTCGGCACCGACACGTTCACTTACACCATCGAGGACCAGTTCGGCGCAACCGACACGGCCACGGTGACTGTGGATGTGACCGGTGTGAACGAAGTGGATGCGGTGGACGACACGGCCTCGACCGCGCTCGATACCCCGGTGGCGATCGACGTGCTGGCGAACGACAGCGATCCGGAAGGTGACGCCATCAACGTCATCGGCTCGACCCCGCCGTCGAATGGCACGATCACGCTCTCGGGCGGCGTGTTTACCTACACGCCGAACGCGGGCTTCACCGGGACCGACACCTTCACCTACACGATCGACGATGCGCTTGGCGCGACCGACATCGCGACGGTGACCGTGTCGGTGGGCATGACGGGTCCGAACACGGTGGATGCGGTGGACGATGCCTACACGACGGACGAGGATACCTCGCTCATCGTGGACGTGACGACCAACGACACCGATCCGCAGGGTGATCCGATCACCGTGACGGCGGTGGGCACGCCCGCCAACGGCACGGCGGTCCTTCAGCCGGACGGCACCGTGAAATATACGCCCAATGCGGATTTCTTCGGCACCGATACCTTCACCTACACGGTGACGGACGGCAACGGAGCGACCGACGTGGCGACGGTGACCGTCACGGTGGACCCGGTGAACGACAACCCGGACTCGGAAGACGATCTGGTCGTGACCCAGGGTGACGATCCGGTGACGATCCCGGTTCTCGACAACGACACGGACCCGGACGGCGATCCGCTCGATATCATCGACATCTCGACGCCGACCAACGGGACCGTGACCGAGAACCCGGATGGCACCCTGTCCTATGACCCGAACGACGGGTTTACCGGGACCGACACCTTCACCTACACCGTCTCGGACGGGAACGGTGGCACGGACAGCTCGACGGTCACCGTGGTGGTCAACCCCGGTCCGAACCAGAACTCGAACCCCGACGCGGTGGACGATACGGCGCGCACGCCGATCAACACGCCCATCGTGCTCGCGGTCCTGGTCAACGACAGCGATCCGGACGGCGACCCGCTGACCGTTATCGACGCCCAGTCGCCCTTCGGGACGCCGGTGATCAACACTGACGGCACCATCACCTTCACGCCCGCCCTGGACGTGACGGGACCGGCGACCGTGACCTACACCATCTCGGATGGCAACGGGGGCACGGACACCGCGACGGTGACGCTCATGATCAACGACGGGATCGTCGAGGGCACGACGGGCAATGACGTGATCGACACCAGCTACCTGGGCGACCCGGAAGGCGACCTCGTGGATGCCGGCGACAACATCTTCCCGGGCAAGGGTCCGAACGACGACATCATCGAAGCCTATGAAGGCGACGACATCGTCCGGGCCGGCGACGGCAATGACGAGGTTTACGGCGGTGACGGACGCGATATCGTCTACGGCGAGGACGGGGACGACTACATCGACACCTCGGCGCCGACGGAAGCCTCGGATCACGGGTTCGTGCCGGGCGAGACGGTGCCGAACTGGCCCTTCGATCCGCTGACGCCATATGACCTGGTGCCGAAAGACACCGACCCCTACAACGACATGGACGTGGTCTATGGCGGTGCGGGCAACGACACGATCCTGACCGGAGACGACGCGGATATCATCCACGGCGGCGAGGGTGACGATACGATCGACGGCGGTCTCGACGACGACACCATCAAGGGTGACGAAGGCGACGATTACATCATCGGCGGACACGGCGCGGATGTGATCGACGGCGGGGCAGGCAACGACGAGATCTGGGGTGGTCTGGGCCCGAATACGCCTGACATCCTGGACATCGAAGACGATGCCTATCCAGTGGACGACTACGGCGATACGGACACGAACGATCCGCAGAGCCCGGTCCCGACGTTCCTCGACCCGCGTCCCGAGAACGGCAAGGACATCATCCACGGCGGCACCGGCGACGACGTCATCTATGGTCAGGACGACGACGACATCCTCTTCGGGGATGAAGGCAACGACTACATCGACGGTGGTATCGACGACGACACCATCTTCGGTGGCGACGGTGACGACGAGCTCTACGGTGGCAAGGGTCAGGACTACATCGACGGTGGTGACGGCAACGACACCATGGACGGTGGTGACGACCGCGACATCTTCGTCAACATCAACGCCGGCGACGTCGTCGACGGTGGTGAGGGTGGCGACGACTGGGATACGCTGAACCTGACCGGTTCGGCGCCGGTCGGTGGCTCGCTGATCGTGACCAAGGACCCGTCCAACGTCGAAAACGGCGTGGTCGAGTTCTTCGACGATCAGGGCAACTCGGTCGGGACGATGGAATTCTTCAACATCGAGGAAATCGTCCCCTGCTTTACTCCCGGCACGCTCATCGCGACGCCGAAGGGTGAGGTCCCGGTCGAAGAGCTTCGCGAGGGAGACCGCGTCATCACCCGTGACAACGGCATCCAGGAGATCGCCTGGGTCGGCCACAAGGAGCTCGATTGGCGGGCACTGAACTCCAGCCAGCACCTCAAGCCGGTGCTGATCAAGGCCGGATCCCTTGGTCCGAACCTTCCGGAGCGCGACATGATGGTGTCGCCGAACCACCGGATGCTGGTCGCCAACGAGCGCACCACGCTCTACTTCGACGAACGGGAAGTTCTGGCCTCGGCCAAGCACCTGATCGACAACAAGGGCGTGATGCAGGTCGATGTGAAGTCGCTGACCTACGTGCACTTCATGTTCGAGAACCACGAAGTGGTCCTCTCGGACGGCACCTGGTCCGAAAGCTTCCAGCCGGGCGATCACTCGCTCAAGGGGATCGGCAACGCCCAGCGTCAGGAACTGTTCGAACTGTTCCCGGAACTGGAAACGCGCGACGGCATCGACGACTACGTGTCGGCCCGCCGGATCCTGAAGAAGCACGAAGCCCAGATGCTCATGAAAAAGTAATGCAGCTGCCCGCCGAGGGTCACCTCGGCGGGCGACCCAACCTGTAAGGGGAGGGGCTGCCCCCGGTGCCGTCCCGTGTTTTGGCACGGGCGAGACCGCGTGCGACCGGATGGGACCGGTCCGCCACGTCACAGGTTACGGAAGCAACTCTGCGGTGGACGCCCGTGGGGTTGTTTTCGTTTTCGGCCGCCGCGCGTTGATGCAGGATCCCGGACCGAAATCCGTCTCTTTGACACAATTCGGCCATGTTCGTTAACAGTTCACTAAACCACCGATCATTGTTTCCGGAGCGTGATCAATGTCACGCAGAGCCTGAAAACTCTCGTGAAACAAGGAGAATGGCTGCGATTCGGCTACGGCGACGGTTGTGGTTTCGGGCACGGAAAGCGCGCGCCGAAAGACGTCCAGCCCCGCGCGAATGGTGTCCTTATTGTGGCCTGAATGGGGCGGAGTTGCCATGAATTCTCGTAAGACCCTTAATTACAAGGTCCGCGAACCGTCAATCTTTATGGGTGTCTTTCATATTTACGGCACCATTCCCGGCTAGGCTGGTTGCAACTGAAGAACTGACTTTGACTCCCGGATTGGACCGCTCACATGCTGCACTTCCGTTCTCCCGCTGTTGATCGCGACCTCGATCCAGGCCATGGACTGCATACGGACGGGCGCGGAACTTCGCCGCTGTCGACCTTCTCCACCTCAGGTTTCGCGCCTTCCGCGGTGCTTGATACCGTGGTTGGTCCGGTTCTGGCCCGCGACCTCAAGGCAGGCGATCAGCTCCTGACTTGTGACGGTGATCCGGCTGTGGTGCGCTGGGTTGGTGAGAGCATGACCATGTACGACAACGCGAACGAAAACGCGCCCCTGTCTGCTCGTGGGCCGGTCCGGATCAAGGCGGGCACGCTCGATACCGATCCCGAGGCGGGGAACCTCGTTCTCAACGCCGGGCACAAGCTGCTTGTGCGCAATCCGCTCAACGAGCTCTATTTTGGCACGGACGAGGTCATTGCCGAAGTCGGTGACCTGACCCATCTGGACGGCGTCGATTTCGTGCCGCGCTCGGTCATGCGCTTCAAGCACGTGTTGCTCGACACCCATGAACTCGTGCGCGCCAACGGCATCTGGATGGAAAGTTTCTCGCCCGAAATGTGGGCGATCCGCGTCGCCTTCCCCGAGAAGTACGAGGAGATCACCGATGCGGTTCCGCGCCTCAAGTTCGAAGGCGGGGAAGCCAACTACATCTGTCCGCGCATGGCGCTGAACAATCGCGAGGCACGTCTGCTCGACTATGTCTGATTGATCGGTCTGGTCAGACGATGACGACCGCCTTCAGGGCGGTCGTTTTGTTTTCCACCAAGGGTGACTTAGGTGCGGGCCTCTTCCCGGCGGTTGCGCCAGGCTTCCCAGTCCTCCGGTGTATCGAGGTCGGTCCGGGCGTGGCTGTAGGGCAGGGTGACCGGGCGCACCCGGTCGCGGTTTTCCCGCAGCAGTATCTGCGCGCCCCTGTCGCCGTCCAGCGACCGCAGCGCCGGGAAATCGCGGGCCGGAAAGATGACCGGATGTCCGGCAACCCCGTCCGCCGTCGCGCCGCGCAGGATCGTCTCGCCGTCGAAGTCGGCCATGACGCGGCGCATGTCTTCCGATGTCAGGTCGGGCATATCTGCCAGCACCAGCATGACGGCGACCGCCATTTCGGGCAGGGCATCGACGCCCGCCGAGACAGAGGCCGACAGGCCGTCGGCGGCGTTGCTCACCTCGATCGCCGCGACGGGCAGTTCGTCGATCAGCGCCCAGCGGTCAGGCCGCTCGTCCCTTGGGGGAAGCGTCACCAGCACCGGCTGGCCGGTCCCCAGCGCCGCCTCGATCCGGTCCAGCAGCAGGGGTTTGCCGCCATGAACCGGCTCGAGCAATTTGTCCGCGCCCCGCATTCGCGATGATCGACCGGCAGCGAGGATCAGGACGGGCAAGGCGAGCATGGTTATTTCTCCGGAATAAGCCCACGCGGCGAAAACCGGAGTACGAGAAGCAGGATCAGGCCCATGGTCAAGAGCCTCATATGCGCGGCAGAGGACAAGAGGTGCGATTTCAGGTCGCCGTCCGGCATCGTGGCTGTGACCCAGCCCATCAGCGCGTTGCCCATCGGTTCGACCTGCACCCAGAAGAACCAGATGACGAAACCGCCCAGCACCGCACCCCAATTGTTGCCCGAACCGCCGACGATCACCATCACCCAGATGAGGAAGGTGTAGCGCAACGGCTGATAGGAGGCAGGGGTAAGCTGCCCGTCCAACGTCGTCATCATTGCACCGGCGAGCCCCACGACCGCAGAACCGATGACGAAGATTTGCAGGTGACGGCGGGTCACGTCCTTGCCCATCGCCTCGGCCGCGGTTTCATTGTCGCGGATCGCGCGCATCATCCGGCCCCAGGGCGAATTGAGGGCCATCTGGCTCATCCAGATGAGGACCAGAAGCACGGCGGCAAAGAGACTGGCATAGGCGAGCTTGACCACGATAGATGAGAAGGTGGTCGGGTCCATGCCCCATTGCACGGCCCAATCGACGAAGGCCGGGTTGTTTTGCAGGTCGATCTCGTAAGGAACGGGGCGGGGCAGGCCGTTCACGTTCTTCACGCCGCGCGACAACCATTCCTCGTTCTTGAGCACTGCGATGATGATCTCGGAAATCCCCAGCGTCGCGATGGCGAGGTAGTCCGAGCGCAGGCCAAGGGCCGTCTTGCCGATGGCCCAGGCCGCACCGGCGGCCAGCAGACCGCCCACGGGCCATGCGATGATCACCGGCAGGCCGAGACCGCCGAGATAGCCGGTGGAGGCGGAATTGACCGCTTCGATCGCCTGCACGCCGCCGTCAAAGATCGCACGGAACAGGAAGAAGCCGATGATCAATTCGGCCAGCAAGGCGAGCGTTCGGGTCTTGCCCGGTGCCATGCGTTTCCAGATCTGCACCGCGCCCAGGATCACGAGCACGCCCACGACAAGCCCGCCGAGCGCGCGCAGACCGCCCGCCGCCCAGGCATCCGCGACCGGCGGCATCGAGGTAATGACGACGCCCAGCCCGCCCATGGCGGCAAAGCCCATGATCCCCACGTTGAAGAGCCCCGCGTAGCCCCACTGCATGTTCACGCCCAAGGCCATGATGGCCGAGATAAGCCCCATGTTCAGGATCGCGAGCGCGAGGTTCCACGACTGGAACTCACCCGTCCCGATGATCATGAGGGCGACGACGGCGAAGAGCCCGATGTTGCGCCAGTTCACGCTCATACCGATTTCCCCTTGAAGAGACCCGTGGGCTTGAACAGCAGCACGATCACGAGGATCGCGAAGGACACGGCGAATTTGTAGTCGGTGGACAGGAGCTGGAGCAGCCCGTCCGGCGCCCAGTCACCGGGCGCGAGATAAGTCACCACCTTCTTCCACGCGTAGGTCACGGTGACCTCGGAAAAGGCGATGACAAAGCCGCCCGCGATGGCCCCCACGGGCGAGCCGAGGCCGCCGACGATGGCGGAGGCGAAGATCGGCAGCAGGAGCTGGAAATAGGTGAAGGGTTTGAACGACTTGTCGAGGCCGTAGAGCACCCCCGCGATGGTGGCGAGGGCCGCCACAATAAGCCAGGTGATCATCACGACGCGCTCGGGATTGATGCCAGACAGGAGCGCCAGATCCTCGTTATCCGAATAGGCGCGCATGGATTTGCCTGTGCGCGTCTTGTTCAGGAACCAGAACAGCGCGGCCACGACGATGGCGGCGGTGACGATTGTCAGACCCTGCGTGGTGCGGAAAGCCAAGGGCTCGGCCAAACCCGACCATTCGCGGAAGTCCCGCGCATTGATGATGAAGCGTTCGCCGTCGAGGAAACTGCGATCATCCGGCCCGACGATCAGGCGCACGATGCCGTTCATTACGAACATCACGCCGATCGAGGCCATGACCAGAACGATGGGCTTCGCGCGGACCCGTCGATAGTACTTGTAGACCACGCGGTCGGTGCCAATCATCAAGGCCGCCGTGACCACGATGCCGAAGGGCAGGGCGATCAGTGCCGTGGGCAACGCCCAGAGATGCAGGCCAAGCGACTGAAACCAATAGGTTATGAGCAGCGTGACCATCGTGCCGAAGGCCATCTGGTCACCATGGGCGAAGTTCGAGAACCTGAGGATCCCATAGATCAGCGTGACCCCCAGCGCGCCCAGGGCAAGCTGGCTGCCGTAGGCCGTGGCGGGGATCACCACGAAGTTCAGAAGGGCTACGAGAGCGTTGACGACATCCATTACGCGGGGGCCTCGCAGGTCAGATGGGTAGAGGTGCTTGTGGGCGGGGTGGCGTTGGTGTCGAGCGCGTGCAGCAACATGTCGATCTGGTCACCCTCTGCGCCGTCGATGAGCAGCGTCGAAATCACGCCGCCCGCGTTCCAGCTCCACGGTCCGAAGTCGCCCGACATCGTGCCCGTGGCGACCGTGTCTCCATGAGTGACCTCGACCTTGCCCATGCGGTTTTCATCGAGGAATTGCGGAGCAAAGACAAAGGTCTGTTCCGTGCTTTGGCCCACGTCACAGCGGTAGGTGATCGTCGCCCCTTCGCCCAGGAGCGGCAGCGGCAGGAGCGCGAGGCAGGCAGCGAGCCGGATCATGGCGTGCCTCGGCAGGTGCCGGAGTAGATGTAGGTCGAGGCGAGGCTTCCGTCCCACATGGCCGTCCTGACGAGCGTGGCATCGCCGTCGGGACCGATGGTCAGAAGCCCGGCCTCGCCGGACACGCCGTTCGAGACATAGGACACGCCGCCCTCGGCTTCCGAGGCGAGGGTGAAGCCCATTTCCTGCCCCTCATGGCTGCGGGGCGACAGAAGGAACATGTCCCCGAGATCGGAGAAGCTGTTGTCGTATTCGGTGGTCTCGCAGCCCATTGCGCCCTCGCACCACGTTGTCCAATCGCAGATCATCTCGCCAAAGCTGAGAGATGGAACGAGCGTGACCGCCGCGCAAAGGGCCATCATCCTTGTCATCATCCTATCCCCCCAGAAAACTCTGCCGCACTTCGGGATCGGCGAGCAGTTCCTTGCCCGTCCCGGTGTGGGCGTTCGCCCCCTGCACGAGGACATAGCCCTTGTCCGCGATCTCGAGCGCCTGACGCGCATTCTGTTCGACCATGAGGACGGGCAGCCCGGTGCGGGCGACCTCGATGATCCGGTCGAACAGTTCGTCCATGACGATGGGCGACACGCCCGCGGTTGGCTCGTCCAGCATCAGGACCTTGGGCTTGGTCATCAGGGCGCGGCCCACGGCGACCTGCTGACGCTGACCGCCCGACAGTTCGCCCGCGGGCTGATGCCGCTTGTCGCGCAGGATCGGGAACAGCTCATAGACCTGTTCCATCGTCGGCCGGATGTCGTCCTTGCGGATGAAGGCCCCCATTTCGAGGTTCTCTTCCACCGTCATGGACGTGAAAATGTTGTGGGTCTGGGGCACGAAGCCCATGCCCTTTTGCACCCGGTCCTGTGGCGAGAGTTGCGTGATGTCCTCGCCATCGAGCCGCACCGCGCCGCCGCGCACGTCGAGCATTCCGAAGAGCGCCTTCATCGCGGTCGACTTTCCCGCGCCGTTCGGGCCGACGATGACCGCGATCTCGCCCTTTTCCACAGCGATGGTGCAGTCGTGCAGGATGTCGGGGCCGCTGCCGTACCCCCCCGTCATCGTGTCACCGATCAGGAATGGTCCACCGGGGGCCGGTGTCGCGCGGCCATGCTGCGGGCCGGGCGTCATGGTGGCCCCGGTTTCCTTGGTCACCGAACGGTCGTTGTTTCCGCGTCCCGAATAGGCGTCGCTCATCTAACGTCTTCCTGTAGTGCGGCCAGCACGGCTTCATGCGCGGCAAGGTGTTCCGGGGTCAGCCCGTCGGTGGCTTCGGTGGTCTGGATGACCGCGACATGGTCCCCGACCTCGGTCACGGTCACGAGCGCCTGAAGCTGGGTCATGATTTGGTAATCCACCGAGGCAGCGATCCGCCCCTCGGGGTAATCGACCTCGGGCGCGAGGCCTTCGAAGCCGCCGATCAGCGTCTCGGCGATCCGAAACGCCCCTTCGTTGGTGCCGTCCCAGTTGCGAGCCGCGAAGCCGGGCAGGCGGTCGAAGGTAAGGGTGATGCCGCTTTCGGAGGTGAACACCTCTTGCGCCGTGTCCGTATTCAACACCGGTTCCACATCCACAAAGGCTGTGTCCCCAGCGCAGAAATCGACGCCCTCGGCCACGTCGCGGCAATCTTCGGCCTGCGCGGCGAGGGGAAGGAAGGCGACGAGTGCGGTTGCCAGAACCCTCATGCGCCCACCTGTTCCTTGTTCTTGAGCCCTGTCCCCAGATAGGCCTCGATCACCTGTTCGTTGGCCTTGATCTCGGCCAGTGTGCCCTCGGCCAGCTTCTTGCCCTCGGCCATGCAGATGACCGGATTGCAGAGCTTTTCGATGAAATCCATGTCGTGCTCGATGACGACAAAGGTATAGCCGCGCTCGGTGTTGAGCCGCTTGATCGCGTCGGCGATGGTGTAGAGGAGCGTCCGGTTCACGCCCGCGCCGACCTCGTCCAGAAAGACGATCTTGGCGTCGACCATCATGGTGCGGCCCAGTTCGAGCAACTTCTTCTGGCCGCCTGAGATCTGCCCGGCGCGCAGGTCCGCGATGTGGGAAATCGTCAGGAACTCAAGCACTTCGTCGGCCTTGGCCCGAAGCGCCCGTTCTTCGTCCGCGATCCGCTTGCGGCCAAACCACGTGTCCCATAGCCGCTCGCCCGACTGCCCGCCAGGCACCATCATCAGGTTCTCGCGGCAGGTCATCGACCCGAATTCATGGGCGATCTGGAACGTGCGCAGAAGCCCCTTGTGAAACAGCGTATGCGGTGGCAGGCCCGTGATGTCCTCGCCGTCCATCGTGACCCGACCCGAGGTCGGCGGCAGCACGCCCGCGATCACGTTGAAGAGCGTCGTCTTGCCCGCGCCGTTTGGGCCGATGAGCCCCGTGATCGAGCCTTTTTCGATGGTCAGCGACGCGCCGTCCACGGCATGAAAGCCGCCGAAATGCTTGTGCAGGTTCTCGACCGTAATCAAGCGATGTCCCCCGAACGATAATGCGCACAGCCCGAGGATGGTCCCCGGGCTGTGGCGATACTAGTCACACGTGATCAGCGGTAGCCGACGGTCGAATAGGCGCCGTCCACGACCTCGTACTCCTGATAGGTGCCGGCGGCTTCGCCCGGACCCACCAGTTCCACGTTCGACGCGCCGACATAGTCGATGTCGGTGCCTGCGGCGATGAGTTCGAGCGCCTTGCCCAGTTCACCCGGAAGGATCGGCTCGCCCGGCGCGTTGGCCACGTCCATCACGTTTGCAGCGATGGAGGCACCGGTCGCCTCGCCACCCTTCGCCATGGCGAGGATGAGGAGCGCGGCGGCGTCATAGCTTTCGCGGGTGTAGGAGGACGAGGCGTCGAAACCGGCGGCTTCGGCAAGCGCGGCAAAGGCTTCGGCGGCTTCGCCCTCGGTGCCCGGCAGCGTGCCGTATGAGCCGTCGAGACCCGAGCCGATGTCGGCAAGAAGCGCGTCGGAATACATGCCGTCACCCATGACGAAGGTGTCGAAGGCACCGGTGTCGAGCGCGGCCTGGATCATGCCCTTGCCGCCCTGGTCGGCGTAGCCCAGCACGACGAGCGCGTCGCCGCCGGCCGAGGCGAGCGAGCCGACTTCGGCCGAGTAGTCGGCCTTGCCATCTTCATGCGGCACGGTCGCGGTGACCGAGCCGCCGGTCGCCTCGAAGGCGGCGGTGAAGGCATCGGCAAAGCCCTTGCCGTAGTCGTTGTTGGTGTAGGTCACCGCAACCGAAGTCACGCCCTTGTCGGCCAGAACCTGCGCCATGACTTCACCCTGACGGGCATCGGACGGCGCTGTGCGGAAGAACAACCCGTTGTCTTCGGCGGTCGAGAGCGCCGGCGAGGTGGCCGAGGGCGAGATCATCGGGATGCCGTTGGCCACGGCCACGTTCGACAGGATCGCGCCGGTCACACCCGAACAGTCCGCACCCATGATGCCGACGACACCATCGGTGGTGACGAGACGTTCGGCGGCTGCGGTCGCGGCGGCGGCATCGACGCAGGTCGAGTCAGCGCGCACGGCTTCGATCATCATCCCGTCCATGAACATGCCGGAATCGTTGACTTCCTTGATCGCCATCTCGGCCGAGGTCGCCATGTTCGGCGTGATGGATTCGATCGGGCCCGTGAAGCCGAGGATGACGCCGATCTTCGCGCCGGCCCCATGGTTTTCGGCAAAGGCGGCGGATGTGGCGAGCGCGCCGACCGCGGTGGCCAGAAGCAGTTTTTTCATCAGTGTTCTCCCAGTTGGATTCATGTCGGATCTTTTGTCCTGACAGACAGACTAGCGCCGATTTCCGGAATGAAAAGGGGGGCTTGATCTGCGCTAACATGGTTTGCACGGGCGATCCGCGACGTTGACCTTTGGTCACGTTCGCGTTTGTGCTCTTGGAGGTCGCTTTCAGGCCACCCATTGTCTCGGGATGACACGGATTGTTTCTACCCCCCGCCTGAGCCTGATCGCCAGCCTTCTCGTCTTGCCGATGACCGCGACCGCGAACATCGTGGAAACCGAAGATGGCGCAGTCGAAATCACCGAAATGTTGGGCGATCTGACCGAACCATGGGGAATCGCCTTTCTCCCCAATGGCGATGCGCTGGTCACCGAACGGGACGGGCGCCTCCTTCACCTGACCGAAGGTGGCGCGGCGGTCGAGGTTTCGGGGCTGCCCGAGGTCTGGGCCGAGGGGCAGGGCGGTCTGCTCGACGTCATGGTGCCCGCCGATTTCGCCGAGAGCCGCGAGGTCTTTCTCACCTATTCCAAACCGCAGGACGGAGGGCAGGCGGGCACGGCACTCGCCTCGGCGCGCCTGTCCGACAGCGGCACGGCCCTCGAGGGGTTGACTGACCTCTTCGTGATGACGCCGGGCGGGACGCGCGGCCAGCATTTCGGCTCGCGCGTGGTCGAGGGGCCGGAAGGGCATCTTTTTGTCACTATCGGTGAACGCGGCAATGCGGAACTGGCACAGGACCTCTCGGTCCACAACGGCACCACCCTGCGCTTGGGCCGCGACGGCTCGATCCCCGAGGACAATCCCTTCGTCGGTCAGGACGGGGCGCAGCCCGAGATCTGGTCCTACGGTCACCGCAACCCGCAGGGCGCGGCCATCGACACCTCGGGCCAGTTCTGGGTTGTCGAACATGGTGCGCAGGGCGGGGACGAGATCAACCGCGTGGAGCGCGGGACCAATTTTGGCTGGCCGGTGATTTCCTACGGCGTGAACTACAACGGCACGCCGATTGGCGAGGGTCAGCAGAAAGAGGGCATGGCCCAGCCCGTCCACTACTGGGACCCCTCCATCGCGCCCTCGGGCATGGCGTTTCACTCCGGCAGCGACTTTCCGGCGTGGGAAGGTCACGCGCTCATCGGGTCGCTCAAGTTCAACTACATCGCCGTGATGGATCCCGCCGACTGGTCCGAGGTTCAGATCGAAAGCGACGAGACCCTGCGCGTGCGCGATGTGGAAGAGGCGCCCGACGGCTCGCTCTGGTTTCTGTCGGTGGGCAACGGTGCGGTCTACCGGATGACCCCAGCGGACTAGATCAATCGGCGAAGTCGTCCATGTCGTCGCCAAGCGTGACGTGGACGGCATCGGGGTCGTCGTCGGCCTCGTGGCTGCCGCGCTCGCGGTAGGGCGTGGTGCCGTATTGCGCACGGTAGCACTTGGAGAAATGCGAGGGGCTGGTGAATCCGCAGGCCAGAGCCACGTTGATCACGTTCATCTCGGTCTGCATGAGCAGGTTGCGCGCGCGGGCAAGGCGCAGTTCCATGTAATACCGCTTGGGACTGCGGCTCAGGTAACGCCGAAACAGCCGCTCCAGCTGCCGGGTGGACAGACCAACCTCCTCGGCCAGAAGCGACGGCGATACCGGTTCCTCGATGGTCGTTTCCATCCGCTGGATGACGGTGGCGAGCTTGGGGTGGCGCACGCCGATGCGCGTCGGCACGGACAACCGCTGGCTGTCGCGGTCCGTGCGGATCGAGGTATAGATCTGCTGGTCTGCCACGGCGTTGGCCACGTCCTGCCCGTGGTCGCGGGCAATCACGGCGAGCATGAGGTCGATCGAGGACGTGCCGCCCGCCGTCGTCATCGTCTTGCCGTCGATCACGAAGACCGACTTTGCGAGGTCCACATCCGGAAAATCCTCGAGAAAGGCGTCGTAGTTTTCCCAATGGATCGTGGCGCGCTTGCCGTCCAGAAGCCCCGCCTTGGCCAACGCATGGGTCGCGGTGCAGAGTGCGCCGATCCGCACGCCCCGGCGGCTTTCGCGCCGGATCCATGACACGAGCTTTTGGGTCGTGGCCGAGCCCACGTCGATGCCACCGCAGAGGATCACTGTGTCGTCATGTCTGAGTTCGTCGAGATCCCCGTCGAGGTGAAAGACGGTGCCCGCCGAACAGCGCGCGCTCTGCCCGCCTTCGCCCACGACGCGCCAGTCATAGGCCTTGAACCCGAGCTGCCGGTTCGCGAGCCGCAGCGCATCCACAGCGCCCGCAAAACTGAGCAGCGTGAAGTTCTTCATCAGGACGAAAACAAAGCGGCGGGTGACGTCGGGCTGGGTCTTGGTGACTGGCATGAGGGGTCCCTGTGATGCGGGCGAAACAGGATCATTTTTCCTTGGGCGGCGCAAGAGCCGCCGGACGTGGGGGAAGCTCCCAAGTTTCTTTTGCCATAGGGGGCGGGTGCGGATATACCCCCCATGTTTCGGAAGGCATGTTGCCGCTAACGGATGAGGATCGGCGGCGCCATCCGGCAAGGGATGAATTGGAGACGACAATGACGGACTGGACCAAATCTGCATGGCGCAAGAAGCCCCGGGTGCAGATGCCCGACTATACCGACGCGGCGAAGCTCGCAGAGGTCGAGGCGCAGCTTGCCAAGTATCCGCCGCTCGTCTTTGCGGGCGAGGCGCGGCGGCTGAAGAAGGCCCTCGGTGCCGCCTCGCGCGGCGAGGCCTTCCTGCTGCAGGGCGGTGACTGCGCCGAGAGCTTTGCCGAGTTCTCTGCCGACAACATCCGCGACACCTTCAAGGTGATGCTGCAGATGGCCATGGTGTTGACCTATGGGGCCAAGGTCCCGGTGGTCAAAGTGGGCCGCATGGCGGGCCAGTTCGCGAAACCGCGCTCGGCGCCGACCGAGGTCATCGACGGCGTGGAGCTGCCCAGCTACCGCGGCGACATCATCAACGATCTGGATTTCACCCCGGACGCGCGCATCCCCAACCCGCAGAAGATGCTTATGGCCTACACGCAGGCGGCTGCCTCGCTGAACCTGCTCCGCGCCTTTTCGACGGGCGGTTTCGCAGACATCAACCGGGTTCACGCCTGGACGCTGGGGTTCACCGAGAGCGACGAGGCCGAGAAATATCGGGATATGGCTGGCCGTATCCAGGATGCGATCGACTTCATGGCGGCGGCGGGGCTGACCTCTGAAGTGAACCACGAACTGTCCACCGTCGACTTCTACACCTCGCACGAGGCGCTTTTGCTCGAATACGAAGAGGCGCTGACGCGGGTCGATTCGATCTCCGGCAAGACTGTTGCGGGATCGGGCCACATGATCTGGATCGGCGACCGCACGCGGCAGCCCGACGGGGCGCATGTGGAATACTGCCGGGGCGTGCTGAACCCGATCGGGCTCAAGTGCGGACCGACCACCACGGCCGAGGACCTCAAGGTTCTGATGAAGAAGCTCAACCCCGAGAACGAAGAGGGTCGCCTGACGCTCATCGCGCGTTTCGGGGCGGGCAAGGTGGGCGACAACCTGCCGCGGCTCATCGAAACTGTGAAATCCGAGGGGGCCAAGGTACTCTGGACCTGTGACCCGATGCACGGCAACACGATCAAGTCGGCGACGGGCTACAAGACCCGGCCTTTCGAGAGCGTGCTTTCCGAGGTGCAGGAGTTCTTTGCGGTTCACAACGACATGGGCACGATCCCTGGCGGTGTGCATTTCGAGATGACCGGCAAGGACGTGACCGAATGCACCGGCGGCGTGCGCGCGGTGACCGACGAGGACCTGTCGGACCGCTACCACACCGCCTGCGACCCGCGTCTCAACACCTGCCGCGCCAAGACACAAAGCCCCGGCGGAGACGCCGGGGCTTTCTGGTTGCACACCGGTAAGGCCCTTGGCGTAGAATGGGGGTCTCCCCATCCTTTGGAGGCGTGCGATGGACTGGACATGGGACGACTACGGCATGGCGCGGGCGCAGGTATCCGTGCCCGGTCTCGGCTGGCACCTGACCTGTGTGATGTTTCCCGAGGGCGACCACCTGACGCCCGCGATGCTGGCCCGTCTGGCCGAGGTCTGCGCCATGCCGCCTGAGCAACGGCCTGTCCTTCAGGCGCTCCTGTGGGACCACCTGCGCTTCAGCTTCCACGTGGCCGACTACGGGGTGCAGGCCCGCGAGGGCGAGGATACCATCACCGCGCATCTGCGGGACTTCGAGGTGCCTACGCCCGACGCGGTCCTCGCGGCCACCCGCCCGCGCGCCATCCATATCTTCGAAGAGCACGACGGCCTGTCGCACCGCCTCGCGACGCTGACGATGGAGGCGGTGACGGGCGATCTGATCGACGTGGTGATCCGCGACGGCGTCTTTGTCGATGTGGACGACAATGGCATCAATCTGTCGGATTACGAGGACAACCCGACCTATGCCGCAGACATGCGTGCGCGGCATGTGGGCGACGGCTGGAAATGACGCTGCCGCGCGCCGGTTGTGCGGCGGCGGCGGGGTCTGTCACCTTCCACGACTGCGTGGCGTCCTGCCGAAGACGCGCATCTAGCGCCCCGGCATCTCCGCATCATGGACGAGCCGCAGGAACGGGGCCTTTTTCGCCGGCTTCCCCTCGAGCCCGGCTTTGGCGTCGGCAAAGGCCCGCGGTGCCTCTGCCTCCGTCGCTGGGCCGGCAAGAATCCCTGCGGGCGCGTCGTAGCCAAGGATGGGCGCTACGTCCTGCGACAGGATCCTGAACCGGCGCGGTCCACGTCCGATGGTTCCCCTGGCCTGAAGCGCGCCAAGGATGCGTGTCGGACGACCATGTTCGTCCTTGAGTGGCATCAGGATCATTTGCGCTTCGAGCTTGGGGCGGGCGATCCAGCTGTCGCTTTCGAGCGTCAATTTCGCGATAGCTGGGCTTTCGAGCACCGATTCCAGCACCTGCTGCAGCGCGCGCCGGGCCTCGGGCAAGAACATCGCAGTGATCGGCATCCCGCGTACCTCCATGTCCATGAGGTCGTTGAGGTGCATGCCCGCGAGCCGCATCCGCGCCACGCCCGGCGCGATCTTTTCGAGGATGAAGGCGAACTCCAGCACGTCTGAAATGCCGCGCGGGTCGATCTCGGCACGCGCGGGCATCACCCGGCCATTGCGCAGCGCCTCCCAATAGGTCTCGACCCGCCGGATCGACGGGAAATGGACCTGCGCGCGGATCGGGCCGATCGAGACCACATTGCTGCCTTCGGTAACGTCGATCTTCATCTCTTTTCTTCTTCCTCCGTCGTCTGCTCGACCGGTCCTGTGTGGCCCTCGCTGGTCCCTTCGCGTTGCTCCGAAGGTGGCCGGATGTTAACGGTTTGTCGGCGCTGCTTGCCGATGCCTTAATCTGCCACATTTCGGCCCGAATTGGGGCAATATCTAAAAGAAGGGTTAACGCGGATGACGAAAAGCATGACCGGTTTCGCCGCCGCGAAAGGCGCTCTTTCCCCGTGGTCCTGGACCTGGGACATGCGTTCGGTGAACGCGCGAGGGCTCGATATCCGGGCACGGGTGCCCGACTGGATCGAGGGGCTGGAACCCGCGATCCGCAAGGCGGTGGGCGACCGCGTGTCGCGCGGAAACGTGAGCATTTCCTTGAAAATCAACCGGGATGCCGAAGACGGCGGGGCGCGGGTGAATGACGCAGCGCTCGACGCGGCCATCGTCACGCTGGCGCAAATCGAAGCGGCCGCGAAGCTGCGCGGCCTGTCGCTGACCCCCGCGACGCCGGTGCAGATCGCCGGGATGCGCGGCGTGATGGACGCCGCCCCCCAGCAGGACGATACGACCGAGCTTCTGTCCCGTCTCACGTCCGAACTGCCACAATTGGTGGCCGACTTCGACCGGATGCGGGCCCATGAGGGGGCCGAACTCGAGGGAATCATCGCGGGCCAGTTGACCACGGTCGAAACGCTGGTGGTTCAGGCCGAGGGCGAGCTTGACGCTCGTCGCGACCAGCAGGCCGAAACGATGCGTGCGGCGCTTTCGCGGGTGATGGAGAATACCGAGGGTGCCGACCCGGACCGCGTGGCGCAGGAGCTGGCGCTCATCGCGGTGAAATCCGACGTGCGCGAGGAACTGGACCGGCTCACCGCCCATGTGGCGCAGGCGCGATCTCTCCTGACCGCAAGGGAACCCGCGGGCCGCAAACTCGATTTCCTCATGCAGGAATTCAACCGCGAGGCCAACACGATGTGTTCCAAGGCGGGCTTTCAGGCCCTCACCCGGATCGGGCTTGACCTCAAGGCGACCATCGACCAGATGCGCGAGCAGGTGCAGAACATTGAGTAAGTCCATGACACGACGCGGTCTTTTGATCATCCTCTCCTCGCCCTCGGGGGCCGGAAAGTCCACGCTCGCGCGCAAGCTCATGGCGTGGGACACGACGCTGTCCTTCTCGGTCTCGGCCACAACCCGCCCGCCGCGCGCGGGCGAAGTGGATGGCACAGATTACCATTTCATGTCCGAGCCGGCGTTCAAGGAGCTGGTCAAAGACAACAAGATGCTCGAGCACGCCAATGTGTTCGGCAATTTCTACGGCTCGCCCGAAGCGCCGGTGCGCGAGGCGATTGAGGTCGGGCGCGACGTGCTCTTCGACATCGACTGGCAGGGCGCGCAGCAGATCAGCCGCTCGGCGCTCCAGGACCACGTCTTGTCGATCTTTGTCCTGCCGCCCTCGATCCGCGAATTGCGCCGCCGTCTGGTCGAACGCGGTCAGGACGCGCCCGAGACGATCCAGAAGCGGATGCGCAAGAGCTGGGACGAGATCAGCCATTGGGACGCCTATGACTACGTCCTGATCAATGACGATCTCGATGCGACCTTCGAGCGACTCAAGACCATCATCGCCGCCGAACGGCAGCGCGCCGCGCAACAGCCCGGCCTGCTCGAGTTCGTGCGGGGCTTGCAGGAAGAATTCGAGGAGGCCGAACAATGATCTATGCGCTCGACGGGATCGAACCGGTGATTGCCGAGGATACGTGGATTGCCCCAGACGCCAATGTGATCGGGCAGGTGACGATGGAAGCGGGCGCGTCGGTCTGGTTCGGCTGCACGATCAGGGGCGACAACGAGCGGATTACCATCGGCGCGGGCACGAATGTGCAGGAGAACTGCGTGTTCCACACCGATCTGGGCTATCCGCTGACGCTGGGTGCGAATGTCACGGTGGGGCACAAGGCGATGCTGCACGGCTGCACGGTCGGGGACGGGTCGCTCATCGGGATGGGGGCGACGGTGCTCAATGGTGCCGTGATCGGCAAGGGCTGCCTGATCGGGGCCGGGGCGCTGGTGACCGAGGGCAAGGTGATCCCGGACGGCTCGCTCGTCATGGGCGCGCCGGGCAAGGTCGTGCGCGAGTTGGACGACGCGGCCAAGGTGCGGCTCATCCAGTCGGCCGAGCAGTATCAGGACAACATGCGCCGGTTTCGGGCGGGGCTTACCCGCATCGGATAACGAAACGGCCCCGCATGGGGGCCGTTCGTTGCCGTTTCAGTCCTTGCCGCGATAGGGCTCGACGTATTGCAGCGCCATGTCCCAGGGAAAGAAGATCCAGGTGTCCTGGCTGACCTCGGTGACGTAGCTTTCCACCATGGGCTTGCCCATCGGCTTGGCATAGACGGTGGCGAAGTGCGCCTTGGGCATCAGGCGGCGCACGACTTCGAGCGTCTTGCCCGTATCGACGAGGTCGTCGATCACAAGCACGCCCTCGCCATCGCCGATTACGCTCATGTCCGGCGACTTGATCACCACCGGCTCGCTCTGGGTCTGGTGATTGTAGCTCTTGACCGAGATCGTATCGACGGTGCGCACGTCCAGTTCCCGCGCGATGATCATCGCCGGGGCCAGCCCGCCGCGCGTGATCGCCACCACGGCTCGCCAGCCATCGGGCGGTGTGATGTCCGACAGCCGCCAGGCGAGCGCCCGACTGTCGCGATGGATCTGGTCCCAAGAGACGTGGAAGCCCTTTTCGTGGGGCAGGCGGTTGTCGACCATGCTGTTTTCCCGATCACTCTTTCTTAGCGGAGGCGTCGATGTCCGGCGCATCGACTGCCTTCATCCCGACGACATGATACCCGGCGTCCACGTGATGCGTCTCGCCGGTCACGCCCGATCCGAGGTCCGACAGGAGGTAGAGCGCCGATTTGCCTACATCGTCGATGGTGACATTGCGGCGCAGCGGCGAGTTCAATTCGTTCCACTTGAGGATATAGCGGAAATCCCCGATTCCGCTCGCGGCCAGCGTCTTGATCGGCCCTGCGGAGATCGAGTTGACGCGGATACCGTCCTTGCCCAGATCCTCGGCCAGATAGCGCACCGAAGCCTCCAGCGCCGCTTTCGCAACCCCCATGACATTGTAATGCGGCATGACCTGTTCGGCGCCGTAGTAAGTGAGGGTGAGCAGGGCGCCGCCGTCCGGCATCATCGCCGAGGCGCGGCGCGCGACGGCGGTGAAGGAGAAGACCGAGATGTCCATGGTGGTGCGGAAGTTGTCGCGGCTCGTGTCCACGTAGCGACCGCGCAACTCGTTCTTGTCGGAAAAGCCGATGGCGTGAACGAGAAAGTCGATCTTGCCCCAGGCCTGACTCAACTCGTCGAAGAGACCGTCGATCGAGGGGCCGTTCGAAACGTCGCAATCGACGACGAAGGTCGATCCAAGCTGCTCGGCGAGCGGCAGCACCCGCTTCTTCATCGCTTCGCCCTGGTAGGAGAACGCGAGTTCGGCCCCAGCCTCGTGCAGCGCCTTGGCGATGCCCCAAGCGATGGATTTGTCGTTGGCGAGGCCCATGATCAGCCCGCGTTTGCCGGTCATCAAACCGTTGGACATGCCTGTTCCCCGTCCCATTGTTCTGATTTAACCGGGTTTAGGAGATTGCCGGGACGGCTTCAAGCCTGCGTGACAGGCAGGGTGCCGATCTCCTGTGCATGTGGAACATCATCGAACGAGAGGCATCATGACCGACCGGACCGGGATTTTTGCGGGTGAGAACCCTTTCGACATCGCCAGGCGCTGGCTTCGGGAAGCCGAAGAGACGGAACCCAACGACCCCAACGCCATTGCGCTTGCAACAGTCGATTCGTCCGGACTGCCCAATGTGCGCATGGTCCTTCTGAAAGAGATTCGCGACGACAGCTTCGTGTTCTACACGAACTACGGGTCGAAAAAGGCCCAGGAGATCGCCGGGAACGGGCAGGCGGCCTTTGTCCTCCACTGGAAGTCACTTAGGCGGCAGATCCGGGTGCGCGGCACGGTCGAGAAATTCGACGGGCCCGAGGCGGATTCCTATTTTGCATCGCGCTCTCTCAAATCGCGAATCGGGGCTTGGGCAAGCGAACAGAGCACGCCGCTCGACAGCCGTGCGAGCCTTATGGCCAAGGTCGCCAAGGTCACGGCCCAGCACGGACCGTCGCCCGCGCGTCCGCCTTTTTGGGGCGGTTTCACTATCGCGCCGGTTGAGATCGAGTTCTGGGCGGACGGCGCGTTTCGGCTTCACGACCGGTTCCGCTGGGAACGTGGGTTTGGGCAAACTTCGTGGAAAATCACACGGTTGCAGCCCTGAGCTCGGTCCGTTTTTTCACAAAAACGCCGGTTTCGTTCAATCCAGCCCTTGTCCGCTGACGTACAATGGGACACATAGGATTTGGGATGCGAACATAACAGGTGTTCGGATGATAGACGACGAGACACGGCTGGATCGCGAGGTCCTGCGCGGGTTCGTTAAGTGGTTCGATCCCGCTAAGGGATTTGGGTTTGTAGTGGCTGATACGGGAGGACCGGACGTCCTTCTGCACGCGAATGTGCTTCGCAATTTTGGACAGGGCTCGGTCGCTGACCGGGCTGGAATCGAAATTGTCGTGCAGCAAACGCCGCGCGGTATGCAGGCGGTCGAGGTGCTCTCGATCTCTGCGCCGGTGCCGCTTGAGGAAACGCCCTCGACCTTTCAGGAGGATCTGGACCTGTCGCGGGCCGATCCCCTCGAGCCCGCGCGCGTGAAGTGGTTCGACAAGGGCAAGGGCTTCGGTTTTGCCAATGTCTTTGGCCGTCCCGAGGATGTCTTCGTTCATATCGAGGTTCTGCGCCGCTCCGGGCTTGCCGATCTGCAACCCGGCGAGGCAATCGGTCTGCGCGCCGCGATGGGCGAACGGGGACGTATGGCGCTTCTGGTCACGCCGTGGGATGCTGCGCTTGATGATGGTCCCACCGAGGTTTGATCCCATGACGAAAAATGGCCTTCTGCCCGCGGCTCTCATGGGCGCGCTCGCACCGGCCTTGGCGCTGGCCGAATGTGCTCCCGCACAGGTCGATATCCGGGGCGATTTCGGAACCGCGCGCTTTACTGTCGAGATCGCGGACGACGACGCGGAACGCGCGCAGGGCCTCATGTTCCGCGAAAGCCTGCCATCGGGGCAGGGGATGCTCTTTGTTTATCCCGCCGCGGGGCCAGCGTCCTTCTGGATGAAGAACACGCTCATTCCCCTCGACATGATCTTCGTCGGACCGGACGGGGTGATCGACACCGTTCATTCGAACGCGGTGCCCGGCGATCTGACGCCGATCCGGGGGGGCGATGACATTCTCGCGGTTCTCGAGATCAAGGGCGGTCTGGCAACGGCCATTGGCATCGCTCCGGGCGATGAGATGCGCCATCCGGCCTTCGGTGATGCGGCGGAATGGTCCTGCTCGGATCAAGGCGGCGGCCAATAGGCCTTTCCCTTTCATCAGCACCTCGCTATTTAGCGCACGTCGGGGCGTAGCGCAGCCTGGTAGCGCGACTGTTTTGGGTACAGTAGGTCGTGAGTTCGAATCTCGCCGCCCCGACCATCCTCTTTCTGCCTTGGTGTCTTAAAGCTCGCGGTGCGGTTGTCCGTTCGGCACGCGCGAATCCTCCCCATATGTGGCGAGGCAGGGTCCACCAGATGTAGTGTCCTATCTCGTACATCCCCAATATATGTGGTGGGCGGCGCGCCGTTATTTTGTGCGATTCGATCCGGATTCGAACATTCGGCCCTCGACTGTGACCCCTCTGCAATACTTCGGGGCCGCCTTGCCTTCCCTTACGGCACCTCAGCCATTCGGATAGGTTCCACGGGGAAATCCCTGAATTTCCGACGATCTTTCGCGCATACCCACAGCCTGTGGATAAGACGCGAATCTACCGCTGTATTGGTCAACGGAAAAATTGGGTTAACGCGCCCTTAAATGGCGTTGACGCATAGGGACAGACACGTCACTTTGTTAGAGCAGGTCGGTTAAGCCACAAGATATAGTGGCGCTGGCAGGTAGGGATAGTTCACACACTCAGGTGTTGCCCGGTGACGGGCATCGACGCCCCCGCGGGACGGGTGGCGACGGGCGATGTGTTCCCTGCCTATCCACATCGACATGCAGACATTCGCGGAGCGCTTGCGCGAGCACGGGCGGTCCACAGTTCAAATGCGATCACGCAGGGGCACATAATGAAGATCGAACGCAAGTTTACCGAGGCAGGCAAAGACGCATACGCATCCGTCGATTTCACGACGGCGACGTCCGAGATCCGCAATCCCGATGGCAAGATCGTCTTCCACCTCGACGATATCGAAGTGCCCGAGAGCTGGAGCCAGGTCGCCTCGGACGTGATCGCGCAGAAATATTTCCGCAAGGCCGGCGTGCCCGCCGTGTCCAAGCGCGTGAAGGAAGAAGGCGTTCCCGAGTTTCTCTGGCGCTCGGTCCCCGATGAGAAAGCGCTCGCGCAACTGCCCGAAGAGACTCGCTTCGGCGGCGAGACCTCGTCCAAGCAGGTGTTTGATCGCCTTGCCGGCGCATGGGCCTATTGGGGCTGGAAGGGTGGCTACTTCACCAACGAAACCGATGCCCGCGCCTATTTCGATGAAATGCGCTACATGCTCGCGACCCAGCGCGCCGCGCCGAACTCCCCCCAGTGGTTCAATACCGGCCTGCATTGGGCCTACGGCATCGACGGCCCGTCGCAGGGTCACTACTACGTCGATTTCGAGACAAAGGAGCTGACCAAGTCCGCCTCGGCCTATGAGCACCCGCAGCCCCACGCCTGCTTCATCCAGTCGATCGGCGATGACCTCGTGGGCGACGGCGGCATCATGGATCTCTGGGTGCGCGAGGCGCGCCTGTTCAAATACGGCTCCGGCACTGGTACCAACTTTTCGCACCTGCGCGCGGCCAACGAACCGCTGTCGGGTGGCGGCAAATCCTCGGGCCTCATGGGCTTTCTCAAGATCGGCGACCGCGCGGCGGGCGCTATCAAGTCGGGCGGCACGACCCGTCGAGCAGCAAAGATGGTCATCGTCGATGCCGATCACCCGGACATCGAGGAATACATCAACTGGAAGGTGAAAGAGGAGCAGAAGGTCGCCTCGCTCGTCGCTGGCTCCAAGATGCACGAGAAGCACCTTAACGACATCTTCACCGCGATCCACGCCTGGGACGGCTCGATCGAGGCCGCCACGGACCCCAAGCAGAACGACGGTCTGAAGGTCGCCGTGCGCGCCGCCAAGAAGGTCGCCATCCCGGAAACCTACATCAAGCGGGTTCTCGACTACGCGCGCCAAGGCTTTGCGTCCATTGAGTTTCAGTCCTACGACACCGACTGGGACTCGGAAGCCTACGCCACCGTATCGGGCCAGAACTCGAACAACTCGGTGCGCGTAACCGACGCCTTCCTCAAGGCCGTCAAGGACGACGCGCCGTGGGAGCTGATCCGCCGCACCGACGGCAAGGTCGCCAAGACGATCTCGGCTCGCGAATTGTGGGAACAGATCGGCCACGCCGCATGGGCCTGCGCCGATCCGGGCATCCAGTATCACGACACAATCAACGCCTGGCACACCTGCCCGGAAGACGGCGAAATTCGTGGCTCGAACCCCTGTTCGGAATACATGTTCCTTGACGACACGGCCTGCAACCTCGCGTCCATGAACCTGCTGACCTTCTACAAAGACGGCGAGTTCCAGGCGGATGACTACATGCACGCCACGCGGCTCTGGACCGTGACGCTCGAAATCTCTGTCACCATGGCGCAGTTCCCGTCGAAGGAAATCGCGCAGCTGTCCTATGACTTCCGCACGCTGGGCCTGGGCTATGCCAACATCGGCGGCCTGCTCATGAACATGGGTCTGGGCTACGACTCGAAAGAGGGCCGGGCGCTCGCCGGTGCGCTGACCGCGATCATGACCGGCGTGTCCTATGCGACGTCGGCCGAAATGGCTGGCGAGCTGGGTGCCTTTGACGGCTATGCCCGCAACAAGGAGCATATGCTCCGCGTCATCCGCAACCACCGCACCGCGGCCTACGGTGCAACGGAAGGCTACGAGAAGCTGGCGGTGAAACCCGTCGCGCTCGACCTCGCCAATGTGCCCGACGCCAAGCTCGCGGACCTCGCCATGTCGGCCTGGGACGAAGCCCTCGCGCTCGGCGAAAAGCACGGCTACCGCAACGCGCAGGTGTCGGTCATCGCCCCCACGGGCACCATCGGTCTGGTCATGGATTGCGACACGACCGGGATCGAGCCCGACTTTGCACTCGTGAAGTTCAAGAAGCTCGCCGGCGGCGGTTACTTCAAGATCATCAACCGCTCGGTGCCCGCAGCACTTGAAACCCTCGGCTATTCCTCGGCCCAGATCGAAGAGATCATCGCCTATGCCGTGGGCCATCAGACCCTTGGCAACGCGCCGGGGATCAACACCCAGACCCTGATGAACAAGGGCTTTGGCGAGGCGGAAATCGCGAAACTGGAAAAAGGTCTCGCGACCGCCTTCGACATCCGCTTCCTGTTCAACCAGTGGACGCTGGGCGAAGCCTTCTGCAAGTCGGACCTGGGCCTCACGGATGCGCAATTGAACGACCCGTCCTTCGACATGCTCAAGCACCTCGGGTTCTCGAAGGGCGACATCGAACGCGCCAACGACCACGTGCTGGGCACCATGACGCTCGAGGGGGCGCCGCACCTTAAGGAAGCGCATTATTCGGTCTTCGACTGCGCCAACCCCTGCGGCAAGAAGGGCAAGCGTTACCTGTCGGTCAATGCCCACATCGACATGATGGCCGCGGCGCAGTCCTTCATCTCGGGCGCGATCTCCAAGACCATCAACATGGCCAACGACGCGACGATCGAGGATTGTCAGGCGGCCTACGAGCGGTCCTGGGAACTGGGCGTGAAAGCCAACGCGCTTTATCGCGACGGGTCCAAACTGTCGCAGCCGCTCGCGGCCGCGCTGGTCGAGGACGACGAGGAAGCCGAGGAAATTCTCGCCTCCGGCACGCCGCAGCAGAAGGCGGAAGTGCTGGCCGAGAAGATCATCGAAAAGGTGGTCATCAAGGAAGTCGCCCGCGCAGGTCGGGAGAAAATGCCTGACCGCCGCAAGGGCTACACCCAGAAGGCCGTGGTCGGTGGTCACAAGGTCTACCTGCGCACCGGCGAATACTCGGACGGCTCGCTCGGTGAGATCTTCATCGACATGCACAAAGAGGGTGCCGGTTTCCGGGCGATGATGAACAACTTCGCCATCGCGGTGTCGGTCGGCCTGCAATACGGTGTGCCGCTGGAAGAGTTCGTGGACGCCTTCACCTTCACCAAGTTCGAGCCCGCGGGCATGGTGCAAGGCAACGACACGATCAAGAACGCGACCTCGATCCTCGACTACATCTTCCGCGAACTGGCGGTGAGCTACCTCGACCGCACGGATCTCGCCCATGTGAAACCGCAGGGATCGACCTTCGACGATCTGGGCCGCGGTCAGGAAGAGGGCGTCGCCAACGTGCAGGAGATGTCCGAGAGCGCCGCGAACCGGTCGCTCGAGATGCTCAAGCAGGTCTCCTCGACCGGCTATCTGCGCAAGCGCCTGCCGCAGGAACTGGTGGTGCTGCAGGGCGGTGCCTCGCTCGCGACCGGGACCACCGGGATGGGCAGCATGGACACGGTGAGCGCGCTCACCACGCTGGTGCCGGAAACCGCTGGCGGCCTCGCAGGGGGCGTGATGCTCGCCGACCGCGCGGCGTCGACCCCGCAGACCTCGCTGGGGACCGGGGTGACGTCGATGGACGCGCGCACCAAGGCCAAGATGCAGGGCTACGAGGGCGAAGCCTGCGGCGACTGCGGCAACTACACCCTCGTGCGCAACGGGACCTGCATGAAGTGCAACACCTGCGGCGCCACGAGCGGCTGTAGCTGAGGCGCCCGGCCATGGAGCTTCGTGACTTCTCCGGTGCCTTCCTGATCGACGGTCGCGAGACCGAGGTTATGGACCTCCGCGTGCTCATGACGGTGGGCGGCGGCGAAATGCACGGCTCGGGTGCCTTCCGGGTCCCTGCTGCGATGATCGGACTGGAGGCGGCGGGTCCGCTCACCTTCCGCACCGCCGCCGGCGAGGAAATTCGCCTGATCGTGCGTGAGTTCGACCTGGTGAACGGCGTGGCCTACTTCCTCACCGAGGGGGCCGTGCCAGAGATACCCGGCGCAAAACGCGCGGCGGGGTAAAGGGTGAAGCGGCGGTGACGCCGTTCAGGGTCGCCCGTGACGCCTGCGGGCCAGCGGGCGGCCCGACGAAGACCCAACACGGGGTGGATGCGTTCGCCCCTGACGCGGATAAGGCCGCAGGCAGAAAACACCGGGCGGTACAAACGACGAGCCTTATCAGCGAAACTGGGGTGCCTGGGGGCACCCCATTTTCTTTGGCGAATATCCTGCGCGGGATTGCGCCGCCTTCGGCGTCGCGGTGGAGCTTGGGGGCTACCGCCCCGTCGCCGTCGGCCATTGGGCTTGAACCAATGGCGCACCAATGGCCAACTCTCTCGGACCAATTGCGCGACAATAGCGACCTCCCCGAGCATATCTTCGGAAAGGTGAAAGGGTCAGCGGAGGGCGTAGGCGGCGAGGAGAACGCCTGCGATCGAGGCCACCGCCCCGACGATCTGCACCCGGCGCGGGACGTAGTCACCCACAGGGATGAAATTCGCGGCGGCCGAAATCGCGGCAACGACGGCGGCATTTGCGAGCGGGGACTGAGGCGCCTTTAGCGCCACCACCGCGCCGCCGATGAGGGCGCCCGCAAAGGTCAGGGCCACGAGCTGCGCTTGCGTCGTCCGGGTCGCGAAAGCCTCGTCAAACCTGTTGTCCATCTGCTCGTCGATCTCATCGCTGTCGAGACGCTCGGGATCGTCGATTGTCTTGAAGGCATCTATCGACAGGCCAAAGCCAAAAATCAGACCGCCGACGATGGACACGCCAAAGAGTGCGAAGAGGGCGACACCGATGGCCCACCAGTCAAGGAGGGCCATCGTGGATTACTCCGCGCCGCGCGAGAGGGCCGCGACGCCGGTGCGCACCATTTCGACCAGCCCGAGCGGGCGCATGAGGTCGGCAAAAGCGTCGATCTTGTCCGGCGCGCCGGTCAATTCGAAGATAAAGCTCTCGAGCGTCGAGTCGACCGCGTTGGCGCGGAAGATGTCGGCGAGGCGCAGCGCTTCCACCCGCTTTTCGCCGTTGCCCGCGACCTTGAAGAGCGCGAGTTCGCGTTCGACCGAGGGGCCTTCGACAGTAAGATCATGCACCTCGCGCACGGTGACGATCCGGCCAAGCTGCGCCTTGATCTGTTCGATGATTTCCGGCGTGCCACGGGTCACGATGGTAATGCGCGAGGCGTGGCCGAGATGATCGACCTCGGCCACGGTGAGGCTGTCGATGTTGTAGCCGCGGCCCGAGAAGAGCCCGATCACGCGGGCGAGGACCCCCGCCTCGTTGTCGACAAGTACGGCGAGCGTGTGCTTTTCCTCGACGTCTTTGTGGGGGTCGCGAAGGTCGTAGGCGGATTTCCGGGACGAGCCTTTTTTGATCTTGAGCGCGTTCATGTCCTGTCCTCCTTACACCAGTGCCCCACCGGCCGCGCCGATGGCATTGGTCGCCGCCGCATCGCCCAGCAGCATCTTGTTGTGTGCTTCGCCCGAGGGGATCATCGGGAAACAGTTCTCGTGTTTCTCGACCATCACGTCGAGGATGAAGGGCCCGTCGTATTCGATCATCTCGCGGATCGCGTCATCGAGTTCGGCGGGGTCTTTGACAAGTCGGCCCTTGCAGCCGAAGGCCTCGGCGAGCTTGACGAAGTCGGGCAGGGCTTCGGACCACGACTGCGAGTAACGCTCGCCATGGAGCAACTGCTGCCACTGGCGCACCATACCGAGGCGTTCGTTGTTCAGGATGAACTGCTTGATCGGCAGGCGGAACTGAACGGCGGTGGACATTTCCTGCATGTTCATGAGCCAGCTCGCCTCGCCGGCGACGTTCACCACAAGCGCCTCGGGGTGCGCCTTCTGCACGCCGACCGACGCGGGTAGGCCGTAGCCCATGGTGCCCAGACCACCGCTCGTCATCCAGCGGCCCGGTTCGTCGAAGGTCAGGTACTGCGCAGCCCACATCTGGTGCTGGCCCACTTCCGTGGTGATGTAGCGGTCCATGCTGCGGGTCAGCGCCTCGAGCCGTTCGACGGCGTACTGCGGCTTGATGACCTTGTCCGAGTTCTTGTAGGTCAGACATTTCACGTCTTTCCACGCGTCGATCTGTTTCCACCAGCCCGCGAGCGCCTCCTTGTTCGACTTGCGGCCACGGGATTTCCAGATCGTCAGCAGGTCCTCGAGCACATGGCCCACGTCGCCCACGATGGGCAGGTCCACATGGATGATCTTGTTGATTGACGAAGGGTCGATGTCGATATGCACCTTGCGGCTTTCCGGTGAAAACGCATCGACGCGGCCGGTGATCCGGTCGTCAAAGCGCGCACCGATGCAGATCATCAGGTCGCAGTCGTGCATCGCCATGTTGGCCTCGTAGAGACCGTGCATCCCGAGCATCCCGAGCCAATGCTTGCCCGACGCCGGGTAGGCGCCCAGACCCATGAGGGTCGAGGTGATCGGAATGCCGGTGCCGTCCACCAGTTCACGCAGTAGCGTCGAGGCCGAGGTGCCGGAGTTGATCACGCCGCCGCCGGTGTAGAAAATCGGGCGCTCCGCACCCTCCATCCATTCGACGAGCTGCTCGATGGACTCGCGGTCGCCCTTGACCTGCGGCTGGTAGCGAGAGGTCTTGGCTTTCGCGGGGGGCACATAGGTGCCGGTGGCGAATTGCACGTCTTTCGGAATATCGATCAGGGTGGGGCCGGGGCGGCCCGAGGTCGCGACGTGGAACGCCTGATGGATCGTGTCGGCCAACGCGTCGGTGTCTTTCACCAGCCAGTTGTGTTTCGTACACGGGCGGGTGATGCCGACGGTATCGGCCTCCTGAAACCCGTCCGTGCCGATGAGGAACGTCGGCACCTGACCCGTGAGAACCACGATCGGGATCGAGTCGAGCAGCGCGTCGGTCAGACCGGTGACGGCATTCGTCGCGCCGGGGCCTGAGGTGACCAGCACCACGCCCGGCTTGCCGGTCGAGCGGGCATAGCCTTCGGCGGCATGGACCGCGCCCTGTTCGTGGCGCACCAGAATGTGCTGGATGTCGTTCTGTTGGAAAATCTCGTCATAGATCGGAAGGACAGCGCCGCCCGGATAGCCGAATACCGTATCCACGCCCTGATCCTTCAGAGCCTGAACCACCATTTTCGCACCGGTCATTTGCCGCGTCATGTCTCTCTCCGTCTTGGGCGCTTTGCCCGCTTGGCCTGTCGTGGCCTCCAGTCACAAAAAAGCCCCCGGTGGTCTTCCGGGGGCGCATGGGGAACCATCAGGGGTCCGTTACCGTCCCATGCGCCGATGTCCTACAATGACTACGAGGTTCTTCAAGGCCGTCTCCACTTTGGTGCCGGGAGTATTAGGAGTGTGGGCGAGGGGCGTCAACGGCAAATCGCCCCTCGCCTTGAATAAAATGTCGCAGAAGGCGGAGTTTTTGTAACTTTCGGTTTATCGCTACGCAATGGTCCTTGTTTTCCTGGGCCTGCCGGACGCCTGTCTCGAATTCATAGGGTCGTTACAAAACTGCAGCGCCGCTGTCACAGAGCCTCGCCAGTCTGCGCGCAACTTCGGGGCAGCCTGCCCACGGGGGATTCTTTACAGCCAGCAGTCATGGAGCAAGCCTGTGAACAAACGTATCGACATGTCCTGGGACGAATTCGATGAAATGCGCGATCCGCGCCCGGCAGAGAACGACTTCGACCGCGTTGTCGAGCGCGCGATCTCGCGTCGCGGCTTTCTGGGCGGCGTTCTGGCCTTCGGGTCGGCCTCGGCGCTCTTCGGCACGACGACCCTGACGCCCACCGCCGCGAAAGCGCAGGCGCAGGGCTTCAGCTTCGCGCCGATCCCGACCTTCACCGACGCCACCATCCACGTGCCGGAAGGATTCGAGTGGAAGCCGCTCGTGCGCTGGGGCGATGCACTTTGGTCCGAAGCCGAGGGTGCCTTCAACGCCGAGACCGGCGTTGCGCTCGACATGTCGGACAAGGTTTTCGGCGAGAACACCGACGGCATGGAGCTGTTCGAGGTCGAGGGTCGCGAGATCATCGCGGTGAACTCGGAATACGTGAACCCGGGCATCAACCTGCCGGCCGCCTCCGAAGGTATCCCCGCCAATGCCGATGAGGTCATGCTTCTCAAGAACATGCAGGGTGTCACGGTGATGGAAGTCGCGATGGGCACAAACGGCTATGAAGTCGTGGTGGACAGCCCCTACAACCGCCGCATCACGCACGAGACCCAGATGACGATGGACGGCCCCGCCGCCGGTCACGACCTGATGAAGACCAACGCCGATGCCGAGGGCATGTCGCCCAAGGGCACGATGAACAACTGCGGCTCGGGCAAAACGCTCTGGGGCACCTATCTGACCTGCGAGGAAAACTTCAACGGCTACTTCGGCGCGACCGAAGCGCGCGAGCCGACCGAAGGCGAAGCCCGCTACGGCATCGGCGGCGAGTCGAACTACTCCTATGAGAAATTCGACGTCCGCTACGACATCTCGAAGGAACCGAACGAGCCGCACCGTCATGGCTGGATCACCGAGATCGACCCGGCCAACCCGGACTCGGTCCCGGTCAAACACACCGCCCTTGGCCGCTTCAAGCATGAGAACGCCGAGATGACCCTCGCCGCCGATGGCCGCGTGGTGGTCTACATGGGCGACGACGAGCGGGGCGAGTTCATCTATCGCTACGTGTCGAACGGCACCTATACCGAAGGCGGCCCGACCGAGGGTCTGCTGTCGGACGGCCAGCTTTACGTCGCCGTGTTCAACGACGACCAGACCGGCGAATGGCGGGCACTCACGCCCGAAGCCACCGGGATGACGCTCGAAGAAACGCTGGTGTTCAGCCGTATGGCGGGCTCTGCGGTCGGTGCGACCACGATGGACCGTCCCGAGTGGATCGCGGTGAACCCGATGAAGGCCGAGGCCTACTGCGCGCTCACCAACAACTCCAAACGTGGCGGCGACGCGATGCCGGTGAACGCGGCCAACCCGCGCGAAACCAACGACTACGGCCAGATCGTGCGCTGGATGCCGGAGGGCGACGATCACGGTGCTGACGCCTTCACCTGGGACCTCTACGTGATGGCCGGCAACCCCACCGTCTACGACAACGTCTATGGCGGGTCCGAGAACATCACCGACGGCTCCAGACGGACGGCGACGACTCGAACGAGGGTGACTTTGCCGGTCAGGGCAACAACCAGATGCTCGTGGGCAATCCTGAAACCGGCGAGATCGCCCGCTTCCTGTCGGCTCCCAAGGGCGCCGAAGTCACCGGCCTGTGCTGGTCGCTCGACGGAAAGACCGCCTTCGTGGGCATCCAGCACCCGGGCGGCTCCTGGCCCGAAGGCAACGGTCTTCCGCGCTCGTCTGTGATCGCCGTGTGGCGCACCGACGGCAATGTGGTCGTCGGCTGAGATTTCAAAGAGCAGAATTTAGCGTGACTGCGGGCGCCCCTCATCGGGCGCCCGTTTTTCGTTATTCCGCCGGATCGACCACCGTGTCGCTGTCCATGCCAGGCACGGCCTTTTCATCGGGGATGAGAAGTGTCAGCAGGATCGCGGACAGGCCCGACAGCGTGATCGGCGTGGCAAAGACGTTCCGGACGAAGGCCGGCAGGTTCTGCGTCGCCTCGGGCACCAGCGTCACACCGAGGCCAAGCCCGAAGCTCACCGCCATGATGTAGACCTTCTTGCGATCGATGGGTTCGGAGGCCAGGATCCGGATCCCCGCAACCGCGATGGTCCCGAAGAGCACCAGCGTGGCCCCGCCCAGCACCGGCTTCGGGATGAGCAGGAACACCTGACCGATCACCGGTAGGAAGCCCATGATCACGAGCAGCCCGCCAATGTAGAGCCCCACATGCCGCGAGGCAACACCGGTCATCTGGATGACGCCGTTGTTCTGCGAGAATGTCGTGTTGGGAAAGGTGTTGAAGATCGCGGCGAGGCCCGAGTTCACGCCGTCGCCCAGCACGCCCCGCTTGATGCGTTGCAGGTAGAGCGGCCCGCGCACCGGCTGGTTCGAGATGACCGAATTGGCGGTCAGGTCGCCCGAGGTCTCGATCGCCGTGACGAGAAAGATGAAGGCGAGCGGGATGAACAGCGCGATGTCGAAGTCGAGGCCATATTTGAACGGGACGGGCAGGGCGACCATTGGTCCGCTGCCGAAAGTCGCGAAACTTACCTGTCCCATGGCCAGCGCCACGAGCGTGCCGATGATCAGACCGACCATGATGGCCGAGATGCGCAACAGGGGGCTGCCCAGAAAGGTCAGGGCGAGGATCGACACCAGCACGATGGACCCCATGAGCAGGTTGACCGGCGCGCCAAGGCTATTGCCCGCTTGCGCCCCGCCCGCGAAGTCGGTGAAGCCGACCTTGACGAGGCTCAGGCCGATGACGGTGATTACGACCCCGGTGACGGTGGGCGAGATGATCCGGCCCAGCTTGTGAATGATCTGGCTGAGCCCAATTTCGATCAGACAGCCGACAAGGCAAAGGCCGAAGATCATCGCGAGAATGTCTTCGGGCGTGCCGCCCGCGTTCTTGACCGCGAAACCGGCGGCAAGGATCGGCCCGAGAAAGGCAAAGCTCGTGCCCTGCACCGACAGAAGCCCCGAGCCGACCGGACCGATGCCCCGGGATTGGATCGCCGTCGCGATACCCGAAACGAAAAGCGACATGGCGATGAGATAGGGGATATGCTCGCCCAGCCCCAGCACGCCACCGATGACGAGCGTTGGGGTAACGATCCCCACGATCGAGGCAAGGACATGCTGAAGCGCCGCCAGCAGAGCCGGTCCTGGCGCTGGTTTGTCTTCAAGCCCATATATCAAGGTGCTTGGTAGCGGATCGGCCATGTGATGTCCCCTTTGTCCCGGATGTTCCATGTGTCCCGAGAGATAGCCTGCGCCTCATGGGCACTTCTGCCAAAGGAAAAGGGATGCAATGGGGGGCTGTGCGGCGAAAGCGCCTGCGAAAGAGGCATAGGCGCCTGTTTCGGGGGGACTCGGGAAACCCGTCAGCGTTTGACGGGATGGGCGCCGGGCAGGTTGATCTGCGCCACCTGTTCGGCAATCGGGTCGTTGGACAGGGGATGGGTATTGGCGTCGAACCTTTCCGGGTCTGCCAGTTCCATCCATTGCCCGCCGGTATAGATCTCGAGCGCCGAGAATTTCGCCTTGTAGGCCATCTTCGGCGATCCTGGCACCCAGTAGCCGAGGTAGACGTAAGGAAGCCCCGCCTCCTGAGCGAGGCGGATGTGGTCGAGGATCACGTAGGTGCCCAGCGACGATGCCTGCAAATCCGGGTCGTAGAAACTATAGACCATCGACAGCCCGTCATCGAGCACATCGGTCAGGCAGACGGCGGCAAGCTCGCGCATCCGGGTGTCCGGGTCGCGGTGGGAATATTCGATCACCCGCGACTTGATCGGGGTTTCCTCGATCATCGCGGCGAACTCGAACACGTCCATATCTGCCATGCCGCCATCCGCGTGACGCGCATCGAGATAGCGACGGAACAACTCGTATTGCTCTTCGGTCGCCCAGGGCGCGCGCGTGCGGCGGGCGAGGTATTCGTTGCGGTTCTCCGCGCGGCGCTGGCTTTTGGACGGCTTGAAGTCCCGGACCCGGATCCGTGCCGACAGGCAGGCGTTGCATTCGGAGCATGATGGTCGGTAGAGCACGTTCTGGGACCGCCGAAAGCCCTGTTTGGACAGGGTGTCATTCAACGCCTCGGCCTGATCGCCCTGCAATGCGGTGAACAGCTTGCGCTCCATCCTGCCCACGAGATACGGGCAAGGCTGTGGGGCAGTCACATAGAACTGCGGAGCGAGCGGTAACGTGTGTCGCATGTCTCGGATGAGGGTCTTTCCTGCCAGATTGCGAAAAAACTACCAATCAAACTCTACGTCGCCAAGAGCTACGTAAAGAAACAGTAAACATTGGCGGGCCTCCCCGCACGAATGTGATCATGGTGCGACCACTTGACGGGGAAATGACCGTTCATGGGTGTTTGAGGGGCGATTGCAGGGCAGGGCCGCGACGACCCTGCCCGGACTTAGGACCTCTGGTGATCAGAACCGCGACGGTTTGTTGATCGCCGCGGTGCCCAGGACCATGTCGGTGAGGCCCTGCTTGCGCTCGGAGGTGAGCATGAGCACCACGCTCGCGATCTGGGGCAGGACAAAGGCCATCGACATCGAGTAGCCCAGCGTGTGCAGGAGCGCTGCCCCGAAATCCATCCGGCTGCCGTCCGCCTTGCGCAGCTCGATCGAACACAAGCGCATCCCCAGCGTGGCCGAGCCGTTGGCGATGGTCACCGTGCGGTAGGCAAAACCTAGCGCGAGCCACAGGAAACCGGCAAAAAACGCGCCGATAAAGGCGGTGAACACGATGGCCAGCACGACAAGCAGCGCCACGATCACCGTGTCGATGATCCAGGCGATGAGCCGCTTGGTGGGCACATCGGCGTAGAACTCCGCCTGGTAATCCGGGTCTGGCAAACCCCAGGTGGCGTGGTGGGACGCGCGGGCGGGGTGGTCGTAGCTGCTCATAGGTTTTTCCATGTCCTGTCAGATAGGGATGCGACTGGCCCCGGTGAAGGGGCCAGCCAAAGGGTTGTCGGTGGGTTACTTGCCGTCCGGCTCGTCCAACTCGACGACACCCGTGTCGGACCCGGTGTCACGACCCTTGCGGGCGGCATCGGCGCGTTCGTCCATGAACTGGTCGAACTCGGATTTGTCCTTGGCCTGGCGCAGCCGCTCGAGGAAGGCCTCGAACTGCTCCTGCTCGTCCATCAGACGCTGGAGCGTGTCGGCCTTGTAGGCGTCAAAGGCCGAGTTGCCGGTCGGGTTGAACCCGTGGCGGCGGGCCATGTGCGCATGGCGTCCGTGTTCCCAGTGCTTGTGATGGCCGTGCGAGCGGCAGGACTTCGAAAACATGCGTTTGCTCCAGATCATGTAGGCGAGAAGGGCGAGGCCCACGGGCCAGAAGAAGACGAAGCCCAGAACCATGACCGCGATCCAGGCACCTTTGCCCTTGTCGTCGAGCCATGCCTCGGACTTGGAAAGCCAGCCCTGAGGTGCGCGAGGGGTGGTTTCGTAGGCAGTGGTCATTGTCGGGTTTCCTCTCGGTTCGTTGCTATGTGAATGTCTTTCACATTGCATAGATTGGCACCGACTGGTCCCCTCGCAAGGGTTAATGTGAAAAGATTTCACATTATTCGCGTTCAGATAATGAAATCAGCCACTTGCGCTGACGTAATCCGGGGAATCTCGCGCGGATCAATCGCAAAGACATGGCGCGGCGTGCCCCGCGCTGGCCTTGGCCGCGTCCACCCGGTTTCCGCCCGCGGTCAGGAACAGAACGACCCGACCGTCGGTCTCGCCCATGAAGATAATCGACTTGACGATCTGGTCGACATGACAGCCCGCCGCCCGCGCGGCATCGTCCGCCGTGCGCGTGCCCTCGGCCATTTCGAGGATCTCGGTTTTCACCCCGGCCTCGGCCAGCGCGCGTTCCACACGTTTCAAAGACTTCGACATGACGCTTTTCACCATGCGCGCGCGATATTGACCAGACCTCTCGCGCATGATCACTCTCGCCCCCATGAGTTTTGCATCCCGGATCACCCGCACCCCCATCGCTTTCGACCCCGAGATGGGGCAGGAGATGCGGGACCGTTTCTCGGACCTCGCCCCGGAACTGCGCGATGTGCTCGCCGGCACCGCGGGCTCGGCGCCCTATCTCAAGGGCCTCATGGAGCGGGAAGAGGACTGGCTCAGGGCCGCGCTCGAGATGACGCCGGACGATGCGGTGGCCGACGCCATGCGGACGGGCGAGGATATCGCCTCCGACCTTTCTTCGGCCCTGCGCCGGGCCAAGCGCCGTGTCGCGCTCTACACCGCGCTCGCCGACCTCGCGGGGGTCTGGCCGCTCGAACGGGTCACCGGGGCGCTCACCGATTTCGCGGGCGCGGCCACCGATGCCGCCCTCAAGGCCGAGATCGGTCGCGAAATCGCGCGGGGCCGCCTGCCGGGGATGACCGAGGCCGACCTGCCCACCGCCGCGGGTGCCGTCGCGCTCGCCATGGGCAAGATGGGGGCAGGCGAGCTTAACTATTCCTCCGACATTGACCTGATCATGGTCTTCGATCAGGACCGCTATGCGCCGGAGGATTTCGACGACGCGCGCGCGATCCTCATTCGCGCCGTGCGCCGCATGGCCGCGACCCTGTCCGAGAACACCGCAGAGGGCTATGTCTTCCGCACCGATCTGCGCCTGCGCCCGGACCCCTCGGTCACCCCGGTGATCCTGTCGATGGAGGCGGCCGAACGCTATTACGAGAGCCTCGGGCGCACATGGGAGCGCGCCGCCCACATCAAGGCGCGGCCCTGCGCGGGCGATATCGATGCGGGTTGGCAGTATCTCGACCACCTGCGCCCCTTTGTCTGGCGCAAGCACCTCGATTTCGCCGCCATTCAGGACGCACACGACATGCGGCTCAGGATCCGCGAGCACAAGGGGCTGGGCGGGCCGATCACGCTGCCCGGCCACGACATGAAACTGGGCCGCGGCGGTATCCGCGAGATCGAGTTCTTCACGCAGACCCGCCAGCTCATCGCGGGCGGGCGTGACCCTGACCTGCGCCTGCGCGGCACGGTCGAGGGGCTTGCGGCGCTCGCGGCCAAAGGCTGGGTGCCCGAGGATGTGGCGCGGACGCTCACCGACCACTACCGCTTTCACCGAACTGTGGAACACCGCGTCCAGATGGTGCGCGACGCCCAGACCCACCAGCTGCCGCAGTCCGACGAGGGCTTCCGGCGACTGGCCGCGATGATGGGCGAGGGCGATCCCGAGGCGCTCAAGCGCCAGCTGGTCGATGCGCTCTCCGAGGTTCACGAACTGACCGAGGGTTTCTTTGCTCCATCGCCCGCCAAGCCCGTCTCGACCGGCCTTTCCGAAGACGAAATGTCCATCGTGGAGGGCTGGAAAGCCTATCCGGCGCTGCGTTCCTCCCGCGCTGTCGAAATCTTCGACCGCCTCAAGCCCAGCCTGCTGACCCGGTTCGAAAAGGCCGCCCGCCCGCGCGAGGCGCTCTTGAATTTCGACAAGTTTCTCAGTCGTTTGCCTGCCGGGGTTCAACTCTTTTCTCTCTTCGAGGCAAATCCCTCGCTCGTCGATCTGATCGTCGACATTGCCGCCACCGCCCCGGCGCTCTCGGTCTATCTTGGCCAGAACGCCGACGTGCTCGACGCGGTGATCGGCGGGGATTTCTTTTCCGACTGGCCCGGCGAGGCGGAATTGCGCGAGGGGCTTCTCGACCGGCTGGAGGTTGCGGCGGATTACGAGATGAAGCTCGACGCCACCCGGCGCTGGCAGAAGGAATGGCATTTCCGGATCGGCGTTCACCATCTGCGCGGTCTCATCTCGGCCGACGAGGCGACCGGCCAATACACTGACCTCGCCGTGGCCGTCATCACCGCGCTCTGGCCGCTGGTGGTGGACGAATTTGCCCGCAAACACGGTGCCCCGCCGGGACAGGGGGCTGCGCTCATCGGCATGGGGAGCTTGGGCGCGCGGCGGATCTCGGCGGCCTCCGACCTCGACCTCATCGTGATCTACGACGCGCCCGGCGATGCGGAATCGACCGGCAAGCGGCCGCTGGGCGCGCGCGCCTATTACGCGCGCCTCACGCAGGCCATGGTCACTGCGCTTACCGCGCCCATGCCCGAGGGCAAGCTCTACGAGGTCGACATGCGCCTGCGCCCTTCCGGGCGGCAGGGGCCGGTCGCGACCTCGCTCACCTCCTTTGCCGACTACCAGCGGACCGAGGCCTGGACCTGGGAGCACCTGGCCCTGACGCGGGCGCGGGCAGTGGCAGGCGAAACCCCCATCGGGGCCGAGGTCGAGGCGATCCGGGACGAGATCCTGACGCGCCCCCGTGACCTCGCCAAGACCGTGCAGGACGTCATCGACATGCGCGCGCGCATCGCCGAGGCCAAGGGCGACCAGAGCCCGCTCGAACCCAAGATCGGGCCGGGTCGGTTGCAGGACATCGAACTGACCGCCCAGTGCGCCGCGCTCCTGTCTCATGTGACACCGCGCCAGACCCTTGCACAGATCGAGGCCGGGGCAAGCCTGGGCTGGATCGACTCGGACGAGGCCCAAGCGCTGACCGCCGCCCATGACCTTTTCCTGCGTCTGCAGACAGCATCCAAGCTCATCACCGAGGGCAAGCTCGATCTGGACGCCATCGGCGAGGGCGCGCGCAGCTTTCTCTACCGCGAAACCGGCACCGACAGCGCGGAGGCGTTGGTCGACCGCACGACCACTTGCGCGACCCGCGCCGCGGTCGCCATCGACGCCATCCTCGCCAGAGACCCCGGCGCCAGTATGCCGAACGCCAAGCGGCCCAGAGCCCGTTAGCCCGGAGACAGCACATGAAAGGCGCCCATCCCCTCGACCCTACGGGTCTCATACAGGAAGCCTACCGCATAGACGGCATCACCCCCGAGGATTGCCGGGTGATCTTTTTCGACTGGGCCGTGGGCGCGCGGGGCGGCAAGCTCGACCGCGACACCGTGCAGACGCTGATCGACACCTATGCCGCAAATGCGCCCGATCACCCGATGACGCAGGTGCTGCGTGAAGGGCTTGAGAAAACGGCCGCCACCCCAGCCCGCCGCGGCGGCTGGCGCGCGCGCCGAAGCTGACCACGTCGAGAGGCAGCGCCCCCTTCATTGCTTCATAAATACCTCGGCAGGGTCTGGGAGGATCGCCATTGTCGCGCCATTGGTCCGAGAGACAATGGCGATGCCCTCCCAGCACCGCGACGTCTGTGCAGCAGAGGTCGCAACACCTATCTCGGCAGCGCCGCCGCCTCGCGCGCCAGCGCCTCGATCCCGGCCCAATCGCCCGAGGTCACCTTGTCCTTGGGTGCGACCCAGGACCCGCCCGCGCAGATCACGTTGGGCAAGGAAAGATAGTCGCGCGCATTGCCCATCGACACGCCGCCGGTGGGGCAGAAGCGGATCTGGGGCAGGGGCGAAGACAGCGCCTTAAGGAAGGGCGCGCCGCCAGCCGCCTCGGCCGGAAAGAATTTCTGCACCGTGTAGCCACGTTCGAGGAGCCGCATCGCCTCGGACGCGCTCGCCGCACCGGGCAGGAGCGGCAGGCCGACCTCTTCGCAGGCATCGAGCAGACGGTCGGTCGCCCCCGGCGACACGCCGAAGGTCGCGCCCGCATCCTTGGCCCGTTTCACGTCATCGGGGGTGAGCAGCGTTCCCGCCCCAACGGCGCCACCCGGCACCTTGGCCATGGCCGCGATGACTTCGAGCGCAGCCTCGGTGCGCAGCGTGACCTCGAGTGCGGGCAGGCCACCGGCCACGAACGCTTCGGCCAGCGGCGTGGCATGGGCCACATCCTCGACGATCAGCACCGGCACGATCGGCGCGAGGTTGCAGATTTTCAGCGCCTCGGCGCTCGCTTCATAGGGGGTCATCCGCCTCTCCTCACACCACCACGGCCGCGCCACTCGAGGCGAGGCCAACATTCTGCCGAAACATCTCGAACATCTCGCGGCCCAGACCGTGACCGTTGGCAGTGAGATCCGCGACCACGGCCTCGCGCGCCTCGAACCCGTCCTCGAGCACCTCGAGCACGCCGTTGATGGCGTCGAGTCGCAGCCGGTCGCCGTCACGCACCCGCGCGATGTTGCCGCCGTCCATCGCCTCGGGCGAGACATGGATCGCGGCGGGCACCTTGCCCGATGCACCCGACATCCGCCCGTCGGTCACCAGCGCCACCTTCAGCCCGCGATCCTGCAAGACCGCCAGCGTAGGCGTCAGCCCGTGCAATTCCGGCATCCCGTTCGCTTTCGGACCCTGGAAGCGCACGACGACGATCGTGTCCTCGGTGAACTCGCCCGCCTTGAAGGCGGCCTTCACGCTCTCCTGATCATGAAACACCCGCGCCTTCGCCTCGACGATATGACGCTCCTCGGCCACCGCCGACACCTTGATCACCGCATGGCCCATGTTCCCCGTGAGCTGGGTCAGCCCCCCGGTCTTCTGAAACGGATCGGACGCCGGGCGCACGATCTTGTCGTTCAGGCTTTCGCGCGGACCGGGTTCATAGACGACGCGGTCGCCCGACACCTTGGGTTCGCGGGTATAAAGCCCAAGCCCCTTGCCCGCGACGGTCAGCGTGTCGTCATGCAGCAGACCCTCTTCGAGCAGCGATCCGATCAGATAGCCCAAACCGCCCGCCGCGTGGAAATGGTTCACGTCCGCGAGCCCGTTGGGATAGACCCGCGCCATCAGCGGGGTGACGGCGGAGAGATCCGAGAAATCCTCGAGCGTGATCTCGACCCCGGCTGCCCGCGCCATGGCAGGCAGGTGCAGGATCAGGTTCGTTGACCCGCCCGTGGCCATCAGCCCCACGATCCCGTTCACGAAGGCGCGTTCGTCGAGGATATCGGCCACCGGCGTGAACTCGTTGCCCATATGTGTGATCTGGGTCGCCCGCCGCGTGCCCTCGACCGTCAGCGCGTCGCGCAAGGGCGTGTTCGGGTTCACGAAGGAGGCACCGGGCAGGTGCAGCCCCATGAACTCCATGAGCATCTGGTTCGAATTGGCCGTGCCGTAAAAGGTGCAGGTGCCCGGCCCGTGATAGGCGGCCATCTCGGCCTCCATGAGCGCGTCGCGGCCCACTTCACCGGCGGCGAACTTCTGGCGCACCTTGGCCTTCTCGTCGTTGGGCAGACCGCTCGTCATAGGCCCTGCCGGCATGAAGATGCCGGGGATATGGCCAAAGGTCGCGGCGGCGATGATCAGCCCCGGCACGATCTTGTCACAGACGCCCAAGTATAGAGCGGCGTCAAAGGTGTTGTGCGACAGCGCGACCCCGGTGGCGAGCGCGATCACGTCGCGCGAGAAAAGCGACAGCTCCATGCCGGTTTCGCCCTGGGTGACTCCGTCGCACATGGCGGGCACGCCGCCTGCGACCTGCGCCGTGGCCCCCTCGGCCCGGGCTGCGGCGCGGATCAGGTCAGGGAACCGCTCGAACGGCTGATGGGCTGAAAGCATGTCGTTATAGGCCGTCACGATTCCGATGTTGGGCCCCGGTTTCGTGGCAAGCGCCGCCTGATCCGGACCGGCCCCGGCATAAGCGTGGGCCTGACTCGAACAGGACAGATGCGCCCGCTTCGGTCCCTTGTCGATCTGCGCGCGAATGATCTCCATGTAGCGGCCCCGGCGGGCGGCGCTGCGTTCGATGATGCGGTCGGTGACACGGGCGATTTCGGGATGAAGGGGCATGTGACGTCCTGCTCGCTACTGGCGCTGGTTCGCGGGTTCCATATCACGCAGGTTTAGCGCTAACAACCCGGCGTGGTGCCGGACGGACTCAACCGGTCCCTCGGGGCTTCCTCGGACCCCATCATATCATGCTTTCGGACCACGTTTCGCGGGGGGTGGTTCATTGTTGGGTGTAATCGATGACGATGATGAAATCCAAGGCACTCGCGCAGCGGTTCGTCTGTTTCACGGCCAGGACCGGGACACTCAACGTCACCGAGAATGATATCTCGGCCAATCCCTTCGCCGACAAGCTGTGGCGAAAGATCCTTTTGGCGGCCCGCACCGCGTTCCAATCTCCGACCGGACAGCCTGCCATCGCTGCCGAGGTCAATCCATAGTATCGGATGCGCGCCTATGTGGCCGAGTTCATTACGGCCGAACTGGGGCTTTGCCTCGCCGCATCACTCTCCCGTGGGCCTAGACGGCTCCCGACAGGGCTTTCGGGTGCGGGACGCGCGGTGTAGGAGGTTCGCAACGAAAGCGAGCCTCCCATGACCGACAGCGCCTCCCGCCCGATCCTTCGTCTCAAGCCCAAGGCAAACGCCCGTGCAATCCGACATGGTGCGCCTTGGGTCTATGACAACGAACTGGTGACCGACCGGCGCACGAAGGCCATCGCGCCCGGCACGATCGCGACGCTCGAAGACGGTGACCGCAATCGACTGGGCACCGTCGCGGTCAACCCGAATTCGCGCATCTTCGCCCGGATGCTCGACCGCGACCCCGAGGTCCAGATCGGGCCCGACTGGCTGCGCGAACGTGTGCGCGCGGCGCTCGCGCACCGCGAACGGCTCTATGACCAACCCTTCTACCGTCTCGTCCATGCCGAGGCCGACGGTCTGCCCGGCGTGGTGATCGACCGCTTCGGCGATGTGGCTGCGATCCAGCCCAATGCCGCTTGGGCCGATGTGCTGTTCGATGACCTTGCGGCTGTGGTGGCCGAGGTGACGGGGGTCGGGTCGGTGATCAAGAACGCCACCGGCCGCGCCCGGTCGCTCGAGGGTCTGGACGAGGGCGTGACGGTCTGGACGGGCGGTGTGGATGGGCCGATCCCCGTCCCGATGAACGGCGCGACCTATATGGCCGACCTTCTGGGCGGGCAGAAAACCGGGCTCTTCTTCGATCAGCGCCCGAACCACGCCTTTGCCGCCGGCCTTGCCAAGGGCGCACGCGTGCTCGACGTGTTTTCTCATGTCGGGGGCTTTTCCCTCGCCGCACTCGCTCATGGTGCATCCTCCGCGCTCGCGGTCGATGGCTCCGCACCCGCGCTGGAGCTTGCCGCGCAGGGCGCCGAGGCGAGCGGCATGTCCGACCGGTTCCAGACCCGGCAGGGCGACGCATTCGACGTGCTGGCCGCACTTGGCGAGGAGGGCGCGCAATTCGACGTGGTGATCTGCGACCCGCCCGCCTTTGCCCCCAACAAACAGGCGCTCGAAGCGGGGCTGCGCGCCTATGAACGCATCGCGCGGCTTGCCGCGCCGCTGGTGGCCGAAGGCGGTTATCTGGGTCTGTGCTCCTGCTCTCACGCCGCCGACCTCGATGCCTTCCGCAAGGCATCGACGCGCGGGATCGGGCGGGCAGGGCGCGCGGCCCAGCTCATCCACACGGGCTTTGCCGGACCCGATCACCCGATGCACCCTGCGCTGGCCGAAAGCGGCTACCTCAAGTCGCTTTTCTACCGGCTGATGCCGTGAAGGTCCTGATCGACGCCTGCGTCCTTTTCCCGACCGTGATGCGGGAGGTGGTGTTGGGGGCAGCATCGGCGGGCCTGTTCACTCCGCTCTGGTCTGACCGTATCCTCGAGGAATGGGCGCGCGCGGCGGCCAAGCTCGGGCCGGGGCAGGAGGACCTTGCGCGGGCCGAGGTGGCACAACTGCGGCAGGACTGGCCCAAGGCCGCCGTCCAGCCCCGCGCGGGCGATCTGTCGCGCCTCTGGCTGCCTGACGCGAACGATGTCCACGTGCTTGCCGCCGCCATCGCGGGCTCCGCCGATGTGCTCCTCACCATGAACGTCAAGGATTTCCCCCGCGCGACCCTGGCAGAAGAGGGGTTGCGCCTCGCCGTGCCCGATCTCTTCGTGATGGAATGCTGGGCCGCGAACGAGCCCGCGATGATCCGCATAGGGCAGGGCGTGCAGGCCACCGCCGAACGCCTGTCGGGCGAGGTCTGGCCCATCCGCAAACTGATGAAAAAGGCGCGGCTGCCGCGCTACGGCAAAGCGCTCGAGGCGGCAGGGCTAAGCTAGCCCACCCATTTCGCCTCGTTCGCCTCAATCGCCGCGATCCGCTGATGGGTCTTCGGGTGGCTCAGGAGCCACGCGGGCGGACCCTTGCCGCGCATCTTCGTCAGGTCCTCTAGCTTCGTGAACAGTGTCTTCTGCGGCCCGGCCCCGATCCCCGATTTGATGAGCAAGGCGGTGGCATAGGCGTCCGCCTCGTATTCGTCCGACCGCGACAGTCGCGCCGCCACCATTGAAGTCAGCACATTGGCAAGGATCGTCCCGATCCCCGGAATGAACCGCCCCAGGATAACGATCAGCGCCGTACGCAGCGCGTTCTGGCCGGAAAAGTCGATCATCCGCCGCCGCGCATGGCCCAGCGCCACATGGCCCAGCTCATGGGCGATGACGCTCGCCATTTCCTCTGCCGTTACCTTGCCCGCGCGATACTGGTCGTAAAACCCCCGCGTGATGAAAATCCGGCCGTCGGGTGAGGCGAGGCCGTTGACCGGCTCGACCTCGTAGATGTTCACCCGGATCCGCGGCAGGTCCAAGGCAGCGGCCATCCGGTCGGTCAGTGCCTTGAGCTTTGGGTCGGCCAGCTCGCTCGATTTCTGGTCAAGTTCCTGACGAAGCCGAAGCGCCGAGAACCACCACAGGATGAACCCGTAGAGCGCGGCGATGAGGAGAGGCGTGAACTTCAACATGCGCCGACTATGGCGTTTCCCCCCGCCGCGCGAAAGAGAGGACCGCGCCCGCGCCGATCACATCGTCGCAACGCGCCCCTTTCATCTTTCTCCAAATACGTCGGGAGGGTTCGGGAGGGCAGCGCCCTCCCGATGCGGCACCCCAGCCACGAGCGCCTCAAGTCGGATCGAGCTCGGCTTCGCCCTCGTCCTCGACCACCCGCGTCCAGATGATCCGGCCCAAGAGGCCTGCGAGCAGCAGCGCCACGAGAAGACCCGAGAAATTCCCGGCGATCTGCGCGATCTCTGCGATGTTCGAGGAAAACACATAGCCCAGCCCCACGTAGATCGAGACCCAGATCACCTCGCCCAGCGCGCTCCAGAGCGTGAACACCCGCCAGTCCGTCCGTGACGCGCCCGACAGGAGGTTCACGTAGGGGCCAAGCGGGCTGACCAGCCAGCGCGACAGGAACACCCCGACGGCCCCCCATTTCGCGGTAAAATTCCGCGCCCGCGCCAGCACCACGGCGCGGGCGGGATACTGCGCCTCGATCCGGTCGATGAGCGCAGCTCCCCTGTGCCCGATCCCGTATCCCGCCTGATCGCCGACCACGGCCCCGACCCAGCAGGCAAGCCAGACCGGGATCGACTCCAGGTCGCCCCCCGCTGCAAAGGCGCCGCCCGCCAGCATGATGAGCGAGGCAGGCATCGGCACCGCGATGCAGGACAGGAACGTGGCCAGCCCCAGAAGCACGAGGCCATAGGTCGGCACGAGGGCGACCAGCGTGTCGCTCATCTGTTCGCCGCCACCCAGGCGTCGAGTGCCGCTTCCACCTCGGCCGCGTAGTCCGGCGGCGTCAGGCCTTTGTCGAGGGCGATTTCAGAGATCGTCATGCGCTTTCTCGGCTGTTCGGTGAGGCTCAGGGTGTCAAGAAGCACCTCGGGCGGAATGTTCCATGTCCGCGCGATGTAGCCCGGCGTCATCCAGCCGGCGATCTCGGGATCGGCGGAGAACCGCGTCTTGGCCGCCATTAAGTCCTGGGTCGCCTTGATTCCGAACCACACGACCGCGAGGAGCGCGACGAGAAACAGCGGAAACAGCACCGGGTGGCGCCGGAACGCGCGGTCCGTTCGGGGGCGGGGCAATTTCGGCGTCATTCCTTGCCTACCGCCCGAGGACCCGCATACCGCGGTCGATGCCTTCCAGCGTCATCGGCACCATACGGTCGTCAAAGATCTCGCGGATCATCTCGCAGGACTGGGTATAACGCCAGTGCCGCTCGGCCAGCGGGTTGATCCAGAGGTTGTCGGGCCATTGCTCGCGCGCACGGGTCAGCCATGTGACGCCCGCTTCGGCGTTCCAGTGCTCGTTCGCGCCGCCCGGCATGGCGATCTCGTAGGGCGACATGCTGGCATCGCCCACGAAGATGCACTTGTAGTCAGAGCCATAGGTGCGCAGCACATCCCACGTGGGCGTCTGTTCGGCCCAGCGGCGGCGGTTGTCGCGCCAGACGCCTTCGTAGAGGCAGTTGTGGAAATAGTAGTATTCCAGATGCTTGAACTCGGCGCGCGCGGCCGAGAACAGCTCTTCCACCACCTTGATATGCGGGTCCATGCTGCCGCCCACGTCGAGAAACAGGAGCACCTTGACTGCATTGCGCCGCTCCGGGCGGACTTTCACGTCGAGATAACCGTGCTCGGCGGTGGAGCGGATCGTGCCGTCGAGGTCCAGTTCCTCATGCGCCCCGTCGCGCGCCCAGTTGCGCAGGCGTTTGAGCGCCACCTTGATGTTGCGGGTGCCAAGCTCGACCGAGTCGTCGAGGTTGCGGAACTCGCGTTTGTCCCAGACCTTGACCGCCCGCTGGTGGCGCGATCTGTCCTGACCGATCCGCACGCCCTCGGGATTGTAGCCATAGGCACCGAAGGGCGAGGTGCCTGCGGTGCCCACCCATTTCGAGCCGCCCTGATGGCGGTCCTTTTGCTCCTCGAGCCGCTTCTTCAGCGTCTCCATCAGCTTGTCGAACCCACCCAGCGCCTCGATCTCGGCGCGCTCTTCCTCGGTCAGATGCTTCTCGGCCATTTTCTCGAGCCAGCCCGCCGGGATATCTACGGCCTCGAGCACCTGGTCGAAGCTGATCGCCTCCAACCCCTCGAAGGTCATGGCGAAGGCGCGGTCGAACTTGTCGAGATTGCGCTCGTCCTTCACCATGATCGCGCGGGCGAGATAGTAGAACCCCCCCACGTCATAGGTGACGAGCCCCGCCTTCATGCCCTCCAGAAACGCGAGGTATTCGCGCAGGGACACGGGGACCTTGTTGTCGCGCAGCGTCTGTAAGAAGGGAATGAACATGGGGCCTCGCGTCGTTTCCGCCGGGCTCAGGCGCCCCGGCTCAGAAACACCGTAACGAATACGCCGAGAATGGCAAAAATCATCCCATAGACCGCGCCATATTGCGCGAGGTCCAGCGGCTTGCCCCTGCGTTTGCGCGCCTGCAGCACGCCCAGAAGGACACCGAAGACGGTGAAGGCGAGGATGATCATGGGCGGCCTCCTGTAACGGGCGGCCGCCCGTATGATCGGGTTCTAGCCGCGAGAACGAGGCGATATGGCGGCGATTTCTTTCAGTCGCTCGGTCACGTCGCTTTCAGAGCCGAAGCCATACCGTGCCCAGCCGAGGCTGTCGAGACGCACAAGCTGGGCTTCCGCGACGCGGCCCTCGAGGGTCATCGCCTCGGCCTTGATCATCAGAAGCGTGGCGAGGAGGGCGGCGTTTTCAGCGCGCTGCACGGATGGCATATGGGCGTCGGCAATGCGGATCGCGGTGCCTGCGTTGCCCATCGAAAGCGCATGGGCGGCAAGCTGCACGCCCATATGCGCGGCCTGAAGCTGGTTGCCGGGGGTGGTGCCGTAAATCGCCTCGGCCTCGCGGAACGAGGCGAGCGCCACATCCGAGTTCACGCCAAGATTCAGACGGCCCTGGACAAAGAGCGCGAAGGCGAGCCGCGTGTCGCGCCAGCCCATGGCGCGGGCGATTTCCACTGCGCGTTTGGCGGCGGACCGGCGCGCGCCCGCCGGGGTGCGTCCGCCCAGAGCGGTCTCGATGGCCTGTTTCCACGCGGCGGGCGTTTTCGAAACGGGGGCGGGTGCACCACCGCCCCCGTTCGGGTTGAGGCGGGCCAAGAGGCTCGGGAGCCGTGTGGCCACCTCGGCTTTGGTCATGCCGGAGCGCAGCTCGGACGTGTAGTAGGCGCGCAGCACCAGCATGTCGAACCCGGTCAGCACGGTGTGGAAGTTGTCGTCGTTGAACACGCTGTCGGACAACCGCCACAGGTCGTTCACCGGGCCCAGCGCCTGCGCGGTTTCCTCGTGCAGACAGTCGCGCATTTCTTGCGGTGCCACGTCCCCGGGAATGAAGATCGCCATCCGGCTACGTTCACGGATCGCGGTCCAGTCGGTTTCCGGCGTGCCGCGCTTGGCCTTGTATTCCATCCAGGACGACACGTTCGGGGCCACGAAACAGGCCGCGTTCGGCACGAGTTTCTGAAGTTGCGCCTTCGAGATGATCTCGAGCGTGATCGAGGCATTCTCGTTCGGGCCGACGCGGGAAATGTCGATGCCGGCTTCCGACCGCAGGCGGCCGACAAGACGGTTGAGATCGCCCGACAGAACAGCTGGGGCCCGCCCCGTGACCCGGATCGTCACCGGACCCTCGAAGCGCGTCAGGACAGGAAGCTGTCGTCCACTTTCCAGTTCGAAGGAAAGGTCGAGAAAATCCGCCGCGATCGCGGCATTGGACCGCTGGACCGGCTGGACGCCGCCCATGGTGAAGGCCCGCATCGGCGGCAATTCCGTGGGCAGGTTCGTCTGCCGGGCGGTCACGTCCCGCGACGTGTCGCTGCGGGCCGGTTCGTCCTGCAGGTTCGACGAACAAGACGCCATGACCACAAGGGCCGCAAGCGCCGCGCTTCGCAAATGTAACTTCGTCATCCCCTTCGACCTCACCTGAACTGGTTTCGGTAAACCGGTGAGCGTCGTCTGTTCGTCGGGTTGAGCTTGTCCAGCTGCAAGAAAACGCCACGGAGTCCAAAGCCAATGCCATGTGGGCGCGAAAGTTCCGCGATCTCAGGGCTTTGGCTCGCGATCCCCATTCCTGTCGTAGGCTCATGTCCGACCCGTGGTAGGGGGCGGACGGTGATCTTTCGACGGGTGGAGGTGCGGTTCTGTTGCAGGTGACCGGGCCGCGTCTTGGGGGGCAGGTCCCCGATCCGTGGTCCCATGGCGCGCAAGGATGGTCCTGCCACCACATCGGTCAGCGTCTCGCAAGGCGTCGGGTCGATGACACGGGCGACAGGCAGGCACACCTTTCGCCACATCATGGACCGTTCGGATTGCGCAGGCACCAACCAGGGGCAAGGCCTCCCGGGCGCGTCTGCTCGCATCAGCGAACGGACGGCGATATGCGTATTGTCTCCCAAGACCAATACTTTCTCACCGTTCTGTGCCCCCCCAGGCAGAGCCAAGGTAAGACACGACTCAGACAAATCCCAAAACGAAAAGTGACCGAATTGGGGCAGAAAATGGCTTTCGGCATGGCAGAGGGCAATGCGCCCACAAGATGTTGCGGGCCAGCGCCGGAATGTAACAAGTTGTCGCCGCTGTTTGCGGCGGAAACGTGGCGCATCAGGCGGCGCAAAGGTAGATGTTCTGCGAATCGAAACCATGTGAGATCAGGTTTGCGATTGTTTCGCTCGATTCTGGGGCAAAGCCGGGGTCATTGCGGGGAATGACCGGGGCAAAGGGGCGCGAACCGGTCGCGCAAGACACGTGTCCGCCGGAAAAAAGGAACCCGCGTCCCTTGTTTTCAAGGGCGCGGGCCTGAATGGGTCAATTGTGGCAGCGGCAGGGGTGTCTAGCGCCCGTCGCGCCCTTCGCGCCGGGCGAGGAATGCCAGCCGTTCGAACAGGTGAACGTCCTGCTCGTTCTTGAGCAGCGCCCCGTGCAACTTGGGCAGCGCCGATCCGCCGTCGCGCTTGAGGTCCTCGGGCGACATATCCTCTGCCAAAAGCAGCTTCAGCCAGTCGAGCACCTCCGAGGTCGAGGGTTTCTTCTTCAATCCGGCCTGTTCGCGGACTTCGTAGAACTGGGTCAACGCCGTGGTCAGCAGCGCCTCCTTGATCCCCGGATGATGGACCTCGACGATCTTGCGCATCGTCTCGACGTCCGGGAACTTGATGTAGTGAAAAAAACAGCGGCGCAGGAAGGCGTCGGGCAGTTCTTTTTCGTTGTTCGAGGTGATGATGACGACCGGGCGCTGGCGGGCGGCGATGGTCTGGCCGGTCTCGTAGACATGGAACTCCATCTTGTCGAGCTCCTGGAGCAGGTCGTTCGGGAACTCGATGTCGGCCTTGTCGATCTCGTCGATGAGGAGCACGACCTTCTCGTCGGCCTCGAAGGCGGTCCAGAGCTTGCCCTTCTTGATGTAGTTGGCCACGTCATGCACGCGCTCGTCGCCAAGCTGGCTGTCGCGCAGCCGGCTCACGGCGTCGTATTCATAGAGACCCTGCTGGGCGCGGGTCGTCGACTTGATGTTCCACTCGATCATCTTCAGGCCCAGCGACTGCGCCACCTGCCGCGCCAGTTCGGTCTTGCCGGTCCCCGGCTCGCCCTTGACCAGAAGCGGGCGCTCCAGTGTCACGGCGGCGTTCACCGCCACTTTCAGGTCGTCCGTCGCGACATAGCTGTCGGTGCTTTCAAAGCGCATTGTCATTCTCCTCGGTCGTCGCGGGGAGGTAATCGTCTCGCGCGAGCGAAGGCAAGGGCAGGCGGCCATTTACTCTGCGTCCCGCCGGTCTGCCGAAGGCGTGCGGGCAGACGCGCCAGGCGCGATGCAGGTCCCGAACCTCGGCGCGCTGTGCCGGTTTCCCAGGAGATTGGACGGTTCCCGGACGTATCTCTTGGCCCAATTCCCGTGAGCAATCAGTCACCTGCCCCTGAGAACAGGCTGGCGCGCCCGGAAAACCGTCCTTGCCCCTCCACGGCCGGTCAAAACGTGAACACATTGTCCCGTTTGGGGCGTGACAACCCGCTGGACGTGGAGTAAAGCCTGCCCAGAGGAGCGACCTAATGTCCGGAATAGTCCAAAATCGAGAACGTTTCGGGTCGCGACCGGGCGAAGAGGAGAGTGGGATGAGGGCAGAGACCTTCTTGCCGGAGGATTACATCCCGGCCGAGGACGAACCTTTCATGAACGAGCGCCAGCTCGAATATTTCCGCCGCAAGCTCCTGAACTGGAAGGCGGAACTTCTGAACGAAAGCAAGCACACGATCGAGGGGTTGCAGGATTCGACCCGCAACATTCCCGACATCGCCGATCGTGCTTCCGAGGAAACCGACAGGGCGTTGGAACTGCGCACGCGGGACCGTCAGCGCAAGCTCGTGGCCAAGATCGACGCGGCGCTGCGCCGGATCGACGAGGGCGAATATGGCTACTGCGATGAGACAGGCGAGCCGATTTCGCTCAAGCGGCTCGATGCCCGCCCCATCGCCACCCTGAGCCTCGAGGCGCAGGAACGGCACGAACGGCGCGAGCGGGTTCACCGCGACGACTAGGTTCGGACCTGGCCCTCTGTCGGGCCACGGCCACGCGAGAGATGAGGGGCACCGTGGCGCATTGCGCCCGGTGCCTTTTTCGTCGAAAAGCCCCGCGCAGGATGACCGGAGCGGACGAGGTCGGAGGAGGCCGGACGCGGACGACAGCACAGGCACGAACAGACGCGAGGGGCAGGGACACAGGTATGTTGATCGGGCAGGACATCACCATTCTCGGGGCCGGTATCGGCGGGTTGGCGTCGGCCATCGCGATGGCGATGCACGGCGCGCGGATCACGGTGCTCGAACAGGCCGACATGGTGCGCGAGGCGGGGGCGGGTATCCAGATCAGCCCAAACGGACTTGCCGTGCTCGACGCGCTCGGCGTTGGACAAGCGATCCGCGACGTGGCGGTTCGATCGCAGGGCGTCACGCTCCTGGATGGTCTCTCCGGGCACGAAGTTATCGCGATGGACTTGCAACGTCATCGCCCCGAACAGACCTTTCTCCTCTTGCACCGCGCCGACCTCATCGCGGTCCTGCACGCGCGCGCCCGCGAACTCGGGGTCGCCATCGAGACCGGTGTGCGCGTCACCGGCGTGACCCTCTCGCCTGACGAGACGCTCCTGGCGACGGAAATCGACGAGCGCCGCGCGGATTTCGTCGTCGGCGCCGGCGGCCTTCACTCCGTTCTACGTCCCGTGCTCAACGGAAAACGCCAGCCGTTCTTCACCGGACAGGTGGCCTGGCGCGCGGTCGTGCCCGCGACGGGCGACGAGCCCCCCGTGGCCCGCGTCTTCATGGGGCCAAAGCGCCACATGGTCACCTATCCGCTGCGCGGCGGGGCGGAGGTCAACATCGTTGCGGTGGAAGAGCGCAGCGCCTGGGCCGACGAGGGCTGGCAC
>LUOO01000040.1 GCA_001626765.1 Maritimibacter sp. REDSEA-S28_B5
GTCCACGCCGTTCTGGGCGACGAGGTCAGCGTGGACGACGCCGACGCGCAGGCGATCAATCCGCCCGGCTCCGACGCCGAGCCTTTCGCCTCCCCCGGACCGGCGCTCATCATGCCCGACATCGGCCCCGACCCGGTCGATGGCGACGACACACTGTTGACGCCGGTCGCAACCCGCCTGCGCGCCTTGCGCGCCGCAGGAAAACCACTCCCGACCGCAGCCCTTTCCGCTTTCTCCGCCCGCCTCGCGACCCTTCGGGCCAACGCACACAAAGGCTCCGGCCCGGCCACGCGCCTCTGACCGCGAAGGCGATGAAATTTCATGGCCATCAGCCCTTGCCACGCCTGCGAAAATCGCTATCTAGGGCCGCACGTCGGGCTATGGCGCAGTCTGGTAGCGCGTCCGTCTGGGGGACGGAAGGTCGTAGGTTCGAATCCTGCTAGCCCGACCATAACACCACCGAACCGCCCGCCCCCTGCAGGGGCGGGCGTTCGTGTATCTGGCGCGCCCCGGTCCCCGTCGGCCTTGACGCGCAACAAGGGGAGACCGACGCGATGAGCCTGACGCAACCGACCGGGACCGGCGTTCTCCCATCCCAGACCCTCCGCCGGATGATCGAGGACGGCATTCTCGCAGCGGCCCCCGGCTGCCCCGAGATCACCGAGGCTCAGATCCAGCCAGCCTCGCTCGACCTGCGACTGGGCACCACCGCCTACCGCGTCCGCGCCTCGTTTCTCGCGGGCGAGGGCCGCACGGTGTCCGACCGGCTCACCGAGTTCGAAATGCACCGCATCGACCTGTCGCAGGGCGCGGTGCTTGAGAAGGGTGCCGTCTACGTCGTCCCGCTCATGGAGTGCCTCGCCCTGCCCGAAGGTATCCAGGCTGTCGCAAACGCAAAGAGCTCCACCGGGCGCCTTGACCTCCTCACCCGGACGATCACCGACGGCGGGGTCGAGTTCGACCGCATCGCCCCCGGCTACCACGGCCCGCTCTATGCCGAGATTTGCCCGCGCTCTTTCTCGGTGCTCGTGCGCCCCGGCATGAGACTCAACCAGATTCGCTTCCGCGCAGGGCAAGCGGTGCTGACCGACGACGAGCTCGCCGCCCGCCATGCCACCGAACGCCTCGTCGACGGTCCCGCCGTGATCGACCACGGTCTTGGCTTCTCGGTCGACCTGAAACCCACCCAAGGCGACCTCGTCGGGTATCGCGCGAAGCCCCATACCGGGGTCATCGACCTCGATCTCATAGGCCACTACGACCCGGCGGACTTCTGGGAACCGATCCACACCCGCGAAGGCCGGATCATCCTCGATCCCGGCGCCTTCTACATCTTGGTGAGCCGCGAGGCCGTCCATATCCCGCCCGACTGCGCCGCCGAAATGGCCCCCTATCTCGCGATGGTCGGCGAGTTTCGCGTCCATTACGCCGGGTTCTTCGACCCGGGCTTCGGCCACGACGCCGCCGGCGGTTCAGGCTCGCGTGGCGTGCTCGAGGTGCGCTGCCACGAAGCGCCCTTCGTGCTCGAACACGGGCAGGTCGTCGGACGGCTCGTCTATGAACGCATGGCGGAAGTGCCCGAAACCCTATACGGCGCCGACCTCAAGTCGAACTACCAGGGCCAGGGCCTCAAGCTCGCCAAGCACTTCAAGGCGCCTGCCTGACCCGCCGCATGGTCGCCGGCGTCTCTGGTTCATAAATATCCTCGGGTGTGTTCGAGGGGGCCGACGCCACCCTCGAGTAGGGGGTGTGGGGGGCGGCAGCGCCCCAAGTGCCCCGCGACGGGTCCATGCCCCGGCGCAACCCTACTCCGACAGGGCCGAATGAACCGGCCTGCGCACCGCCGCTTCGCAATATGCCGCCAGCGCCTTGCGGTCCGCGAAATCCGCGACCTGCACCGGCGCATGATAATGGATCTCGACTCGCCCCTGCCGGAGCTGACCCAGCACCGCCAGCAGATGCGGCCCCAGATCCATGTCACCCCACCAACCATAAAACCGGTCGTCCCGCCCCTTGGGCGCGCGATAGACCACCGACACCGGCTGCACGCGCATGGTCTCGCGCAATCCCTCTGCAAAAAACGCCGCGAAGAGCGTGGTCTTGAAGGGCAGCACCCGGCGGCTGTCGGTCGAGGTGCCCTCGGGAAAGAACAACAGCCGATGGCCCAGTGACAGTCGCCGCCGGAACTCCGCGACCTGCGTCCCTGCCTCGCGCCGGTCCCGCTTGATGAAGACCGTGCCCGTCGCCCGAGCGAGCCAGCCGATGCCCGGCCAGTCGCGCACCTCCGCCTTGGACACGAAATACAGCCGCTTGGGCGCATTGAGGACGAGGATGTCGAGCCAAGAGGAATGGTTCGCCACCACGGCGCCTGCGCCTTTCATCGGCTGACCGACCACCCGCCAGCGGATCCCCAGAAGGGCGAGCGCGAGGATACAGACCACCCGCGTGATCGTCGGCGTGACAGGTCGCCGTTCTCCAGCCAAAAGCCGCTCGATGGGCAGAAGCACGAGCGTGAGGATCAGCCCGACCGCGAGCACGACGAGAAGCGGGACAAGCCGCAGGACCGCGACGAGCCACCCGCGCGCGGTGATGCCAAGGTCGGGCGCAGGCCCATCGCTCTGCCACGACGGCCCAGGATCGCTCACCCCCGAACCTCCCGGCGGGCGAGCTTTTCGTACATTGCCCGTTGCTTGGGCGGCACGAGGGCCAGATCCACGATGATGCAGACATCGGTGGTGTTGAACGGCGTGTCTATGAAAACGCCATCCCCGATCACCCCGCCCAGACGCAGATAGGCCTTGATGAGCGCCGGCATCTGACGCATCGCCTCCTTCGTGTCGATCGCCTCGGCGGGCATCAGATCTGCGCTTTGGTAGAAGGGTTCCTGCACCCGGCTCCTTAGCGCCACGGGGGCGAGATGGGCGTGGTGAAGATAGGACAGGGGTTCGCGGATCGCCGATAGATCGGTGCCATGGAAACTCGCCACACCGAACATGACCTCGATGTCATGGGCGTCCGAGTAATTTAGCAAACCCACCCATAGTTGCGCGAGCGCCGCCCCGCCGCGGTAATCCGCGTGGACGCAGGAACGGCCAAGTTCAAGGAGCTTGCGTCCCGACGCCTTGAGCGCGGAGAGGTCATATTCGGATTCCGTATAATACCGCCCCGCCTTGGCCGCCTGGTCATCTCGCATGACCCGGTAGGCGCCGACCGCCTGGTCCCCCACCCTGTTGCGGTCATAAAGGATCAGATGATCGAAATAGGCATCGAACTCGTCGCATTCGAGGCGGGCGTCATGGTCCACGTCCGGCCCGCTGCCCCCCAGTTCCTCGATGAAGACCTCGTAGCGCAACCGCTGGGCGTCACGGACATCCTGCGCCGTTTCGGCGATGCGAAGCTCGTATCGCGGGCTGGCTTCGGACATATGGGCAGGCTCCCTCGTTTCCGGGGTTTTAGGAGCCAGACCAGGCCTTGGCAACCATTCCCCAACCCGGAACGCGGTCTTTACTCGCGCTCCGGCTGTGATAGCGTCGAATAACTGCGCCTACACCGGAGCAGGAGGTTCAATCCTCGTCGAAGACCGGCGTCAGCGAAACCTGAGAGATATCTATGACCCGCTTGCCCGCATGTTCGAAGTTCACGGTCACCTTGCCGTGGATGTTGGATTGCACCTGCCCAAGGCCCCAGTCCGGTTCCGTCGGCAGCCGGACGAGCATACCGGGTTCGAGAAGCGAGGAGAGATGGTCCATGGCAAGCCCTTCGTCGTGGATGGCAAACGGATGAACGACACGAATGACCTCGTGGCGCTGGTCGGCAGCCGGATCTGTCATGACCTTATCAGCCCTTTGGGCGCGATCGGCAATGGCATCGAGCTGATGTTGCTCGGGGGCAGCGAAGACAGTCCGGAAATGGCACTGGTGCGCGAAAGCCTCGAGAACGCCTCGGGCCGCATCCGGTTCTTCCGGATCGCCTTTGGCGCGGCGCAGTCGGGGCATGGGGTAAGGGCGGCCGAGATCACCTCGGCGCTTGAGGATGCGGGGCGCAAGGCGATGATCGACTGGCGGGTGCCCGGCGACTGCCCCCGGCCCGAAACCAAGCTCGCCTTCCTCCTGACCGCCTGTTGCGAGAGCGCCATGCCCTTTGGCGGCACGATCACGGTAAACGAGGCGGGCGGAATCTGGTCGGTGACAGGCCGTGCCGAGCGGATGAAGATCAGCCCGGACGACTGGGCGCATCTCACCGGCAAAGGCGGCGAGCTCACCCCGGCCAAGGTCCACTTCGGCCTGGTCCTGCCCGAGGTTCAGGCGCAGCGGCGCAAGCTGGGGGTCGAGGTCACCGACACCCGCCTGCACCTGACGTTCTGAGGCGTCAGCCCCGAACGGTCCCGTCACCTTCGACGATATACTTGAAGCTCGTCAGCTGTTCGGCCCCCACCGGGCCACGCGCGTGCATCTTGCCCGTGGCGATGCCGATTTCGCCGCCCATGCCGAATTCGCCCCCGTCCGCGAACTGGGTCGAGGCATTGCGCATGAGGATGGCGCTGTCGAGCCGTTGAAAGAACCGCTCGGCTGCAGCGTCATCCTCGGTCATGATCGCGTCGGTGTGCGAGGACGAGAACTGGCGGATGTGGTCGATGGCCCCGTCGAGATCCTCGACCACCTTGGCAGCGATGATCGAGTCCAGATACTCGGTGCCCCAGTCGGCGTCGGTCGCGGCAACTGTGCCCGAAAGCCCCTCGCCCGCTCGGACCTCGACGCCCTTTTCCATCAGCGCATTCAGAACCGCCTGACCGAGCGGCAGCGCGTCGCGGTGGACGAGCAGACATTCCGCGGCGCCACAGATACCAGTGCGCCGGGTCTTGGCGTTGATCACCACGTCCATCGTCTTTTGCGGATCGGCCGCCTTGTCGATGTAGATATGAACGATGCCCTCGAGATGGGCAAAGACCGGCACCCGGGCCTCGCGCTGGACGAGACCGACAAGCCCCTTGCCGCCACGGGGCACGATCACGTCCACGTAGTCGGTCATGGTCAGAAGCTCGCGCACGGCTTCACGGTCGCGGGTGGGCACGCGCTGGATCGCGTCCTCGGGAAGACCGGCGGCCTTTAGCCCTTCGACGAGGCAAGCATGGATCGCGCCCGAGGAATGAAAGCTCTCGGACCCGCCCCGCAGGATGACCGCGTTCCCCGCCTTGAGGCAAAGCGCCCCGGCATCCGCCGTCACGTTGGGGCGGCTTTCATAGATCACGCCGATCACGCCAAGGGGCGTGCGCACTCGCTTGATGTGCAGGCCCGAGGGACGGTCCCATTCGCTCATCACCGTGCCAACGGGGTCGTCCTGCGCGGCAACCGCGCGCAGCCCGTCGCACATGGACCGGATCCGCGCCTCGTCGAGCATCAGCCGGTCCATCATCGCGGGCGAAAGACCCTTGTCACGACCGAAATCCAGGTCCTTGGCATTGGCCGCGATGATCTCGCCCCGTTTTGTCCAAAGAGCGTCGGCAGCAGACTCGAGCGCCTGCCGCTTGGCATCCGATGGCGCAAAAGCCAGCTCGCGGGCGGCGGCTTTGGCACGGCGGCCAAGGTCCTGCATCAGCGCGGGGATGTTCTCTGCGTCTTTCATCGAAGCCTCCAAGTCTATGCGCGTCGTTTATGCCGGATGCGGCCTCAGGTCAAAAGATTGGTGGTGATGGCCATGATCACGAGGCCGGATGCCAGTGCGGCGGGGTTCGCATGAGCGGTGCGGCGGCGCGTCCCCGGATTTCGGGATTTTAGAATTCCGGAATCCAGGAATTCGTTCTTCAAATAGCAAAACGTTGGCTTGAGCGGATCGCCGACCCGCCAGGCGTTAACAGATCAAAGTTCCGGCAAGGTTTCGGGCCCTAGAGCGCCATGTCGTCGCGGTGCACGAGCGCCGCCCTTCCGGGATACCCGAGCGTCTCTTCGATCTGGTCCGAGCGCTTGCCGATCAGCCGCCGCGCCTCTTCCGCCGTGTACCGCACCAGGCCCGCGCCGATATGGGCGCCATCAGGGCCCACGATCTCGACCGGTTCGCCGCGGCCGAAGTCGCCCGCGACCTTGGTCACACCGGCAGGCAAAAGCGACTTGCCACCCTTGAGCGCACGCACCGCGCCCTCGTCGAGCATCACGGTGCCCTGCGGCTTCATCGACCCGATCCAGTGCTTGCGCGCCGCCGAAGGATCCTGCCGCGCGGTGAAGAGCGTGAACCTCGCGCCTGCCTCGAGTGCCGAAAGCGGATTCGGCCGCGAGCCTTCCGTGATGATAAGACCACAGCCCGCTGCCGTCGCGGTCTGGGCGGCAAGGAGTTTCGTCTTCATCCCGCCCTTGGACAGGCCCGTGCCAGCATCCCCGGCCATGGACATGAGTGCGGGCGTGATCTCGGCCACAACCGGGTAATGTTCGGCAGCAGGGTCGGTCTTTGGATTGCCGGAATAGAACCCGTCCACGTCCGACAGGAGCACGGTCAGGTCCGCGCCCACGGTCACGGCCACCTGCGCGGCGAGCCGGTCGTTGTCGCCGTAGCGGATTTCATCGGTGGCGACGGTGTCGTTTTCGTTCACGATGGGCACGACGCCGTAGGACAGAAGCGTCTCGAGCGTCGCGCGGGAGTTGAGGTATCGCCGCCGGTCGGCGGAATCCTCGAGCGTGACCAGGACCTGCGCGGTCTTGATGCCGAGCGGCGAGAGCACTTCCTCATAAGCGCGTGCAAGACGGATCTGGCCCACAGCGGCAGCGGCCTGGGATTGTTCGAGCGCAAGGCCGCCGGCGGGCAACCCCAGCACGCCCCGTCCCAGTGCGATCGAACCCGAGGACACCAGCACCACATCGGCACCGCGCGCCTTGAGCTGGGCCACGTCGGCGGCCAGCCCCTTGAGCCAGTCGGCCTTGAGCGCACCTGTCGCGGCATCGACCAGCAGCGCCGAGCCGATCTTGACCACCACGCGCTGCGCGGTGGCGAGCGTTACGGTTGCCACGTTCCACGCTCCTCGTCGTCGCCGCCTTCCGCCTTTTTCTGGCGAAAGCGTTCGGCACCGATTTCCGCCTTGAGCGCGCGCAGGACCGAGGTCACGCCATCCTTGGCCACGCCCGACATCTCGTAGACGTGTTCACCACAGGCTTCGGCCAAAGCCGCGCGCTTTTCCTCGCGCTCCTCGTCCAGAAGCGCGTCGATCTTGTTCAGGACGGTGATGCGCGGCTTGTCCGCCAACACACCGCCGTAGGCTTCGAGTTCGTGGATGATCGTGAGGTAATCCTCGACCACCTGCTCGGACGTGCCGTCGACGAGGTGCAGGAGCACCGAGCAGCGTTCGACATGTCCAAGGAACTGATCGCCCAGACCGCGACCTTCATGCGCGCCTTCGATAAGGCCCGGAATGTCGGCTACCACGAATTCGACGTTGTCGACGCCCACGACGCCAAGGTTCGGCACGAGGGTCGTAAATGGATAATCCGCGATCTTGGGCCGCGCGTTCGAGGTCGCGGCGAGGAAGGTCGACTTGCCAGCGTTGGGCAGGCCCAACAGCCCCACGTCGGCGATCAGTTTGAGCCGGAGCCAGATCGTGCGCTCGACGCCCTCCTGCCCCGAGTTCGCGCGGCGCGGCGCCTGGTTCGTGGCGGTCTTGAAGTGCAGGTTGCCAAAGCCGCCGTTGCCACCCTTGGCGATCACGAGCCGCTCGCCGACCTCGGTCATGTCGGCAATGACGGTTTCCTCATCCTCGTCGATGACCTCGGTCCCGACGGGAACGCGCAGGATGATGTCGTCACCCGACTTGCCAGTGCGCTGGTTGCCCGAGCCCGGTGCGCCGTTCTTTGCGAAGAAATGCTGCTGGTAACGGAAGTCGATGAGGGTGTTCAGCCCCTCGACCACTTCGATGATCACATCGCCACCGCGCCCGCCGTCGCCGCCGTCGGGGCCGCCAAACTCGATGAACTTCTCGCGCCGGAAAGACACGCAGCCGTTCCCGCCGCTGCCGGAGCGGATGTAGACCTTGGCGAGATCGAGAAACTTCATGGGGTTCGGGCCTTTCGTGGTTCGGGGCAAGCGATAGAGGGAAACGGGCGCTGCCTCAAGGGTGGGCTTTGGGACGAGCGCCTTCGGCAGGTGCCGTCACGGGCGCTCGAGACGGTAGTCGATACCGCCAAGTTTTTCGCCCCTGGCCCGATTCACGGCCGTGTGACGCCCGACCTCGCGAAAGCCGAGTTTTTCGAGGACACGAGAAGAGGCCGGGTTGTCGGCCCAGACTTTCGCAGTGAGGAAGGGCGCGTCCTGCACCGAAAAGCCATGGGCGACGAGCGCGGCGGCGACTTCGGTGGCATAGCCCCTGCCCCAGTGGTCCTTGGCGAGAAGATAGCCGATCGCGCCCTCGGCCACATGCGCCATGCCCACCGGGTCGTCCCCCAGCAGGACGAGCGCGTAGAACCCAGGCTGATCCAGACGCTCCTCGATCCGGCGGCGGACGTAGGCCGCATCCACCGGATGCGACCACGTGCCGGTCATCCGGACCACGTCCCAGTCACCCATGACGGCGGCAAGCGCGGGCGCGTCATCCAGCCGCAGCCGGCGCAGGGTAAGCCGGGCGGTGTCGATCTGGTCGAAGCGCCCGGTGACCGTCATGTCAGCGCATCTTCCGGCTGTAGGTCCAGGTTGAGACACTGGCGTTGCGGGCGACCGAGAACGTCTCGCTGTCGCCCACGTATTCAAAGCCCGCGTTGGTCAGCACCCGCGCCGAGGCCGGGTTGTCCTGAAACACCTCGGCAAAGAGTGTGTCGTTGCCCAGCGGGTTCGCGGCGACCAGCGCCTGCACCGCCTCAGAGGCGACACCGGTATTCCAGCAGGGCGGCGCAACCCAGTAGCCAAGCTGGCTCTGGTTGCGGTCCATCCGCGTGAGGCTCACCACGCCCAACACTTCCTGCCCGCGTTCGCCCCCCTCGACGGCGGCACCGTCGATGACCCAGACGTCCTCGGCCCGGTCGGACTTCAGCGCCCGTTTCACGAAGGCCTCGGTCACGCCCGGCGGCAGCGGATGCGGGATCGAGCGCGTCTCGCACGCCACGCGTTTGTCGCCGGAGTAATGCGCGAGCAAACCCACGTCCGACAGCCGCGGCGCGCGCAGCACGAAGCGTTCGGTTTCGATGATGGCCTGCTCGGGCCAGTCCAGAGCCTGCATGGATTGTCTTTCTTGAATCACGGTCTTTCCTCCTCGAAAGCCGCCGGTCGGAGCCGCTCGTCATAATCGGGCTTCATGACCAAGAGATGAATGTCTTCGGGCGATCCGGCCTCCCCTCCGTCACGCCCCGGACGACGTGGTCCGGCTGAAACGACTTGGGGGACCGGCCTTTGCGCCGATCCCCCTGATTTTGTCAGACCTCAGGGTCTCGGCTTACTCGGCAGCCTCTGCGGCCGGGAGCACGGAAATGAAGGTGCGGCCCTTGAGACCCTTCGAGAACTTCACTTCGCCGTCGGCGGTTGCGAAGAGGGTGTGATCGCGGCCCATGCCCACGTTCGAGCCGGCCCAGACCTTGGTGCCGCGCTGACGCACGAGGATGTTGCCCGCGATGACGGCTTCGCCACCGTATTTCTTGACGCCAAGGCGACGGCCCGCGGAGTCGCGACCGTTGCGGGAGCTACCACCAGCTTTTTTATGTGCCATTTCGCTCTCTCCTTATTTCGCCAGAGTTTTGGCTTCTTCGACCCACTCGGGCTTCACGTTGACGGCCTCGAACGTATCGGGGTCGACTTTCGCGAGGTCCGCGTAGGTGGTGATGCCAGCTTCCACGAGCTTCTTCTGCATCGCGGGGCCGACGCCGTTGATGGCGGTGAGGTCGTCACCGGCAGCAGCGGTCTCAGCTTTAGCTGCGGCCTTGGGCGCCGCGGCTTTCTTCGCCGGAGCAGCGGCCGGAGCCGGTGCGGTGCCCGAACGTGCACCGATCGCGGCGGTCACGCCGGATTTGTCGGCACCCGATTCCAGGATGTCGGTGATACGCACGAGGGTCAGTTGCTGGCGGTGGCCACGCTTGCGCTGCGAGCTGTGCTTACGACGGCGCTTCACGTAGCTGATGACTTTGTCCGCTTTGATCTGTTCGATCACTTCGGCCTGCACACCCGCGCCTGCGACGAGGGGAGCACCGAGGGTCGTGCCGACCATCAGGATGTCGTTGAACTGGATCTTGTCGCCGGCATTGGCCGCAAGTTTTTCCACGCGGAGCACGTCGCCCGCCTGGACCTTGTATTGCTTGCCGCCGGTCTTGAGGACCGCAAACATATGGTCTTCCTTCATGTTTCCGCATCCTGTGGCCCCGGCATTCCGGCGTTTCGCGGGGTGGTCCCCGGCCTTCGGACAGCGCGTCTTCGAGAGACGTTGTTTCAAAACGTATGACCCGCACGCGAGTCGCCTCGGGTGCAGGAGCCGCGTGTATCAGGGCATTCCTGCTGCAAGTCAAGAAAAACACGCGTGTGAACCCGTGAGGGCGCCGCCCCACCCCCTCGGCTTCGCCGGCGCGTCAGATGTCCTGTTGCGGCGCGAGGTCCGAGAGGCGCGCGGCAAGTTTGCCGTAGCGGTCGCCCATGATCTCGTACTGGATGCCGTTCAGGATCTCGTAGACCTGCATCATCTCCGGCTCCTCGAGCGCCTCGCGGTAGGCCACGACCTCTTCATCGGTGAACTCACGGTAGACGTAGGCCGAGGCCAGCACACCCGACGACTGGATCGCATCGCGCAGCTGCGGCTCCTGCTGCTCGAGAATCGCACGCAGTTCATCCGCGGAATACTGGATGTCCGAGGCCCCCGCCGCCATGGCCGAGGTCAGATAGCGCACCTGAAGCTCGATCACCGCACGCACCGAGCTGTCCACGCCGCCGATGGCATCGGCCATGAGCCGGTACTCGTTGAGCCGCGCCGGGTTTTCGTCCGCCAGACGGGTCACGATCAATTCGCCCTCGGCATACTGCACGTCGGGGTCCGCGGTCTGCGCCGCGTTCTCGGCGGCGACGAGCTTTTGCCCCAGAGGCCTGCCGTAAAAGGCGATGCCATGATCGACGAGATCCTGCGGCATGATCGCTTCCATCATGTCCAAGGTCTCGTCGATCATGGCCTCGGGCTCAAAGACCTCGCGGGCCAGGCGCACCCACTCGCTGCCAAATGCATCGGGGTCGGACCCGGCAATGCCGGGCCCGTTCATGGCGCCTTGCTGCAACGCCGTGATCGCGACGTCGAACCCGGTCACCTCCAGAAATTCGCGCGAACTGTCGCGGTCTGCGGCGGCCAGGGCGGCGCCGAAACAGATGGCGGCCACCGCCATCGCGGCCCCGGTCATGAGACGGTTGAAAGTCATCGAAGCCTCCCAGTTGTGGCAACTGACCTGTAAGTTATGGTGCGCCCCCCTTGAGAACAAGGAAAGTCACGTGGTCGTCAGAGGACCGGCGGGCTGTCGCCGGGCCCGTGCCTTGGCCATGCCGGCAACCTGTCGCACGCCTGCGTCCCCATGATGCGCCCTCGCCCCGAGTTTTTTGCAAATCATCCCTTGCGCTCTGCCGCCCGGCTCTGTAAATCGCCCTCCACCAGACCCCCGCGGAGAGGTGCCGGAGTGGTCGAACGGGGCGGTCTCGAAAACCGTTGTGGGGGTGACTCCACCCAGGGTTCGAATCCCTGTCTCTCCGCCACTATCCCCCAACGATTATTGTTTCTTGCGACGATCGGGGCGCTGCCCGAGCGCGCCAGGTGACCCGGCAACGGTCCTGTCGTCCGCTTCGGCGGCTACGGCCGGCGCATGCGATTTGATCGACGGCACCTGAGCTGCGAACCTCTCGTGCCATTGTGCGTTGGGACCATGACGTCTTATCCGACAGTCACGAACGGACCCAAGAGGCCCGCGGTTTGTGCGCCCCTGCCCCGAGACTGTGCGGCGCTCGGCATGGTGCGCAGGGCCAGAACACGCCATGTTTGGCCGGAACCCAACCGGAGGATGCAGAACATGCCCGACATTCAACGTGACGAAACCGGCAGCAAAGGGCGCTATACCCTCGTCATCGACGGGCACGAGGCCGAGATGACCTATTCCCGCCTGTCAGATACCATGCTCATCATCGACCACACCGGCGTGCCCGACGCTTTGCGCGGCAAGGGCGCGGGTGTTGCGCTGGTCACCCGCGCGGTCGAGGATGCGCGGGCGGGCGGCTACAAGCTCGTGCCGCTGTGCCCCTTTGCCCATGCGCAATTCGATCGCCACCCCGAGTGGGCGGACGTCAAAGGATAGGAAAGGACAGGACATGAGCCATTTTCCCGGTTTCGACCCGACACTCGCCACCGATCCCAAGTCGCTCGAGATGGTGATCGTGCCCCGCGCCCGCGATCTGGGCGGCTTCGAGGTGCGCCGCGCCCTGCCCGCGGCCAAGCGGCAGATGGTGGGGCCCTTCATCTTCTTCGACCAGATGGGACCCGTGGAATTCATCGACAACGGCATCGACGTGCGACCGCATCCGCATATCGGTCTGGCCACGGTCACATACCTGTATCAAGGACAATTCCGGCATCTCGACAGTCTGGGCTCCGATCGGATGATCACGCCCGGTGCGGTCAACTGGATGGTGGCGGGGAACGGCGTGACCCACTCCGAACGCTCGGCGCCCCAAGACCGGGTTGGCAGGCACGACCTGTTCGGTATCCAGACCTGGGTGGCGCTGCCCGAGGACCGCGAGGATGACCCGGCGAGCTTCGAGCATCACGCCAAGGCCGACCTGCCGATGATCGAGGGCGAGGGCGTGACCGCACGGCTCATCGTCGGGCGGGCCTGGGGCGAGAAAGCGCCTGCGAGCACCTTTTCGGACATGTTCTACGGCGACGTGACGCTCGCCCCTCACGCGACCCTTCCGATGCCCGACGACCACGAGGACCGGGCCTTCTACGTCATGGACGGCGAGGTCGAGGTGGCGAGCGAGGTATATGCGCCCCATCGCATGGGCATTTTCCGCCCCGGCGACCGGGTCGCACTGACCGCCGGTCCCACGGGCGCGCGCGTCATGGTGCTGGGCGGCGAGACGCTCAATGGCCCGCGCTATATCTCGTGGAACTTCGTGGCCTCGTCGCGCGAAAAGCTCGAGGCGGCGCAGGAGGCCTGGATGAAGGGGGACTTCGAACACGGCCGCTTCGCGCTCCCGCCCGGTGACACCGAGGAGTTCATCCCGCATCCCAAGGCGCGGGACTGACGTTTCAGCGGGACGTGACCGTTTGCAACAGTCGGGCGGGGTGACGCGCGCCCTGCCCGGCCCCATATTCTGCGCAACGGATAGGAGTCACCCATGGCCAAATATGAAAAGAACCCTGATGTCGTCGCGGCGCTGGACGAGATGCAGTATTACGTGACCCAGCAATCGGGCACCGAACGCCCCGGCACCGGCGCGCTGCTATATAACAAGGATCGCGGGATCTACGTCGATATCGTGTCGGGCGAGCCGCTCTTCGCCTCGTCGGACAAATACGAGAGCGGTTGCGGCTGGCCCTCTTTCACCAAGCCCATCGACCCGGCCCATGTGAGCGAGTTGCGCGACACCACGCACGGAATGATCCGCACCGAAGTCCGCTCGACCCATGGCGACAGCCATCTGGGCCATGTGTTCGACGACGGCCCCCGCGACCGGGGCGGGCTGCGCTACTGCATAAACTCCGCCTCGCTTCGCTTTGTCCCCTTTGAGGACATGGAGGCCGAGGGCTACGGCGACTACATGGATCAGGTGGAGTGATCCGCCTGATTGCCGTCTTGGTCATGGTGGCCGGGTCTGCCTGGGCCGAGACGGCACCTCTGATCATTGACGAAGGCGTGAACGCAGAGACCGGCGTCAACGTCACGCCCGACTGGCGGGCCGAAAAATGCGCGCGTTTCGAGCGGGCGTGGAACGCCGTGATCGACGGTCAGGGTGCGAACATGAGCGCGGATTTCGTCGAAGGCGTCGATGCCTTCGTCACATCGCGCTGCGAGGACCGGGCGGACATCTGCCCCGCCCCCGGCGCGGATTTCGAAGCCGCCGATATGCTGGCGCTCATGGTCGTGTCAGAAGGGATGACGACGAGCTTTCTGCCCTTCGGCTGTTCATGACATTCATAGCTGGGCCGTGACCACGTCCTTGGCAAAGACCGGTCTACCACGAGGACCACGGAGCGCAATCGGCGCGCCCCGTTCCTGCGGCCCGATCAGAGGCGCCCTACTCGCTCAGTTGCGCAGTGATCTCGGCCGAAACCCGCATGAGTTCGCGGATCGAGACATCGGCGGGCTGGACGTAGCCGCGATCCGGCAGGGGCACCTCGGCCCGCTCCGGCGCGTTGTCGGTGACCGATGCGGAATCGCGGGTGACAGGCGCGTTGGACATGACCGGGGGTCTTGGCGCCTCTACCGTCGTAGCCTGAGCGAGGACGACCGTGGATTCCTCCGGCTCCTCGGTGGCGGACCGTCCCGCCGACATGGCGGCGGGTGTCACGTCTACCACGGCTGCCCGCAGGACTGCCGCCGTGCCGTCGCGGCTGACCGCAGGTGTCTCGACAGGTTCTTTGGACACGGCCACCGCCGGCGGTGCGACCTCGTCCATGGGCAGGCCAGAGAGCACGGCCGCAGGCACGCCCAGACGGCCACCTTTCGCCACCGGGTCCTCGAGCGCGCCAAGGAAGGCGATGAGCGCAGGAATCTGGTCCTCCGTCACCTCGGCCCCGTCAAACTCGATCGCGGCCGAGATACGCGCCATCTCCTGCGCATCCATGAGTGCGTCATTATCCGCATGGTCGGTGTCCACGGCATGCAGCAGTGCCTGAGCGATGTCGTAATCCGCGAGCCGCTTGCGCGGGTCCATGTGATGACGGATCACGGCCTCGAGCGTGGCATAGGCCCCGGCATGGGTATAGGGCGCGGTCAGCGTCACGTTGCGCAGCGACGGCGTGCGGAACTTGTAGGCATCCGCAGGGTCCCCGGTCACCGCCATACGCCCGATATCGGCATAGGTCCGGTCAGTCACATGCGCCTTGCCCGGCCCGATCTGGGGCATCCCCATGGCGTGGAAGCTCTGGTCGGTCTGGAAGGTGCCCGAGTGGCAGGCCGAACAGCCCGCCGTGCCGTAGAAAAGCTCCATCCCTTCGGTCTGAAGGTCGGTGAGCGCCGTCTCGTCACCGCGCAGGTAGGCGTCGAAGGGGCTGTCGGTCGAGCGAAACTCGAAGGTCATGAAGCTCGCCAGCGCATTGGCGATGTCGGTGATGTGGATCGGCTCGCCCGGCCCGATGATCCGGTCAAAGGCCGCGCGGTAGGCCGGCACCGCCTCGACCCGCGCAGCGATGGTGACCCATGCGCCGTCCGCCCCCGCAAACTGCATCTTTTCGGCGCGGGACGCCGTCTCGTTTTCGTCATGCTGCCCGGCCATCTCGTCGGCGGAAGTGACGGGGAGCAGCGCCTGCGCGGCAAGCGGGCTCATCACCGCGCGTTCGAGGTCGCGGGCGGCCGGCATGAGGACGCCAAAGGGCCGGTCTTCGGCAAGTTGCAGTCGGCCATCGTGGAACATGGTGTGAAATCCGGTCGCCCCCCGGTTCCAAAGCGCCGGGGCATTGCGCGGGATGCGGGCATAGACATGCTCGCCCTCGCCCAGCCGCCGGTCGGGACCAAGACCCACGCCGCCCTCACCGATGGACAGCGACATGCCGTCCGAGGTGCCAAGGGTCGGGTGGTGGCAGGTGGAACAGGCGATGTTCTCGTTGCCCGCGAGGATCGGATCGAAGAACAGCGACTGGCCCAGAACGGCCTGCTGGATGTCGATCTCGGGAAACATCTCGTCCGTCGCCGGCTCCGGCAGATTGTCGGGCCGCGCCGATGCAATGCCCGTGGTCAGGACGCCCAAAGTCACGACCCCTGCTGCGAAAACGATCATCCGTGCGACCAGCGCCACCTGTCCCCGTTCCATCTCAAGCCCCCTCTGAAACGTGTCGACACGTGTTGAAACGCATCATCTCAAATATGCGGGAGCCTAGCGCGGGAAACCGTTTCGCCCAAAGAGATTATGGCATTTTCAAGGCAGATCGCACCGAGGCGTTTCCGGGTGGGCATGGACACGCAGTCTCGAACCGGGATTGTTCACGAGACGTCACCAAAGGCGGCGCATGAAACGTGGCGATCAGGTGGACCGGCGACTCACTCGTCGGCCTTGGAATACTGGCGTGGTCCCTGGGTCGCGACGATTCTGGCTTTCAAAAGACCCCTTGGCCGCCGCAATCCTGCGGAAGTCTTGCCACGTTATTCTGCACAATCCGCTCCATTGACCAATTTTGGACCCGGAGTAGAAACAATGCATATGACCGAATCCGCCGCCGCCGGCGCCCCCGCCGCCATCGCCTTTGCCCGTCAGGAACGCGCCTCCTGCGTGTCGGACCGGGAATGGAAATTCCGCCTGCGCGGCTATGGCTACGCCGTGCAAGACACGCCGCGTGGCCGGATGCTGACCCATGTGGTCAAGGGCACCGAGATCGGGCTGATCTGAGGATCAGCCTTCTTCCGAGCCGTCGTCGTCCGCATCCGCTGCGCCAGCCGCCCGAAATCCTGTGGCGACCACAAACTTCTCGGAACTGTCGGACCGTGACGCGGGCGGCTTGATGTTCACGACCTTGGTGAACTTCTGCTTCAGGAGCTTCTGAAGCTCGCCCTCGGCCCCACCCGCCAGCACCTTGGCGACGAAGGTTCCGCCTTCGTCCAGCACGTCAAAGGCGAACTGCGCAGCGGTTTCGCACAGCGCGATGATGCGCAGGTGGTCCGTCTGCTTGTGGCCCGACGACGCGGCCGCCATGTCGGACATGACGACATCGGCCCGGCCTCCGAGCCAATCCTTGACCTTGAGGTCCGCGTCATCCTCCATGAAGTCGAGCACATAAGCCTCGGCCCCAGCCACCGGCTCGACCTCCTGCAGGTCGACGCCCAGCACGGTGCCGATCTTCTTGCCCTTCTTCTCGCCAAGCGCGTTCACCCGTTCGACGGCCACCTGAAGCCAGCCCCCCGGCGCACAGCCAAGGTCCACGACCCGCGCGCCCGGCACGAGAAAGCGGAACTTGTCGTCGATCTCGAGGATCTTGTAGGCGGCGCGCCCGCGAAAGCCCTCGGCCTGCGCGCGTTTCACGTAGGGATCATTCAACTGCCGTTCGAGCCAGAGCGTGGACGACAGCTTGCGCCCGCGCGCGGTCTTGACCTTCACGCGAAGATCTCTTTGCCCCCGTCCGGAGGTCCCCTTGCTCGTCGTCTTTTTCGCCATTCAGAAAGGCCCGTCTTCCAATACGCCGTCCGAGGACATCTGCGCGTAAAGCAGCCCCTCGCGCAACCCGCGATCGGCCACCGAGAGGCGATCCGTGGGCCAGACCCTGAGAAGCGCCTGCAGGATCGCCGCCCCCGACATGATCAACGCCTGCCGGTCCTTGCCGATGCGCGGGTCGTTGCGGCGGCCATCTGGACCGGCGGCAAGATAGCCCCGGATCACCTTGTCGATCTGGTCCGAGGTCATGCGCAGACCGTCAACCTTGTTGCGGTCATAGCGCTTGAGCCCCAGATGTGTCGCAGCAACGGTGGTCACGGTGCCCGAGGTGCCGATGATCTGGAACCCCTCGCGGGCCTGCGCCTTGTGAAAGGGGCTGAAGTCACCAAGCTGTTCCTCGAAATGCCAGGACATGAGCGCGAACCGCGCCGCGTCCTCGTCCACGTCGTCGAACTGTTCGCGTAAGGTGGCCACGCCCAGCGGCACCGAGATCCAGTCGACCACGCGGGCGACCGGAAACGGACCGGGGTCGAGACCGGCGCCGACCCCGCCCGGAAATCCGCCGCCCAGGCCGCCGCCAAACCCTTTGTGCAGGCGCATGATCGACTTCTGCCGTTCCCGCTTGGGCACATGGGAGAGGTCGAGCCAGACGAGCTCGGTCGAGCCGCCGCCGATATCCACGACGAGAAGCTGCTCGGTGCGCGTCGCCACCAGTGGCGCGCAGGAGATCACGGCGAGCCGCGCCTCCTCCTCCGGCTTGATGATCTCGAGCTTGAGCCCCGTCTCGCGGGTCACGTAGCGCATGAAATCGCCCGCGTTCGACGCCCGGCGACAGGCCTCGGTCGCCACAAGGCGCATGTTCGTGACATCGTGTTTCTGGAGCTTGCGCTGGCAGATCTTGAGCGCCTGCACGGTCCGCGCCATCGAGGCGCGCGACAGACGTCCGCTGGCCGAGAGCCCCTGCCCCAGCTGAACGGATTTGCTAAAACTATCAACCACATGAAACTGGTTGCCCTTGGGTTGGGCAATCAACATGCGGCAACTATTGGTGCCAAGGTCCAGTGCCGCGTAAAGGCTGTCCGGATCCGGGCTTGTCGGCACGGGCTGCTCGACCGCTTTCGGGAACGCGCCCGCACCTTCGGGACGCTTGGGCGCCATGACTATCGCCCTTCCATATCGAGTTGCCTTCAAGGTAGTGTCCGGGGCAATTTCTGGCAAGCGCCGTGATCATTTTATGATGATCGAAGATGAATATGTGAAACTTTCATCACCCGAGGAGCCGCGACCCGTGGAGAAACCGGGCGCGAGCCGCTATCACCCCGCGAAAGGTCGCAAACCGGCTCGCGAGAATGAACGGGGCGGTTAGCGTCGGCACCGAATGAGGGAGAGAATTATGGCAGATGTGACCGTGGTTTACTGGCGCGATATTCCCGCGCAAGTGATCGTCGGCCGGGGGCGCAAGGCCGCCAAACTGCCGCTTCCCGAACGGTTCGAACAGGCCATCGACCGCGCCGCCATGACCTCGGGTCTCGCGGGCACCGACGATTACCTCGCCCAGTGGCGGCGGGCCGAGCCCTTTGCGGCTGAGGGCGAGGATGGCGAGATCGCGACGCGCGAGGCCGCAAAGCTCGACGCCGAATATGACACCGAACGTCTCAAGGCGCTCATCAGCAACGGGGGCCATGCCCCTGACCATAAAGGATAAATAATGACCCGGACCGTTCTCGAATCCGCGACCAAGACCGTGACCATCGGGTTTGACGAACCCTTCTGTGTGATCGGCGAACGCATCAACCCCACCGGGCGCAAGAAGCTCGCCGCTGAACTCGAGGCCGGCGATTATTCGACGGTCGAGACCGATGCGGTGGCGCAGGTCGCCTGCGGGGCCACGGTCCTCGATATCAACGCGGGCGTCGTCTACAATTCGAATCCCAACCCGAACGAGACCGAACCGCCGCTGATGACGGCGATCGTCGAACTCGTGCAGGGACTGGTGGACGTGCCGCTCTGCATCGACAGCTCGGTGCCCGCCGCGCTCGAGGCCGGGCTCAAGGTCGCCAAGGGCCGCCCACTGGTGAACTCGGTGACAGGCGAGGAAGAGCGGATGGAATTCGTCCTGCCGCTGGTCGCGAAATACAACGTGCCGGTGGTGGCGATCTCGAACGACGACACGGGCATTTCCGAGGACCCCGATGTGCGCTTCGAAGTCGCGAAACGGATCGTGCAGCGGGCCGCGGACTACGGCATTCCCGCCCATGACATCGTGGTCGATCCGCTCGTCATGCCGGTGGGCGCCATGGGCACGGCGGGCCTTCAGGTGTTCACGCTGGTGCGCCGCCTGCGCGACGAGCTGGGCGTGAACACGACCTGCGGCGCGTCCAACATTTCCTTTGGCCTGCCCAACCGGCACGGGATCAACAACGCCTTCCTGCCCATGGCGGCGGCGGCGGGCATGACCTCGGCCATCATGAACCCCCTCGCCCTGCCCGTGACCCAGACGAAGATCGCCGAGAAGAAGGCCGAGGTCGAGGCGGCGGGCATCATCCTGCCCGCCGAGATGGACGACGAGACGTTTGTCACGCTCTTCGGCCTCGGCTCGACGAAACATCGGCCGGGGAAAGAGATGGAGGCGATCCGCGCGGCGAACTTCCTGCTCGACAACGACCCTCATGGCGCCGACTGGATCCGCTTCAACAAGCCCGGCGGGTCGGCTGGCGGGGCCACCAGCGGGCGGCGTGGCGGACGGCGCGGTCGCGGCTGATCCACAGACCGAACGGAAAAATGGGCGCCCCGGTGATTGGACCGGAGCGCCCTTTTCTTTGCTGTCTGTGGGTCCTCCTGACGGAGTGGCGCTCTGGGGGCACCGCGCGCCCCCGAGTCAGCCGAGATCAGAAATGGATCGCGCGGCCGTAGGCGTCGAGGACGCTCTCGTGCATCATTTCCGACAGGGTAGGATGCGGGAAGACCGTGTTCATCAGGTCCTCTTCCGTGGTTTCGAGCTGCCGCCCCACCACGTAGCCCTGAATGAGCTCGGTCACCTCTGCACCCACCATATGGGCCCCCAGAAGCTCGCCGGTCTTGGCGTCGAAGACGGTCTTGACCATGCCTTCGGGTTCCCCCAGCGCGATGGCCTTGCCATTACCGATAAAGGGGAAGCGGCCGACCTTGACCTCGTAGCCCAGTTCCTTGGCCTTGGCCTCGGTGTAACCGACGCTCGCCACCTGCGGCTGGCAATAGGTGCAGCCCGCGATGGACAACGGCTTGACCGGGTGGGCGTGCTTGCCCGCGATAAGCTCCGCCACCATGACACCTTCGTGCGAGGCTTTGTGCGCAAGCCACGGCGCCCCCGCGATGTCGCCGATCGCATACAGCCCCTCGACCCCGGTGCGGCAGAACTCGTCCGTGACCACGTGGGTCCGGTCGAGCTTGACGCCGGCCTCTTCGAGCCCCAGCCCCTCGACGTTACCGACGATGCCCACGGCAGAGATCACCGTGTCGAACTCCTCGGTCGTGGTCTTGCCCCCCGCCTCGATGTGCGCGGTAACCTTGCCCTTGGCGCGGTCCAGTTTCTTGACGTCGTGTCGGACCCCAGCGTGTTGAAGAAGCTGGCAAATTCGATCCCGATCGCACCCGAGCCGATGACGAGGAGCTTTTTCGGCATCCGCGGCGGGTTGAGCGCGTGCTTGTAGGTCCAGACCAGATCGCCGTCCGCCTCGAGCCCGGGCAGTTCGCGCGCCCGCGCTCCGGTGGCAATGATGATGTTCTTGGCCGAAAGCGTCTCGGTGCCCTTGTCGGTCTTGACCTCGACCTTGCCTTTGCCCGCGAGCTTGCCCGCGCCCATGACCACCGTCACCTTGTTCTTCTTGAGCAGATGCGCGACCCCGCCCGAAAGCTGTTTCGCCACCCCGCGCGAACGCGCGACGACGGCGGCAAGGTCGTAGTCGGCCTTCTCGACCGAAAGGCCGAAGTCCTTGGCCCGGTGCATGAGGTGATAGACCTCGGCCGAGCGCAGGAGCGCCTTGGTCGGGATGCAACCCCAGTTGAGACAGATGCCGCCCAAATGCTCGCGCTCGATCACCGCCGTCTTGAGGCCGAGTTGAGCCGCCCGGATGGCGGCCACATATCCGCCGGGGCCGGACCCCACAACGATCACGTCAAAGCTGGTATCGGCCATGTCTCAACTCCCTCAGAAAAAGTAGTTTACCCTTAAACTACTTTTCGAAGGCGCACAATGCGCGCCGCGACAGCAGGGGAAAACCACGCAAGATCAATGCCCGCTCCAGCATCGGGCGGGCCTGACCACTCTAGATGATTCGAAGGGGGACGTCGCCTCAGGCGCTCAACTCGCGCAGAACGGCACCGTATCCGCCCGCTTCGACGAAATTCGTCTCAGGCGCAGTCGACGTGCGCGACAGGGCCGCGTTGCGGTAAGGGAAACGCCCGAAGCGGCGGATCACCTCGCGGTGGACCTTGGCGTGAAGCAGGTTGGATTTGCCCGTCTCCGGCATCCGCGTCAGCATGAGCCGCACGCAGCGGTCCTGATCGGCCAGGTTTTCGGAATGCATGAGCGGCAGATAGAAGAACTGCCGCGCCGGTTCGTCGATCTTGAGATCCCAGCCCTTGTCGATCGCGCATTTGGCAGCCGCCAGCGCGACCTTGTCGGTCGAGAACGCCTTGGCCTCGTCCCGGAACATGTTGCGCGGGAACTGGTCGGTCAGGATAAGATAGGCAAGCGCGCCCGAGGGATAGGTGAGCCAGAGCGAAAAGGCACCCTGCGCCGCCTGTGCCCATGCGCCCCCGAAGCGTTCACGGATCGTGCGGTCGAGATCCGGCGAACTGTCATACCAACCCTTCTGCCCGACGTCGTCGAGCCAGAATTCGAGGATGCTTTCTGGTGTGGCCATGGTGTCCTCCCGGGGCCTTGCGCTTGATTTGGTTTTTGCAAATGTTTCTCGGTTTCGCAATAATATTTTCAATTATTGCGCAGATCTCCGACCATCCGTTTCCGTCTGGCCCTCCTCGCCGTTATCCATCTGCTCCTCCAGCGCCTCGACATAGACCTCCTGCGCGACCTCGACCGCAACGAGCGAGGCCTGCGGCATGACCGAAACGATACCGCCCGTGGCATCGACCGGGATCGCGGCGCGGCGCGTGGACCGCCAGACCGCATAGGCGATGAGGACAGACAGTAGCGCACCCAGCACAAGGAAAAAGCCACCCGCCCCGAGCGGCCCCATGAGCCAGCCGGCGGCGAGCGGGCCCACGATGGCTCCGACACCGTTGACAAACATCATGCCCGACGAGGCCGCAGCCATTTCCTCGGGTTCGAGGTAGTCGTTGGTATGGGCAAGGAGCAGCCCGTAGAGCGGCCCCATCATCCCGCCGATAAAGAACGCGGCGGCAAGCAGCGTGGCATAGCCGGGCGCGAGATAGGCGACGAGCGAAGCGGTCAGCCCGATGCTCGAACAGATGATGATGAGCAGGCGCCGCCCACTCCGGTCCGAGAGCCAGCCGATGGGATACTGGAGCAACAGCCCCCCCACGTAAAAGCTCGCCACGAAGTAGGAGAGCTTCTCCTTGGTCAGCCCCGCCTCGGTTCCGTAGACACCCGCCATGCCGAACATCACCGCATAGGCCGCGCCGACGAAGAGGATGCCGATGACGCCCAAGGGCGAAATCTCGAACAGCGCGCGCAGCGACAGACGGCGCGACGTGTCGAAGGGCGGCGTAGGCGAGACCGACAGAAGGATCGGGGCAAAGGCAATGGACACCAGCACCGAGGGGATGACGAAGAGCACGAAACCAGTGGGATCGCCCACGACCACGAGCCCCTGCGCCACGATGATCCCGATCATCTGCACGATGAGATAAAGCGACAGCGCCTTGCCCCGGTTCTGGTTGTCCGCAGCATTGTTGAGCCAGCTTTCCGCCGTCACGTAGACGCCCGAGAAACAGAAGCCGATGAAAAGCCGCAGGAGCGACCAGGACACAGGATCTGCGAGCGTCGGATAAAGAATGAGAACGGCGGAGATGAAGCTGCCCAGCGCCGCGAACACCCGGATGTGGCCGACCTTGCGGATGAGTTCCGGCGCCATGCGAGAGCCGAACAGAAAGCCCGCGAAATAGGACGACATCACGATGGACATTTCGAAGGTCGAGAACCCCTCGAGATTGCCTCGGATACCCAGAAGCGTGCCCTGAATGCCGTTGCCGACCATCAGCAGCATGATGCCCAAAAGTAGCGCCCAGGAGCTTCCCAATACTTGAATCATCTTCTGGCGTCTCCGGTCGTTTGTCCCCGCCTAACAGGTGCGGCTCCGGGTTGCGAGCCATCAGCGACGGTTCGGCGGCGAATTGCGCCGGAAGCGAATCCGGCGCCGCACGGGGGGTCTAGAGCGACGTGACCCAGAGAATGAGCGCGTCCTCCTCGGACACCGAGATCACGTTATGCCCCATGGAAGCGTCGTAATACGCGCTGTCGCCCCGGCGCATTTCGATGGGTTCGTAGAACTCGGTGATGAGCCGGATCGCGCCGGTGAGGACGTAGAGAAATTCCTCACCGTCATGGCGCACCCAGCCGTCGAATTCCTCGAAACTGCGGGCGCGCACACGGGCGCGGTAGGGCAGCATGGTCTTCTTTGTCAGCGCGCCGGCCAGCAGTTCGTGTTCGTAGGTGGCGGTCGGATGCGCCTGCCCCTCGCCCGACTTGGTCTTCGAGCGTCCAGCCCCGCGACTTGCGCAACTCCCGGACGCGCACGCCCAGATCGAGCGGCAGGGGATCGGCGACCTCTGCCCCCCCGTCGCGTTCGCGGGCGAGCTTGATCAGGCTGGGCTGGCCATCATTGTCGGGCGTGGCTTTGGCGCCGGGATGGGTCTGGGTCATGCGCATTTCTATCGCTTCCCGCGGCCCCATTGCAATGTGAACCGACCGGGTTCATGTGGAGATATGCTTGCGCTTCACCGACCCGACCCCGCCCTTCCGCCGCCTCCCGAGGCCTTCAACATGGCCGCCTATGTGCTGGCGGGCGGCGCGGCGACGCCCGACAAGATCGCGCTGTCGGTGGTGGGCCAGGAATCCCGCGACGACTGGAGCTATGCGCGGCTGACGGCTGCGGTGCAGGGCATTGCGGGCGGGTTGTTGGCGCGGGGGCTTGCCCCCGGCGACAGTGTGCTCCTGCGGTTGGGCAATGTGGTCGAGTTCCCGCTGGCCTATCTGGGCGCGATCTGGGCGGGCTTGGTACCGATTCCCACCTCGTCGCAGCTGACCGAGGTCGAGATCACGAAAATGGCGGCCATGGTCGCACCGAAGCTGATCGTGGCCGGCGACGGGATCGCCCTGCCCACGCCCCTGCCCTGCGACGTCCTGGGGGTCGATGCGCTTCATTCGCTGGCGCAGGGTCCGGGCGCGGCACCGACCTTGGGCGATCCGGGACGCGCGGCCTATGCGATTTTCACCTCCGGCACCTCGGGCAGTCCGCGCGCGGTGCTGCACGCCCATCGCGCGATCTGGGCACGGCGGATGATGTGGCAGGGCTGGTATGGCCTCGGCCCCGAGGACCGGCTCATGCACGCGGGCGCCTTCAACTGGACCTATACGCTGGGCACCGGCCTCATGGACCCGTGGAGCGTGGGTGCCACAGCGCTGATCCCGGCAGCAGGCACGACTCCCGCCGGTCTGGCCGCGATGCTGCGCGACGAGGGCGTGACGATCTTTGCCGCCGCCCCGGGGGTCTACCGCCAGATGCTGAGGGCCGGAGTTGGCCGGTCGGATGCGCTGCGCCACGGGCTGACGGCGGGCGAAAAGCTCGCAGCCCCGATCCGCATGGCCTGGGAGGAAGCGACGGGCACCACGCTCCACGAAGCCTTTGGCATGTCGGAATGTTCGACCTTCGTCTCAGGCAGCCCCGCGCGCCCCGCGCCCGAGGGCAGCCTTGGCTATCCGCAGGCCGGGCGGCATGTGGCGGTGATCGACGGCGGCGCGATCGTGGACCGGGGCACGCCCGGCGTGCTTGCCATCCACCGCGACGATCCCGGGCTGATGCTGGGCTATATGGGTGCCAAGGACGAGACCGCCGCGCGCTACGCGGGTGACTGGTTTCTCACCGGCGACACAGTGCGGATGGAGGCGGACGGCGCGCTCACCTACCTTGGGCGCGACGACGACATGATGAACGCGGGCGGATTCCGCGTCTCGCCGGTCGAGGTGGAAAGCGCGATGATGCGTCATCCCGGCGTGCAGGAGGCCGCAGCCATCGAGGTCGCCGTGTCCGACAGCGCCAGCGTGATCGCCTGTTTCTACGTCCCCGCACCGGGGGTAGCGCCGGATGATGCCGCGCTGGGGGAACATGCCGAGGCGAACCTCGCGCGCTACAAGTGCCCGCGGATCTTTGTCGAGATCGACGCCCTTCCCCGTGGGGCCAACAACAAGCTCCTGCGCCGCGCCTTGCGCGACCGGGCGGCGGCGGGTGAGTTCACCGAACTCCCGCGACGAGATTAGGCGAGCGCTGCCATCGCCTCTTCGATCAGCCGGGCGGAGGCGTCCGGCCGATGGGCGTTCTCCGAAAGCACCCGCTTGAAATGCCGTGCGCCGGGGCGGCCTGCGAAGAGGCCGAGCATATGGCGCGTGACCTGCGCGAGCTTGCCGCCCTGCCCAAGATGGCGCTCGATATAGGAAATCATCGCCAGTGCCACGTCGCGCGGATCGTGGTGCGGGTTCCTGCCCCCGAAAATTCGGGAGTCCGCCGCGAGCAGGACATCCGCAGGCGTATGGTAAGCGGCGCGCCCGATCATCACGCCATCAAGACCACGCGCCAGGTGTGCCTCGGCCTCGTCCAGCGAGGCGATGCCGCCGTTGATCGACAGATGCAACTGCGGGAACCGCGCCTTCATCCGGTGCACGAGGTCGTAGTCGAGCGGCGGGATGTCGCGGTTTTCCTTGGGCGACAGCCCCTGAAGCCAGGCCTTGCGGGCGTGGATCGTGAAGCGTCGCACCCCGGCCTGCGCCACGCGGTCGAGAAAATCGGGTAGCACCTCCTCGGGGTCCTGATCGTCGACCCCGATCCGGCATTTCACCGTGATCTCGGTGTCCCCCGCCGCACGGATCATCGCGGAAACGCAGTCCGCGACCAGCTCGGGCGATTTCATCAGCACCGCGCCGAAGGTCCCAGATTGCACCCGGTCCGAGGGGCAGCCGCAGTTGAGGTTCACCTCGTCATAGCCCTGGTCCACCGCCATGCGCGTCGCCTCGGCCAGTTCCGCGGGGTCTGAGCCGCCAAGTTGCAGGGCGACTGGATGTTCTTCGGGGTTGTAGTCGAGCAGATGCATCGCCCCGCCCCGGACAAGCGCCGGCGCCGTCACCATTTCGGTGTAGAGCAGCGTCTCGCGGCTCATCACACGGTGAAAGAACCGGCAATGGCGGTCGGTCCAGTCCATCATCGGCGCAACGGACAATCTGGCGTTCTGGTCTGGGTTCATTCTCTTTTGTCTTCAAACTCTCTGCAGCAGCGACTGCCATGTCGGCATACGCCCGCATAGCCCCGGATTGCCAGCCGCGACGACCCGAAGACCTCAGCACAAACAGGAGGACACCGTCGACCTGTTCCGCTTCAGTGCCGACCGGATCCCGACCCGACGAAAGGGCTTCGCGCGATCGAGCACCCCCTTCGCCGCGGCACCGCCCATCGCCGGACACGGCTGGCACAGGTTCCTGTGGGTCGGGCACCGGCGCGGAACGCGTCGTCTGTCTTGCGCCTTCGGATCCCCGGCAACGTCATCGACCGTCCTATAGCCGATATCGGTGCGCCAAGGGAACCGCTCTGCCGCGGGAAGGACGTCACGTTGATTACGTTCGGTCCGTCACCTGAACCGGCACGGTGCAGACGACCGGAAGGAATGGGCCTGTCGGTATTGAACCGCCATCGTCCCTCGACAGCACGATCAGGGGTGTTCCGCGCGGATCAGCTGCTGCCCTCTTTCTCGATCTGGATGTTGAGCAAGACCTGCCGCCTTTCTTCCAGCGCCACCTTGATCGCGCGCTCGATTGCGCCGGGCAGGTCCTTGCCGTGCGTCACGGTTTCGGCATAGGCGCGGCTTGCCTCGGCCGTCTTGCAGAAATCCGGGCTCGGTTTGAGAGACGTAAGCGGCACGTCGTTCGATCTGGACGCGAGGCCCTGCTTGTAGACGCCGAACACAGACTTTCGGACAGCCCCCCATTCCTCGTTGTTCAACACGAGCGTAATGACCGGGAGGGACAGCGCTTCGCAAATCTGGTGGCAGGCGGTCGGATTGGCGAACATGTAGCTCCCGTCACCCACGGTTGCAAAGACCAGGCGATCCGGGTCCGCCAATTGTGCGCCGATGGCAGCCGGTAGCCCCCACCCCAGCCCACCGGAATGAGGCTCCTGAAAGTAGCTCAGATGGTGCTCGAGTTGCAGGGGCGGAAGAGGACAGCCGAGTTCGTGGATGACGGTCGCCTTCCGGCCGCGAAGCGCTTCGCCCAGACAATGAGAGACCCAGGACTTCGTCATCGGCGACCGGCAGCCTGCCTGCGCCTCTTCGGACACACGTTTCCTTTCCGCGCGGGCCGCTGCCGTGACGCGGCCACGGCGAGCGGCAATGACCTCCTTATCCGCAGGCAGTGCGTCGACGGCAGCAATCAACTCGAGCAGCGCGTCCGCCGTATCGCCGGCCAAGGTAACGTCAGAGCGGAAACTCCGCATGGGAGAAGCGCGCGCGAAAAGGGGATCCGGCCCAAGGTGAATGATCTTCGCATCGGAGGGCGGCGCGGCCCGATCCGGCCACCAGGGCGCGAGGCTGTCAATGACAAGAACCACGTCGGCCTCTTTCAGGGCGTCATCGGGGAACCACCCGATGTGCATGTCGCTCGTCGTCGGAATGGATATCTGGTTGGCCCAGTAATGCGACAGCGGGATCGCACGCCGTTCCACGAAGCCTTTCAACGCATCGAAAGCCGTCTGCGAACCCGGCCCTCGTTGCGCGATGATCAACGGGCGCTCGGCGCCAGCCAGAATCTCGGCCGCCTGTGCGAGCGCGTCCCGTGAGGGTGCCGTGCGGATTGGCTGAAGGCGGGACGGATCGTCGAGCCCCTCGGTCGGACAGGGTTCGCAAAGCACTTCCCTCGGAAGACTGAGGTAGACCGGGCCCTTGGGCGTGGAGTTGGCAATGGACCAGCCACGATCCAGCACGTCCGAAATCTGGTCCGGGAATCGAAGTTCGTAATCCCATTTGCAGGCTTCCCGGACGAGCGCTGTCTGGTCGAACATTTCCTGCCCCCACCCGATGGGCGTGGTGCGCGCACCAAAACGCCCCCCTTCGGTCACCGGGGTACGGCCGGACATGACGAACATGGGAACCTGGTCGCAGGCCGCGTTGATCAGGCCGGTGGCGCCGTTCGAGAGACCCACATTCGTGTGCAGCATGACCGCCTGGGCGCGCCCGGACACCTGAAAGTAGCCATGTGCCATGCCCACAGCCACATGTTCGTGGGGAACCGTGATGGCCTGCGGCAGGTCTATGCCCTTTGTGCGCGCCTCGATCAGACCCTCGATGATCGGTGGGAAATCGGTTCCCGAATTGGCGAATACGTAGTCGACGCCCAGCGCCTTCAGCTTGCTGAAAATGGCGCCGCCGGCGGTGACCGTGCTGTCGTCTTGCATGTCCTGTGGCCTCAGATCGGATAGTGTTGGTCGGGATCTTCCACGGTGATCCAGCGAAGCTCGGTGAACTCGTCGATCGCCGCGGTTCCGCCGAACCGACCGTAGCCGCTCGCCTTCGTCCCGCCAAAGGGCATCTGCGCCTCGTCGCCGACGGTCGGACCGTTGATATGGACAATACCGGTGCTCAGGCGTCTGGCCACCGCGAATCCGCGCCTGACGTCTCGGGTGAAAATTGCGCAGGTCAGTCCATACTCGGTGTCATTGGCAATCGCGACGGCGTCCTCTTCGTCCTTTGCCCGGACCAGCGCGGTAACAGGGGCGAATGTTTCGGCGGCATAAAGGTCCATCTCGGGCGTCACTCCGGCAATGAGCGTGGCGGGCATCATGGTGCCTTCCACGGGCACCGGCCCGCCAAAGATGCGCGCGCCTTTCGCATCGGCATCGCGAACCAGATCCGCGACGTGGTCGATCGTATCGCGGTCAACAACCGACGCGAGGTCCCTTTGGTGGGAGGGATCGCCCAGGGTGAGGGCCTCCACCCGTGCGCGCAAGGCGGTCTCGAAGGCGTCGGCGACCGTCTCGACCACGATGACCTTTTCCGTCGACATGCAAATCTGGCCCTGGTTCATGTAGGCTCCAAAGACGGCCGCCCGTGCCGCCGCATCGCCATCCGCGTCTTCGAGCACGAGCAACGGATTCTTTCCGCCCAGTTCCAGCAAACAGGGCTTGAGGTGTTTCGCTGCGCGTTCGGCGATGATCTGCCCGACCCGCGTCGATCCGGTGAAGTTGATGCGGCGTGTCAACGGGTGGTCGATCAGCGCGTTCACGACTTCGGCCGCGTCGTCCGTGGAATGGTGAACCGTGTTCAATACGCCGGGCGGCAATCCGCCTTCGGTCATGCACCTGGCGATCAGATCGTGCAGGCCCGGGCATTTCTCGGACGCCTTCATCACCATCGTATTTCCGCAGGCCAGCGGCATCGCGAAGGCCCGGACACCCAGTATGACGGGCGCGTTCCAAGGCGCCATTCCGACAAGAACGCCAAGGGGCTGGCGATAGGCCATGGACAACGTGCCCGCCTTGTTCGCCGGAATGATCTCGCCCTTGATCTGCGTCGTCATCGACGCCGCCTCGCGCAGAAAGCCTGCGGCGACCTTGACGTTGTTGCGATACCAGAACGGGGTGCTACCTGTCTCCCCGATGCCGATCCCGACGAACTCTTCGGTGCGCGCCTCGAGGGCATCGGCACAGGCATTCAAAATCCTGCGTTTCTCGCCGGGCCCGGTGTCCGCCCATGCAGCAAACGCGGCGTGGGCGGACTGCACGGCGCGGTCGACATCAGCCGCCTTCGCCGCGGCGGCCACCGTGACGACATCCCCCGTGAGCGGCGAGCGTCGTTCGAAAGTCGCCTCGTCCATGGCCAAAACACCCCGGCCATCGAGGTGAAGATGAGCTTCAACGATGCGCATTAGACATACCTCAAGGGACGGGGGCCGGGCTCGATGGCGTCCAGCATGGCTTGGCTCAACTCGAAGAGAAGGCGAGACTTGACCGCGGAAGATGCAGGGTCATCCCACAGATTGAGCGTCTCGTTCGGATCGGCCCCGGTATCGAACAACTCGCCGGTTTCCAGCCCCTTGTAGACCGTCAGACGGTGCGTGGTCGTCACAAGATTCCGGATGTTCGGGATTGCCGGCAATCCGGGATACATCTTGTTTTCCTCATGCTCGATCAGCACGACCTCGCGGGTCGGCACATCCCGCTCGATCTGAGGCAGAAAGGAGCGGCCCTGCATTCCGAAATAGGGCAAGACCCCGCAGCGCTCCAGGATCGTCGGCGCGATGTCGACCGAGGCGGCCAATCCATCAACCGCCTTCGGCGCCATGTTGTCGGGATCCGCCCAGATGAACGGCACCTTGTTCACCGAGACATGCGGGAAAGGGCCTTTCAGAAGCAGCGAGAATGCCCCCATGTAATCGCCGTGATCCGCGTTGAAGATGACGACGGTATCCTCGGCCTTGCCGCTTTCCTCCAGGGCCTGCAGGACATCGCCGATCGCGTCGTCAATCATGGTGATCATGCCCGCGGTCAGCGCCATGGCCTCCTGTATCTGCCGTTTCGGCGCCATGAAGGCCTGCTGCAGGTTTCCGGGCAGCACACCTTCGTCCATGAGTGCCTTCCATTTGCGTAGCTGCTCGGGCGGGTTCTGGTGCGCCTCGAAGGGCAACGGCACTTCGAAGTCGTCGGGATCATACATGTCCCAGTATTTCCCCGGGGGCGTGAAAGGGTGATGGGGGTCCGGGAACGAGACGAATGCGAAGAACGGCTCGTCCACATCCTGCCGTCCCGCGAGAAAGCGTTTGGCTTCTTCGCGAATGTAGCTCGTGGGATAGAGCTCTTCGGGCACTCGGGTTCTGAACGCCTGCGGGTTCGCATATCTGTGGGGCAACTGGTTTGCCCAGTCGCGGATCTCGGCCCATTCGTTGGTTTGCTGTTTCAGCCACTGAAGATAATGTCCGCCACATTGGTCACTGTGGTCTGTCACCAACCGAACGTGGTCAAACCCGTAATAGGGTGTTGAAACCTCGTATTGTGCGTCGCCTTGATAGGTTTGCGGCTGTTCGGCGTCATAGCGCGTGTCGCGAACTTTTCGCGCCTCTGGCAACGCCTCGTTGAGCGCCGCCGACCGACCCTCTGCTTTCACCGGCCTGTCGGTGAAGGGTTGGAGATGACTCTTGCCGATCGAAGCCGTATGGTAGCCGGCCGCGCGCAAGAGATCGACAAAGGTATTGGCGTCCTCGGGAAGCGGCAGCCCATTGTGCCGAAGCCCATTCACCGACGGATAACGGCCGGTGAAAATGGCTCCGCGATTGGGCATGCAGACCGGTGTTGTGACGTAGAAGTTCGTGAACCGCGTTCCCCTGCCCGCGAGACTGTCGATATTCGGGGTGCGGACCACCGAGTGGCCAGCGCATCCCAGCCAATCCGCACGATGCTGGTCCGTCATGAAGTAAAGGATATTGGGGCGCTTCGTCATGAGTTGGCGGGCCCCTTCAAGACCGTGCGGTGCAGGGTCGCGAGGACAACGGCCCCGAGCAGCGCCGGGCCGCTTATCAGCGGGTCGGGATGGATGACGGCGAGCCCGACCCCGACGCGCAGGACCACCTCCAGGATCGATAGACGATGGGAGTCGAAGCGGCTGGCTGCCGAGGCGAGCATGTAGATCAGGGCCGCAAGGCGCAAGAGCAGGAAGATGAAAGAGATCAGGCTCCACTCCGCACCCGCCTCGGCCACCAGGAGCATGACCGGATTGAAGGCAAAAAGGAACGGAATCGCGAAGATGACGATCCCGATCCGTGTCGCCTCGACCGCCGTGCCCATGGCGCCACCACGCCATATGGACGCCGCAGCAAAGGCCGCAATTGCAACCGGTGGCGTGATCGCCGAGGCCACGCCGAAGTAGAACACGAAGAGGTGGGCCGTGAGGTCGGTCATGCCGAGGCGGGTCAGCGATGGCCCGAGGATAATCACGATGGTCAGGTAGGCCGGCAGCGTCGGCATTCCCATGCCAAGGACCAGCGCCGCCAGCGCCGCAAAGATCAGGGCGACCAACATGCTCTCGTTCGCGCTGCCGCTGATGATCTTTGCAAACTCGAGCGGCAGACCCGTGGCGCCCAGAACCGCGACGATGATGCTGACGACGCCGATCGCCATCAGGAGCTTGCCAAAGGTCAGTCCGCCCCTGGCGAAACTTTCGGCAATCGTAAGGGGACGCTTGCGCATTTCCGGGTTCAGGAAACTCAGGACAAGCAGACAGGACAGCGCGATCATCGCGGAACCAGCGGGCGAGAAACCGGACAACAATGCAAAGACGACGATGGCCACCGGCAAGACGACGAGGATCAGGTTGATCCAGTCCTGGATCAGGATCGGTTCGATCGCGTCATCATCCGTCGCCTCGACCCCGAGCGAGCGCGCCTCGAAAACCACGGTCGTGAAGAGCGACGCATAATAGGCTATGGCGGGAACGACTGCGGCCGTGATGACGACCAGGTAGTCGACCGCGATGAAGTCGGCCATCACGAGCGCGGCCGCCCCCATGATCGGCGGCATGATCTGGCCGCCGGTGGATGCCGTGGCCTCCACGCCACCCGCGAAGGTGGGGCGAAAACCGCGGCGCCGGATCATCGGAATTGTGATGACCCCGGTGCCGACCACGTTCGACACCGCCGAGCCCGAAATGGTCCCGAACAGCGAGGACGCCATGATCGCCGCATGGGCCGGACCGCCGCGAAACCGCCGCATAGCATGGAAGCTCAGCTTGATCATGGACGAGCCGCCGCCCGTGCCCTCGAGAACGGCACCCATGATGATGAAGGGGAAGACCGTGTTGATGAGGATGGCAAGGATGTTGCCCATCACGCCGTCGCCGGTGTTGTACCAGAGTTCGGTTGGCGTATCCTGCGTGAAATCCATGCCCGGGTGCCCGAGGACGCCCGGAAGGTGCTGGCCGAAGAAGAAGTAGAGCAAGGCCAGGGTGCCGATCAGCGCGAGCGGCAGCCCCCACAGGCGCCAGCAATAATACAGGATGACCGAGCAGCCCATGACCGTCACCCAGGCATGGATGTCGCGGAAGAAGAACAGACCGACGTTCTCGATACGGGTCACGGCCACGTTGAAGGACCACAACGCGTAGATCGCCGCCGCGGCGAGAACGAAGTTGAAAGCCGAGAGGATCAGCGCCTTCGGTGTCCGCGAAAACGACGAGATCGACAGAAACGAAATGATGATCCCGATCGCGAGAACGCCCGGATGCAGGTCCACCGCCGAGATGACACCAATCGACGGGAGCGGGCCAAAGTCCGGAACGGCATTGAGATAGCCCAAGAGGGCAAACCCGAAGCCGATGAGCAAGAGTATGCGGGACTTGAGTGGTCGTGCACCCTGGGTGGCGGCATCCATGGATGCACCTTTCGCTAGGAAGTTGTCAGACGGTCCGGGCGGGCGCCGGGGTGCAGCGGGGCGGCCAGCGAGACGAAGGCATTGTCCAGATTGAGCGGCGTCAGACCCGGGCTTACCGAATGGGCATCGTCCAGATTCTCGAACATCGCTTTCGTAAGATCATACGCAGTCTGTTCATCCATGTCCTTGTGGACGGCGGTGAACATCACGAACGCCGATGCCAGGATATCCTCATCGTTGTTGGCTTGGTTGCCATAGGTTCCGGCCGGCAGCACGTCGGCGGCATACCCGGGCGTCTGAAGGTATTTTTCCCATGCTTCCGTGCCGATGACCTCGTCCGGAATCCCGATCAGGCGAAAGGGCGTGGCAGAACCCAACTGGTCGATTGCAGCCGACCCGATGGTGCCGGACCGGAGGAAGGCGTCGAACTTGCCATCCTCGAAAGCCTGATTGGCCGCCCCCCAGGCCAAGCGGATGGCCTCGTAGTCCTCATTGGGCTTCATGCCGGTCGTTGCTTCGATCAGCGCCATGGTCTGCGCCGAAAAGGACCCGGCGGGCGGACCGATGAACACGCGTTTGCCCCGCAGATCTTCCTAGGTCTCGATGCCGCTGTCGGCATAGGTGATCGCGTGGACATGTCCACCCAGAAACGCGAACAGGGAACGGATGTTGGCCGAGGCATCTATCGCTTCCTGACCAAGTTCGCCGTAGGGGCCTGTGCCGGTCTGCATCCGTGCAAAGGCACCGGAGGGCGTGCTCGCCACGTCGATCGCGCCGGTAGCGACTTTCAGCGCGGACCGGGTGAGGGTCTGGTCGATGTTTACCCGAACTTCGTGCTTGTCGGCTGCGTATTTCGACAGGAGCTGTGGGACAAGCGCGCTCAGACCGGCCGCGGATCCGCCCTCCGCCCGAAGGGTTTCGGCCTGTGCCGGAGCGGCAACGGAAAGCGCGAGCAGCAGCCCCGCCAAGGTCTTGTGCAGAGTTTTCATGATTTCCTCCCAGAACCAGTGGGGGTCACTGTCCCAGATGGCAGGGTCATATGTAAAACCACAAAAATTGACGCTACCATACGTTTTCGTATATCTTCGACCCATGTTGGACCCCAAGCACCTCTACTGGTTGGCCGAGATAACCGACCTCGGGTCGATCAGCCGCGCCGCCAAGAAACTCCACGTGACGCAGCCGACGCTCAGTCGGGCGGTTCAGGTCATCGAGGACCAGGTCGGCAGCCCCGTCCTGGAGCGGACCCGCCATGGGGTCCGTCCCACGACCATCGGGCTGCGGCTCGCGGAAACCGGGCGCACGATCGCGGAAAGCCGACTGCAGGCTGAAACCGCCGTGGACCTCTGGCGGAGTGGCCAGGACCGCGAACTGCGCATCGGCGTCGGGCCGATGCTCGCGGTGTCTGTCATGGGCGGTTTCTTTTCGGTGCTCTTCGAGAACCGGCCACGCTATGCGGTCCGGGTCGTGTCCGCCACCGCGGCCCGTTTGATCGAACGGCTCAACGACGGGCATCTGGACATCGTCCTCGCGCCCGAACAGATCAACCTCTTTCAGGACAACCTCATCCAGCACAAACTCTTTGATGACCAGCTTGCCGTATTCGCGCGGCCACGACATTCACTCACGACATCCGGCGAAGGGATCGACCCCGACCAACTGAGCGGTCGCAAATGGATCGCGATCGGCGCGCTGTCGGGAATCTACGGGTCGCAGAAGGAGATTCTGACCGGCCTGGGCGCGGAACCCGCAACCGCCTCGATTACATTCACCGGTGACGTCGTCATGGCTGCCGAGATCCTCAAGCGAACCGACGCGCTATGCATCATGCCGCGAGTCCTGGCCCGCTTGTCCGGGGTTCTGGCGGGCGTGCGTGAAGTTCCGCTTCAGGTCGAACTTCCCAGCCGCAACATTGTTCTATGGTGCCGCCGAAGCGAACGACACCGCGCTGACATTCTGGATTTTCAGAAGCGACTGGAAAGCTATTTGAGCGGGGTATTGGCGGGCCAAGAGGCGTAAGGCGCGCTTGATGGTCACGAATCCGCTCAAAGGAACAGTTTCGCGAACATCCAAAGCCCCATGCCGAACATGGCAAGGCTTTCCGTGAGCGAGACGAAGCCCAATGGGACCGAGGAGTTGCCGCCCGCGCAGGCGCATTTCAATTCGCGTTTGTCGATATAGACCGCCTTGATCACGCTCACGGCCCCGATAGCCCCGATCACGATGGATACGGGCGCGGCGAGCCATAACAGTGCACCCGCGGTCATCAGGATACCGGCGCCCGCCTCGAGAAACGGATAGAAATAGCCGTAGCGGACCCAGCGGCGCGCCAGCAGGTCGTAGTTGAGGAACATCGTCGAAAAACTTTCGACGTCCTGCAGCTTTTGCAGCGCAAGAAGCGTCATGGTGATCGAGACGAACCATTCCACGGTACGTGGCGCAATCACCGTGCCCAGTGCCACCCAGGTGAGTGCGCCGGCCAGCATGGCGGCGACGGAGAAAATAGCGATGACAGGCGTATAGGAGGTATCGGATCGTTCGGATTTCGGCGGGTCGAGGTCGAAGAACACCCGAAGGTCGTCGTATCCCCCGATCCGTTCCTCCCCGATCCAGGTCTGGGGGGTGGTCTCGACCCCGTGACGCTCCATGAACGCGTCGGTCTCTTCACGGGTTTCGAGCCAGTGATCCTCGACCTGGTAGCCATGGCGTTCGAGCAGATCCTTGGATTTCAGACCGAAGGGACAGATGTGCTCAGGCATCACCATGCGGTAGAGAACGGCTTTGGTGGCGGGGTCGGAGGTGTCGCGTGGCATCGGGCGCTCCTTTCGGTGGCCCAACGCCGAAGCCCGCCGGATTGTTCAGATCACTTGCTCTCGGCCTTGAGCGCCCATGGTCCGGTTTCCTGCGACCAGTATTTCGCCTTGATCCCCGCGCCGATGAGCGCCTTCCACTGCTCACGGGCACGTTGGAGCGCCGTGGCGTCGTTCCCATCGAAAAGGATCATAGTGCGGTCCGAGGCGGTGACCTCTTCGGGCGTCACCTCGGCCCCGTCCACGCTTACCATACAGGTGGCCGCGTTCGCTGCCGCACCCGTGGTGAGCAGGATCGGCTGATCCGCCGCATGGGGCGCGGAGGCGAGGCCATGGGGCAGGAACCCCTGCCCCTCCCACAGCCGGTCGTCGAGCCACGTGAGACGCGGCTCGTCCCGCCCCCCATCCCGTCGCCCCCTTGGGCGCGAGCGGCGTGGCGGATTTCAGATCGGCCACGCCCGCGATGTCGAGGTGAATCCAGGGCTGACCCTCCTTGATGAACCGCTGAAGGAATTGCGCCGCGGTGCTCGCCCCCGCCGGCCGTCCGCCCACATGCTTGAAATCCGCCTTGGTGCTTTCGAGCGCCTTGTCGTAGCCGGGACCGAGCGGCAGCCGCCAAGCACCCTCTTCCTCGGTCTCCGCGGCCTTGAGGAAGGTCTTGCAGAAGTCGTCGTCGTTCGAAAAGACGCCCGCGTTCTCGTGCCCCAGCGCGATGACGCAGGCCCCGGTGAGCGTGGCAAGGTCCACGATCCCGACCGGCTCGAAACGTTCCTGCGCATACCAGAGCACGTCGCAGAGCACCATGCGCCCCTCGGCGTCGGTGTTGATGATCTCGACCTTGTCGCCCTTCATCGTGGTGACGATGTCGCCCGGGCGCTGCGCCTTGCCGTCCGGCATGTTCTCGACCAGCCCGATGAGACCCACGACATTGGCCTGCGCCTTGCGCAGCGCCAACGTCTTCATGACCCCGGTCACGACACCCGCACCGCCCATGTCCATGGTCATGTCCTCCATCCCCGCACCGGGCTTGAGGCTGATGCCGCCCGTGTCAAAGACGACGCCCTTGCCGACCAGCGCGAGAGGCTTTTCGTCTGTCTTGCCCCCCTTCCACTGCATCACGACGACCTTGGACGGGCTTTCCGACCCCTGCCCGACGCCCAGCAGCGCGCGCATCCCGAGTTTTTCGAGATCGGCTTCCTCCAGCACCTCGACCTCCACTCCCAGATCGGTGAGCGCCTGCGCGCGGGCGGCGAACTCGGTGGTGGTCAGCACATTGGCGGGTTCGTTGACGAGGTCGCGGGTCAGGAACACGCCCTGGGCCACGGCCAAGACCTCGTCCAGCTGCGGCGCGTATTGATCGGGAGCGTTCACCATGAAGGTAAGCGCGGCCGGCTTCACCTCGCCCGCCTCGCCGGACTTGTGATCGACGAACGCGTAAGCGCGCAGCACCGCGCCCAGCGCCACCTGGTCGAGAAGCCGGGTCGATCCGCCCAGCACCGTCACCGTCTCGCCAGTGAGCGACGTGCCGATGGTGCCGCCGATCTTGCGGGCAAGCTCGGGCGTCATGCGCGGCGCGACTTTCACGACGTCGACCGCCTTGGCCTCCATCCCGCCGGGATAGGCGAGGCTGCCGGACTGGCCGGGCTTCAGTTTGTCGAAGGCCTCGCTCTCCACGTAACGCGCCAGCGCCCCGCGCATCAGCCGGTTCACCCGCCGCGCGCCCTTGTCCATCTTGGCGCCGCCTTCCGACAGAACGACCACCCGGCCCTCGAGGCCACCGATGGCGTCGAGGTCGAGGGCGGTGAAGGTGGGTGTGATCGCGTCGGTCATGGCTGCTCCTATGTTCGCGGGGCCACATGCCCCGGCGTTCGCGGCACAGGTAATCACCTTGGCCGGGGGCCCGCAACCACCGCCGCCGTGCGAAGCCGGGTTCGCGGATGGCCGAGTCGGTCCTTCCCTGCGTCGAGCGACGCCGTTCGGCCAGATATGGTGGAAAAGGTGCCATTGCCCACCGGATCATGGGAAACCGATCCCCAAAACCCGCCGATTTTGCCAGATTTCCCCTCGCATGACCTCGAAATCCCGACTAATGTGCGGGCCAATGGGGGGAGGCGAAAGCCTTCCGAAACGGATCGACGAACAGATCGTAAGAACGGTGGGCGGCATGAACCAACCTTTGGCACGCGGACGCAACCTTTTCTGCGCGACCCTTGGCGGCACGGCCAGGATGTCGGCGACAGAGGCATCGGCACGGGTGTCCGGCGCCGGTCTCTTCAGGGGTGCACTTCTTGCGCTGGCGCTGGCCGGACTGACGCTGACCCCGGCACCGGGCGTGGCACAAGGCCAGTTTTCGCCGGTGATCAAGGTCAACGACGACATGATTACCGAGTTCGAGTTGAGCCAGCGCATGGCCTTTCTGCGGATTCTGGGCGCACCCGGCGACATCGGGGAACTGGCCCGGGAACAGCTCATCAGCGAAAAGCTGCAACTTGCGGAAGCAGACTTTCTCGACATCACGGTGAGCGACGAAGACCTGACCGAGGCGCTGGCGGAGTTTGCCGCGCGCGGCAACCTCGATCTCGAACAGATGACCGCCTTCTTGGCCCAGGCCGGAATCGCCTTTGAATCCTTCCGCGAGTTCGTGCGTGCCGGGCTTCTGTGGCGCGAAGTGGCGCGGTCCAAGTTCCTGGCCTCCGGTCAGACCATCACGGAAAGCGAGATCGACCGCGCCTATGCCGAGGCCGAGCCGCAGCCGGGTGTGAAGGTGCTGGTGACGGAAATCGTCCTTCCCGCCTCGACGCCGGAAAGCGAACGTGCCTCGATGATGCGGGCGGACCGACTGGCCCAAATCACCGACCCGGTGGAATTCAGCCGCGCCGCGACGCGGTTCTCAATCGTGAACTCGCGCCTGACCAAGGGCGAACGCGATTGGATGGACATCTCGACCTTGCCGCCCGAGGCACAGGCGGTGCTGTCCAATGCCGCCGAGGGCCGGACCACGCGGCCCGTGATGCTGCCCGAGATCGGCGTCGCCGTATATTACGTGCGCGACCGCGAGACGATCACCTCGACCAAGGTGGGGACGCTGCTCGAATATGCCGCCTTCCTTATCCCGGGCGGACGCAGCGAGGCGACGCTGGCCGAAGCCGCCAGGATCCGCGAAGAGGTCGACATCTGCGACGATCTCTATCCGATCGCGCGCGGCCTGCCCGCCGACCAGTTGATTCGCGAAGAGCTGCCCGAAGGATCGGTCCCCGCCGCCTATCGTAGCGAACTCGCCAAACTCGATCCGGGCGAGGTGTCGACCGCGCTCACCTCCTCGTCGGGCAATGCGCTTGTGTTCCTGATGCTGTGCAACCGGCGCAATGCGGTGCCCGACAGCGTGAGCCGGGACCAGGTGGCCGATGGGTTGCGCAACCAGCGGATCGGTGCGCTGGCCAACGATCTGCTGGCCGACCTGCGCGCACAGGCCCGTGTCGAAGACCTCCGCTAGGCATCGACCATGACCGTAAAACCCATCGCGGTTTCGGTCGGGGAACCGGCCGGGATCGGACCTGAGGTCATTGCGCGCGGCTGGGAACGGCTCGGGCGCGACCTGCCCTTTTTCGTCATCGGCGATCCGCGGCACATCGACGGGCCGGTCGTGCCCATTTCCCACCCGCGGGAAGCCGAACGGGCGCTGGGATCAGGCGTCCCGGTGCTGGCCCGCGATTTCGGCGGGCCGCGCGTGCCGGGCGAGGCGCAGGCGGCCCATGCGCCCCATGTGATCGCCGCGATCCGCGAGGCCGTGGCGCTGGTCATGGCCGGGGATGCCAGCGCGCTTACCACGGCGCCGATCAACAAGAAGGCATTGAAAGACGGGGCCGGGTTCAGCTTTCCGGGCCATACGGAATACCTCGCCCATCTGGCGGGCACGCCCGATGTGGTGATGATGCTCGCTTGCCCGGAATTGCGCGTGGTCCCGGCCACGATCCACATCCCCCTGTCAGAGGTCCCGGCCGCGCTGACCCGCGCAGGTCTGATGAAGACGATCCGCATAACCCATGCAGCCCTGCGCGCGCAGGGCTTTGCCAACCCGCGCATCGCGATCGCGGGCCTCAATCCCCACGCGGGCGAAGGCGGCGCGATGGGACGCGAGGAGATCGAGATGATCGCCCCCCTCGTGGCCGATCTGCGCGCCGAAGGGCTGGCCATCGCCGGCCCCCTGCCCGCCGACACGATGTTCCACGCGCGCGCGCGGGACGGCTACGACGTGGCGATCTGCATGTATCACGACCAGGCGCTGGTCCCGATCAAGACCATCGACTTCGCGGGCGGCGTGAACGTGACGCTGGGCCTGCCCTTCGTGCGCACCTCACCCGATCATGGCACGGCCTATGACATCGCAGGCACGGGTCGCGCCGATCCGACGAGCTTCATCGCCGCGCTGCGCATGGCACGGGACATGGCGGCGGGTCAGCGCCCGGGGAGCAGCGGATGACCGCGCTCGACGGGCTGCCGCCCCTGCGCGAGGTGATCGCGACCCATGACCTCAAGGCCAAGAAATCGCTCGGACAGAATTTCCTGCTCGACCTGAACCTCACGGCCAAGATCGCGCGCAAGGCCGGGGACCTCTCGGCCTGCGACGTGCTCGAGGTCGGCCCCGGCCCCGGCGGGCTGACCCGCGGGCTTCTGGCCGAGGGGGCGCGAAAGGTGCTGGCGGTCGAAAAGGACGCCCGCGCCATGGGTGCGTTGGCCGAGATTTCCGCGCATTACCCCGGACGGCTAGAGGTGGTGAACGCCGATGCGCTCGAGATCGACCCGCTCGTCCACCTGACGCCTCCGATCCGGATCGTGGCGAACCTGCCCTACAACGTCGGAACCGAGTTGCTCACCCGCTGGCTCACGCCCAAGGTCTGGCCACCAGCGTGGGAGAGCCTGACGCTCATGTTCCAGCGCGAGGTGGCGAACCGTATCGTGGCCAAGCCGGGGTCCAAGACCTATGGTCGGCTCGCGATCCTGTCGCAATGGCGCACCGACGCCGAGATCGTCATGGAACTGCCGCCAGAGGCGTTCACGCCCCCTCCCAAGGTTCATTCGGCGGTGGTGCATCTGACCGCCCTGCCCGAGCCGCGCTATCCGGCGGACGCAGGCGTTCTGTCGCGGGTCACCGCCATGGCGTTCCAGCAGCGGCGCAAGATGTTGCGGGCATCGCTCAAGGGGCTGGGCGGCGACGTCGAGGGGCTTCTGGAAGAGGCCGGGATCAAGCCCACGGCGCGGGCCGAGGAAATCGGGCTCGAACACTTCTGCGCGCTCGCGCGGTTGGTGGCGGCGCGCTGAGATGAGTGGTTTCGACTTTCGGCTGCGCCGAAAGCCGACCAACTGGGAGGGCTCTGCCCTCCCAGACCCTCCCGGGATATTTATGAACCAGAGAAGCTAGGGACGCGGTTGGCTAAGGATGCCGCCGCCGACGTTGGCCGAAACACCTGTGGTGGTCGGGCAGGACGTGGGCAGGCCGCGGACAACGCGCACGGCGAGGAAGGCGAAGGCCTGGGCTTCGAGCATGTCGCCATCAAGACCAACATCCTCGACCGGGGCGACGGGACAATCCAGATGCGCCGCGAGGGCGGCCATGAGCGTGCGGTTCCGGCGGCCGCCACCACAGACGAGAAGCCGCGCAGGCGGGCTTGGGCAATGCTCCATACCGCGCGCGACGGCAGCGGCGGCGCAGGCGGTGAGCGTCGCCGCCGCGTCCACGTCGGTGAGCGGCGCGACCGCCTCCAGCAGTCCGTCAAAAGCGTCGCGGTCGAGGGATTTCGGCGGCATCCGGAGAAAATAGGGATGTTCGAGAAAGGCCGCGACGATGCCTGCGTCCGCCTTTCCCCGGGCCGCGAGCGAGCCGTTTTCGTCATGCGACTGACGGCGGCGGCGTTGCAGAAGGTCATTGATGGGCGCGTTCGCCGGACCGGTGTCGAAGGCGAGAATCGCCCGCTCGTCTTCGGGCCGCTCGTATGACGGATCGACCCAGGTGATGTTGCCCACGCCGCCCAGGTTGAGAAAGGCGAGCGGTTCGCGGGCGCCGATGAACTTGGCGAGCGCAAAGTGATAGAAGGGTGCGAGCGGCGCGCCCTCGCCCCCAAGGGCCACGTCCGTCGAACGGAAGTCCCAGACCACCGTCAGGTTCAGAGCATCGGCAAGCGCCTGACCGTCGCCAGCCTGGTGCGTGCCGCGACCGCGCGGGTCATGGGCAAGCGTCTGGCCGTGGAAGCCGACGAGATCGACGTTCCGGAAGCGGCCCAGCAGATCGCGGTGAGCGGCGAGCGTGACATCCGCCGCATCCGCGACGCCCTCCTCGCCCGGCCAGCGCCCGAGGGCCGCCCGCAAGGTCGCGGCTTCGTTGTCGGAATAGGCCTGATAGGCGCTGTCGCCGAAGGCAAAGATCCGGTAGCCGTCGGTCTCGACCATCGCCGCATCGACGCCGTCGAGCGACGTGCCGGACATCGCCCCCAGTGCCCAGATCGGACCCTTTGTCTTCATGGCTTTCCCTCTGCCCTTGCGGGCTTTATAGAAAGCCCTCGAACGCCAGACAATGGATGGAAAGACCATGACCTACCACCCGAAATCGGACTTCATGCGCGTGATGATCGAGCGCGGCTATCTGGCCGACTGCACCGATTATCAGGCGCTCGACGAGGCTTTGGTGAACGGGGTGGTGACCGCCTATATCGGCTATGACGCGACCGCCAAGTCGCTGCACGTGGGCCATCTGCTCAACATCATGATGCTGCGCTGGCTGCAAAAGACTGGGCACAAGCCGATCACCCTGATGGGCGGCGGAACGACCAAGGTGGGCGACCCGAGCTTCCGGTCGGACGAGCGGCCCCTGCTGGGTCCGGAGCAGATCGACGCGAATATTGCCGGGATGAAGCAGGTCTTTGCGAAGTATCTGTCGTATGGTGAGGGCCACATGCCCTCAAGTAGCGAAGCGGTAGGGCAAAATAATGCCGCGCTCATGCTCAACAACGCCGAATGGCTCGACGGGCTCAATTACCTCGAGTTCCTGCGCGACATCGGGCGGCACTTCAGCGTGAACCGGATGCTGTCCTTTGAGTCCGTGAAATCGCGCCTCGACCGCGAGCAGTCGCTGTCGTTTCTCGAATTCAACTACATGATTTTGCAGGCCTATGACTTCCTCGAACTGAACCGCCGCTACGGCTGCGTGCTGCAGATGGGCGGGTCGGACCAGTGGGGCAACATCGTCAACGGGATCGACCTCACGCGCCGGGTGCTGGACCATGAGATCTATGGGCTGACGTCACCGCTGCTCACGACCTCGGACGGCAAGAAGATGGGCAAATCGCAAGGCGGGGCCATGTGGCTTAACGCCGACATGCTGTCGCCGTACGAGTTCTGGCAGTTCTGGCGCAACACCACCGACGCGGACGTGGGACGGTTCCTCAAGCTCTATACCGAGCTGCCCATCGAAGAATGCGAGCGGCTTGCGGCTCTGCCGGGTCACCAGATCAACGATGCCAAGATCGTGCTGGCCAACGAGGTGACGACGCTGTGCCACGGGGCCGAGGCGGCCAAGACGGCGGAGGCCACCGCGCGCGAAGTGTTCGAGAAGGGCGGTGTCGGGGACGATTTGCCGACGCTCGTCGTGACGGCGGAGGAAGTGGGCGACGGGATTTCCATCGTGCAGCTGATCACGCGGTCGGGGCTTGCCGCTACGGGCAAGGAGGCCAAGCGCCTCATCGCCGACAAGGGTGCCAAGCTGAACGACGCCGATGTGACCGACGGTGGACTGATGATCACGCAGGCGGATCTGGCTGCGCCGATCAAGCTGTCGGCGGGCAAGAAGCGTCACGCGCTGGTTACTCTGGGCTAAGGGAATGGGACGCGTGGCATTGGTCCGGCGCGCCCTTCCCCCGGTCTGAACGCGATGGCGAAACCGCACCATTATCGCACGATCATCCTTGGCGCAGGCGCGGCGGGGCTTCTCTGTGCCGCCCATGCCGGGGGCGATACGCTGGTCATCGACCATGCCGCGAAGCCCGCCGAGAAGGTGCGGATTTCCGGTGGCGGCCGGTGCAACTTCACGAACCTGGACGTGACGCCGTTCAATTTCCTGAGCCAGAACAGGCATTTCCACAAGTCCGCCCTTGCGCGCTACACGCAATGGGATTTCATCGACCTTGTCGCGAAACACGGCATCGCCTACCACGAGAAAACGCTGGGGCAGCTGTTTTGCGACGACAAATCCACGCAGATCGTAAGCCTGCTAACGACTGAGGCCGCGAAAGCCGGGGCGCAGGTGCTCTTGGACACCCAGATCACCGGCGTGACTCATGCAGACAACCGCTTCACCGTGAGCACCTCGCGCGGTGCCTATACCTGTGACAACCTCGTCCTCGCGACGGGCGGCAAGTCGATCCCCAAGATGGGGGCGACGGGGCTTGCCTATGACCTCGCAAGCCAGTTCGGACACGACATCGTCGAGACGCGACCCGCGCTCGTGCCCTTTACCTTCGGTGACCGGTTCGCGTCGATCTCGGGCACGGCGGCGCGCGCGACGGTGTCCAAAGACGACGCATCCTTTCCCGAGTCAGTGCTCTTTACCCATCGCGGCATGTCCGGACCCGCGATCCTGCAAATCTCGTCCTACTGGCGAGAGGGCGAGGCGGTGCATGTGGACCTGATCCCCGACACCGACCTCTACGGGATCCTGCGCGACCAACGGCAGCGCGAGGGGCGGCGGGCGCTGACCACCGAACTCTCGCGCCACCTGCCCGCCCGGCTCGTCGATCACCTTGCGCCCGAACTCCACCTCACCGGCAACCTTGCCGACCAATCCGACGAGAGGCTCAAGGCGCTCGACGCGGCGCTGCGCGACTGGGTGCTCACCCCCACGGGGTCCGAAGGCTACCGCACCGCCGAGGTCACGCTGGGCGGCATTTCTACCGAGGGTCTGTCGTCCAAGACCATGATGTCCAAGCACATGCCCGGCCTTTTCGTCATCGGAGAGGCGGTCGATGTGACCGGCTGGCTGGGCGGCTACAACTTCCAGTGGGCGTGGTCGTCGGCCCATGCCGCCGGAACCGCCATCGCACGCGGTTTGGCGCTTTAACCGACCGGCACGCACCGCTAGGCTGACCCCAACAACAGGAGCGCCCATGAAAATCGCGAGCTTCAACATCAACGGGGTCAAGGCCCGCCTGCCCGCCGTGACCGACTGGCTGAAAGAGGCTGAGCCCGATGTGGTGATATTTCAGGAGATCAAGTCGGTCGATGAAAATTTCCCGCGCGAGGCCTTCGAGGAACTTGGCTACAACGTCGAAACCCATGGGCAGAAGTCCTTCAACGGCGTCGCGATCCTTTCCAAGCGCCCGCTCGAGGATGTGACGCGCGGGCTTGCGGGGGCGACAGGCACCGGGCGCGACGGCGAGGATGACGAACAGGCGCGCTACATCGAGGCGACCGTGATGGGCGATAGCCATTCGGTGCGGATCTGCGGACTTTATCTGCCCAACGGCAACCCCGTGGGCGACGAGAAATTCGCCTATAAACTCCGTTGGATGGAGCGGCTCGAGGCGCGGGCGAAGGAGCTTCTGGCGCTTGAACAACCGTTTCTCATGGCCGGCGATTACAATATCATCCCGCAGGGGATCGACGCGCTGCATCCGGAAAACTGGCGCGAGGATGCGCTGTTTCAGCCCGAAAGCCGGGGCGCCTTCTGGAAGCTCTGCAACCTGGGATTGACCGATGCCTTCCGTGCGCGCAATCAGGCCGCCGAGCAGTTCACCTTCTGGGATTTCCAACGCGGCGCCTGGCAGCGCAACGACGGCATCCGCATCGACCATTTCCTGCTGTCGCCGCAATGCGCCGACCTGCTCATCGACTGCCAGATCGACAAAGAGGTTCGGGGGCGTGACAAACCATCGGACCACGTGCCGATCTGGGTGGAACTCGCCGCGTAAGAGGCTCGAATGGCTCGTAAAATCATAATTGACACCGATCCGGGTCAGGACGATGCGGTCGCTATCCTTCTCGCCCTCGCCTCGCCCGAGCTTGAGGTTCTGGGCATCACGGCGGTGGCGGGAAACGTGCCCCTGCCGCTGACGGCCAAGAACGCTCGGATCATCTGCGAGGTGGCCGGTAGGCCCGAAACGCCAGTGTTCGCGGGCTGCGACGCGCCGCTCACGCGCCCGCTTGTGTCGGCGGAGCACGTCCATGGGCGTACCGGCCTCGACGGGCCGGAGTTGTGGGAGCCGGAGATGGCGCTCCAGTCCCAGCACGCCGTGGATTTCATCATCGAGACGCTCAGGACCGAGCCCCTCGGCAAGGTGACGCTGGCCACCCTTGGCCCGCTCACCAACATCGGCAAAGCGTTCAGCCAGGCCCCCGACATCATCCCCAACGTGGCCGAAATCGTCGCCATGGGCGGGGCCTATTTCGAGGTGGGCAACATCACCCCGGCGGCCGAGTTCAACATCTACGTCGATCCCGAAGCCGCTGACATCGTTCTGAAATCTGGCGTGAAGATCACGATCATGCCACTCGACCTCACCCACAAGGCACTGGTCACGAAGCGCCGCAACGACGCCTTTCGCTCGCTTGGCAATCGCACCGGCACCTTCACCGCGGAAATGACCGAGTTCTTCGAACGCTTCGACAAGGAGAAATACGGCTCCGAAGGTGCGCCGCTGCATGATCCGACCGTAATCGCCTATCTGCTCGCGCCCGAGCTTTTCACGGGCCGATTCATCAACGTCGAGGTCGAGACGCAGTCCGACCTGACGCTGGGCATGACGGTGGCCGACTGGTGGGGGGTCACCGATCGAGCTCCGAATGCCACTTTCATGGGGGACATCGACGCGGACGGCTTCTTCACGCTTCTCACCCAGCGGCTTGCACGGCTCCCCTAGGGTGCCTACCTCCTGTGGCATGAAAGCCGCCTTCGACAATTCCTTCGCCCGCCTGCCCGGTCAGTTCTATGCCAAGCAGGCCCCCGTTCCTGTTCCCGCCCCGCGTCTGTTCGCAGTCAACCGGGAGCTTGCGACGCGCCTTGGCATCGACCCCGACAGCCTGACCGCCGAGGAGCTTGCGGGCAACGCCGTGCCCGAGGGTGCCGAACCGCTCGCGCAGCTTTACGCGGGCCACCAGTTCGGGAATTTCGTGCCGCAACTAGGCGACGGTCGCGCGCTGCTTCTGGGAGAAGTGGTCGATGTGGACGGCAAGCGGCGGGACATCCAGTTGAAGGGTGCAGGGCGCACCGCCTTTTCCCGTGGCGGCGACGGACGTGCATGGCTCGGCCCGGTCCTGCGGGAATACGTGGTGTCCGAGGCGATGCATGCGCTCGGGATCCTCACGACGCGGGCGCTGGCCGCCGTCACCACCGGCGAGGACGTGGTCCGCGAAACGATCCTGCCCGGCGCGATCCTGACGCGCGTGGCCTCGTCGCATCTGAGGGTGGGCAGCTTTCAGGCGTTCGGCGCGCGTGGCGATACCGAGGCGTTGCGGCTCCTCACCGAACACGCCATCGCGCGACATTACCCCGAGGCGGATGGCGCGCTTGGACTACTCAAAGCGGTGACCGAGGCGCAGGCGAAACTCATCGCCGCGTGGATGTCGGTGGGGTTCATCCATGGGGTGATGAATACCGACAACATGGCGATTTCCGGCGAGACCATCGACTATGGCCCCTGCGCCTTCATGGATGCCTATCATCCGGCGACAGTGTTTTCCTCGATCGACCAGCAGGGGCGCTATGCCTACCAGAACCAGCCCAACATCGGCATCTGGAACCTTGCGCAGCTCGCTACCGCGCTTCTCCCGCTCATCGACACGGACAGCGACGCCGCCATCGACAAGGCCGAAGAGGTGCTGCACGGCTTTCCCGATCTGTTCGGGGCCGAATGGATACGTCTGTTCCGGGCCAAGATTGGCCTCGTCACCGCAGAGGACGGCGACGGCGCGCTCATCCAGGGGCTGCTCGGTCGCATGGCCTCGGGGCAAGCGGATTTCACCAATACCTTCCGGGCTTTGGCCAAGGGCGATGCGTCGGGCGAATTGACCGAAACGGGTGCCTGGGACAGTTGGGCATCTGACTGGCAGGCGCGTTTGGATCGCGAGCCAGGCGATACGGCGGCCATAATGCGGGCCGCGAACCCCGCCGTGATCCCGCGCAATCACCGCGTGGAAGAGATGATCAAGGCAGCGGTGGCGGGCGATTACACGCCCTTCGAACGGCTGAACGAGGTTCTGGCGCGTCCTTACGAAGACGGGCCCCTCACAGAGGACTATGCCCGCCCGCCCAAGCCCGCGGAACGGGTCCTGCGCACCTTCTGCGGCACCTGATCAGAGAGGCCCTCAAGCCTGTCGTCAGGCGGGCGTAGCCTCGTTTCCCCCGGCCTTTTCACCCTTTTCTTCTGCCTTCTCGACACGGATTTCACACTCGGACAGTTCCGCCTCGAGCGCCCTGATCTGCTGGCGCAGCTTCGAAGCCCGCCCTTCACGGTCATCGTCGGTTTCTCCTCGCTCGTCCTGAACGAGCTGCTCGCTGCCCCGCCGGAAGAACCGGCGATTTCTCAGCATAAACTCGGCAATGACGCCCATCGGCCCGGCGCGCATCCGCCAGCGCAGGAAGGCATAGCCCATCGCGGCCCCGACGCCCGCACCGACGCAATCGACAATGAGATCACCCATCGTGTCCATGAGACCCGATTTCTGCATGTTGGTGCCGAAGGTCTGGTCCATCGCGAACTCGAAAATCTCCCACACCACGCCGATGGTGACGGCGAAGGAAAACGAAATCCCCGCCACCGCATAGGGCGGTGCCGCGTAACGGTCGCCCTCGAACATGAGCAGCGTAAGCACGCAGCCGACGATGCCGAACCCGATGGCCGAGGCGCCGTGCAGCGCCATGTCCCACCACCAGAACCGGTCGTAGAACTTGTAGGCCTCGCCCAAGAAGATCGTGCCGAAGAGAAACAGCACGATTCCGGTATAGAAATAGACCGGGATGCGCAGGTGCAGCCGCTCGGCCATATAGGCGGGCGCCATGGTCAGCGCGAGGGTGGCAAGGCCGACGGCCCCGATCATGTAGTCGCGCAGGACAAAGGCCGCGAGGCTCGCGATGACGAGCACGGCCCAGACGGCATAGGTGACCAAGGAGTGACGACGCATGAACATGACTGTGAAATGCCCCTGAACTTCATCCTGTTCCCTGCGTTGAAAAAGGACCTTATGAGGGTGACATGAAAGTTGCGAGTTACAATATCCGCAAGGCGGTTGGACGGGACCGCCGCCGCGATCCGGCCCGGATCCTGGACGTGCTCAACACGCTCGATGCGGATGTGGTGGTCTTGCAGGAGGCCGACCGGCGTCTTGGCCAACGCCCTGCCGCCCTGCCGCCGCGCATGATCCTGGATCACAGCGATTTCGTGCCTGCGCCCCTGGCCGTGAACGACGTTTCGCTGGGCTGGCACGGCAATGCGGTGCTCGTGAAACGGGGGGTCGAGATCACGGGTTGCACGCGGATCGACCTACCGTTCTTCGAGCCGCGCGGCGCTGTCGCGGTCGAGATCGAGGACCATTTCCGCGTGGTGGGTGTCCACCTTGGCCTTCTGCGCCGTCACCGTCACGGCCAGTTGCGCCAACTTCGCAGCATCCTTTCTGAAAACGCGATGCCCACGGCCATTCTGGGCGACTTCAACGAATGGTCGAAGCTCGGCGGGATGGAGGAGCTGGGGGCCGATTTCCACCTGCACCTGCCGGGGCCGAGCTTTCCGACCCTGCGCCCCACCGCGATGCTTGACCGGGTGGCGCTAACCCATGACATCGAATTGCGCGACAAGGGCGTGATGGCCACGGAACTGACACGTATCGCTTCGGATCACCTGCCGGTCTGGGTCAACCTCACTCTGCCGGGTGCGGCCGCGCCACGCGCCGCTTCGGCGGGCGGTTGATCAGCACGATCCCGACAGCGACCAGCGCGAGCTTGAGCGCGATGGAGGCCGACATCGGTTCATCAAGCACGAGCCAACCAAGGCCCACCGAGATGATCGGGGTCAGGAAGGCAAAGCTCGCGATGGCCGAGGCCTTGTAGCGATTGAGCAGCCAGAACCACGCGAGAAAGGCCGCCGCCGCGATGAGCACCGTCTGATAGGCCAGTCCCAACCAATGCATTGGCACGATGTCGCGGATGAAGGGGCCGAAGAAAAGCGACGCCACCAACAGGATCGGCCCGGACACAAGCAACTGCCAGAACATCTGCATCTCTGGCGAAACGCGATTGAGCGTCGTGACACGGGCGAGGATCGCCACCCCCATCCAGCCCAGCGCCCCCATGAGCGCGGCAAGGTCGCCCCAGATGTTGGCAGTGCCCGCGACGCCTGCATCCCGGTCGGCGATGGCCCAGATCACGCCGCCCATGGCGAGCGCGAGACCCGCGGTCTTGAGCGGTGTCAGGCGTTCGCCGGGCAGCAGGAAATGCGCCATGATCGCGGTCCAGACGGGCATCGAATAAAAGATCACGCTGGTGCGGGTCACGGTCGTGAGGTCGAGGGCGATGAACAGGCCCAGAAACTCCAACGAAAACACCACGCCGATGGCAAAGCCCGCTGCGATTGTGCCCTTCTGGAAATCGAGTCTGAGCCCGCGCATCCGCATCCAGATATAGACGCAGATCGCGGCGCCCACCGAGCGAAGCCCGGCGGCAAAGACGGGTTGCAGTCCTTCGTTCACCAGCTTGATGACGACGTGATTGAGCCCGAGCCCCACCGAGATCACGAGCAGCATCGAGATCCCGAGACTGTCGAGGTTGCGTTTTTCAAGCATGGATGAAGGCCTCCCTGCCCGGAAAGGGACGTTGCAGATGCGATGAAGTCAACCAAGGCACCGCGTCACAGCCTGTTTGCCACCGCACAATCTCATGCTAACCACTTACAAAATCGCGCATTCGTGATGATCGGGCGCGATGATCGGGTTTCAGGGGTTTTCATGGAATTTCTTCAGATCGCATCGCTGTTGATCGTGCTGGCCGGGGTTTTCGGCGCCATCAACTACCTGTTTTTCAAACTGCCAAGCTCGATCGGCATCCTCGTCGTGGCGCTGCTCGCCTCGCTCGCGATCCTGCTTCTTGAGCTTCTCCTGCCCCAGACCAGCATGGCCGAGACCGTGCAGACCGTGGTGCGCTCCGTCGATTTCTCGGACGCGCTGCTTGAGGGGATGCTGGGGCTCCTCCTCTTTGCTGGCGCCCTTCACGTCAAACTCGACGACCTGCGCGCGCAGTGGCTGCCGGTGTTTCTCATGGCCACCATAGGCGTGGGACTTTCCACGCTGGTCGTGGGTGTGGGGTTCTCGTGGATCACCGGGATGCCGCTCATGATCGCGCTCGTCTTCGGCGCGCTGATCTCGCCCACCGATCCCGTCGCGGTTCTGGGGGTCCTGAAGGAGGCTGCCCTGCCCAAATCGCTCGAGACCAAGATCGCAGGCGAGTCGCTCTTCAACGACGGGGTGGGCTATGTGGTCTATCTTGTCCTCTTTGTGGTCGAGGCGGGCGGCGGAGCGCTTCTGGGGCTTGTGCTGGGCTACCTCACCTTCCGGGTCATGCGCCGGATCGACGACTATTCGCTCGAGGTTCTGATCACGCTGGGCCTTGCCTTCGGCGGCTACGAGCTTGCGGTCGCGCTCCACGTCTCGGCCCCGATCATGGCGGTCTGCGCCGGGCTTCTCATCGGCGAAGTGGGCGCGAAGCACGGAATGAGCGAGGAGACCCGCAAATACGTGGACGCCTTCTGGAAACTCATCGACGAGATCCTGAACGCCGTGCTGTTCCTGATGATCGGATTCGAGATCTTCCTCGTCGTTTTCGACACGACCACAGTGCTCGCGGGGCTTGCCGCCGTGGCGCTCGCCCTCATCGCGCGGCTCGTCGCGGTGTCGGTGCCGCTCTTGGTTCTGCGCCCGTTTTCTGACGACGACGTGCCCGGCGTCATTCCGATCATGACATGGGGCGGCCTCAAGGGCGGGATTTCCGTGGCGCTGGCGCTGGCGCTGCCCGAGAGTGAATGGAAGACCGTGATCCTGACGGCGACCTATCTGGTTGTGATCTTCTCGATCATCGTGCAGGGGCTGACTGTCAAGCGGCTGGCCATGCGCGTCGGGCGCGAACCGGAACTGATGTGAGGGCGTGACGCCATGACCGATTACCTCGTCTACGACGTCTTCACCGACCGTCCCTTTGGCGGCAATCAACTGGCGATCGTCCCGAACGGGACCGAGGTGGCCGAGGCCGACCTGCAACGCATTGCGCGAGAGTTCAACTTCTCGGAAACCGTGTTCCTGTTCCCGCCCGAAGGGAATGGCGTGGCCAAGGTCCGTATCTTCACCCCCACGATGGAGGTGCCCTTTGCGGGCCATCCGACCATCGGCACGGCTATGTTTCTGGGCGAGGCCGGGCTGGGGCCGGCGTTCGTGCTGGAACTGGGCGCGGGCGATATCGAGATCACGCTGGGCCGGAACAAGGCAAGTTTCACGACCCGCGCCGCCCTCGACCGCTTTGCCGAGCCGGACCGGGCGCTCATCGCCCGCGCACTTGGCCTGCCCGAGAGCGTGATCCTCGGCCAACCGGTCATGGCCGGTCTGGGGCTTGGCTTTACCTTCACCGAGCTAACCGACCGGGATGCGCTGTCCGATATCGTCTGCGACGTGGCTGCCTTTCGCGAGGGCCACGCGCGTTACCCCACGGGCCTTGATTTCGCGCAATGCGCCTATGTGCGTGACGGCAGCACGATCCACATGCGAATGTTCGCCCCCTTGGACAACATCCCCGAGGACCCGGCGACGGGATCGGCGGCCGCCGCGCTCGGCGCACTGCTCTGCGCGGCGGAGGGGCCGCTGACGCTCACCATCCACCAAGGCGACGATATGGGCCGGCCTTCGCTGATCCATGTGCAGGCAGAGCCCGGCGCGGTCACCGTCACCGGACAGGCGGTCCGCGTGATGGAAGGCAAGCTCGTCCTGTGAACCTCTGGGTCTGCCTCCTGCGCGGGATCAACGTGGGCAGCGACCGCAAGCTCCCCATGGCCGACCTCAAGGCCGTGCTGGCCAAGCTCGGGGCCGAGGAGATCGAGACCTATATCCAGTCGGGCAACGCGGTCTTCACGGGCGACATCGACCCCGAGCGGTTTGCAGGAGATCTGGCCCAGGCCATCGCCGGGACGAAAGGTTTTCGGCCCGAGGTGTTGCTGCTGCCGGGCGCCGAGATGCTGCGGGCCGACGCCGCCTACCCCTTCGCCCCCGACGCGCCGGGCGAGAAGCCCGCGCATGTCTGGTTCTGCGCCCGCGCTCCCGAAGCCCCGGATCTGTCGCGCCTCGAGGCCGTGGCGCTGCCATCTGAACGGTTCGTACTCGACGGCAGGCTCTTTTTCCTGCGCGCCCCTGAAGGCGTCGGGCGCTCGAAACTCGCGGCCAAGGTCGAGCGCGTGCTGGGCGTGCCCACGACGGCGCGCAACCTCAAGACCGTCGCGACGATGGCCGAGATGATCCGGGCGCGCGCCTAACCTGCCGGTTGCCACGCGAGATAAACCACCGGATGCCCCATGACGGGATGGAGGCTCTCGCGCGTCTCGACCATCCCCATCCGGGCATAAAAGGCTCGCGCCCGCGTGTTGGCGGTGGGGGTGTAGAGCGTGAAGCCTCCCGGCATCCGGGCGACGGCGCGGGCAAACAGCGCCTGTCCGATCCCCTGACGGAACACCGACGGATCGAGAAAAAGCTGGTCGAGCACAGCCGCCTCGGGTGTCACCGCGAGAAATCCCGCCATCTCGCCCCCGCGCCACGCCACCGTAACTTCGCTGCGCCGGGTAACCTTGTGCAGCGTCTCGCGCACGAAATCCGCGCCCGGCCGCGGCGCATCCCCCATCGGCATCTCGGCCACGCTGCGACACCAGAGCGCGAGGAGCGGTTGGACAATCTGCGCGGCGCCCTTCTCATGACTCTTGCCATGGCGCTCTTCGCCTCCGAGGACGTGCTGGTCAAGACGGTGACGGCACGCGTCCCTCTGGGTCAGGTGATGATGATGCTGGGGGCGCTCGGGGCCGTAGCCTTTGGCCTCATGTCGTGGCGGCGCGGCTATTCGCCCTTTGCCGCCTCGTTCTTTCATCCTGTGATCATCGTGCGCAATCTGGGCGAGGTGGTCGGGACCACCTGTTTCGTCATAGGCCTGATGGTCCTTCCCCTGGGCCTTCTGTCGGCGCTCCTGCAGGCCAACCCGCTCTTCGTGAACCTTGGCGCGATCTTTTTCCTCGGCATGACCGTGGGCTGGCGGCGCTGGATGGCGATTGGCGTCGGCCTGGTCGGGGTGCTCATCATCCTGCGCCCCGGCGGCGAGAGCTTCCGCCCCGAGGCGCTTCTGGGTCTGGGCACCGCTATCGGGCTGGCCGCCCGCGACGTGGCGACACGTTTGCAGCCCGCCCATGTCCATGCCTTCCAGACCTCGTCCTGGGGGTTCTTCATGGTGGTTCCTGCGGGCGCGCTGCTCCTCGCATTCGATCAGGGGCCCATCGTCCCGCTTGCCAGCGATACGCTGATGATCCTCGCTGCGACCAGTTTCGGGATGCTGGGCTATTACCTTCTGACCCGTGCCATGCAGACCGGCGACGTGCCCGCCGTCACGCCCTTTCGCTACACGAGGCTCATCTTCGCGATCGTCTTTGCCTTCTTCATCTTCGGCGAGGTGCCCGACCAGTTGACCATCGTCGGATCGGTCCTGATCATCGGGGCGGGGCTCTACACCCTCATCCGCGAGGCGCAGACGGCGCGCAGGCTCAAGCGCGTGACCCCCGCCGCATCGCCCAGCCGCGCGGGTCTCTGATCCCGCCCCGTTTGCGCCAACAGACCCTGATCTTGCCCCGATCTTGCATTGAAGAGCGGCGCTTCCCTGCTATGAATGCCGCGACAGCGAACAAGGGGGTTCCCATGAGCATCATCATCGACATCCACGCCCGCGAAATCCTCGACAGCCGGGGCAACCCGACCGTCGAAGTCGACGTCATGCTGGAGGACGGCACTATGGGCCGCGCCGCAGTGCCCTCGGGCGCCTCGACCGGGGCGCATGAGGCGGTGGAAAAGCGCGACGGGGACAAGTCACGTTATATGGGCAAGGGCGTGCTCGACGCCGTGGCCGCGGTGAACGGCGAGATTGCGGAGAACCTCGTCGGTTTCGACGCGACGGATCAGGAGGCCATCGACCGCGAGATGATCGAACTCGACGGCACGCCCAACAAGGGCCGTCTGGGTGCGAACGCCATTCTGGGCGTATCGCTCGCCACCGCGAAAGCCGCCGCCGATTTCTCGGCCCTGCCGCTCTATCGCTATATCGGCGGCTCGTCGGCGCGAATCCTGCCGGTCCCGATGATGAACATCATCAATGGCGGCGAACATGCCGACAACCCCATCGACATTCAGGAATTCATGATCATGCCGGTCGCCGCGGAAAACATCCGCGAGGCGGTGCGCATGGGGTCCGAGGTGTTCCACACGCTGAAAAAAGAGCTGTCTGCGGCGGGCATGTCCACGGGTTTGGGTGACGAGGGCGGGTTCGCGCCCGAACTCGGCTCGACGACCGACGCGCTCGATTTCATCCTGAAGTCCATCGAGAAAGCAGGCTACAAGCCGGGCGAGGACATCTACCTCGCCTTGGATTGCGCCTCGACCGAATACTACAAGGGCGGCAAATACGAGATGAAGGGCGAAGGCAAATCGCTCTCCTCGGCTGAAAACGTCGACTACCTCGCCGACCTCTGCGCCAAATACCCGATCATCTCGATCGAGGATGGCATGGCCGAGGACGACTGGGAGGGCTGGAAGCTGCTCACCGACAAGCTGGGCGACAAGGTGCAGCTCGTGGGCGACGACCTGTTCGTGACCAACCCGGCGCGGCTGGCCGACGGCATCAAGCAGGGCGTCGCGAACTCGATGCTCGTGAAGGTGAACCAGATCGGGTCGCTGTCGGAAACGCTCAAGGCCGTCGATATGGCGCACCGCGCGCGGTATACCAACGTCATGAGCCACCGCTCGGGCGAAACCGAGGATGCGACCATCGCGGACCTCGCCGTGGCCACGAACTGCGGTCAGATCAAGACCGGCTCGCTCGCGCGGTCCGACCGGCTCGCCAAGTACAACCAGTTGATCCGGATCGAGGAAATGCTGGGCGACGTGGCCGAATACGCGGGCCGTTCGATCCTGAAGTGATCCGAGCCGCGAACTGACCAAAGGCCCGCCCTCGTGCGGGCCTTTTTCATGGACGCTACCGCCCCGCTGGCGCACCATGCCCCCATGATCGAAACCCGCGACGACATCATCGACCTGATCGGCAACGCCGCCTTCAGCGAGGCGCGCGATCTGGTCATGGCCAAGGACGACTTCGCCCCGGCCTTCTGGGACCTGCGAAGCGGGCTTCTGGGCGAGCTTGCACAGAAGCTGGTGAACTATGGCCTTACGCTCCGGCTGACCGGAGATTTCGCTCATGAAACCGCAGCCTCCAACGCGTTCCGTGACTTTGTCCGGGAAAGCCGGAGAACGGGACCGATCTTTTTCGTGGACAGCCCGACCTGAGCTTCGCCTGCGCGGCGCGTTCCCGCCGATTGTTGCCCGGCCGCGCACATGACGTCTGCGCGAACGGACTGTCACAAAGGTTGCGGGTCAGTGGCACGACGGTATGTCTTGGCCACGACAGAGACTACCCGCGGACCCCCATGCTTCGCCCCACCGCCTACATCGCGATGATCGCCCTCATTCTGTGGTCGGCCTTCCAGCCGGCGCTGGCGAGTCCGGTATCGGTATGCCCGCAGACGGCATCGGAAAGCCTCGACGCTTGTTTCCAGCCCGGCGCGCCAATGCCGGCACAAGCGGACGGCGCCAAGACCTGCGGCACCTGTATCCTGCCCGCCGAGGCGGTTCTGCCCTCCGTAGGATCGCAGGAAATCGTCCTCGTGGCCGAATCGCCTGCGCGCGCGGATTACGGGCGCACCGTGCTGCCGGACCGACGCCCCCCTCGCGCCTAACTCCATCCAGATCGCCGGGTCCTCGACCCGAATCCCTTGCGTCGCCCGCAGAAGCCGCTGACCGGCCCCGGAGCGACCCTTTCCTGATGGAGACTTCACATGACCACCACCGATACGAACACCAATCTCGAAACCCGCGACACCTCGGCCACGCGCCCAACGCTTGTCCTGCCCAAGCTCGCGCCGATCTATGACGCGCTCACGCCCATCTCGCACCTGCTCCTGCGCGTCATCTGCGGCGTAGCGCTGATGGTGCATGGCTGGCCCAAGATCACCAACCCGCTCGGCGCGACCGAAATGGTGGCTGGGATCGGCTTTGCCCCTGCCGCCTTCTGGTCCGTCGCCCTGTCCCTGTTCGAGTTCATGGGCGGGCTGTTCCTGCTCGTGGGCCTTCTGACCCGCTTCGCCGCCGCCGGCGCGACCGTGATCCTGCTGGTGACGGTCTATTTTCACTGGGTCCAGCTTGGCCAGGGCTATTCCGGCTCGGAACTCTCGCTCATCTGGGCGGCGGCGACGCTGACCTTCGTCGCACGGGGCGGCGGGAAATACTCGATCGACCGGTTGATCGGGAAAGAGCTGTGATGCAGCGTCGCGGGTTTCTCGCAGGGGGCGGCGCTGCCGCCCTCGCAACCGCGCTGCCCGTCACGGGCCGCGCGGCCAATGCTTTACCCCTCTCCGCGCCTGTGCATGTGGGCAGCGTGGGCCTGCGCACGCTGGATGCCGAACGCCTTGCGGCCTGGTATGCACGCGCGGTCGGCCTGAAGGAAATCGTCCGCGAGGGCGATACGATCTGGATGGGTGCAGGCGACCAGCGGCTTCTGGCCCTGACCGAGGATAGCAGCCTGCGCCCCGCCGGACAGCGCGAGGCCGGGCTCTATCACACCGCGTTCCTCCTGCCTTCTCGCGCCGATCTGGGCCGCTGGATCCACATGGCGATCAGCAATCAGGTGCCGGTTCAGGGTAGCGCCGACCACCGGGTGAGCGAGGCGATCTATCTCGCCGATCCCGAGGGCAACGGCATCGAAATCTATGCCGACACGCCCGAGGACACATGGCAATGGTCAGGCGGCACCGTCACGATGGGGTCGCTGCCCCTGCGGGTCGAAGAGATCCTCGGTGAACTGGGTCCGATGCCCACGCCCTACACCGGGGCACCTGCTGGCACCTCGGTCGGGCATGTCCACCTCAAGGTCGGCGATGCGGGCAAGGCCGCGCGCTGGTGGCAGGACGAGCTTGGTTTCGACGTCACCTCGCAGCGGCCAGATGCGGTGTTTCTGTCCACCGGGGGCTATCATCACCATATCGCCGCGAACGAATGGATGAGCGCGGGGGCGTCCCGGCGCCCGTACAACGAGACGGGTCTTGCTTTTGTCGAACTGGTCGGCGACGGGGCGCGGCAGCCGGCAACCTTCGAGGACGATTGGGGCACGCTCATCCGGCTCGTCTGATCCCCGGCGAGGCGACCAATACCGAAGGCCCGGGCGACACCCCCAGGCCTTTTCCCGTTGCAGGCCGTTGTCCGGTCGGCCACCTTCGGCCCCGGACCGATCAGCCTGGACAGACCGCCCATGACCGCCGACGACATCATCGCCGCCTTGTCGCTGGCCCCCCATCCCGAGGGCGGATGGTTTCGCGAGATCCTGCGCCTGCCTGATCCAGAGGGCGAGCGCGATCTGTCCACGACGATCCATTTCCTGTTGAAGGCGGGCGAGCGCAGCCATTGGCACCGGGTGGATGCGGATGAGCAGTGGATCCACCTCGGTGGCGCGCCCCTAATCCTTTCCGTGGCGGCCGATGCGATGGGCCCTGCCCGCGACCTGCGGCTCTCTCCTCTCGCCCAAGGTGGAAGCCAAACACATGTCGTGCCCGCCCATCACTGGCAGGCGGCTCAGAGCGAGGGAACCTTTACCCTCGTCGCCTGCACCGTTGCGCCGGGGTTTCGCTTCGAGGGCTTCGAACTGGCCGCCCCCGGCTTTGACATTCCGCGCGGCTAAGCCCCAAAAGAAAACGCCCCCCGGCGGGACCGGAGGGCGTTCTTTACCGTCGGACGAGCGGCTTACGGATCGGTGGTGAACTGCGTCCCCGCCTCGGCATCCGCCTTGGTCCAGTCGCGCTTCACCCCGAGACGCAGCACGAGCTCCGAGGCCACGAAGGTCGAGGAATACGTCCCGACCACGATGCCCCAGATCATCGCAAAGACGAAGCCACGGATCACGTCGCCGCCCAGCACGAAGAGCGAGATGAGCGCGATCAGCGTGGTGAAGGACGTCATGAAGGAGCGCGCCAGCGTCTCGTTGATCGAGAGGTTCAGAAGCTCCTTGAGGTCCATTTTCTTGTAGCGCCGCAGGTTCTCGCGCACCCGGTCAAAGACGACCACGGTGTCGTTCAGCGAATAACCCACGATGGTCAGGAGCGCCGCGATGATGGCCAGGTCAAAGCGGATCTGAAGCGCGGCGAAGATTCCGATGGTCAGCGTGATGTCATGGACGAGCGCAAGCACGGCACCGACCGAGAACTGCCATTCGAAGCGCAGCCAGATATAGACGAGCACGGTGCCGATGGCGGCCAGAACCGCCTCGACCGCCGTCCAGATCAGCTCGCCCGACACCTTGGGCCCGACGCTTTCGACGGCGGCAAAGGTCAGCTCGGGGTCGACGGCGTTCAAGGCGGTGCGCACCTCGGCAATCTGCTCGGGCGTGATCGCCTCGTCCGCGTTCTGTGCGCCGATACGGATCGAGGCTACGTTGCGGTCCGCGCCGAAGGTCGAATCGAAAACCTCGGTGATCGACACGTCGCCCAGATCGAGCGGCGTCAGCGCGTCGCGGTAGGCACCCACGTCCACCGCTGCCGGGCTTTCGGTCCGGATCGAGGTGCCGCCCTTGAAATCGACGCCGAAGTTCAGCCCGAAAGCGAAGAAGGCGACGATGGACAGGACGAAGAGCACCCCGGACAGGCCGAGCGTGTAGCGGGAGCGACCGAAGAAGTCGATGTTGGTCACATCGGGTATGATTTTGAGACGCATGTCAGACCTCGATCGTTTTCGGACGGCGGCGTTCGAACCAGATGACGACCAAGAGGCGCGTCACGAAGATGGCGGTGAAGACCGAGGTCACGATCCCGAAGAGGAGCGTGACGGCAAAGCCCTTGACCGGCCCGGAGCCCATGAAGAACAGGATACCGGCGGTCAGCACCGTGGTTATGTTGGCGTCGAGAATGGCGCTCATCGCCTTTTCATAGCCCAGGTCGATGGCCCGCGCAGGTCCGCGCCCGTTGCGAATTTCTTCCCGGATACGTTCAAAGATCAGCACGTTCGCGTCGACCGCCATACCGATCGTCAGCACGATCCCCGCGATCCCGGGCAGCGTGAGCGTCGCCCCGATGGCCGAGAGAAGGCCAAAGAGCATCCCCACGTTGATCATGAGGGCGATGTTGGCAAAGACACCGAAGAGCCCGTAGGAGGCGAACATCATCAGGATCACGCCGACAAAGCCGACGATGGCCGCAATCTTGCCCGCCTGAATGCTGTCTGCCCCCAGTTCCGGGCCGATGGTCCGTTCCTCGAGGAACGTCATCTCGGCCGGCAGGGCACCTGCGCGCAGCAGCACGGCGAGGTTCGTCGATTCCTCGACGTTGAAGTTCCCGGTGATGATGCCGGAGCCGCCCGTGATCGCCTCGTTGATCCGGGGCGCCGAGATGACCTCGTTATCCAGAACGATGGCGAAGGGCGAGCCCACGTTCTCGGCGGTGTAATCCCCGAAAAGCCGCGCGCCATGCGGGTTGAAGCGGAAGTTGACGGCAGGCTGGCCGTTGCGGTCAAAGGCGGGCTGCGCGTCGACAAGATCCTCGCCGGTCACGACCGGGCGATCCTCGAGCACGTAATAGACGCCCTCCTCATCCGTCGAAGGCAGCAGCACATTGTTCGGTCCGGGGTTGGCATTGGCGTCCCCCGTGCGGCTCAGAACTGGCTGGAAGGTAAGCTGCGCCGTGGTGCCGATGAGCGCCTTGAGTTCGTCCGCTGACCCCAGACCCGGCACCTGGATGAGGATGCGATCCTCGCCCTGCCGCTGGATCGTCGGTTCCCGCGTGCCGACCTCGTCGACCCGGCGGCGGATGATCTCGAGCGACTGCTGGATCGTGCGGTCGTCCGTGGCGAGCTTTTCGGCCTCGGACAGTTCCACGACGATCTGGTCGCCTTCGACCGAAACCACGAAATCCGTCGACCCGGTGCCGGTGATCGAGATCACCGGCTGGGCCAGTTGCCGGACCAGCTCGGCGGCATCGTCGATGTTGTCGGTGTTTCCCACCTGGATACGCAGGGTGCCGTCGTCAGTCGGCATCTTGCGGATCGTGCCCACGACCGCGCGGCTTTCGCGCAGGATCGGAAAGACTTCGGCCCAGATCGAATCCATCCGCTGGTCATAGACCTGCGCGACCTGCACTTCTGCCAGCAGATGCGCGCCTCCGCGCAGGTCGAGACCAAGGTTCACGAGCTTCGAGGGCAGCCAGTCAGGCCAGGCCGACCGGTCCGCCGCCTGTTCCTCGGTCGCCGTCCCACCGGCAAGCTCGATGGCCTTGACCGCGTCGTTATGGGTCTCGACACGGGGGTAGAAAAGGTTGGGCGTGGCATAGACCAGACCCAGCACGACGAGACCGATGATCACGATCCGTCTGAATAGCGAGATTTGCAGCATATGCCCTGCCCTGCTCTGTCTGTTCTATGGGTCGGAGCGCGTCAGGCTTCCGGTGCCGGTTCCGTCTTGGACACGACCTGCAACACGGCGGCACGGGTCATGCGCACCTTGACGCCCTCGGCGATCTCGACCTCAATCTCGCCACCCTCTTTCACCTTGGAGACCTTGCCGATCAGCCCGCCCTGCGTGATGATCTGATCGCCCCGGCGCAGCGCGTCCCGCATCTTCTGATCGTCCTTGAGCTTTTTCTGCTGCGGACGAATGAGGAAGAAATACATGATCCCGAAGACGAGCAGCATCGGGATGAGCATGGAATTGAGAAGGCCCCCGGCGGGGGCGCCTGCGGCCTGCGCGAAAGCGGGCGATACGAACATATGGTGGTCCCTTGTTTTGGTTGGCCAAGCGGCCCTTGCGGTTCTTGGGCGACGGCCCTGTTTCTGACCCGTCCAGAGCGTCGCCAGAACGCCCTCGTTTGCTGGCGCGCACCCTATATGTGGCCCGGTGGGATGACAAGCAATGGCCGGTCACACGCGCGACAGAGATATTGCGGGACGGCGCCTGCGGACGCAGCCCCTTTACGTCCCCGAAACCAATCGGGCATAAGCCCCGGCGAGAGATACAGCATCGGCGCCAGAAGGACCCAGACCATGCACGACATCCGCACGATCCGCGAGAACCCCGAAGCCTTTGACGCCGCCATGGCGCGGCGGGGTCTGTCGGGCGTGTCGTCCGACGTGCTGGCTCTGGACGAGGCGCGCCGTGCGGCGATCCTCGCCTCCGAGACCGCGCAGGCCGCGGCGAACAAGGCGGCCAAGGCGATCGGTGCCGCCAAGGCGTCGGGCGACGACGCGGAGTTTGAACGGCTTCGCGCCGAAGTGGCCGACAAGAAGGCCGAGATCGGAAAGATGGGCGACGAGGCCAAGGCGCTCGACGACAGGCTCTCGGCACTGCTCATGACGCTGCCCAACGTGATGGCCGACGACGTGCCCGAAGGCGCGGACGAGGACGACAACGAGGAACTGCGCCGCTGGGGCACGCCGCGGGTGTTCGATTTCAAGCCGGTCGAGCATTACGAGATCGCGGGCGTGAAGGGCGGTCTGGACTTTGAGACCGCCGCGAAGCTCTCCGGCTCACGCTTCGTCGTGCTGCGCGGCGCGCTGGCGCGTATTCACCGCGCGCTCGCGCAGTTCATGATCGACACTCATGTGGACGACAACGGGTTGACCGAGGCAATCACGCCAGTTCTGGTGCGCGAGGACATGATGCTGGGCACCGGGCAACTGCCGAAGTTCGGCGAGGACAGCTATCAGACCACGAACGGCTGGTGGCTCATCCCTACCGCCGAGGTGACGCTGACCAACTTCGTCAATGGCGAGGTCGTGGACGGCGCGACCCTGCCGCACCGCTATGTGGCGCATACCCAGTGCTTCCGCTCGGAAGCAGGCAGCGCGGGCAAGGACACGGCGGGGATGCTGCGCCAGCACCAGTTCGAGAAGGTCGAGATGGTGTCGGTCACGCGCCCGGAGGAGAGCGAGGCCGAGCACGAGCGGATGACCCGCTGCGCCGAGGACATCCTCGAACGTCTGGGCCTGCCCTACCGCACGGTTAAGCTCTGCTCGGGCGACATCGGCTTTGGCGCGCGGCGCACCCATGACATCGAGGTCTGGCTGCCCGGCCAAGACACATACCGCGAGATTTCGTCGGTCTCGACCACCGGCGATTTCCAGGCCCGCCGCATGAACGCGCGTTTCCGGGCCGAACAGGGCGCGAAGCCCGAGTTCGTCCATACGCTCAATGGCTCGGGTCTGGCCGTGGGCCGTTGCCTGATCGCGGTGCTGGAGAATGGGCAGGAGGCCGATGGTTCGGTGACCCTGCCCGAGGCGATCCGGCCCTACCTCAAGGGCAAATCGCGGCTCACGGCTGAGGGCGTGCTGGCGTGATGTCGAATTTCCGCTGACGCGGAAATCCGATCCATTGGGGAGAGGCTCTGCCTCTCCCCAAACCCCTCTTCTGGATATTTATGAACCAGAGAAGATAAGACCCGCGCACAACGGACGCGCGGGCTAGAGCGCGACGCCGTTACGGCCTGCAAGGTCGGTGAAGAACTGCCAGGCGACGCGACCCGAGCGGCCGCCGCGCGTGGCCTGCCATTCGATGGCTTCGGCGCGCAGGGTGTCGTCGTCGATTGCTACACCATGTGCGTCGCAATAGCCCCGGATCATCGCGAGGTAATCGTCCTGCGAGCACGGGTGAAACCCGAGCCAGAGGCCGAAGCGGTCGGAGAGCGAAACCTTCTCCTCCGTCGCCTCCGACGGGCTGATGGCGGTGGAGCGTTCGTTTTCGATCATGTCGCGCGGCATCAGGTGACGACGGTTCGAGGTGGCGTAGAGCACCACGTTGTCCGGCCGCCCCTCGATCCCGCCATCCAGGACGGCCTTCAACGACTTGTAATGCTGGTCGTCATGGCTGAACGACAGGTCGTCACAGAAGAGGATGAAGCGGTGCTCAGACCTGCGCAGGAGCGCGAGCAGGCGCCCGACGCTGGGCAGATCCTCGCGCTGTAGCTCGACCATCTTGACCGGATGTTCCGCGTTCACCGCGCCGTGTATCGCCTTGACGAGAGAGGATTTTCCCATCCCACGCGCGCCCCATAGGAGCGCGTTGTTCGCAGGAAGCCCCCGCGCGAACTGGCGCGTGTTGGCCAGTAGCGTGTCACGCGAGCGGTCTATGCCAATGAGCAGAGAGAGGTCCACCCGCGAAATCCGCTCGACGGGTTCGAGCCGGTCGGGATCCACGTGCCAGACAAAGGCGTCCGCCGCGTCGAAATCGGGCGCGGCGAGCGGTGCAGGCGACAGGCGCTCCAACGCCTCCGCAATTCGGGACAGTGCCTCGTCCGACATCAGGACTTCTTCTCGGGGTCGTCGTCCCCGTCCGACCCATCCGGGCCACCTGCCTGATCGTCGTCCTGCGCGTCGGCCAGATCAGCGGCTTCCTCGTCGTCGAACTCTCTCAGGAGCGGGTCATCCTCTTCGGGCGCCGGCTGTTCCGTCGGCTCGGAGGCGGACGCCTCATCCTCGTCATCGTCGAACCACAGGCCTTCGGCCCGCAACTTTTCCTCGCGGCGCTTTTCGACATGGGCCACGAGGAAAATCGAGATCTCGTAGAGCCCGTAGACGACAACGAAAAGGATCACCTGCGTCGTCACATCGGGCGGCGTCACCAGCGCGGCCACAGTCAGGATGCCCACGATGGCGTATTTGCGCATCGAGCGCAGGCCCTGCGCGGTGGCCAGCCCTGCCATGCCGAGAAGCGTGAGCAGAACGGGCAACTGGAAACACAGGCCGAAGGCGATGATCATCTTGAGCGTGATGTCGAGGCTTTCGTTCACCTTGCCCTGAAAGACGATGTCGATGCCCTGATCCACCTCTTCGCCCGCGAAATAGGCGGTGACGACGGACGGCAGGTCCGCAAAGCCGAGGAAAAAGTTCATCGCGAGCGGCACAACGACATACTGGGCAAAGGCGGCGCCCAGCAGAAAAAGAACCGGCGAAGCGATGATGAACGGCAGGAAGGCCTGTTTTTCGTTCTTGTAGAGGCCCGGCGCCACGAAGCGCCACATCTGAAACGCGATGACCGGAAAGGCGAGGACAAAGCCGCCGACCATGGAAATGCGGATGAGGGTAAAGAAATATTCCTGCGGCGCGGTGTATTGCATCACCGGGTTCGGGTTCCCCAGATCGCGCATGGTCTTTTCGATCGGCCCGAGCAGAAAGTCGAGCACCTGCCCGCCCACGGTAAAGACGATCACCATGCCCACGACAAAGGCGATGGCGGAATAGATCAGCCGGGTGCGTAGCTCGGCCAGATGTTCGATCAGCGGCGCCGAGCTGTCCTCGATCTCGTTCACATCGCTCATTCAGAGGCGGCCTTTTTCGCGGGAGCTTTTTTCTTGGGGGCCGCTTTGCCGGCGGTCGATTTGGCAGCCGGCTTTGCAGCGGCTTTGGCGGCGGGCTTCGTCGTGGCCTTCGGGGCCGCCTTGGATGCCGGCTTCGCCTTCGTCTTGGCGGGAGCCTTCGCCGACGTTTTGGCCGACGTTTTCGCCGGCGCTTTGGCAGGAGCGGCCTTCGCCCGGCAGCCTTATCGCGCTCCAGCTTCGCGCGTCCCATGCGCTCGGTGGCTTCGCGGATCTTCGCGGTATCGGCTGCGCGTTCGGGATCGACCGGCTTTGCGCCGGTCTTGCCACCCGCGATCTTGGGGTCGTCGGACGCGGCCTTGCCCGAGGGTTTGGCAGGATCCCATTTCTCGAACTTGTCGGCGGCGTCATTCAGCGCGTCCAGACCGAATTTCTTGGGATTGGACACGGCCTTGAGGCTGTTGGACGCGCCCTTGAGACCGTCCGCAGCACCCTTCAGTCCGCTTTCATCTGCGGCGTCGTTCATCGCGCGGGAAAACTCCCGCCCCAGGGCGCGGGCCTTGGCGGTAAAACGGCCCAGCGTGCGGAACATGCCGGGCAAATCTTTGGGCCCCACCACGATCAGCGCGACGATGCCGATCAGGAGGAGCTCGCTCATACCGATGTCGAACATGGGAGGCGGGCCTAATCAGGGGTGCCGGAGAGGCGAAATTCGGACTTAGACTTTGTCCTTCTCGCCCTCGGGCGTCACGTCCTTGGCAGTCGTGGCCTTTTCGTTCTCGATTTCGGCATTGCCGTCGCTGATGCCGCGTTTGAAGGACGTGATGCCCTTGCCCACTTCGCCCATCAGCGACGAAATCTTGCCGCGCCCGAAGAGCACCAGCACGACCACGGCGATGAGGATGAGGCCCGGAAGCCCGATATTGTTCAGCATTGGAAGTCTCCCTACCGGACGGCGCCCCGCCGCCCTCGCAATTTCGCACTCCGTATTTATTGGCTATCGCGGCAAGATCAAACCCCCAAAGGGTGGCGCTCGGCAATAAAATGCACGCAGGCGCATATGTCACCGAATGCGGTATCGGCCCCGATCAGGCGCGCAGGTCACCGCCGCGCGCCATACGCCGGGTCTCGGCCGGAAAGATGTAGCAGCGGTCCCGCCGGATCGCGATCCAGAGCGGCGTGCCCCTGGCAGGCAGGAACACATTGGGGATCGTGGCGCGCAGTGGGGTGCCGTCGGACACCATGCGGAACTCCACGATGCTTTCCGACCCGACGAAGCGCGCGCGCTCTACCTGCGCCTTGGCCCAGACCCCGTGATCAGGGGTGGGCGACGGGCCGACCCCGGCGCGGTCGAAGTCGATCTTGAGGTGCTGGGGCCGGATCACGATCTCGACCTCGGCCCCGTCCGGATGGCCGGGGGCGAGGAACTGCCCAAAGGCCGTGTCCACAAGCGCGCCCTTGACCTTGCCCGCTATGACATTGATGTCAGAGAAGAAACCTGCCGCCTCGCGGTCCACCGGCGCGTTGTAGATATTGTAGGGCGCGCCTTGCTGCACGATCTGGCCACGCCGCATGAGCGCGATCTCGTCGGCCATGCGCATCGCTTCTTCCGGCTCATGGGTGACGAGAAGAACCGCGGCGCCTTCGCTCTTCAGGACCGCCAGCGTTTCGTCCCGGATGCCGTCGCGCAGCCGGTTGTCGAGGCCGGAAAAAGGCTCGTCCATGAGCATGATCTTGGGCCGGGGCGACAACTCGTGCGGATAGGCGTCCAGGTAGCGCGTGAGTCCGACCTTCTCGAGCAGCTCACGCACCCGCAGCCGCTTTTCCGTCCGGGTGCCCTTGAGCCCGAAGGCCACGTTGTCACTCACGGACAAGTGAGGAAACAGCGCGAAATCCTGGAACATGAGGCCGGTGTGCCGGTCCTCGGGCGGAGTCATGACACCGGGTCCGACGATCCGCTCCCCATCCATGAAGATCTCGCCCGCATCCACCGTCTCGACCCCCGCGATGATGCGCAGGGTGGTCGACTTGCCGCAGCCCGAGGGCCCGAGCAGACAGGTCACCTGCCCCGGCGCGACCGAAAGCGACACATCGTCCACGACGGCACGCCCGCCAAAGGCCCGGGTCACATTGCGGATTTCCAGGCGCGGTGCCGGCATGATGCTCCTCTTACCCGAGCGAAATCATCGGGATAGCGACGGGATATCAGCGTCGTCAGGGGCAGGCAAGACGAGCGACAGAAAGACGCGGGCAATCCGCCACCCGATCCTTGACGGGATGGCCTTCCAACCCGACACTGACATCATTCAGCCATGAAACGCACGACACGAGGGAACGATGAAGACACTTCTCGTAGCAACCGACATGTCCATTCGATCGGATCGCGCAGTGCAACGGGCGCTGCGGATCGCCCGAGAACGGGGTGCGGTCTGCCACATCCTGCACGTTGTGGACGACGCGCTTCCCGGTCCTCTTGCGGAAACGGTCCTGGCAGGAGCCGCGGGCCACATAGATGACTTTGCGGCGAGCTACGGCAATGGTGCCGTGCATGAAACCCACGTCGTTCATGGTGATCCAAGGCAGATCGTCCCGGAGATGGCCGCGTCGCTGGCGGTCGATCTGCTGCTTCTCGGGATCCATCGCCCCCGCCCGATCCTTGACGCGCTCAGGGAGACGACGATGGAGGCGATGGTGCGCACCGTGTCGGTCCCGGTGCTACTCGTGCGCGATCCGGCGGACCATGATTACACCCCCGTGGTCATCCCCGTAAGCTTCTCGCCAGCCTGCGCCGCCGCAATCACCGCCGCAAAGGCGCTCGCCCCCGAGGCGGAGGTGACGGTCTACCACTCGGTCCACCTGCCGTTTTCCGGTCTCACCATGGAAACCCTCGGCGGCCCGATGGACCGCGCCATGACCAGCGAGGCCAAGATGGCAGCCGCGAAATGGTCAGAGAAAGAAGGCATCGACGGCGACATGGTCGAATTCATCAGCGGTGGCCTGCGCGAGACGTTCTTTGAGACGATCAACGCGAAGGGCGCCAAACTGGTGGCGCTCGGTGCCCATACCCGCAGCCCGGTTTCGATCTTTACCCTTGGGTCTTTCACGTCCCTCGTGGTGCGCAACCCGCCCTGTGACCTATTGATCGCCCATCCCGCCTGAGCGACCGTCAAGGCGATTGTGCGGGTTACGGCGTCGCCCGAAACGGGACGCCGCAGCCCGTTGCCTCGAACGAGCCTTTCCGAGCGTTTCCGCCTGCGCGCCTTATAGCGTCGAGTGGAATTCGCCCCCGTCGAGCAGCAGGTTCTGCCCGGTGATGAAGGCCGCCTGACGGCTGCACAGAAAGGCGCAGGCGGCGCCGAATTCCTCTGCCGTGCCATCCCGTTTCATCGGGTTGCCCGCCTGCCGCTTGGCCCGAGCCTCGTCGAAACCGATGTTCTGGGCCTTGGCCGCATTGGTATCGAGACTGTCGATCCGGGCCGTGGCATGGGAGCCGGGCAAGAGGTTGTTCATCGTCACGCCCGCATGGGCGATCTGGCGGCTCGTGCCCGCGACATAGCCTGTCAGCCCCGCGCGGGCCGAATTGGACAGGCCGAGGGGCGCCAGCGGCGATTTCACCGAGCGCGACGTGATGTTCACGACCCGGCCCCAGCCCCGCTCCATCATCGCGGGCACCAGCGCCTTGATGAGCGCGATGGGGGTCAGCATGTTGGCATCCAGCGCCTTGATGAAATCCTCGCGGTCCCAGTCGGTCCAGACGCCGGGGGGCGGGCCACCCGCGTTGTTCACGAGGATGTCGATCTGGCCGCAGGCGGCGAGGAGCTTTTCGCGGCCCTCTTCGGTGGTCACATCCGCGGCCACAGCGACGACCTCGACCCCGTAGGTATCTCGGATCTCCTGCGCCGTGGCCTCGATATCCGCCTCGGTGCGGGCATTGATGACGAGGTTCACCCCTTCGCCCGCCAGCGCCTCGGCACATCCCCGTCCCAGTCCCTTGGACGAGGCGCAGACCAGCGCGCGTTTGCCTTTCAATCCGAAGTCCATCGGTTCCTCCATCTGTTGCTGTCACTGTCGCTAGCACCCGCCCGGCGATTCGCCCATGCTCCTGGCCCCAAGGTCAAACCATCCGCCATGGCGTCCCTGCCGCGCCAATCCGGGGCATTCTCCACGTCTGTTGACCCGACACCGACAATCGGTCGGCTCCCGCCCGTTCCGGCGCCCCCTATCCAAACCCTTTGTTGACCATGTGGTGCCCGGCGTCCTACTTTGGAGACCTGCGGTGGGGGATGCACCGCAAGGGGTTGCTGCTATGAAAGACACCGCCGCGAGGGGCCATCTGCCCGTTCGCCAGATCACGGTCTATGCGGCCGAGGATTTCCGCGTCACCCATGGGGTGAACGAGGGCGACGCCCTGACGGATGCTGCCGACCTGATCCCTGATGACATCTACGAACTTGCCCCCGGTGCGCGGCCCCGGCGGCTGGGTCTTGCCGTGTCGCCCGAGGGGCATCTGTCCGTCTCGGTCGATACCGAGGCAGGCGCGGTCACCGCCCCCGTCTTTCTGGACAGCCTCGCGACCTTCATGTCGCCTGCTGGCGAAACGCTCGAGGCGATCCTGCTGGTCGAGGTCGATGCCATGACCGGGATGATCGCGACGGTCCATCTGCATCCACTATCGCCCATTGCTGCCAAGTTGCCCTATACGCTCGTCTCGCTCGACCGCGAGGGCGCGCGGCGCAAGTTCGCCGAAAGCGCGAGCGTCAGCTTCACGCGCGGAACGCGCATCACGATGGCCAACGGGCTTCAGGTGCCGGTCGAAGACCTGCGCCCCGGCGACCGGGTTCTGACCCGCGATTCGGGAGCGCAGGAGGTGCGATGGGTCGGGATGCAGACGGTGCGGGCCGAGGGTAGCTTTGCCCCGATCCGGATCGAGGCGGGAGCATTGAACAACGCCGGTCCTCTCGTGGTCAGCCCGAACCACCGCCTGTTCATCTACCAGCGCCTCGATGCGCTTGGCGCCGGACAACGGGAGCTTCTGGTCAAGGCCGGGCTTCTGGTAAACGGCACCACGGTCACGCGCGCCGAAGGCGGGTTCGTGGACTACGTGCAGGTGCTCTTCGACGCACACGAGATCATTTATGCCGAGGGCATCGCGGCAGAGAGCCTCTTTGTCGATACGACGACGCGCAGCGCCCTGCCGGACGAGGTGGCACGGCGCCTGCACTTCGACGCCCCCGGAGACTATCCGCTCGGGGCCGTCGAATTGCGCGAAAGCGACCTCACCCGCCGCGCGGATGCCGTCGCCATGCTGAAACGGGTGTCGGCGGTCTGAGAGTTACCGGACCGCAAGCGCCGGGCGCGGAAGTGTCCTTCCGCGCCGCGGTCGCGCGTCAGCGCGTCGCGTAGATCTCGGCATCCACGCTCGTCGCCTCGGTCCCATTGCGCGAGAAGCTGAAATCCGCGCCGTCCTCGGCCGCGATGGCCTTGGCGCCCGAACCACGGAACTCGCCGTCGATGCCGCCGCCGACGCGGTAGATGAGGCCGTCCATGAAAAACTCGCCATCGGTCTCGGCGGTAAAGGTGTTGCCCGCGATCACGCCATCCTTGATGTCGATGGAGCCGTCACCACGTTCAGCGACGCGTGCGATGGCAAAGGCGCCGAGCTTGCCGTCGTCGAGACGCTGCTTCTGGCGGTCGTTCAGGTCGGCCCCGACGAGATCGGTGATTTCACCCGAAATCCGCGCCGTGGCGAAATTCGCGGTCATGGTGGTGTCGCCCAGAACCACGACGTTGGAATCGTCGAAGGTGCCCGCGATCTGCGAGGTGCCGGTGTAGGTCGCAGACCCGGAGGTCGGCATCGAAGTGGTGGCGTCGAGCGCGTTAACCTCGGATTTCACGTCATCGAAGTCGTTGAACGTGCGACCGAGTTTGACCGCAGCGCAGCCAGACAAAGCGAATGAGCCCAGAGCGAGCACCAGAGCAGTTTTGCCGATAGACATGGGATTCCCTTTTTTCCGTGGCAGACCCCGGACCACAGGACCCCGGGCCGAGAGTCGCGTCACCTTGCCCCGGAATCGGCGCATCGGTCAATGAGACCGGAGGGATCGGATAAGTTCCGCCTTGGTCATGCCCGAGCGCCCCTTGATGCCGATCTCGCGGGCCCGGTCGTACAGGTCATCGCGTGTCCACTCCTCGTAAGGGGGCGCCTTGCCGCCCTTCTTGGCCGGGTCGCGGTCCGGATCAGCCTGCGCATTCGAGATGCGGGCAGCCTTTTCCTTGCTCATCCCCTTGTCGCGCAGGGCCTCGTAGACCTCGGGGGCCTTGATCGAGGGTCCGGGTTCGTCCTCGCCGCCCGATGTCGTCTTGGCCTTGGTCCTGGCCGATGATTTGGCAGCCATGTCGCACCTCCGTCGTGGGTCCTTTGCGGGTCCGGGCCTGGCCGTCGTGTCTTCGCGGAATAAAGCTTACCGAAGAGCCTCGCCCGACATGCGCCGTCGCGACCGCAACGCCGGGCACAAGGCTTGGGTTCCGGGAGCGAAGTGGTGCCCGAAGCGCCCCGGGACACTGGTGTCACGCGCCCCCCCTGCGCGAGAGACGCCCCGGCGCGCAATGCACGTGACCACTGGTCACTTTCACCTCACGGCCGCTCTCCCGTCCGTGTTCGAACGTGTGCGACGGCTCCGACGGGACTGCGGATCGGGTGCGTTACACGGGTGTTCAAGGCGACGGAGCGACAGGGTCGCGCCGCCGCCAGACACCCTAACCGCCTGACAGGGCGACCCAAAAAGGAGACCAATAATGAAAACGATCATGCTTCCCCTTGCCGCACTCGTGACTTTCGGCACCGCCGGCATCGCCGCCGCCGATATGGATCAGGGCACCATCACCGCGATGAACCTGGGCGCCGGCAAGGTGACCCTGTCGAGCGGCGCCGAATACGACTTTGACAGCAACACGGCACTGCGCGGCTTCAACGTGGGCAACGAGGTGCAGGTCCGTCTGGTGAACGAAGGCACCGAGATCCACCCCGTGTCGATCGCTCCGGTCGACTGATCGGCACCGACCTCCCTCGGGTGATCCGCCAAGGATCACTCTCCTCCTCCCAAGGCCCGATCCGCGAACCGCGGATGGGCCGACACACGACTTGAAAGGATTTCACAGATGAAACGCTACGCTCTCCCCCTCGCCGCCGCCATTGCCCTGACCGCCGGTGTTGCTTCGGCCGACACCGAACGTGGCACGATCACGGCGATCAACCCGTCGAACGGCATCATCGCCCTCTCGACCGGTGGCGTCTATGACTTCGACAGCTCGTCCACGCTGCGCGGCTTCAATGTCGGCAATGACGTGGTGATCCGTTCGGTGACGTCCGGCACCGAGATCGAGCCGGTGTCGATCGCGCCGATCGACTGAGACCGTTTACGGCGTTCGGGGTCGACGGGACGCTGGCCCCTTCGCGAGGGGCGCTCCGTCGGGGTGCCCCTTTCGGCTTTGGCCGCCTCGCGCCGCTCGCAACGCTGGACCTCGCCCGCGCCGCGCCATATATCCGCGCCATGCTGGACCAAGTCGCCCCCAACCGCCCCGCCCTGCCGCCGGAAATCGCGCGGCGCCGCACCTTTGCGATCATCTCGCACCCGGATGCGGGCAAGACCACGCTGACCGAGAAATTTCTGCTCTTCGGCGGCGCGATCCAGATGGCGGGTCAGGTGCGCGCCAAGGGCGAAGCGCGGCGCACGCGCTCGGACTTCATGCAGATGGAAAAGGACCGGGGTATCTCGGTCTCGGCCTCGGCGATGTCCTTCGACTTCGGCAAGTTCCGCTTCAACCTCGTCGATACCCCCGGCCACTCGGATTTCTCCGAAGACACCTACCGGACGCTGACCGCCGTGGACGCCGCCGTCATGGTGATCGACGGGGCCAAGGGGGTGGAGAGCCAGACCCAGAAGCTGTTCGAGGTCTGCCGCATGCGCGACCTGCCGATCCTGACCTTCTGTAACAAGATGGACCGCGAGAGCCGCGACACCTTCGAGATCATCGACGAGATCCAGGAGATGCTCGCGATCCACGTCACGCCCGCCTCCTGGCCCATCGGGGTGGGGAGCGAATTTCTCGGCTGTTACGACCTGCTCCGTGACCGGCTCGAACTCATGGACCGCGCCGACCGGAACCGCGTGGCCGAGTCGATCAGCATCGAGGGGCTCGACGATCCGAAACTCGCCGAGCACGTCCCCGCGCATCTGCTGGAAAAACTCCGCGAAGAGATCGAGATGGCGCGAGAGCTGCTGCCTGCACTCGACCCCGACGAGGTGATGAACGGGCAGATGACGCCGATCTGGTTCGGCTCCGCGATCAATTCCTTCGGCGTGAAGGAACTGATGAACGGCATCGCGACCTATGGTCCCGAACCCCAGCCGCAGAGCGCCGAGCCGCGCCAGATCGCGCCGGACGAGACGAAAGTGGCCGGTTTCGTGTTCAAGGTGCAGGCCAACATGGACCCGAAACACCGCGACCGCGTGGCGTTCGTGCGTTTGGCGTCCGGCCATTTCGAACGCGGGATGAAGCTGCTCCATGTCCGGTCGAAAAAGCCGATGGCGATCACCAACCCGGTGATGTTCCTGGCCTCGGACCGCGAGCTTGCCGAAGAGGCCTGGGCGGGCGACATCATCGGCATCCCGAACCACGGCCAGCTGCGCATCGGCGACACGCTGACCGAGGGCGAGGCGCTGCGCGTGACGGGTATCCCGAGCTTCGCGCCGGAACTCCTGCAAGGCGTGCGCGCGACCGACCCGATGAAGGCCAAGCATCTGGAAAAGGCGCTCATGCAATTCGCCGAGGAAGGCGCGGCCAAGGTCTTCAAGCCCAACATCGGTTCGGGCTTTATCGTCGGCGTCGTCGGCCAGCTTCAGTTCGAGGTTCTGGCCTCACGCATTGAACTCGAATACGGCATCCCGGTCCGCTTCGAGGCGTCGCAGTTCACCTCGGCGCGCTGGATTTCCGGACCGAAGGCGGATCTCGAAAAGCTCATTAACGCGAACAAGCAGCACATCGGACACGACAATGACGGCGACCCGGTGTTCCTGACGCGGCTCCAGTGGGACATCGACCGGGTCGAACGCGACTACCCGACGCTCAAGCTCACCGCGACCAAGGAACTGCACGGGGAATAAGCGCAGGTTCCGGCTTGGCAGGGTCTGCGGACTGCGCCACGCTCGCCCCATGACCCGACAGAACCGCGTGCTCCCGACCGGCGAGATCGTCGCCCTGCCCTTTCGCGGCGGCCTCATGGGCAATCGCGGCATCCTGCATGACGACGAGGGGCGGCTAGGCCCTGCGCGCTGGCGTCACAAGGCCTGGGTCTGCTGCGTGACCGCGTTCAAGGAGCGCCGCCGGTGGGTCATGGCACCGGGGCGATACACCGAACTTTTCTTCACCGACGAGGCCGTGGCGTTGGCCGCCGGACACCGGCCCTGTGGGGAATGTCGCCGCGCCGCCCTCGCGTCGTTCCGTTCGGCATGGCAGGCAGTGCATGGAACGGATGCGCTGGCCGACATCGACCGGACACTTCATGGCGCGCGGGTCACGTCGCGAACGCGGGCACAAGTGCGCTACCCTGCGGCGGCGGACATCTTGCCCGCCGGCACCTTTGTCCTGATCGACGACATCCCGCATGTCTTTCGAAACAGCGATGCCCTGCCCTATGCCGCAGGGGTCTATGGTGCCGCCCGTCCTCGCCCGACGGGAAGCGTCACCGTTCTCACGCCTGCCCCCACGGTCGCGACGCTGGCAGCGGGCTACCGACCCGTGATAGGCGGGGACGCATGACACAAAGCATCCCCCGCGCCCTCGTGGCCCAAGCCCTTGACCAACCCGAAGACAACCTGCCCCCCGGCGACCTGCCGATGGATCGCTTCGCCCAGCGGTTCCTCATGTTCCTGCGCGACACCGAGGATGACGAGGCAGAAGGCGACGATTTCGAGGCTCACCCCGAGGTCTGGACCGCCGTGCTCGCCACCGTGCTCGCCACCGATCATCCCGCGCTGTCCTTCGCCGTGCAAGAGGCGCTCGTGGCAGAGGCGCAGACGCCCGAGGACCTGGGCCTCATCGCCGCCGGTCCGATGACCGAGCTTTTCGCCACTCAAGGCCCAGATCTGCTCCCGCAAATCGAAGCGGCGGCGACCTCCCCCCGCTTTGCCATGGCGCTTGGCGCGCTGGCGCCCGAGGGGCACGGCAATCCGCTCTTCTGGGCGCGGCTTCAGGGAATGGCCAAGGGGCATCCCGACATGGCGGACGAGCTTCCGCCGGTCTGAGACTGAGCCTTACGCACAAAAAACCCCGCGCGGCGTGACCGGCGGGGTTTTCCATTTCCGTCGAAATCGCAGGGATTACAGGACTTTCGCGTCCATCGTGATCTCGCAGTTCAGAAGCTGGCTCACCGGACAGCCTTTTTCCGCCTTTTTCGCGGCTTCCATCACCTTGTCCTTGTCGCCCGGCGCCTTGATCGTCACGTCGAGATGCGCCTTCACGATCTTCGGCCCGTCCGACATGTCGAGCGAGATGGTCGATTTCGTCTCGATCTTTTCAGGCACGATGTCGTCTTCGCCCAGAATGTTGGACAGCGCCATCGAGAAACAGGCGGCGTGGGCCGCGCCGATCAGCTCTTCGGGGTTCGAGCCAGGCTCGTCCTGAAATCGCTTGTTGAAACCATACTGCACCGCATCGAGCACACCCGACTGGGTGGAAATCGTGCCGTTACCTTCCTGAAGACTGCCCTGCCATTCGGCGGACCCATGTTTGCGGATCATGTCACGCTCCTTTCGTTGAAATCACTAAACGCGGGGCGGCCAAGGCTGTTCCCTTGTTTTCTTGACCTTTTCCGCAAGGAGGTCTATGGCCTTTTTTCACAGAATGTTCGGCAATCCGGTCGAACCGGGCCGCGCGGGGCAATGCGGCCATAGAGCCGTAACTTGCATCCGAAAGGCAGCCATTGACCAAATTCTCAGATCTTTCCTTGAACCCCAAGGTTCTCAAGGCCATCGAAGAGGCCGGGTATGAAACCCCGACCCCCATTCAGGCGGGCGCGATCCCCCCTGCACTGGAAGGCCGCGACGTCTTGGGCATCGCCCAGACCGGCACCGGCAAGACGGCGAGCTTCACGCTCCCCATGATCACGCAGCTGGCCCGTGGCCGCGCCCGTGCCCGGATGCCGCGCTCGCTCGTCCTTTGCCCCACGCGCGAACTTGCCGCGCAGGTGGCCGAGAACTTCGACATCTACGCCAAGAACGTCAAACTGACCAAGGCGCTGCTCATCGGCGGCGTGAGCTTCAAGGATCAGGACGCGCTCATCGACCGGGGCGTCGATGTTCTGATCGCGACCCCCGGACGTCTGCTCGACCATTTCGAGCGCGGCAAGCTGCTGCTCACCGGGGTGCAGATCATGGTTGTGGACGAAGCCGACCGGATGCTTGATATGGGATTCATCCCCGACATCGAGCGCATCTTCGGGCTGGTGCCCTTCACCCGCCAGACGCTGTTCTTCTCGGCCACCATGGCGCCCGAGATCGAGCGGATTACCAACACCTTCCTGTCGAACCCCGCCCGCATCGAAGTCGCGCGGCAGGCGACGACGTCCGAGACGATCACGCAGGGGCTGATCAAGTTCAAGGCCAAGCGCCGCGAAACCGCCGGGTCCGAAAAACGGGCGCTCCTGCGCGCGGTGATCGACGCCGAGGGCGAGGCCTGCACCAACGCGATCATCTTCTGCAACCGCAAGACCGACGTGGATATCACCGCGAAGTCGCTGCAGAAATATGGCTACAACGCGCAGCCGATCCACGGCGACCTCGAGCAATCCAAGCGTATGGAAGTGCTTCAGGGCTTCCGTGACGGCACCATCCGGTTCCTCTGTGCCTCGGACGTGGCGGCCCGTGGCCTCGACATTCCAAACGTGAGCCACGTGATCAACTACGATGTGCCGAGCCACGCCGAGGACTATGTCCACCGGATCGGCCGCACGGGTCGCGCCGGACGCAAGGGTCACACGATCATGCTTTGCGAGCCGCGCGACGAGAAGAACCTCGAAGCGGTCCTGCGGCTGATCGAGAAGGACATCCCGCTCATGGAAAACCCGCTCGGCAACGCGCCCGCCTCGAACGAGGACGAGCGCGGGGCGCGTGGGGATCGCAGAGAGCGGAGCGACAAGAAACCGTCGCGGTCGCGCAAGTCATCGGATCGTGGCGAGAAACCTGCGGACAAGGTCGAGGCGAAAGCGGATGCCAAGGCAGAGACGCCGAAGCAGGAGGACCGCAAGCAGGACGTCGGCCAGCAGCCCCGCGAGGATCGTGGGAGCAGCCGATCGCGCAGCGATCGGAACGATCGTCGCGACCGGAACAACGACCGAGGCGGCAATACCCCGACAGGCATGGGCGACCACCTCCCCGGCTTCATTGCAAAGAGCTTTGAGGAGCGGATGTCGGACTGACAGCGCCAGTTCCCACGAAAAAGGGCGGGTCATTGACCCGCCCTCTCTCTTTGGGAACCTGTTCGCCTCAGGCCTCGAGCCGCGAGATGATCACGGTCACCTCCGGCTTCTTGCCAATCTCGTCCTGCGAGGATTTGCGCACGATCCTGCGCAGCTCTTCTTCCAGCGCATCATCATCGGCCAGCGTCCGGTCCTTGGCGCGCATGAGGAACTGGTTCAGGTCCTCTTCCAGCACGTCGACGAGCGGCGCCTTGGAACTGCCGATCTCGGCCAGGCCCATCAGCTCGACCCAAGGCTCGCCAAGCGGCGCGTCGTCCTCCAGGATCACGTTCACGATCACATGGCCATTGAGTGCCATGCGGATGCGGTCGCGCACGATGCCGTCCAGCGCCCCGATTAGTTTCGATCCGTCCAGGTAGGTGCGATCGGTTTCCACATGCTCCACCACCTTCGGCGCGGGACCGGTCAGGTCGACCATCGCGCCGTTCACCGCGACGATGGACTGAAAGCCGTTCGCGATGGCCACCTTGGCATGTTCGCGCAGGTGGCGGTGTTCGCCGTGCATGGGCACCACGATCTCGGGGTTCACGATGCGGTGCATCCGTTCAAGGTCGGGGCGGTTCGCGTGGCCCGAAACGTGGTAGCGGTCATCATCGACGATCAGGTCGACGCCCATCTCGGAGAACGCATTGAGGATACGGATCACGCCGCGTTCGTTGCCCGGAATGACCTTGGAGGAAAACAGGAACGTATCGCCCTCGGCCATCTCGAGACCAAGGTATTTGCCGCGCGACAGTTGCGCGGTGGCAGCGCGGCGTTCGCCCTGCGACCCGGTCACGATGAGCATGAGGTTCTCGCGCGGTACGTCGCGGGCATCCTCGGGCGTGATGAGCTTGGGAAAGTCGGTCAGCACGCCGGTTTCCATCGAGGCGTCGATCATCCGGCGCATGGCGCGGCCCAGAAGGCAGATCGAACGCCCCGCCGCCTGCCCTGCCTCGGCCAGCGTCTTGACCCGTGCGACGTTGGAGGCGAACGTGGTCGCCACCACCATATGCGGCTGGCTTTCCACGAGCTTGGTGATCTCGGAGACGAGGCCCGCCTCGCTGCGGCCCGGATTCATGGAAAAGACGTTGGTGGAATCGCACATCAGCGCCTTGACGGTGCCACCGGTCGCCTCTTTCCACAGCGCCTCGTCAAAGGCCTCGCCCACCCCCGGTTCAAGGTCGATCTTGAAGTCGCCGGAATGGGCGATGCGCCCCGCCGGCGTGTCGATGACCAATCCTGCACTTTCAGGGATCGAATGCGAAATCGGGATGAAGGCGACCTTGAAGGGCCCGACCTCGGTCACCTCGGGCCATGCGCCGACCACATGGATCTCGTCAGGGTTCTGCCCCGCCTCCTCCATCTTGCGCGCGGCGTGGTAGCCGGTGAAGACGCGGGTGTAGACAGGCACCCGCAGATGCTCCCACAGCCGGCCAATTGCGCCCACGTGATCCTCGTGGGCGTGGGTGATGAAGATGGCCTCCAGCCGGTCGCGGTTTTCCACGAGCCAGGCCACGTCGGGCATGATCAGATCGACGCCCGGCGTCGTTTCCATGTCCGGGAAGGTCACGCCGAGATCGACGAGGATAAGCCGCTCCTTCCCCGGCGCACCGTAGCCGTAGACATAGGCGTTCATCCCGATCTCCCCCGCGCCACCGAGGGGGAGATAAATCAGTCGGTCCTTGCTCATACGTTACCCTGTGCCTTGTTGTGTTCGTAAATGATTTTGAGCCCCTGCATGGTGAGGCTGTCCTCGAAGTGGTCGAAGACGGGGGCGTGAGACTGGAACAGGGGGGCGAGGCCGCCGGTTCCGATGACTTTCATCTTGCGCCCATGTTCGTCCTGAATGCGAGAGGAGATTTCCTTGATGAGGCCGACATAGCCCCAGAAGATCCCCGATTGCATACAGGCGATGGTGTTCGTGCCGATGACCTTGTCCGGGTGGGTGATGTCCACGTGGGGCAGCGCCGCCGCCGCCATGTGCAGCGCCTCGAGCGACAGGTTCACGCCGGGGGCGATGACGCCGCCAATATAGGCCCCGTCGCTGTCGGCCACGTCGAAGGTGGTCGCGGTGCCGAAATCCACGATGATCAGGTCGCCGCCGCACAGGTTGAAACCGGCCACGGTGTTGACCAGCCGATCGGGGCCGACGGCCGTGCCCGCATCGACCCGCACATCGACGGGCAGCAGGCACTCGGGCTTGCCCACCACGAGGGGGCGCAGGTTGAAGTAGCGGTCGGTAAAGACCCGCAGGTTGAAAACCACGCGCGGGACGGTGGACGAGATGATCACGCCCTCCACATCGGGGGTGATGCCGTGATGCTTGATCAGGGTCGAGAACCAGACCCAATAGCTGTCCGCCGTGCGCTGGTGCGCGGTCGAGGTGCGCAGCGTGCAGACGTTCTCTTCCCCTTCCCAGAGCGTGAAGACGGTATTGGTATTGCCGCAGTCGATGGTCAGAAGCATGGCGTCCCCTCGGTCAGCCTTGGAAAAACACGTCGCCCGCTGCGATGCGGCGATCCCCACCCGGCGTTGATAGGACAAGTTGCCCGGCCTCGTCCACCGTGCGGAAGGTGCCGGTGATCTCTTGGCTGGGCAGACGTGCCGTAACGACCTCCCCGATCCTTGCCGCCCGGGCGAGCCAGGCCTCGCGGATCGGCGCGAAACCGTAGGTGGTGAACTGTTCCTCGCGGCGGGAATAGGCGGGGGCGAGCGCCTCGAGGAAGTCCTCCGGGCTGACGCTGGTGCCGGTCGTCTGCGCCAGCGACACGGGCGGCAGCGCGCCCGGTTCGAGGCTGGCGGCTTCGGGCGCATGGGCCAGGTTCACCCCGATCCCGATGGACAGGCCCGCGAGCCTGCCCTGCCGTGTCACGCTTTCCAGCAGGATACCCGCCACCTTGCCCCCGTTCAGAAGCACGTCGTTGGGCCATTTGAGCGCAAAGGACTCCGCGCGCCCGGTCAGGGTCACGAAGGCCTCGTCGAGCGCGACGGCGGCGACGAAGCTGCGCAAGGCCGCCGTTGCGGGGTCTGACAGACGCGGCAGCACCAACGTTCCTGCGAAATTCCCGGTGGGATTGGCCCATGCCCTGCCCCGCCGTCCACGCGCCTTGGTCTGGGTTTTCGCCGTGATCCATGTGGGTCCGGCGAGGCTGTCGAACCGGCGCGCGGCCTCGTCAAGCGTCGAATCCACAGTGTCCAGTGGCAGGTAGCCGTAGCCTTGGGGCCAGTCGTTCGCCATGCTCCCCTCCTTCACATACAGACACCCGGCCCATCGGACCGGGTGCGTGTGTCGCCTTTGGGTCTCTTGATCAGTTGACCAACGCCTGTGCCGCCGTCGCCGCCGCACCTTCGATCCCGAAAAGGTTGATCACGCCCAGAAGCATGATCGCGGCAGACCCCATGAGCATGAGCCATGCGGCGGGCGCCATGGGCGTCTGCACGTCGCCTTCGGTCGTGCCGAAATACATGAAGTAGACGATCCGCAGGTAGTAATAAGCGCCGATCACGCTCGCGATCACACCGGCGATGGCAAGCCACGTAAGTCCCGCGTCCACGGCGGCGTTGAGCACATAGAGCTTGCCGAAGAAGCCGACCATCGGCGGCACACCGGCGAGCGAGAAGAGAAGCACGAGCATCGCAAGCGCCTTCAGCGGTTCGGCTTTCGCGAACTGGTTGAGCGCCGCGATTTCCGTGACCGGCTTGCCGCCCCGCTCCATCGACATGATGAAGGCGAAGGTGCCCACGTTCATGGTGAGATAGATCGACATGTAGACGAGCATCGCCTGCACGCCGTAGGCGGTGCCCGCCGACAACCCCATGAGCGCAAAGCCCATGTGCGCGATCGACGAATAGGCCATCAGGCGCTTGATGTTGGTCTGGCCGATCGCCGCGATGGCGCCCAGGAACATCGACAGCACCGCGATGAACGCGATGATCTGCTGCCAGTCGGCCACGACGCCGCCGAAGGCATCGAACAGCACGCGGGCGAAAAGCCCCATGGCGGCCAGCTTCGGCGCGGTCGCGAACAGCGCGGTGACCGGCGTCGGCGCGCCCTCGTAGACATCCGGGGTCCACATGTGGAAGGGCACCGCCGAGACCTTGAATGCCAGCGCCGAGATGACGAAGACGAGACCGATGAGCAGACCGATGGAGGGTTCGCCCTGCACGGCAGCGATCACGCCCGAGAACATCGTCGTGCCCGCGTAGCCATAGACGAGCGACGCCCCGTAAAGCAGCAGACCCGAAGACAGCGCGCCGAGAACGAAGTATTTCATCCCGGCTTCGGTGGACTTGACCGAGTCCCGGTTCATCGCAGCGACCACGTAGAGCGCGAGCGATTGCAATTCGAGACCCATGTAGAGCGCCATGAGATCACCGGCCGAGACCATGACCATCATGCCAACCGTCGCCAGCGCGATAAGGATCGGATACTCGAAACGGTCGAGACCGCGCTTCACCATCGGTTCCTTGCCCGCGACGAGCACGGCGGCACCCGCAATGAGGATCGCCACCTTCGCAAAACGCGCGAAGGCGTCGTTGACGAACATGCCGCCAAAGGCCTGATCCGGTCCGTAGGTGCCCGAGCCGATCCAGATGGCAAGCACAGCCATGACGGCGGCGGTGATGTAGGTCACCATCCCCGTGAGCTTGTCCTTGCCCGTGTAGACCGCGCCGACCAGTGCCAGCATGGCGTAGATCGCCAGCACCAGTTCCGGGAAGATGGATTGAAGGTCGTTCGAAATCATCTGTTCGTCCTCAATGTGCGGCGGCGACATCAGTCGCGGCATCCGCCGGGAGCGCGGCGTTGTAGTTATCGAGCAGGACCTCGACCGAGGGGCCGATGATGTCCGTGACCAGCGCCGGGTAGACGCCGAGGATCAGGGTCATCGCGACGAGCGGTGCAAAGATCCACTTCTCGCGCGCGGTCATGTCGGTGATCGACTTGAGGCTCTCCTTGATCAGGTCGCCCATGACGACGCGGCGGTAGAGCCAGAGCGCATAGGCCGCCGACAGGATCACGCCGGTCGTGGCGATGGCGGCGACCCAGGTGTTGGCCTGGAACATGCCGACGAGGGTCAGGAACTCGCCCACGAAACCGCTCGTGCCCGGCAGGCCCACGTTGGCCATGGTGAAGAACATGAAGATCATCGCATAGGCCGGCATCCGGTTCACCAGCCCGCCGTAGGCGTCGATTTCCCGCGTGTGCATCCGGTCATAGATCACGCCCACACACAGAAAGAGCGCACCCGAGACGAAGCCATGGCTGATCATCTGGAAGATCGCGCCGTCGAGCCCTTGCTGGTTCAGCGAAAAGATACCGGCGGTGACATAGCCCATGTGGGCGACCGAGGAATAGGCGATGAGCTTCTTCATGTCCTCCTGCACGAGGGCCACGAGCGAGGCCCACACGATGGCTATCGCCGAGAGCCAGAGGACGAAGGTCGCGAGTGTCTCGGAGCCGACCGGGAACATGGGCAGCGAGAACCGCAGGAACCCGTAGCCACCCATCTTCAAGAGGATTGCGGCCAGCACGACCGAACCGGCGGTCGGTGCCTGAACGTGCGCATCCGGAAGCCAGGTATGGACCGGCCACATCGGCATCTTCACGGCGAAGCTCGCGAAGAAGGCAAGGAACAGCAGCGTCTGCGCCCCGCCCACGATCTGGATTCCGAGCAGGTTGAAGGTCTCGGACCCGAAGCTGTGGCGCATAAGCGTGGGAATGTCGGTCGTCCCGGCCTCTTGGAACATATACACCATGGCGACGAGCATCAGGACCGAGCCAAGGAAGGTGTAGAGGAAAAACTTGAACGCGGCATAGATCCGGTTCGCCCCACCCCAGATCCCGATGATCAGGAACATCGGGATGAGCCCCGCCTCGAAGAAGAGGTAGAAAAGCACAAGGTCCAATGCCATGAACACGCCCAGCATGAGCGTTTCCAGAAGCAGGAAGGCGATCATGTATTCCTTGACCCGCGTGGTCACGTTCCAGCAGGCCGCGATGGTGATCGGCATGAGCGCCGTGGTCAGCATCACGAAGAGCACGGAAATCCCGTCCACGCCCATCTTGTATTTCAGCCCCATGAGCCACTCGGTCTCTTCCACCATCTGGAAACCGGTGTCGGAAGGATCGAAGTTGAAGAGCACGCCCAGCGAAATCAGGAATGTCGCCGTGGTAGCGGCCAGTGCCAGCCACTTGGCGTTCCTCTGCGCCGCCGCGTCGTCGCCGCGCAAGAACAGCGCGAGGATCAGCGCCGCGACCGCCGGCAGGAAGGTGATGATCGAAAGCAGGTTGTTCATTAGTTCGCACCGCCGGTCATAGTCATGATGGTCACGAGCACGACGATGCCGAGCACCATCGCGAAGGCGTAGGTGAAGAGGTAGCCGGACTGCCAGCGGCCCGCGAGCCGCGTGAACCACGGCACGATGCCCATGGCGACCCCGTTGATCGCCCCGTCGATGGCGGCGCCGTCCCCGCGTTTCCACAGGATGCGCCCGAGCGCCTTGGCCGGACGGACGAAGAGGAAGTCGTAGATCTCGTCGAAATACCACTTGTTGAGCAGGAACTGGTAGAGCTGCGGCTGGTTCTCGGCGAGCCTGCGCGGCAGCGACGGGTTCACGATGTAGAAGACATAGGCGGTGCCCAGCCCGATCAGCATGGCGATAAAGGGCGAGAGCTTGACCCATGTGGGCGCGTGGTGCGCGTCGTCGATCACGGTGTTGTCGGGGGCGAAGAACACGGCGCCCTGCGGAGCGTGACCCTGGGCCATCGCATGATCGCCGGCGGATGCTTGGTCACCCTCGGCAGCGGGCGCTTCCGTACCGGCCTCACCCTCGCCCGCCGTCTCGCCATGCCCTTCGCTCGCCTCGACATGGTGTTCGGGCAGGCCGAAGAAGGCGTTCATCTGGTCGTGCTTGTAGAAGAAGGCGTTGTAGCCCAGCATCCCCGAGAAAATCGCGCCGATGGCGAGGACGCCCAGCGGGATCGTCATCACGGCGGGGCTTTCATGGGCGTGATCGTGGGTGTGGTGATCGCCACGCGGCGTGCCCCAGAAGGTCAGGAACATGAGCCGCCACGAGTAGAAACTCGTGAAGAGCGCCGCCACGACGAGGAGCCAGAAGGCCACGCCACCATTGGTGCCCGCATAGGCCACCTCAATGATAGCATCCTTGGACAGGAACCCGGCAAAGCCGATGGCGGTCAGCGGAATCCCCACGCCGGTGATGGCGAGCGTGCCGATGAGCATGGCCCAGAAGGTCAGCGGGAGTTTCTTGCGCAGGCCGCCATAGTTCCGCATGTCCTGTTCGTGGTGCATCCCGTGGATCACGGAACCGGCGCCAAGGAACAGCATCGCCTTGAAGAAGGCGTGGGTCAGCAGGTGGAACATGGCGACCGGGTAGGCACCGACGCCTGCGGCCACGAACATGTAGCCCAGCTGCGAACAGGTCGAATAGGCGATCACGCGCTTGATGTCGTTCTGGACGAGACCCACGGTCGCGGCAAAGAAGGCCGTGATCGCACCGATGCCGACGATGATCATCTGCGCCTGCGGGGCGTATTCGATGAGCGGCGACATCCGGCAGACGAGGAACACGCCCGCCGTCACCATGGTCGCGGCGTGGATGAGCGCCGACACCGGGGTCGGGCCTTCCATCGCGTCGGGAAGCCATGTGTGGAGAAAGAGTTGCGCCGATTTCCCCATCGCGCCGATGAAGAGCAGGAAGGCGAGCAAGTTAGCCGCATTCCAGTTCTGCCACAGGAAATGGATGTCGGTTTCGGCGAGCCGGGCGGTTTCCGCGAACACGTCGTCGAAACGGATGCTGTCGGTCAGCATGAAGAGACCAAAGATGCCGAGCGCAAAGCCGAAGTCACCGACCCGGTTCACGACGAAGGCCTTCATTGCGGCCGCGTTGGCCGAGGGTTTCTTGTAGTAAAACCCGATGAGCAGGTAGGACGCGACGCCCACGCCCTCCCAGCCGAAGAACATCTGGAGCAGGTTGTCCGACGTTACGAGCATGAGCATCGCGAAGGTGAAGAAGCTCAGGTATGCGAAGAACCGGGGGCGGTAGCTCACGCCCTCGAACTGCGGGTCATGCGCCATGTAGCCCATGGAATAGAGGTGGACGAGCGATGAGACCGTCGTCACCACGATCAGCATGATCGAGGTCAGGCGATCGAGCCGGATCGACCAGTCGGTCGACAGGCTGCCGCTTTCCACCCAGCGCAGCACCTGAACCCGCTCGACCACCATTGGGTCATGGGTGAAGAACACGATCCACGACAGGGCGGCGGCGAGGAACAGAAGCGCGGTCGTGGTGACCTGCGCGCCCTTGTCGCCGATGATCCGGTGGCCGAAGCCCGCGATGAGCGCGCCCACCAAGGGGGCGAAGAGGATGATGGTCAGCATCTCGGATCAGCCTTTCATCACGTTGACGTCTTCGACCGCGATGGTGCCGCGGTTGCGGAAGAAGCTCACGAGGATGGCGAGGCCGATGGCGGCCTCGGCTGCGGCCACGGTGAGCACGAAGAGGGTAAAGACCTGTCCGACCAGATCGCCCAGATAGGACGAGAAGGCCACGAAGTTGATGTTGACCGACAGGAGCATCAGTTCGATCGACATCAGGATGGTGATCACATTCTTCCGGTT